>JBEBJB010000025.1:0-75170 GCA_040080065.1 Pyrinomonadaceae bacterium
TTCTCTGCGATTCGGGAACGGCGATAATACCGGTTAACTTGTACCATATCAGTAGTTTAGCACCTGTCAATTGATGCTTAACTACTCTAGACCCTTGTTTATTATGCTGATCGACCACGGCAACTGATCAACAAAACTGTATCTACTTGTCTTCTTTAAGCACAGCGTTATGAAATCGCGGGGCGATCTCGTCGAGCCATGCGTTCATTTCGGGTTGCGTGTACCATTTGCCTTTGAGCATAACGCCGCTTCGTTTTTCGGTATTTGTAATGTCATCGAGCGGGTTTGCGTCGAGCAGGATGAGGTCGGCTTGTTTGCCTTTTTCGACGGTACCCGCGCGTTTGAGCGAGCCGAGATATTCATGAGCGTTACGCGTCGCGGCAGCCAGCACAGCATAATTCGGGAGGCCCGCGTCCGCGAGGGCCTTTAGTTCACGGTGCATCGTAAAGCCGTATAGAAACAGGAATTCCGGCGTATCCGATCCAGCCATGATCTTGCCGCCCGCATCATGAATTGCCTTGATCAGCTTATTGCGGAGGTCCATCCATCGAGCACGCTTTTCATAACTGACCTGATTTAGCGGAGTACGCTTCATGTAGTTGATGTAAAAATCCTGCGTCTTTGTCGGATAGAATCTGAAATCCGGCTGTGCTCGTGTCGATTCCTCGCTTCGCGGCAGGCCGAAAGTATTTTTCATAAAGCTCTGCGTCGGATCGACAAACGGATTTGACTCGACCGTCTTGCGGGCGACATCAGCGATCTTTTTCTCGTCGATGTAATCGAGACTTTCCCAATTCCGTGGCTGATAAATGTACAGGTCCGAGACCGAACCTTTCATCGGTGCGTCGTCGCGAAGCAGCATCTCGATATAACCGTCGAGATGCTCGATCTGCTGTTTTGCTTTCCACGCACGCGGAACGGTCACAAAGCGGCTGTCCGCGTGGCCGACGACACGAATGCCGATCTTTGCCGCCTCGTCGACCGCCGATTCATAGACGAGCGATTTGATGAACGTCGTGACCTTGATGAAATCGTAGCCATCGGCCTTCGCTTTGCGAACAGCGGCACGGGCTTCGTCCGGCGTGTTGACGACATAGTCGTTTCCCTGCGCGCGGCCGGTGAGATGCGGCGAAGCACACCACATCGTCGGTGCGATGATCTGCCCGGCGGCAGATTTAGCCCGAAGGACAAGCTGTTCCGGTGTTCCGATCATCAGACGGATCGTCGTCACTCCGTTCGCGACCATTATCTTTAGCTCGTCAGGTGCAAGCTCGTCGGGAAATGCATCGTCCGACATCAGGTGCGTATGCATATCGACGAGGCCGGGAATGAGATATTTTCCCTTGCCGTCCACGACCGTTGTTTCCTTTGGAAATTTCACCTTTGCCGTGTCGCCGATCTCAGCAATAACGCCATTTTTAACGACGACCGTCTGATTCGCGATGACACGTTCGCGGTCCATCGGTATGACGTTTACACCGATAAAGGCCGTCGTTTGGGCAAACGCGTAGCTGGACAACGCTAGTAGCGTTGCGAAAACCGAATAAAGTTGTCTCATAGAAAACTCCTTAATTGCCTGTGACCGATGCTGGCAGCGGTTTATCGACTTTTGGCCGGGTTGGTGCATTTGCGAGCGTCCATCCGGTTGCCATAATTGTTCGCACAACCTTTTCCATTTGCCCGAAGTTGATCTTCTCGACCGAATCGCTCGGTTGATGATAATCCGCATGATCGCCGTCCATAAAGAAAATGATCGGCACGCCTTTCCTCGCATAGTTGAAGTGGTCCGAGCGATAGAAGAACTGATCGGGGTGGTCAGGCCCGTCGTATTGCGAGTTGAAGTTTAGATTGAGGTACGATTTGTTCACATCGTCGGCCAACTTGCCGAGTTCGGTGCTCATCATCTTGTTGCCGATAGTAAAGATCTCGCCCGGTTTCGGAAGCCGTTTGTTCTGCGGATGATTTTCCTCTCCCGGAGCCTGGTAACGGCCAATCATATCGATATTCAGCTCGGTGATGATCGACGTGATGGGAACCGTAGGATTATTCGTGAAATACTCGCTGCCCCAAAGGCCTTTTTCTTCACCGGCGTGCCAGATAAACAGGATCGACCGTTTCGGTTTCACCGAACCTTTTGCAAAAGCCTCCGCGATCGAAAGCACTGATACAGTTCCGCTGCCGTCGTCATCGGCGCCGTTCCATATTTTGTCCGGGCCCGGAGCAAATGGATTCATACCGACGTGGTCGTAATGGGCACCGATCGCGACATACTCGCTTTTCAGAGTCGGATCCGAGCCTTCGAGAATACCGACGACGTTCTGAGTATTAATATCCTCCGCTTTTACGCTGACCGAGGCACTAACCTTTTTCGCAGAAGTCAATTCGAACGAATCGTTACCTTCGCCGGTGATATTCCTCGTGAATAAGACCGACGCGTTTACCTTTTCGCCTTGAAACAGTGCCGCCACGACCCGCGGTGTGACTGTCAGCGTCGGGATCGTGATGTTGACTGCCGGCGGCTTGCCAAACTGGACAAAGCCTTTGTCCGCAGCGTTGTATTTGGCTTGTTCCATGTTCGCGAGAGTGTTAAAACTTGCAAAGACGAGAACGCCCTTGGCTCCGTTCATCTGCGCGTACAGAGTTGGCGAAGTGTAAGTGCCGCCATCGGGACCTTGCAGATCCGCGTTTGTAACACCTTTGGGCAGGCCGCTGGTAACGATAACTACCTTATCTTTAACGTCGATGCCCTGATAAGGATTTACGTTCCTGGATTTTACGACCCAACCGTTTCCGGCAAAGACCATCGGGCTCAAAGGAATATCGCCGTTTACCATACTTGCCATGAAATCTTTGCCATAGACGTATTGCTGTCCGTTGATCTCGAGACGACATTTATCGGGGTCGATCTTTGATCGTCGCAGCGGAACTTTTTGAAAATAAGACCCGTTACCGCCCGCCGGCTTAATTCCCCAACTCGCCAGGTGCTGAGCAATGAACATCGCCGCAATATCGAGCCCGCGGGACGGCGTGTCGCGGCCCTCAAGTTCGTCGGACGCAATGAACGTCAAATATTCCTTGAGCTGCTTTGCCGAAATACCCTCGACATTGCCAAAGGAGGGAGCCGCAGCTTTTGCCACAGGTTTTGCCGTCTTTTGGGCAAAGGTCGTAGGCGTTGAAACAACGAAAACCGCGAAAACGACAATAACGCTGAGTTTATTCAATAAGTGCATATCTGGATCTTTCCTTTAGTTTCAAATCCCAAATTTGAAATTTCGAATCGTCATATTCCGAATACCGCGATCCCATCCGGCCCTTTTCCGGAATCGACGCGGCCTTTTACTTCCATTTTTTCGAGATCTACTTTAATGACGGCGTCCGGGCCGTTGATGGTTACGAAGGCTGTTTTGCCGTCCGCTGAGAAGACAATCCCCATCGGCACGCTTTCGAGCGCGATCTTTCTAACAACTTTTCGTGTCGCGGCATCGAGGACGATAATCTCTTTCGCGGCGATCATCGTGCAGACGACATTTTTGCCGTCGGGTGTAAATTTGACGCGATATGGCCGGCCGCCGATATTTACACGTTCCTTGAATTTGTTCGTCGCCGTATCGACAACATCGACGGCTCCATCAACATTTAGTCCCGCCCACACTTCCCTGCCATCAGGCGACAGATCGATCGCCTCGGGCTGTTTTCCAACCGGGATATGCGTAATGCGCGAACCTGACGGCGGTACGGCTTGAAACTCGAATGCTGTGATCGAGTCAGAACCAATATTCGAGGTGTAAAATTTCTTTTGGTCCGCCGAGACAGCGATCATGTGAGATGAATTCTGGCCCGTTCCCATCATCCAATCGACCTTGTTCGCAGCCGGATCGTAGCGGGCGATGATGCGGTTAGTCTCGGACGTGAAATACAGCTTTCCGCCCAGCATCTGTAGCCCGTGAGGCCTCAAAAGCGGCGATACGTCAACGCGGCGAATTTCCTTTGCCGTCGCCAAATCGATCACGGAGATCGAGTTTCCCGGCCCCGCCGCGCCGCCGTAATTCGCAACGAAAGCCGTCTTTCCATCCGCCGATAATACAACCTCGTGCGGCCCGTCGCCAACTGCGACCCTAGCCGTAACCTTCATCGACGCGGGATCGATGATCGCGAGCGTGTTCTCGGCTTTATTGAGAGCCACAAGCACGGGCTTCGCCGTCTGGGCGAACACTGTAGTCGAAGCAGCGATTACAGCGAGATCCAGGAGAACGAATGACAGCGATTTGAGTTTCATATGCGATCTAATACGAACGTGACCAGAAAAGGTTTTCGGTCACTCGAATATTTTCCTGTTTGTTGTGATATGATGTGCGGCGATCTGCTATTTCCTGATGAACTATTACGTCCTAATCATATTTGGCCCCGTCCTCGTCTTGACCGGCATCGCGGGATTTCTGATTCCGGCAAATAAAAGCCTGACGAGCGGAGCTGCGGCGTACAATGTCTTTCACATCATTTTCGGGATTGCCGGTATCGCTATAGCACTTACTCAACGCGATCCGCTTATTCGAGCCTTTAATATAGGCTTTGGCCTGATCGACCTTTATCAGGCCGCCGCCAGTTTCCTGCATCTGTTCCCTGAACAGCTGTTCAAATGGAAACGCACCGACGACGTTCTGCACATCCTGATCGGCGCGTTTCTCGTCGCTATCGGCATCTTCGCTGGCTAGTTCGTATACCCCTGAATCGGTTTGTACTCCGTCACCTTGTTGATCTCCTGATCTTTGGCATCCGCGAGGTCATTTCTGACGAGCAGAACCAGATTTACTCCCGGACGCAGCGGATAAACTCCAGCGTATTTATAATGCGTCGAGTATTTCTGGATCATCGCGGTGTCCTGAACTGTCTTTTGCGCGATGATCATCTCGGCGGTGCTGGCGTCGACAAACGTGCCATGGAAATTCGCCTTATAGTTGTGCAAATACCACGTCAACGGCCAGTATTCCGATGAAACGATCTCGATCGTCGCATCCAGATTCTTCCCGCTCTTCGCTGCATATCGCTCTATCTCGCTGACCAGATCGTGAAGCCCGCGACGTGTATGGGCATAAACGTACGGCATGTCTTCGTCGTCATAGCGGACGAAATTCTGCTGGTACGTTTGATACGCGAGCAATGCCGAGCCAATGACCGCAAGTGCGATCGCCGCATATTTTTGGTTCTTGCTACGCGAGTTAAACAACTGCCCAATGCCGTATCCCGCGGCAATGGCCATCGGAAGCAGGAAACTGAGAGCGAGCCACGGTGTTTTGTACGGAATGATCGAGTACGCGACCGCGAGTCCCATCGCCCAAAACGCGGTGAACATAGCAAACTTGTGCTTGCCCTTCAATATTGCGATGAGGCTGCCTAGGACCGACAGCACCATGATCGGAGCCTCGATCTTCATTCCCCATTTAATGTAGCCGACGTAGCCGCTTTGCGTGTGGTCTTTATTTCCGGTTTTAGTCCAGATCGCGTAAGCCTCAAAGGCCCGCCAGAAAAAGCCCTCGGAATACGTGAAGAATGAGGAAAAGAACAGGATACTCACATAGATAAACGCGACAATGGTCGCCGCAGACACGACGATCATGTCGGTTCGTTCGCCCAGAGCCTGACGAAATGTCTTCCAGCTGATCTCGACCGGCTCGCCGAATTCCGTGTTGTTTGCCCTTCTGAGATCTGACACAAATATCAGCCAGGCAGCGACTGTTCCGATCAAGATAAAGATGGTCGCGTAAAGAACAAAAGGCTCGGCCGGCTTATTGACCGGGTAAAACGCATCCGAGAGCCACTTTCCGCCATCCGCAAGCGCGTCACGTTTGAATAGTGCCGCCGCCATTACGACTCCGTGGATCGCGAGAACGATCCCGAACCAGTTCGTCTTATAAGGTTCGTTATCCTTGATCTGCTTCCAAACCCAAACGCTCAAACACGCCATCGCCATCGTGCCGAGCGTGATGAAGGCGGTTTCTTTAGTGGCAAAAAACAGCGCGACTGACGCCGAAGCTAGGATCAAGTAAAGCGGACGCCCTTCGTCCCAGGTGAGCAATTTGTTGATCAGGTAATAAACAAATCCCGCGTTGACGAGAAAAAATGCGATGCGGAATGCGAACAACGCACCTTCGTTATCGCCACCGATGAATTTCGCAAGATTCAACGAAACCGGAGCCAACGCGGTGAAAAGCAGCACCGACATCCACGCGATCGCTCCGGGCCCGGCCCTTCGCTTTTCCATGAAAAGCACGACGGAAAGCACTATCGCGAGGCTCAAAAACACAAAGAATATCTCGTGGATAAAATACCTTGAGATAAAAACCATTCCCGGCGATAGTGCTACAAATAAGGCGGCGACGAGCGTTCCCACCTTACCGATATAGCGTTTAAGGTACAAGACCAACACAACCATCAGCACGCCAAAGATGGACATGCTCACGCGAACGGGCACCGTTTCGAGGCCGAAAAATTTGGCAAAAACCACCGAGATGTAATACAGCGTCGGGCCGTGATAGTTCGCCGGATCGTACTTGTAAATCCCGTCCTTAAAAAGCGTCGTCAGGAAAAAGCCGTTGACGCCTTCGTCGTGGTGAAGCGGCTTGAGGCCGAGCATGAAAAAGCGCAGAAACGCTGCGAGCGCGATGATCGCACCCGAACAGCCGAGCCAGACATTGTCGCGTTCGAGCGCCGCATTTACGGGTTCGACTGCATCGGCATCGACGACCTTTGCCGGAACTTTTTCCTCAACTATCGCTTCCGCCACTGGAGCAGGACCTTTTGCTGCTATTTTCTTTTTCTTTGCCATCTCGACTTACTTCACCTTGTAAACGCGGTATTGTCCTGCCTCGGCGAGGACGGGGAATTTCTTAAAATAATCTTCGTTTGCCTTGAGCGTGTTTCGCTCTTCAGGCGAGATCAGGACGTAATCGACATTATATTTCTTGAGCAAAATATCCGCCACGCCGCCGCCCTGATAGATCTGTTTCACCTCAGCCTCGCGAGGATAATAATCGATGCCGTGCGACGCAAGGTGCCCGCTGTAACGCATCACCGATTGCCGCCCGGTCAGCACAACGGGCGAGTTAAATGTCGGAGCATTTAGAAAAACGGATTTTGGAACGGTCTTTTGCCTTACCTGTTCCGCAACCTTGATAGCGTCGGCATCAAAAACGCCGTATTTGATCTGGCCCGAAACCGTTCGCCAGACATCAAGCGAACCTGACAAGATCAGTACCGCAAAACACACGCCTGAAACGATCCGCAGAATCTTATTCTTTTCCCACGCCCATGCCAGAGCCAACGCGACCAGCGGCAGCGAGCCCGCGAACCAATAGATCAGGATCTTGATGTTATCCCATTCCCACGGGGCAAGCTTTGCCGAATTCGACAGCACGAACAGGAATAAGAACGGCAGATAGAATAAGACCAGCGTCTTTTTCAGCTCGATCGGTGCGGCGTTTTCGACTTTCCCAACCTCGCCCGATGGGATCGCAAACTTTCCGCCCGTCATATAGACCCAAATTCCTGCGGCCAAAACCGGGAATAGAAGACCTGTATTCGTGAACCAGAACCAGATAAAATCCGTCTCGCGTTTGTCCCAGCCGAAGAACCATGCAAAAAACTTGGTTGATTCCGTCGCCGTTCCGGTCATCAGCCAGGCGAGTTCCGGGATCGCGACCACAGCCACGCCCACGCCAAACGCGATCCATTCCAGCCAACGGCCCGGCCGCATCGCAAATAGGAATGCCGTTACGATAAACAGAACGACCAAGCTGTGCATGTGGATCAACGGCAGCGTTCCGGCGAGAAGGCCGACAAATAGGGCGGAAATGGGAAAATCAGAAAGTGAGAATGTGCGACGGCCCGCATTGTCCGGTTCACCATTTTCAACTTCTTCCGTTTTCGACTTTTCACACGCGAAGATCTTCCACAGATAACTCAGTACAAGCAAGGTCAGCGGCATTCCGAGCAGCAAGCTTCGCTGGGTCATAAAGAGGACGACGAGCGAATTGCCCCAGCGGTATTTGTCGTTGATCGTGTAATCCTTGGGCAGATTCATCACGAAATCATAGAGCCCTTTGCCCGCCGCCGACATATCCGCCGACATCCACCAGAAGCCGAGCCCGCCGCTCAGGAACAGCAGCGGCGGAGCGATGCGGCCGGCGAGTTTGCTGCCCGTGAGCGTGACGACGAAGCTCTCAAGAATGACAAACAACGAGAACGCCCACGCGACGTTGAGCACGAACATCGAATTGATGACGTCCGCACCGAGCTTCACAAAACACGCACTCAGCAGATCGGCGACGAATGGATACGTGTATTTCGCTCCCGCCCACGAAGGGTTTACCACCGGGAAATTATTGCCCTCGGTAAAGCTGAATATCGTGCCGAGATGGTACGGCAGATCGCCGAGATTCTGTGAACCGCCAGTATGAATACCGCCGTTCATCATGAACATCGTCTTATCGAAGAAGAGATAAAACAGTAGAAAAAATCCCGCGTAGTACGCCAACCGCCGCATCTTCTTCGCATTCGCACCTTGCAATGTACCTTTTGCCTTGGCCCAATCATGCAGGAAATTCTTCCGGATATCGGGCCGCTGCAGCAGAAGCAGAGGCAGCAGCGTGATCGCCAGAGCAACGATCAAAACCGGCACACTAAACCCCGCGATCGATGCCGCGACGAACGAGGCAATGCCAAAAACGGCCGAACCGATCACCGTTCCTGCGGACAGCCGCCAAAGCATCGGTTTTTCCCTGGCGACGAGATACGTCAGCACCATTCCGCCAAAAGCGAGCAGAGCTATCAGGATCAATGATATAAACATATTTTACGCGAGCCGGACTTCTAGATAAGTTACTTTAATTCGGGCATAAAACACAATTTTACTCGACGTTTTGACTTCTGGGAGCAGGTTCGCCAGCGGCTCACATTTTCGGATAGAATCTACCAACGATGCTCATCTATCTCGGCCCCAATCCGTATTTTCCGGAAGGCACGCTCTACGACCTCGCTGACACGCCGGAATTGACCCTGCCCGACGGCGGCGACGGGACGCCGACGACTATAGATCGGAACGGCTCGATCGTCTGCCCTCCGTTCGCCGAGAACATTCCGCCCGGCCAGTGCCCTGTCGTAATGACTTCGTACGCTGTCGGCGATAAAGCCGAAGACATCGCACGCATCACAATAGACGAATCGATCCATTTTCAGGTACTCGTCATTCCGCAAACCGTTGAATCTATTCTCGTTAACGACCGCGTGAGATCGGTCGAGGTGGACAGCTATTTTCCGTCGGCAAATGGCGACGAAACCGAGTACCGCTTCCACATCAGCCATCTACACCCTGGGTTTTACGAGGCGATGATAACGTTTTCAGACGGTTCGGACGGTCGGCTGACCTTTATCAAGTTCTTCCCGCCAAGATTCTCAGCCGCATATCCGAGTGGTCATGGTAGCGAGCGCGATGTCGTTACGAAAATGATATCCGTCACCGCCTACGAACCCGACCACGAATCCGAACTCCTCAATAAGGCCCTCGAACTCGCCACCGAATGGGGCGAGAATTTTCGCAAACCCATCCACGACCGCCTCCGCGTCTTCTACCCCGAACTCGACAACCCGGAGATCGACCGCCTAACCACGCTGGCCCGCGAGGCCGAATCGTACATCTATCGACTCGGCGAACGCGAATTAGCCGGCGAGATCTGCGAAGGCGAGATGCCGCATCTCGCGCTTGAAAAATATCCGTGGCTCAATAAATACAACGTCAATAGGCTGTCCGGAATTGCGATGTACTACGCGAGGCGGTAGATCGGCCAGCCAAACTTGTACCAGGTTTTGACCACCTCGACGCACACACAATTTTCGCTTTGATTCATTCCAATTTTCTGACAGGCTTTTATTTGGTATCTTTGCTCCTGGGCAAGTTTTAATTCCTCTGCGTCTCAGCGACTCTGCGGTAAAAAATATGGCACCTGAAGTATTAGCCCACGTCATTCGCGGCGAGACGGTCGAGTCGATCCATCGCGGCCACATCTTCGTTGTTGACGGCGAAGGAAACACGGTCGCCTCGCTCGGCGATCCATCGACCGTGACCTACTTTCGCTCGGCGGCTAAGCCGTTTCAGGCTCTGCCGTTCATCACGAGCGGAGCGGCGGACGCATTTGGTTTTCCTGAGGATGAGATCGCCATGTCGATCGCGTCGCATTCGGGCGAGAAGATGCACGTAGAGCGAGTCGCACGTATGCTCGACCGCATCGGAATGACGGAAAGCGATCTGCACTGCGGAGCCCACGTTCCTTTCTACACGAAAGAAGCCGAACGAATGATCCGTGAAGGCGAAACACCGACTCAGCTTCACAATAACTGTTGCGGCAAACACGCCGCGATGCTCGCCCTCGCAAAGCACATTGACGCCGATATCGCGACCTACGAACTAGCCGAAAACCGCGTCCAAAAACGCATCCTGCGTTGCATCTCCGACTTCACTGGCATCGCAGAAAACGAGATAGCCCTCGGCGTCGATGGCTGCGCGGCGCCGAATTTTGCGGTTCCCGTGGCGGCGATGGCAAAAAGCTTTGCAAATCTTGTCTTCCCGCTCAATTTCCATCCGGCCGTGCAAGAAGCAGCCTCACGCATCACCCACGCGATGATGCGGCACCCCGAACTCATCGGCGGCACCGACCGCCTCGACACCATGCTGATGCAAGCCGCCCCCGGCCAGATAATCTCAAAAGTCGGCGCCGACGGCGTCTGGCTCTGCGGCGTTCTGCCATCCGACAAATACCCAAGCGGCCTCGGCATCGCCCTAAAGGTCGAAGACGGCGACGACCATCGCGGCCGTCCCGTCATCGCGGTTGAAATCCTCAAGCAGCTTTATATTCTAGTAGAGACAGCACTTCCAGATCTTTCGCCAATGCCGGTCAAGAACCGCAGGGGTGACGTTGTCGGGCGGGTTACCGCAACCTTCGTAAAAGAAATACTTGCGTAGCTGTATCTATTTGGATACACTTCTTTCGTGAACACGTTTCTCCGCACACCTGAATTTGATGCGTGGTTGGCGAAGTTGCGTGACCCGATCGCTAAAGCTCGGATCATTGCCCGAATACGTTCCGCTGAAGCCGGCAATTTTGGAGATTGCGAACCGGTCGGGGACGGGATTTCCGAGATGCGGATTCACGTCGGAGCCGGATATCGGGCGTATTTTTGCCGTCGCGGAAGTGTCATTTACCTTCTCCTTTGCGGCGGCGACAAATCCACACAGAAGCGTGACATCCGTGAGGCAAAACGAATCCTCAAGGAACTGGAAGGTCAAGATGAATCAGATCAAACCATTTGAAGCAGCCGACTATCTCGATAATGACGAGGTAATCGCCGAATACCTTAACGCGGCGCTCGAAGACCCAAATCCCGATGTCTTCCTAATGGCAATTTCGGATGTAGCAAAGGCTCGCGGCATGAGCAAGCTGGCAAAAGACGCTGGACTCGGCCGGGAAAGTCTTTACAAGGCACTTACACCAGGCGCAAAGCCCCGTTACGAAACAGTGATTAAACTATTACGAGCGTTAGGCGTCGAGCTTAACACATCGCCGACTCGATGAGCAGAAGTAAAAATGAGAGTATCGACTATGCTAAAATAATGCTGGAGTTGTTTCTTCTAAACGAATGAAGAATCAACGCCAGCATCATCTGCTAATTGAAAGGTCTCTCCTTACGATTGGGAGTTGCCTTTCAGATTAGCGGCGTAGAGGATGGCCTCGACCTACGAACGCGAGTCGCCGTCCAACCATATGAGTGATACTTCGACACGAGAGAAGTATCGTCTGAATCAAACCCGACGTAGTGGCGTCGGGTTTTCTTTGCAAAGATGCTAGGCCTGATTCCTGCTCGCTCGGAGCTCACCGAGCAATGAGTCTGCATTTAGTGGAATTTTCTCCACAAATGCATACCGACCACGCTTCGGCGATTTTAGCTTGCCTAGCGTTTCTCGAAGCAGTGAAATCACCAAATGAGTCAGGTACGAAGGAAGGTTCAGTTGTTTCTGTACCTCATCAACTGTAAAGTACTCCGCGTGCACAAAACGATTAATCATTTCGATAATACTTCGGAAATCGTACTCCTTGGCTACATGCTCATATTCCGACCCATCTTGACTCAATCCAATTCTTACTACTGCTCCGTCTTCACGGGCTAAATATTTCGGATATCCTGATTTGTCAATACGGCCGGTGACTTTAGGGTCTTCTCTCAGCCTTTGGGTGCCCTCTTCGGTTGCAAGCGTATCAATATCTTGCCTCAGTAAGTCTAAGCGTTTTATTACCGCCATCAGTCCTTCGATTTGGCTCCAATCCGCCTCTTCTTGTCGCATTGCATGTTGGCTGGCGACGACAAGTTGATCCCGAGCCTGTTTTAGCTGCGTTACCGCAATACCCACCGAATTTTTCATGAAATCAATTTCCATAATTAAAGCTTACCGTATAAACATGCTTTTGTCAAGTCTTTTGTGAAATTTATACGTCTACTTATATTTTTCGTATATTATTCTCATCATGGGAGCCAAAATGAAAAAAACCGGCGAGCCATCGGGCAAGACGGTTTAATCATCTAATCGCTCCTTTCATTGGATTCTAATTTGGGGCCATATTTTTTTTTAGAGTCCGATCCAACCACAGATTCGTCAGTTTCTCCTGAATACTATTAGCCTTCAAACGCTCGTTTAGGTTCTTGAAATCTACAAAATCCAGATGCTGGTCCTGGTTGAAGCATGAGAAAACGAAGAACTCTTCGCCGGTGTGCGGGTTGACGTGGCGTTGGAGGCATTGGGCGCAGACTTCTTTCATCATGCACTGCATCGGGCTGTTGATGGAGCCGATTGCCACGTGGTTTTCGTTTAGGTATGGCTTTAGCGTGGTGTGGCGGGCCTCGCGGACGCCGTTCATCATGCGGTCTGAGCCAATGGCGATGATGCGGTCAACTTGTTTCAAATCAACGGTTTGCGTGCCAAGACGGCCTTCGGCGTAGGCGATCATTGCCTGGACGATGTTACCGCGAAAATGAGCGTCCTGCGGACGCGCGGGCGAGATCTCGTTGCCAAAATCGGTCGCCCAGACGACCTGATCGGTGGCATTTTCGATCTCCTCACGCTTGAACATATCGGCCCCGTCTTTATAACCGGCAAAATAAATGACCTTGTTGTGCTTCTCACGCAGAGCTTTTGCGATCGAAAAAAGAACGGCATTTCCCAAACCGCCGCCGGCAAGCAAAACCGTCTCGTTCTCAGTAATCTCGGTCGGGGATCCGGTCGGACCCATGACCAAAACCTCTTCGCCCTCTTTGAGCAGTGAGCAGAGCCGCGACGAAGTTCCCATCTCGAGAACGATCATCGACAAGAGGCCCTTTTCTTCATCGACCCACGCGCCAGTCAGAGCGAGTCCCTCCATCATCAGTCGAGTTCCGTCGATGATAGGAGCCGCTGTTTCGAAATTCTGTAGGCGGTAAAATTGGCCCGGTTCGAACTTTCTGGCTTGCAGCGGAGCCTTGACGATCACATCGACTATCGTCGGCGTCAGGCGTTCCACTTTGACGACGTAGGCTCGCAGCTCTTGGTCGAGTTTTGCTTCAAGCTTGTCGAATATCGCGTCGCGATCCCATTGCGGAAGTTCACCACGCTCAGCGAGTTCGTCGGCAAAGATCCCAACGACCTTTTCATAGCCGTGCTTGGCCGAAGCCATCGCTTTGACCACATTTCCCGCGTAGGTTGGGTGGTTGTCGCCGTAGTAGCTGATGAATTTTCCTTCGTGCTCGTAGCTTGTGAAAAATCCGGCCTCGCCCTTCGGCGTCTCTACGACGTGCAGGTTGCCGTCACCGTTTCGCTCGACCTTGAACGGCTGGAAAAACTGTTTCCACTCGTCCATCTTGAACGTTCCGGGCTTTTCCTTCTCGTAAATAACATTTGGCGAGGTTCCGGCGGCGACGCAGACCGTATGTGCTGGGAAGTCGTGCATTTCCCCGGTTTTCTCGAATTTTCCAGTCTCAGCAACATAATCGAGCCGTTCGAAAATTATGGCTTTCACCGCGTTATATTCGTCGGGCACAGCCTCGGTCGGCGACATGCATTCGACAAAATCGATGCCTTCCTCAAGGGCCTTTTGCACCTCTTCGTGATTAAGGCGATACGCGGGACTGTCTTGTAGACGCTTGCGATAGATCAGCGAAACGCCGCCCCAGCCGCGCACCAAGGGTACGAAGTTCGGCTGTTCACCGGCCGCGGCCGCACGAGCACGTTCGCCGCGGATCTCACGGCCATGCTCCAGGAATTCCTGCAGCACGCGGATCTCTTCCTCGTTGAAATGCTCGACGACCTTGTCCTCGCCAAATTCAGCGACGACTTGTTCATATTTGCCGAGCATTTTCTCGACCTGCACAGGATAATATGCGAAAAGCTCGGTCGCGGTATCGATTCCCGTCAAACCGCCGCCAATAACAACCGCTGGCAGGCGAACCTGCAGATTCGAGAGCGTATCTTTCTTAAATGCACCAGTTAGCTGCAACGCCATGAGGAAATCCGACGCCTGGCGGATGCCTCGAATGAGATTGTTCTTCATCGGGACGATCGTCGGGCGACCGGCTCCGGTGGCGATGGCGATGTGGTCGAACCCGTGCTCCCACGCGTCCTCGATCGTCAACGTTCCGCCAAAACGAATACCGCCATACGGACGGAAACGCTTGCGACGCGTCAGCATGAGCTGGATCATGGTCAGGAAATTCTTGTCCCAGCGAACCGTGATGCCATACTCCGAAACGCCGCCAAAGCCCGACAGGATGCGTTCGTCGAGTTCCTCGGTGATCTCGCTGATGGCTTTGATCGGTTTGGGGCACGATTTGCCATGGTTGCCAGTCCAGTCGAGCGGAAGCGGCTCGATTTTCAATCCATCGATGCCGATCACGCCGAAGCCTTCGTTCAAAAGGTAATGCGACAGCGTGTAGCCCGCCGGTCCGAGGCCGACGACGAGGACATTCTTGCCGTTATATGGCAGCGAATACGGGCGTTTGGCATTAAGCGGATTCCAGCGTGTGAGCAGGCTGTAGATCTCGAAGCCGTAGGGAAGTTTCAATACATCCGTTAGTGAAGCCGTTTCTGCGAGCGGTATGTTGACCGGTTCCTGTTTTTGAAAGATGCAGCCCTTCATGCAGTCGTTGCAGATGCGGTGGCCGGTTCCGGCGCACATTGGGTTGTCGATCGTGACCAGGGCGAGCGAGCCGATCGAGTCGCCCTGCTTTTTGAGCAGGTGCATCTCCGAGATCTTCTCGTCGAGCGGGCAGCCCTCGGTTTTGATGCCGAGAGGATTGCGTTTCGGTGTGCCCTCAGGTTCGCGAAGGCCTGTCGAGCAAGCGTCCTTTTCACGCTCGTGACAGATCATGCAATAGTCGATCTCGTACAAAGCGTCACGCATCGTGCCGCGGTCGTCGGTTAGTTTGAAACCATCGCGTTTTCGCAGGATGTCCTCGCCGCCGCGCATGATGTTGTGCAGGTGCGGTTCCGGGTGGATGAGATGAACCAGATTCTGATAATCGAGGGCGTGCGGAACCTTAAAGCTGTACCACTTTCGCGATTTGTTGTGGAACGCGGCGGCCGACCACGCTTCGGCGAGGTGAAGCGCGGCCGTGATCGTCAACAGGTTTCCTGACGCGTCCTCAGCGACGACGTATTGCGAAAACAGCTTGCCAAACGCCGAATTCTTTAGCTTTTCATACGCATTGGAAACTTTTTCGACGGTTTCGGCGACGGCGGATGGAATCGCCGTCGTGTCGTCGGCTTTTAGCAGAACCTCCTCGGCCTCGAGCAGACGGCAGGTCATTTCGGCGATCGAGAGTTCTTCGTCGCGGACGAGCGTTTCGTCAAACGCCTCTTTGCGAAGCTCCGTCAGGGCCCGCCACAGCTCGTTTTCATTCAGCTCGGCTACAACTTCGGGTTTGTACTTTTTAGCGGCGCGGCGTTGGACAAAGAACTTGTATTTCCAGACCGGATTTTGGACAAGGATGTTTTTGCCGAGTTCGGTGCGTTCGCGGCCGATCTTAAAAAGACGGGCGATGAAATCCGAGAGGAACGGTGCGGAATCGGTCAGGATTTTCGACGCGACCTTGCGTTCGTAACCCTCGCCCTTAGATGCTATGTATTTGGTGAGTGCGGTGTGTAGAACTTCATCTTTCTGTCCCACCTCGGCGTAAAACGTCTCCGCCAATTCCTTAAGTTTTACCGCGTCGAAAAGGTCCGCAAAGGTGAATCCGGGAAGTCCGAGATCGAAATTATTCGTCGTGTTTTCTGCAAGTACCGTCATATTTTAGCCCCGTAAAATTCTGCGTTGAGGGCAACATTCCATAATATCAAAGCGTTCGGGCTCCTACCAATGAGACGCTGAACAGCAGCCGCAAGTCGGTGCAAAAGCCCGCGCGTAAGCAAGGGCGAATCGCGACCGGCATTAGGTAGCCGCCACACTTTACAGGCAGCCAATTTCTCTTGAAGTGGCGTGTTGTGTGAATCGCCCTCGCTTACGCGCGGGCTTTCGCATCGCGTATCAGCCACATTTCTCCGCGAAAACCTCGAAAAAGTGTGTCCAATATGGTATAAAACAGGATTGCGCAGTAGTTTTTACGGGATTTATTTTAGGATTTATGCAAAACGATCAGCGGTTGACGCCACTACCGGGAATCAAGACAATTCAGCCGAATACGCACATCGACTTTTCGCCAGGAGGCAATTATCCACCTGCCTACGAAGAGACGATGGATAGCCGACGTTCGATCCGTCAGTATTTTCAGATCGTTTACAAGCGTCTGCCGATCATCATCGCGATCACGATCCTCGCAACGGTCGCCGCGGCGATATATTCGTACCGCCTGCCGTCGATGTATGAAACCAGAACCAATGTGATCATCGAGCCGCGTAAGCCGGCGCAGTCTAAGCAGAACGTCATCACGGTCAACAACGGTGACGATGCCCGCTATTACATGACTCAGCTTGAACTGCTGAAAAGCGGCGACCTGATGAAGCGTGTGATCGTCTCGCTCGGTTTTCATCGCGATCCAAACCTCTTTGCTGATCAAAACCGAGGTTTGTTCGCAGGGCTGCGATCATTATTCTCTGGCGACAAAAAGCCTACCGAGACGCCAAATACACTTCCTGTTCTCTCCGAAACGTCAATCGATTCAGACAATAAGGTCAAGGTTGCCTTGACTCCTGAGGAAGATGCGAGAGCCACATCGTACGCGGGAATGTTTTCTGTAAACGTCCAACCGCTAAATCAGACGAATATCGTAACTGTATCCGTTACAAGCACGGATCAGGCACGTGCGGCGAGAGTCGCGGATGGCATCGCGAAACTCTTTATCGAAGAGAACGAAGAGCGTGAGATCGGTTCAACAAAGCAACAATACGACGAACTTGGGGTCGCAATTACCGGATTGAATGCAACTATCAACCAGCAGCAAGATGATTACATCAATCAGATGAAGGCTGGAATGCTAGGTATGGGTGATGAGCAGGGCAAGCTGAGTGCCGCCAATCTCGAAGGGTTGATGAATGCATGGCGTCAGGCTCAAGTGGAGGCGGCAAAGATCGATGCCGACTATCAAGCCGCGATTAATGCTCGGGGGAATATATTGGCTACGATGGGCGATAATCCCGCCATTCAAGATCTTTTGGCAGAGAACCGAACTCGTCGTGCTAATCACGAAAAGCGGGTTGAAGAAGTCGAGAAAAATATTGGGACCGCGGAAGAAAAGCTAAAAGAGTTGCTTGCGACCAAGACAGATGCTCATCGCGATGTAATAACGATGCGTGCCAAGCTCGACGAGTTGAAGGACCAGCGGAAGAAACTTGCCGACGACGTTGGTGATAAAATCAAGATTGAGGGAAAAGCTGTCGAGCAAGATGCCGAAAGACAAGTTCTCGCGAGTCTAAGTTCAAAACGTGAAGCCGCAAGACAAAAAGAAGCAAAGCAGAGACAAGCTTTCGAAAGTGCTGCCGCCCGCGCAAATATTGATGGTGTGGCTTTAACGAAGTTGACGACGCTAAAACGCGAGCTTGATTCCAATCGCACTTTGCGAGACAGTCTTGCGACGCGACAAAAAGAGCAGGAATTAGCCCTTTCTACGGAACGCCCGAATAACATCAAGCAGCAAGCCCCGGCACCGCCGGCTTATCTTATTGGCCCCGCTCGCGGGCGGAATATTTTGGTCGCGCTATTGCTGTCGTTCGCAGCCGGTGTTGGCCTCGCGTTTTTGCTCGATTTCCTTGACGATTCGGTTCGAACTTCGGACGATATCAGCCGTCATCTTGGTTTGCCGACGCTGGCGTTGATCCCGCATTCGCTGAATACGGACAAGCGCAAGCTGCTCGCGGGTAAAGGCGGTGCGAGTCCGGCTGGGCCGTCGACGGCCTTGGTGACGATGGACGAGAAGACCTCGCCCATTGCGGAGGCGTATCGCCACCTGCGTACGTCGCTGCTGTTCTCAAGCGCGGGCAGGCCGCCGCAAACTATTCTGGTCACCTCGTCGCAGCCTTCGGAAGGTAAGACGACGACCGCGATCAATACGGCGATCACGCTCGCGCAGGGCGATGCGGATGTAGTGTTGATAGACTGCGACCTTCGCCGGCCGCGTCTGCACAGCCATTTTGGGCTGGATAACCAACGCGGGCTGACCAATTACCTCTCGGGCGACAAACAGACCGAAGGCCTGATCCGCACATATCCCGACCTGCCAAAGCTCAAGATCATCACCAGCGGCCCGATCCCGCCGAACCCGGCCGAGCTGCTCAGCTCGAACGAGATGCGAAATCTGCTGACGTTCCTGTCGGGCAAATTCAAGCACGTGATCATCGATTCGCCGCCCGCAATTTCGTTCACCGACGCCTCGATCCTCTCGACGCTGGTTGACGGCGTGGTACTCGTCGCGATGGCAAACAAGAGCTCGCTCCACCTGATGAAGCAGTTCAAACAACGCGTCACCGCCATCGGAGCCCGAATCTACGGCGTGGTCCTCAACGGCGTCAAGGCCAACTCGAGCGAATACTATTACTACGGCTCAGGCTACTACAACTACTACGCAAAACCTGGCGACGACGATTCAACGCCGTTTTTGGAGGATGTGGAGAAATAATTAGGTCATAGCTTAGTAGAATACTCGAGAACTTTCTCGCGGCTTGCCGCCCTATTTGCGGAGAAGCTTGCTCTCAGTATATTGCTGAAAAACTTTCTCGCGGCTTGCCGCTCTATTTGCGGAGAAGCTCGCTCTCAGTATATTGCTGAAAAACTTTCTCGCGGCTTGCCGCTCTATTTGCGGAGAAGCTTGCTTCTCCGAAGCTACCCAGAGAATCATCGCGGCTTGCCGCCGGTCACCGCCAGTCTATCTGATGATGATCGGTCACAAGCGGTTCCTTATCCGACGCCCGGCTATGCCAAAGCCTCGCTCTCGAATATGAATATTCGTCCGGATGCTCCACCAAACCAGCCCTCACTGGATTCATGTGAATATAGTTCACCTTTTGCATAAATGCATCCTCGCCGGTGATCCGCATCGCATTTGGGTGATGCTGGTAGACGGAGTATTTTTGCGTATCAGCTTGCTCTTTTATCCTGAGTTTTGCCAGGGATGATTCGAAACCACTTTCTTTCAGATGGTCAATGACGCGGCAGGCAGAGATGCCGTTCAGAAATCTCAAGACATCCTTGATCTCGCGAGCATTGTCGGTGAGCACATGTGTATGATCGGACATGACCACATACGCAAAGATCATGATCCCGCCCGACCGTTTGGCCTCGTCGAGGGCCTCAACCAGAACTTGTATAATACGATCAGTCTGAAAGACCGGAAGACGGTCGTGAGTCACGGAGGTCAAATAGTATGCCGGATCATCGCGTGAGATTCGAAACATCGCGTTTTGGCGGCGGCAAGCCGCAAAGGTTTAAATGCAATATACGGAGAAGCAAGCTTCTCCGCAAATAGAGCGGCAAGCCGCGGGACGGTTTTCGAGAAAAATACCAAGAAGCAAGCTTCTCCGCAAATAGAGCGGCAAGCCGCAAGAAGGTTTAGGGCGGCAAGCCGCAGGCAGGTTCATGAGCAATACCTGAGAAGCAGGCTTCATCGCCGATAGAGCGGCAAGCTGATATGAGTCGGATCGGGCGGGCTTGCCCGTCTATTTGCGGAGAAGCTTGCTTCTCCGAAACGCGATCATTTCATATAAGCGGCTTGCCGCTGCCTAAGGTTCGCACGCATCCCCTTAGGTTTTGAAGCAGAAATCGGAATATACTATTACTAGCAACACCACGATCCAATCTAAAAACGCTTGAACGGAGATTCAAATGAAGAACACCGACGCTCAAAACCGCACATCGCTTTGGCCGATATCTTTGGTCATTTTCACAACTCTCGCCCTGATCGGCATCGGCGTTCAGGTATCGACAACGAACAGCAAAGCCGCCGGTGATGAGCGGGTCGAGGGTGCGCCGCAATATCAGATCTTCGATCTCGGCGTCGTGCAAACGGGCGATACGGCATCGCAGGGATTTGGCGTTTCGAACGGCGGCGTGGCGGTTGGGCGTTCGTTTAGAACGGGGGGAACCCAGGCGTTTAGCTGGACGCAAAGCGGCGGACGCGTGGCGTTGCCTAATCTCGCTGGCCGCAATTTTGCCGTCGCAAATAGCGCGAACGACAGCGGCGTGGTCGTCGGGACAGGTGCGACAACTGCATTCGGCTCCGGCAGGCTTCCGCTTGTTTGGCAGAACGGCGTTGTCTCACAGTTAACGCTGCCTGCAGGTCAGACATTGGGTGATGCAAATGATGTAAATTCAGCCGGTATCGCGGTCGGTTCCATAAATGCCGGAACCTCGCAGCGGGGCGTCATTTACGGCCCGGGCGTCGCGACTATCATTACGCAAACGACCGCAAGCGGATGCTTTTTCACCACCGCGTTTGGCATCAACGATTCCGGCCGCATCGTCGGCCAGGGCATCGACCCGAATAACGCCGCCCGAAACGTCGGCATCGTTTACGACATCAGCAGCAACACAGCGACCGAAGTCGGCGCCCTGCCGGGATCTAACGGAGCCCTCGCCTTCGGTGTCAGCAACAGCGGGTTTGTAACCGGTTCGAGCATGATGAATCAAGGCTCAGGCCTGCCGTTCCGCTGGTCGTCGTCCGGCGGAATGGTGGCTGTCCCGCTGCCGGTTGACACGACCCAGGCCTCAGGCCGAGGCGTGAATTCAGCCGGTTGGGTCGTCGGTACGGCCTCGTCGGCGTTTGCCATCCCGTTCGTCTGGAACGGCACGACCACATATCGCCTGCAAGACCTGATCCCCACAAACTCCGGCTGGGATCTCTCGACCAACACCTCGTCCTCAGCCCTCGGAATTAGCGATAACGGCATCATCGTCGGAACGGGAGTTTTTAACGGAGCCACGCGCGGATATGCGATGGTTCCTGTCGGGGTTACGCCAAGCCCAACGCCGACCCCAACGCCGAATAATCTGGTTCAGTTTAGTTCGGACGTTTACCGAGAAGATGAGTCGCAGACGGCAACGGTAATCATTACTCGAACTGGCGTAACGACTGGACCTTCGACCGTAACATTTTCGACCGTCGCGGGCCCCGCTGCCGGTGGGGCAACGTGTGTTACAGGCGTCGATTATGTCAACACAATTCAAACGGTAAATTTCGCGATCGGTGAGACGACAAAGTCTGTGAACGTCCTTTTGTGCGGAGACCTGTCGGCGGACACAAATGAGGTCATATTACTTAGACTTACGAACCCCGGCATTGGAACCGGGATCGGTACAATCGGTAATGCTCTTTTGTTCATCAACGACACTGCGAATCAATTTAAGAATCCGGCTGCGATCTCGATCAGCAACGGAATACAGGGCGGGCTCTATCCTTCACCAATAGTTGTTTCAGGAGCAACCAGCAACACGTTTCGTATTCGTGTGACTATGTACGATCTCTACACAACAGCCCCGGACAATCTCGATGTTCTGCTTGTAGGCCCGAACGGAGCTAAATATACGTTGGTAGGAGATGTCGGCGGACCGACCGCGATCACCGAAGCGGGAGCTGTCTCCTTGACGCTTGCTGATTATCCGAATGCAGTTCTTCCCGATGCCGGTCCGCTCGGGACGGGCATCTTCAAACCGACGACCTGCGAAACACCCGTTACGAATTTTCCGGCACCAGCACCCGTCGGGCCGTATGTCGAGCCGGGCTGTGTGGTTGCGAGAACAAATGCTCAGTCGCTTTATGGAAATTTTGCAGGCGTGGCGGCCAACGGAACCTGGAATCTCTATGTTCGAGACGACGGCGGCACGGCACGGCCTGACGAGCAGAATTTTGTTCGCGGCGAGGTAAAAGGCGGTTGGGGAATTGAACTTTTGCCTTCGACTTCGTCGGGGATCGATATTTCGGGGCGTGTGTTGTCGCCGGACGGGCGTGGGCTGCGGAATGCGACAGTGACGATCACCGACAGCCATGGCAATCGGCGGACGGCGACGACGGGGTCGTTTGGCTACTACAGGTTCTTCGACGTCGAGGCCGGTTCGAGCGTCGTGATGGAAGTCCGCTCAAACCGCTACCGCTTCGCCTCGCGGCTCGTTCAGGTTCTCGATACGATCACGGATCTCGATTTCGCGGCGATCGAGTAGCTCGTTGCGAAAGCCCGCGCGTGAGCAAGGGCGATTCGTTCCCGGGGCCCAAGCCGCGCGTATATGCTAAAGCCCGCGCGTGAGCAAGGGCGATTCGTTCAACGCGAGTTGTGAGATACAACGAAATGGGCGAGGGCGAACATTCGGCGTGAGTGAATCGCCCTTGCTTACGCGCGGGCTTTTGCATTGCTTTCTTCGCGACGGAAGGGGCGTCCCGCTTGCAACGCCAGAACGGCGCAAGCGCGGCTAGCGTTTCAAAATGCCGATCTTACCGCGAGCTTCGCCGCGGGCAAGCGAGACGCTTGCGCTCCAGTCTGTTGGTAGAGTCGTTTTTGTCGAAACGACCTTTGACCTATCGGCCAAATACCTCTACCAATCAGGTCGTTTATGCCCGACAGACCCGCAAGTTCCCTCGACCATTGACCGTTTTTGCGTTTCACAATGCGATAAACAGGGCGTTTTTCGAAAAGTGTGAAACGTTTCACACTTTTCAAGCGCGTTTTTGACCCGCGCATAAAATTACACATTTTGATCACCCCCAAAAAATGAGTATTGGTAACTCTTGCTGACACGAGGGCTTTTGCATTAGCTGTCGAGCCGCCGCATCTGTCTGAGCAGAACGTCAGCGTAGAATTTCGGGGTGTTGATGTTTTTCATGACGACCTTGCCGCCGTCGTCGCTGGCGTTGTCGATGGTCAGGTTGCCGAAGCCGAGCATCCGCTGGAGCATGGTCGATGAAACGGTCACGTCCTGAATGCGGCGGATCGGTACGCTGCGGGTTGTGCGTGAGATAAAGCCTTCGTCGATCTCGAGCTTTGATTCGGTTAGCTTATAGCTCACCATTTTTTGTTTGAAATGGTAATACGCCGGGATCAGAAACAGCAGCAGCCCGATAAATACCGACAGCCAAACCGAGATCCAGCTCGACAGAAAAACGCTCGTAAATGCCGCTAAAAACAAAGCTCCCAGAGCCGCGAGAACGTAGCCGACCTTTACAAACATCAGCGTCGGACTGATCGCGAAGATCTCTGCCTCCTGCGAATCCGTATCCGCATCGCCTCCCATCGCCGGAGCTATAACGCTGTCGCCACGCACGGCAACCCGCGTTTCTTCCTCAGCCTCGAACGACTCGCCGCATTTCCGGCAAAACTTCGCCGTCTCCAGATTGTCCGACCCGCATTTTATGCAATACATAACGCTTTTTCTCCCGGCAAATGATAACGCACATCGGTATCGGAGCAGAAGCCCACATGATGCGGAAGCCTGCGGCATTTACGGACGTCATCGAACGCAGGTTGAGGGGTTATCTTTCGCGATATGTATTGGAGTCATTGGTTCGGTCGGGTTTCCCAGACGCGATCATCTCTCCCACTCTAGGTTTATTAGGAAAAATTAGGAAAGTTTAGCGGTGAAATTAAGGACTTTGGCTCGATCGGTCGCCAGAATTGTCAGCATATCAGGAGGTTTTAACTATGTCAGAGATCAATTCACACATCGATCCGCGAGCACGTCTCACGTTAATCTGTTTCGCGGCGGCCATTTTACTTTTTTATTCCATCACATCTTTTGGACAGTCGACCGAGTTCACATATCAGGGAAGCCTGAAGGACGGAGCGGCGCTCGCGACGGGAAATTACGATCTTGAGTTTAGGCTCTACGACGGCGGCGGGACGCAGCTCGGGTCGGCGCAGACCAGGTCTGGTGTGGCGGTAGCGGCCGGGATCTTTTCCGTAAAGCTTGATTTCGGCAGCGTCTTTCCGGGAGCCGACCGTTTTCTCGAGATAGCCGTTCGAACGGCAGGCGGCGGGGCTTTCACCACACTCAACCCGCGGCAAAAAATCGACAGCTCGCCATACGCAGTAAAGAGCCTTAATTCGGCGACCGCCGACGCTGCGACAAATGCTGTCTCGGCAACGACGGCTTTGACTGCTGTCAGTTTCAGCGGCGGTTTGAGCGGTGATGTTACAGGTACTCAGGCGGCAACGACAGTAGCTCGCCTCCAGAGTAGAAACGTATCGACAACTGCACCGAGCGGTGGACAGGTCCTTAAATACAACAGCACAACCAGCCAATGGGAACCCGCGACCGACGAAACCGCGAGCGGCGGTGGCGGCGGAACGATCACCGGCGTAACGGCAGGCACGGGACTGACCGGAGGCGGCGCGAGCGGCAATGTCGCTTTGGCTATCGCGAATGGCGGAGTCGGCACCGCACAATTGGCCGACAATAACGTGACCGATCCCAAAATTAACGCGGTGAGTGGTGCAAAGATAACCGGCGCGGTCACAAACTCGCTTCAGCTCGGCGGTGTTGCTGCAAACCAGTATGTGCAGACCGACGACACACGTTTAAGTGACGCACGAGCTCCGATCGCCGGAAGTTCAAATTATGTTCAGAATACCACCTCACCGCAGGGAGGCTCTAATTACAATATCTCTGGAACCGGCTCGGCGAATATTCTGAATGCAGTGACACAATTCAATATCGGCGGTGGCCGGATTCTTAGTAATCCGGGCAACAGCAATCTATTCGCGGGTATCGATGCTGGACTTTTCAACACTAGTGGGCCTCGAAATTCTTTTTTTGGTAACGGTGCCGGACGAGCTAACGGTGCGGGGAGCGACAATTCATTTTTTGGAAGCGGAGCAAGTTTACTTAATTCAAGTGGTAGTGAAAACGCGACGTTTGGGGCAAGCGCGGGCCTTCTCAGCACGTCGGGTAGCCGAAATACTTTTATCGGCTACGGAACCGGGAGCGGCAATAGCACGGGGAGCGACAACACGTTTGTTGGAAGGTTTTCGGGTCAGGCAAACGGGAATGGATTCAACAACTCGATCTTTGGGGCGAACGCCGATCTCGGTTCGGCCGGTTTGTCATTTGCGACGGCTATCGGTGCAGGAACGATTGTTACGTCAAGCAACACGGTTGCAATCGGCCGCAATCTGGACACCGTGCAAATACCCGGCAACTTAAACGTTGCGGGATCTCTAACGGCCAATATAAATGGAGCGAGCATTACCAACCTCAATGCGTCGAACATTTCGACCGGAACCCTAAACAACGCTCGGCTCGGAATCGTGCCGGTTACAAACGGCGGGACAGGTTCGGCAACTCAGAACTTTGTTGATCTAACAACGGCCCAGACTGTCGCGGGCGACAAAACATTTTCAAATACGCTGACGGGCAATACTGTGAATGCGGTAACGCAATACAACATCGGTGGCCAGCGTGTGTTGAGCGTGGCGGGCATTGACAATCTGTTCGCGGGCGGCGATGCGGGTCAAGCCAATACAGGAAGCAGTAATGTTTTCGTCGGCAAACGCGCGGGGCGCCTGAATACGGACGGCAATCAGAATTCTTTTTACGGCATCTCGACCGGCCAGAATAATTTGGGCGGCAGTTTGAATTCCTTTTTCGGCGGTCAAGCCGGAACCTCGAACACGACCGGCGATGGCAATTCATTTTTCGGTCGCAATGCCGGAAACAGCAATACAACGGGCAATGACAATACCATCATCGGCAACAATGCAGATGTCGGTTCGGGGAATCTGACTTTTGCGACCGCGATCGGCTCAGGTGCAGTCGTTACCTCAAGCAATTCGATCGTACTCGGCCGGCAAAACGGATCAGATACCGTGCGTGTACCCGGTAATCTTAGTATTCCCACCGGAGACTTAAGCTTGCAGAGGGTCTTTGCAACGACGTACCTGAGTGTCCTAGCCGGCACCGACGCTGAGCCTGGCAGCGGCGGCTACGTCGTTGCGGGCTCGATCGGGTCGACTAATGTCGTGATCGACGACAACGAGATTATGGCCCGCAGCGCCGGAGCGACAGCTACGCTTGCACTAAATGCCGACGGCGGCAATGTGAACCTGATCCAAGGCGGCACGGGCAACGTCGGCATCGGCACCTCGGCCCCCACCGACAAGCTGGACGTAGACGGCGACATCCGCGTCGGTACTACCGGGACGAACGGCTGCATCAAGCGCGCTGACGGCACCGGCATTCTGGGGAGTTGCTCTTCCGACGTGCGCTTCAAACAAGGCATCACGTCATTCCCCAACCTGCTCGACAAAGTGAGCCAGCTGCGGCCTGTGCATTATTACTGGCGCGCGGCGGAATTCCCCACGAAGCATTTCGGATCGGAACAAAGCTACGGCCTGATCGCCCAAGATGTCGAACGGATCCTGCCCGAACTGGTGAGCGAAGATTCCCACGGCTACAAGCAGATCGATTACAGCAAGCTGCCCCTCATGACGATCCAGGCCGTAAAAGAACTAAAGGCGAAAACGGAAGAACAGCAGGCGCAGATCGAGTTGCTTCGGTCGATGAATGACGCGCTGCTAAAACGGCTTGAAAAAGTTGAAAGATCGGTGCACAATAGGACAAAAGCACGTCACCGATAGGTAAGGAGTATTGTCGAGATGAAATCAAAAAATATTTACTTTGCGATGTTCGCTTTGTTGGTTGCCTGCTCCGTCGCGGGAGCGCAATCGGGCGGGAATTTTACGATTACGAAATCGGTGATCGCGGGCGGCGGCGGGAATTCGACGGGCGGTACGTTTGTCGTTGACGGAACGATCGGCCAGGCTGTGGCCGGAACCACATCCACCGGAAGCACTTTCGAAGTTTCCGGCGGCTTCTGGGGCGGAGCGGCCGCTCCCGTTACGAACGTTACGATCTCGGGGCGGGTCACGACGCCGACCGGGCTCGGGCTGCGAAATGCTATCGTTTCTCTAATTGATCCACAAGGGATCAGGCGAATAGCAACGACGAGTTCGTTTGGAATATACACATTTGAGATGGTTGCGACCGGCCAAACGTACACGATGACCGTTGGGTCCAAACGCTATCGCTTTGCTCCACAGTTCGTTTCGGTTCAGGGGACGCTGACAAATATCGACTTCACCGGGCTCGAATAAAAAAAAGCAGCCGGTGCGTCCGGCTGCTGATGTCTTGACGACTAGTTGGAGAAGAATGACGCGCTGGGGTGAGAATTGTTTGATTAGTCGTCGTTGATCAGGATTGACAACCGACAACTAATTGACCAGTCTCATACGCCCGTCCGCGAGCCTTACAGCCATTGCGTTTTGCTGGATCGTCAGCGGCGGAGCAACGTTCTTTGCGAGCTGAGCAGCGGTTTTGTTGTTTACCCGCGGCATTGTGCTGGCGAGTGCAGGATTAGAGATCGAGCTGTAACGGGTCGAGATGCGGCGGACGTATTCGCGGGTCTCGTTGTAGGGCGGAATGCTGTTTCCGTATTTCATCACCGCGCCTTCGCCGGCGTTGTAGCCTGCGAGAGCCAGATTTACATCCTGTCCGAACATATCCAGCAGCATACGCATATACTTAACGCCGCCTTCGATATTCTGCTTAGGGTCGTAAATGTTCGTAACACCGAGGCGGCGGGCCGTTGCCGGCATTAGCTGCATCAGCCCGCTCGCACCCTTATATGATGTGGCTTTCAGCTTGAATGACGACTCCTGATGCATCTGAGCGTAGATCAGCAGCGGGTCGATGCCGTAGCGGCGGCTCGAATCGACAATATAGGAATCGTGGACCGGATTGCCGGTCGTAAACCCCTTCATTCCATTGTTTGTGCCCATGGACATTCCGGCTGCCCGCGAGCTAAAACTGCTCTCTTCGCGCTCGGCAAGCCCCTCGTAAACGTTCATGTTTGCCGCCCGGGTCGTTTGCTTCGCTTTCGGAGCATTGACCGGTGTCGACATCCCAGTTGGCATCAGATATCGTTTGCCGTTTACCAGTTTCGTACTGCCGTTCGGCGTTGCGTATGTAACGGAACTGGCGGACGGGCCGCCTTTGGCGGAGGCCTGGACATACGCAGGTTTTACGACCTGCACTCCGCGGGACGTATCAAAATTATCAAAAAAACGTGGACGGTCCTGCGACAGGGCGGGAGTCGCGAATAGCAGACAGATGAGTATTGATAGGTGTGATTTTTTCATTGTGGATGGGGTTAGGCAGACGGGTATCTATCGAGTTCAATGGCCTTTTGCTTCGGGCCATGACCCTTTTACCTATTTATTAGAAAAGCGCAAGCAGGCAAAGTTTCCACAAAATACAAAATATTTTAACAGCGTTTGTTAATGCAGGCCTTCATACCAAGCAACTGACAACTGGCAACTGATAACGGTAAACTGTTGACTGACATGCTATACATTTCTCAGATACTAAACCGGCCGATATTTGATATCCGTAACGAAAAGATCGCGGCTATCAAAGATGTGATCGTGAAATATGGTGAGGAAGAGCATCCGCCGGTGATCGGTTTGGTGGCACGTTACCGACGCCGCAATTTCTTTATCCCCAGCCGTGATTTTCAGGGCCTGGGGCTTCACGGGGCTAAGATGATGTCGGCGATACTCGATCTGACGCCTTTTGTTCGACGCGATGGTGAAGTCCTGCTTGGCAAGGACGTGCTTGATAACCAGTTGATCGATGTCGATGGCAAACGCGTGGTTCGAGTGAACGACGTGCAGTTGATCGAGGCGGGCGAGATGTGGCGCGTTTCGGGTGCGGATGTGAGCTTACAGGGATTTGTTCGCCGCCTGATGCCAAAGGGATTTTACGGCAGTGACCGGCCGGTCGAGGTGATCGATTGGGCGGACGTCGGATATCTGGCGACCGACACGGCGACCGTGACCGTGCAACTTAAGTCCTCTAAAGACAAACTCTCTCGCCTTCATCCGGTCGAGATCGCCCAGCTTGCCGAATCTCTTTCGCCTATTCACCGCACCGAGGTAGTAGAAAGCCTCGATGACGAGATCGCCGCCGATACGCTCGAAGAGATGTCGACCGAGGCTCAGGCCCGTATTCTCGAGGACATGGACGAGGAACGTGCCGCCGACATTCTCGAAGAAATGTCGCCGGACGATGCCGTGGACGTTCTCGATGAGATGGACGACGAAAAGTCAGAGCAGCTTTTCAACCTCATGGAAGACCATGAGAAGGCCGACGTGGCTGAGCTGATGGGCTTCGAACACGATACGGCGGGTGGCTTGATGACGACGGAATTTGTCGTGTTTCCGCGCCATCTAACGGTCGGCGAGACTATCCGATCACTGCGAGAAATGGCCGAGACGCCGAACATGATCTATTACATGTACGTCGTCGAAGAAGAAAATTCCTGGAAGATCTGCGGCCTGATCTCGCTGCGTTCGCTGATACTTGCGGATCCGAATAAAAGGCTCGAGGAAGTGATGCGAACCGAATTCCGGTATGCTCATCCGTCGGAAAACGCCGAGGATGTCGCCCAGACGATCGCCGAATACAACCTGCTCGCCCTGCCTGTCATTGACGACGAAGGCGACATCGCCGGTATCGTGACCGTCGATGACGCGATGGAAATTCTCCTGCCCAAAAACCTCCAACGCCGTCTGCCGCGGCTCTTTGGCTAAACCGCGAACTGTTTCAGATGATGATCGATGTGTTTGTGAGCGATCAACGCCCATTCCTTCGCCGTCATTTTCCCGAACATCGGGTGATACTTACAGTCGCTATCGACCGGCAGATCACCTAGTTTGTTCATCAGCTCAATGAGCCTCGCACGATCGGCATCAAATTCCTCGGGCTTGCGTCCATTCGCCTGCTGATCAAAATCAGCACTTACCTTTACCTCTTTCGGCATCGGCAGCACGTAAAGAATTAGCGGCTTGATAAAAGTCCGCGACGCAAACGTACTCTTATCCGGAAGGCTTGCCGCGAAGGGCAATTCCCCAGCCTGGACGAGATGAGACATCATCTGATTAACGTTCATCCTCCCCCAAAGCGGGGTTTCATCGCCATTTAACCTCCTCAAACGTTCGATCAGGCTCAAGCGTTCTGTTGCATTTCTAATTGTTTTCATAACTTTTTCCGGGATCCCTATATCTGCTCCCGAGTCGGAGCCTCGCCAGGAGCCGCGGTTGAGTGCAGGATCGCGGTTTGGGGTTCATCACCGACCTGTCCGCCCGCTGACGCAGGCGGTTCCGACTTAGCGGTCGCCGGGCCTTCGAGCAAAGGATTGCCGTCATCCAGACAATACAGCAGAGTATCGTCGTAATAATCCCGCCTACATTCAGGGCATCGTTTCATAGCCTTTGTTGTGAATTAGGTTGTGCGGCTTTCCGCATACTTGTGCAAGATGCTCGCGATCAGGGTTTGATATGGTATGCCTTCTGCCAAGGCCCGCTTTTGCAAGGCACGCAGATCCCGAGATGCGATACGGATATTTATCCGGGCGTCTTTCTTGAACGTACTTTCGGCTACCTTGCGATGCCGGGCAAGTTCCTTTTTAACACCGTCCACCGAAACCGTCTTGCCGCTGTCGTAGGCGGCCAAAAGTTCTTTTTCCTCAATATCCAGCTTATTCATTTTCCTCTCCAAGGTATTTTTTGGTGGCTTTGCTGCTCGGAATGATCGTCTTTAGAAATATTTCTTCATCGTTCTCGACGAACGGTACGAGATAAACGTAATCCTCCACGCAAACCACGATTATCTGCTGCCCGGGATATTTCGATTGATTTGGATGCGTAAAAATATCGACCGCGTCCCCTGCCTCTATGTGAAACACAATATCCTCAAACGAGATTCCCCGGCCCGTTCGCAACATATCGTTCTTTTCCGGATTCCAAGCGTACGTTTTCACAAAACTAAAATATCATAATGTGTGCCGATTGTCATCACCTTGCACCTATTGCGGAATCCTTCGATTTGCTGACACGCGAGTTCATCGGCGGCGGGGTGAGGCGGGCGGAGTTTCCCGGCGGCGGACGGCGGCGATGGAACGGGTGGCGGTATTGGCGGCGAACCATGCGGTATTTTTGGCCGGATCGGCTGGAAAATCACGCTTTCATCGCGGATCGCAATGAAAATAATACTCTACCAATCTGCCAAATAACTCTACCAATTGGCCGTTTTGTTGTTAAACAGATCAACAAATAGTTCGACCAAACGTAGAGCAGTCAAAATTGAAAATTTTTCCGGGCTTGATAAACGGCCCAAAATAGTAGCATAATTTCACGTCAATTCAACAAAAAATTTAAGACTTCGAAGGAGTTCACCTAGTGCAAAAATTGCGTTTTTGGTCCGTCCTAATTTGCGTTTCCGTCCTGTCGCTCTCCAGTTTGTACGCACAGCGTCCGCCGCGTCCGGGAGTTTCGCCTACGCCGCCCGAGACTGCGGTTGTCCCGACGCCGGCGCCGACGGGAACGCCTGCCGGTGATGCGACGCGTTCCACGACAGTCACGCCGACACCGACGCCGCAAGGCCCGCCTCCGACACCGGATCCATTCGGCTCGCAAGTGTTCGGCGGTATGCGTTTTCGCTCGATCGGGCCGGCGGTTACTTCGGGCCGCGTGATCGCGTTCGCAGTCGATCCTAACGATCGTGCGAAATACTATGTCGCGGTTGCGTCGGGCGGCGTCTGGAAAACGGTGAACGCGGGAACGACATTTACGCCGGTTTTTGACAACGAAGGTGCGTTCTCGATCGGCGCAATTGCAATGGATCCCAAGAATCCATCAACCGTCTGGGTCGGCACGGGTGAACGAAACAGCCAGCGAAGCGTGGGCTACGGCGACGGCGTGTATCGCTCGGATGATGGCGGCCGCAGCTGGCGCAACGTTGGGCTCAAAACAAGCGAGCACATCGGGCGCATCGCGATCGATCCGCGTGATAGCAATGTGGTATTTGTCGCAGCTCAGGGCCCGCTCTGGTCCGGTGGTGGCGAACGCGGACTCTACAAAACGACCGATGGCGGCCGGACGTGGAAAGCTGTGATTCCCGGAACCGAGAATACCGGAGCAACCGACGTCGTTATCGATCCATCGAATCCCGATGTCATGTACGCCGCGACGTGGCAGCGTCGCCGTCATTTTTACACGCTGATCAACGGCGGCCCGGAAAGCGCGGTTTACAAATCGACCGATGGCGGCAACACATGGACACGTCTTCGCTCGGGAATCCCACCGGGCGACCTCGGACGCATAGGCCTTTCGATCTCGCCGGCGGATACTAACGTTGTTTACGCGACCATCGAGGCAAGCGGCCAGTTGAGTGGCATCTTTCGCTCGTCCGATCGCGGAGCAACGTGGGAACGAATGAGCCCGACGATCGCACAGGGAATGTACTACGGGCAGATCGTTGCTGACCCGAAAGATGTCGATAGAGTTTATATTCCGAACGTCCAGTTTCAGGTTTCGGACGATGGCGGACGAACACAGCGTGGGCTTGGCGAGCGTTTGAAGCACGTCGATAACCATGCGATCTGGGTCGATCCGAAAAATACCAGCTACATGATCGTCGGCTGCGACGGCGGTGTTTACGAGAGTTTTGACGCTGGATCGAACTGGAATTTTAGGGGAAATCTGCCAGTTGCTCAGTTCTATGATGTCACGGTTGACACGGCTGTGCCGTTTTATAATGTGTACGGCGGACTGCAGGACAATAACTCCATCGGCGGACCGGCGCGCACACGTGAAACGAGCGGCATCGCCAACGCCGACTGGTTCACGACCAACGGCGGCGACGGATTTACCTCGCGTGTCGATCCGACGGACCCGAACATCATTTATGCTGAAAGCCAGAACGGCGGCCTCGTTCGTTTTGACAAGCGAACCGGCGAACGCGTCGGCATCGCTCCGCTCGAGGGCAAGGGCATCGAGTCGCAGCGTTACAACTGGGATTCACCCTTTACGATCAGCCCGCATTCGAATACGAGGTTATATTTTGCGGGGCACAAGCTCTTCAAAACTGATAATCGCGGCGACGACTGGAAAGTCATTAGCGGCGACCTTTCACGCGGTATCGACCGCAATACCCTGCCCGTGATGGGCAAGGTCTGGGGCCCGGACGCGATCGCAAAACACCAATCGACTGCTCTTTGGGGCAATGCCTCAGCCATCACGGAGTCGCCGAAGAAACAGGGCCTAATTTACGTCGGAACCGATGACGGTTTGATCCAGATCACTGAGAACGACGGCGGCTCGTGGCGGAAAGTGGACAAGATCGAGGGAATCCCGGAGCTGAGCTACGTCCATCGCATTCTGGCATCACAGCACGACGCGAACACCGTTTTTGCGGTGTTCAACAATCATCAGAACGGTGATTTCAAACCGTATCTCGTAAAAAGTACGGACGCCGGAAAAACCTGGACGTCGATCGCATCAAACTTGCCGGCACGCGGCTCGACCTACGCGATCGCCGAAGATCATGTCAATCCGAACCTACTGTTTGTAGGTACAGAATTCGGAGCGTTTTTCAGCGTCGATGGCGGCGGTAAATGGATCCAGATGCGCGGCGGTCTGCCGACGATCGCGGTTCGCGATATAGCGATCCAAAAGACCGAGAACGATCTCGTCCTCGGAACATTCGGCCGCGGGATCTATATCATGGACGATTACTCGCCCCTGCGTCAGGTGACGCGTACGATGGTCGATCAGCCGTCGACCATTTTCCCGGTCAAAGATGCTTTGATGTATAACCGGTCAAATTCATCGTTTGCGGGCTCGCAGGGGGCTTCGCACTATCTGGCCCCGAATCCGGCGTATGGTGCGACCATCACCTATTTCCTTAAAGAATCGCCTAAAACAATTCGGCAAAAACGCCAGGAAGCCGAGCGTGCCGCTGAGCGGGCGAAAACGCCGTTCAAATATCCGTCGATCGCTGAACTGCGAGCCGAAACCGAGGAAGAAGCTCCGGGCCTGATCTTCACGATCACCGATTCTGACGGCAAAATCGTGCGGCGTTTGACGGCGCCGGCCGGTCAGGGAGTTCAACGCGTTGTTTGGGATATGCGCTATCTGCCGCCATCGGTTACAGCTCCGGCTCCTGCGGGCCAGGGCGGTCCGGGCGGTGGCGGTGGCGGAGGAGGAGGCTTCGGCGGTGGAGGCTTTGGAGGCGGGCCGCAGGGTTCGCTTGTTATGCCCGGCAAATACAACGTCTCGATGGCGATGAGCGTCAACGGTGTGGTCACGCCTCTGCAAGGAACTCAGAGTTTCAACATCGTCGTTGAAGGCAAAGAAAACATGTCGGCCGCTGACGCCAAGGCTCTGGTTGAATTCCAGCGAAAAGTTTCGACGCTACAGCGATCGGTCAGTGCGGCTAATGACGTTTCAGGCGGCCTGAAAACACGTATTTCCGCCTTGAAACGTGCGGCTGCGGAGGCTCCGGTTGAAAACAACAAGAAATTCGTCGACCAGGCTGAGGCTTTTGACAACGAGATAGATGCGTTGATCAACGACCTTCGCGGTGGACGTCAGAATTCGGAGATCCCGCCGCCGCCGATCGCACAGCGTATCGGAAACGTCGCCGGTTCAATACGGCTGTCGACCATCAAACCGACAGCTTCGCAGCTTACTAATTACGAGCTTGTGAATTCGGAGCTTGCTCCGGTCCTCAGACGGCTCAAAGCTTTGCTTGAGGTGGAACTGCCGAAGTTTGAAAAGGAACTCGACGCCGTTGGAGCACCGCTGACGCCGGGGCGTTTGCCTCAATAATTATGTCGAGACTTAAATATTGCCGGAGCGATCTTCCAAGACCGCTCCGGCTTTTTGCGCCCGTTCGCTGCGAACGCCGTATCTGTTAAACTGAAAACCGCAGATGAACAAGCTGATCTTATTTGAGTTGAATGAAGTTCCCGTCAGGATACTCGACTATTATCGGCGAGCCAAGCCGCATTCATGGCTCGCAAAAAACTACAGTAAACTCAAAAAATACGAGACATACTCCGAAAATATCGGGCATCTCTCACCGTGGAACACCTGGCCAACCGTTCATCGCGGAGTTTCGAACGAACGGCATTACATCTCGGATTTCAACCAGGATCTGAGCGAGGTTAATCGCGAATTCCCGCCGATTTGGGATATTTTGACAAAAAGCGGCGTGAAGACTGGGGTTTTCGGTTCGTTCCATTCCTATCCCCTGCCCGCAGATCTCACAAATTACGATTTTTACGTGCCCGACGTTTTTGCCGCCGGCAGTGAGTGTTTTCCGGCGAGTATCGAGGTTTTTCAGGATGTGAATCTGAAGCTGTCACGCGAGTCGGCGAGAAATGTGGACCGCTCAGTCCCATTTGGGCAGATCGCCAGGCTCGTGGCGAAGGTAACCGACCTCGGGTTTCGTCCATCGACGATGCTCGATATCGGCGGGCATTTGACCCAGGAACGGTTTACGCGGTGGAAAGCGACGCGGCGGCGGACGTATCAATCGGTACTTGCATTTGACGTATTTTTCAAGCTTCTGCGACAGACCAGGCCCGATTTCGTTACGTTCTTTACCAACCACGTCGCATCGAGCATGCATCGCTATTGGGCGGCGCTGTTTCCTGAGGATTACGAGAACCAAAAATACGAGCAAGATTGGATAGAGACGTACGGCGGCGAGATCATGTTCGCGATGGACAAGACGGATAAAATGCTCGCGCGTCTCGCGGGATTTATCGTCAAAAATCCCGAATACAAGCTGCTCGTAACGTCAAGCATGGGCCAAAACGCCGTCGAGTGCGAACCGATCGAAACGCAGCTTTATGTCGATGACAAAACAAAATTTATGACGATGCTCGGCGTCGAATCCGCTGATTTCGAACCGCTGCCGTCGATGCTGCCTCAGTTCAATTTTTCGATCGCTGAAACACGCAAAGACGAGATCGAACAAAAGCTGGAGACCCTAATGGTCAACGGCGAAGCCATCGCTTTTCGACGCCTCACGGGCAAAGGGTTTTCCGTTGATCTCGGGCAACCAAATCTTAAGGAAACCGTTATCACCCTCGGCGGAAATGTCGTCGATCTCGATTCAGGCGGCCTCAAAAACGTAGTCATCGAAGACAAATCCTCATCAACCGCCTACCACATCCCCGAAGGCCATTTCTTTGTCTATCATCCGTCGTTTGCGGAGGCGGAATTCGCAAGTGAGCAAATGCCAACGGCCGAGATAGCTCCGCTGATATTGACGAACTTCGGCGTTTTTCCCGCGGATTATATGAAAAAAACCGGTTGCCTGAGCATCTAAAGTTTAGAGCGTGCCGCAATAAGCTTGGCAGGATCGTTCGTGATCAACGCGCCGATCCCTCGTTCACGACATCGTTCCGGCCATTTAATGTTGTCGGCAGTCCAGATCGTGACGGGCATTTCGGCCGTTTTTGCGAGCGCTGTGAATTTTTTTGTGGCGAGTGAAGTGTGCAGTGATAGCTGATGTGCGCCGAATTCTTTGGCGACGGTGATGATGTCCTTTTTGCCTCGGACGAGATCGAGGATCTTCGGTTCGAATAACGCGGCGGTTTGGACCTCAGGGAGCTGAAATCTGACAACTGGAATAGCAGCGAGCTTGAAGCTTTTGACGATCATCTGCGATAGCTGCGGCGAATTGCGGATAGTATCGCAGACCGCTTTGGCGAGTGGTTCGTGGTCTTTGATGCCGCATTTTAGCTCAATATAGATAAGGCCGGTGGTTTGATTCAGGAGTTCGAGAACGGCAGCGAGAGTCGGAACGGTTTCTTTCGAAAATGCCGGATTCGCCCGCTTTGGGAACCCTTTGTTGAACCACGAGCCGACCTCAACATTTCCAAGCTCTTCGGCGGTCAGGTCTGATACTTTTTCGTTTCTACCGCCCGTGCGTTTCAGATTAGCATCGTGGATCACGACCGGAACGTCGTCCTTTGATAAGCGTACGTCGAATTCAACACCGTCCGCGCCAACGTCGAGAGCTATTTGAAGGGCGGCGAGCGTGTTCTCAGGCGCGTGAGCACTCGCACCGCGGTGTCCGATTATCTGCGGTAGAACACTCATTTCTTCTCCAGCAAAAAGATAGTTTTCGACCAGCCGATCGGCTCGGTGATCGGAAACTCGTGATTGCTCATAATGTTGAAATATTTCGCGGCCGTTTCTTTCACACTTTGTATCGGATGGATCTTGAAATTGTAAAGCAGCTCTAGTACCGAGCCGACGATCGATGGTTTGACCGGCAGGAGAACGAGCGGCGCTCCTTTTTTTAGAACGCGGGCAGACTCGCGGAGGCCTTCTTGGAGCGGGACATATTCGAGAACACCGCAGATGAGAGCTAGATCGAACGTTTCGTCGGGAAACGGCATTTCCAGAACGTTGCTCTGGACAACATCGGCCCGGCCCGCAAGGCGTCGTCGATCTGCAAACTCATCCCGCGCGACGGATAACGATTTGAACGAAAGGTCTATCGCCTCGACGCGGCGCGGACGGTAACCGGCTTCCTGCAAGGCGAGCGTGACGATACCCGTTCCGCAGCCCGCGTCGAGAACGCGTGCATCCGGCCCGACCTTGAGGTTAAGGCTTCGAAGATATTTTGCCACGGACGTGCGGTAACCATTGATCTTCATCGCCAGTTTTTGGACGTCGGCGATGCGGTCATAGAGATCCTGTGGGTTAATTTTTGCAGTTGCTCCGTCTCTGGGCATCTACGTTTATTTTTCAGCTAAAAGTTTTCCAAGCATTTCGCGCATCTGACCGATGCGGGCCGAGCTTGTGCCGGCTTCAATGTAACGTACCACGCCCTTTCTGTCGATCAAAACCGCAGTCGGCAGAGCGGTAGCGCCGTAAAGATTCTGGGCACTTTGATCCTTCATTACGACAAAATCATACGGCAAACGTTCACGCTGGCGAAACCGCTTTAGCTCGATCGCCTCGCTTGGATTGTCGGCAGGGAGTCCGTTAACGGTTCCGTAATACCGCGTAATGCCGAGGATCTCAAAACCATCGCGGTTAAAATCCTGATGCCATTCGATCAGTGACGGGAAGGCCTCAAAACATGGAACGCACCACGTCGCCCAGAAATCGAGCAACACAACCTTGCCTTTGTACGTAGCTAAAGTTCTCGTGTCGCCAGGAAACCACTGGTCGGCCAGCGGCAATTCCGGAGCGATCTCGCCTAGTAGTTTGTAGTGCTTTTCGCGTTTCTTGAGCCGCGAAACTACATCGGCAGACGAGGTCTTGGCACGAAGGTCTTTGTCGGCCGATGAGAGCGCCGCAGCATAGTATGCGATCGCGGCGGGCTTTCTACCCGTCTCGATCATGAATTTTATCTTCTGATCGACCGCGTAATAATAGAAACTCGGGGCCTCGAATTCCGCCGCTGTCGCACGCATGTCTTCGAGAGCGTCGTCAGCTTTTTTCTGCTCACCGCTGTCACGATAGGCCTCATAAACCAGCATTCCGGCGTCAAGGATCTCGTCCAGGCCGCGTGAACGCGAGGTAGCGTCGCTCAATAGCCCTTTCGATGCGGTATAACCCGCGTCCGCGTGCGGCGCCATTTTTTTGAAATCCTTCAGGGTTTGGTAGGCTTTCGCCATCTCGCCGCCGATGCGGGAACGCTCGGTCAATTTCGTCGGCTCGTTTTTGAGATATTCGGCGAAGACCGCCTCGGCTTCGGGCATTTTCTTTTGCTTTGCCAAAACTACTGTGACAACGGAACGTGCCGTTTGCCGCCGTCCGGCCTCGGGGCTGTCGGACGCGATGAATTTTTGCAGAGCTTCGAGCGTGCCGTCGAGATTCTCGGCGATCCAATGGAGCATGCCGAGATAATACCGATCATCGGCGGTGAGATCCTTTCGCTGGGAGGCCTTTGCAGCGTATTTTGCGGCCAACTGCCGTTGCTCAAGTTTGGTTTGTTTGAACAGAGAATCGCTAAACTCGACCCGTTTTAAGTCAAACTCAGCAGCTTTTGCCCGGATATAGCCATTTGCCTCGTCAAACATTTGCTTGACGGTAGCTTCCGCAGCGCTGGGCAAAACTGCCGTGGGCGAAGTACCAGTCGGCGGCACACGTCGGGATTGGCCGAGCGTAGCGACGCTCGCGAAGACGATGAGGAAAATTATGGTAGCTCGCATAATGGAAGTTAAAATCTAGCTGCCTGTGCCCACGCCGCGAAGCCGGAAACGGTCCGGGGCGAAGGCGTCGAGATCGGCCGATCGAGCATCGTATATCAGGCCTTCAGCCACGGTTTTCGCCGTCCACGGGGCGAGTAGAATGCCGTTTCGATAATGGGCCGTTGCGATATACAAACCGTCGATGCCGCTTATACGACCGATGACCGGCATTTTGTCCAATGATACGGGCCGGAGCCCCGACCAATGATCGACCGTCGGTAATCCGGCTGTACTCGGGGCGATCTCACTCGACATTTCCCGCAAGTGCGCGGCGGCGGATTCAGTCAGCGATTTATCAAAGCCGACTCGCTCGCTCGTTGAACCAGCCAGAACGCGACCATCGGCCCTTGGTACGATGTAACCACGCGGACTGTAGATCACCCTCTGGAACAGCCGCTTTGCGGTTTGAAATGTTGCTATCTGACCGCGAACCGGCTCGACCTTGAACGGCATTTCCGCGATCCCCAGTTTGATGAGCGATGTCCACGCGCCGGTTGCAAGCACGGTTGTATCGGCTGTGAACGTTTCTTGATCCGTTTCGGCTCCGATGACAATTCCATTATCGACAGTGAGCCGTTCGATCTGCGTATTTTCGCGAATATCGATACCGTTGATCTCAGCATAACGCTTTAATGCCGCGAGCAATTTACGATTCTCAACCTGCCAATCGTCAGGAAAAAACAAAGCTTCACGCACATCCGGTGAAACAAAAGGCTCCGCGCACCGAGCTTCGTCCGCCGACCAATGTTCAACGGTCATTCCCGCCGCCCGCTGCCAATTGTATCGCTCGCGGATCTCGCGTACGTCTTCATCGGTAAACGCAAGGTAAAGAGTGCCGCTGCGGTCGGGTTCGACATCTATACCAGTTTCGTCCAGTAATTCCGCCGCAAACCCGGGATAAAGGTTGCGCGAAGCGGAACAAACGTCAAAGAAAAAACCCGCCTCATCGGCCTCCGCCTGCGGCCCAAGCATTCCGCCCGCCGCCCAGGACGCTTCCTGGCCGCAGATGCTTTTATCCAGTATCGTGATGCGGCGAACACCGCGTTTGTGGAGTTCGCGGGCGATCGACAGGCCAATTATTCCGCCGCCGATGATAAGTATATTTTCGACTGGCGAATCGTTCACAAATACTTCCTTTCGCTGATAAATCGTTGTAAATTCATTATTAGACGGTCGTTTGATTTTATCAAAGGGAGAACGAAAGCATGACTGTAATTTTACGAAAAGAAAAAGAAAAGAAGGGAGTTCCCTTGCTCTCAAAAGCCGACCGATTGGCGATTAAATTAGGCGGAAAGAGATTTGATCCGAGTGAGCCATTTGAGGAAATATTCGAAGACGGCGAATTAGACGAATTTCTGAAATGGCGGGAAGAGACTAGACAGATAGACTTGGAGGCTCAAAGAATTGGCCGTCTTGGTTGATACGGACGTATTTTCGTTTTTCGTGAAAAACGATACTCGCAAGGAACTGTATAGGCCGCACATGGTGGATCAGTTCCTTTTTCTATCTTTCATGTCGCTTGCAGAATTGCACCTGTGGAAGATGAATCGGGGTTGGGGACCGGTTCTCTCCGATCGGCTGGACTCTGCTCTCAAACGCTATTCGATACAGAACACAACAGATTCGATCTGCAAGTTATGGGCTGAGATAAATTTCGACAGCCGCATAACGGGTGCGACGATCGCGTTTGCCGATGCGTGGGTTGCGGCAACCGCAATCGTACTCGACATTCCGCTGATCAGCCATAATTCACGACACTTCAAGAACATAAAAAATCTCAACTTAATTACAGAAAATAAATGACACACAAAATCACATTAATCCCGGGCGACGGCATCGGGCCGGAGATCACGGCGGCGACGGTTCGGGTTATTGAGGCGACCGGCATCGATATCGAATGGGAAACGCAGATCCTCGGTGCTCAGGCACTTGAAAAGTATGGTGAAACACTCCCTGAAGCGTCGATCGACGCCATGCGCCGCAACAAGGTTTCGCTCAAAGGGCCGATCATGACGCCGGTTGGCAAAGGATTCACATCCGTCAACGTCGGCTTGCGGCGGGCGCTCGATCTATATGCGAATGTGCGTCCGGTCAAGGCTTTGCCGAACATCGAGTGCCGTTATCCTGAGCTTGATCTGGTCATCGTTCGTGAGAACACTGAGGGTCTTTATTCCGGTCTCGAACACATCGTCGTGCCGGGCGTGGTGGAATCTCTCAAGATAATCACCGAAAAAGCTTCGACACGAATTGCGAAATACGCCTTCGAATACGCCCGCGACAATGGCCGGAAGAAGGTGACCGCCGTCCATAAAGCGAATATCATGAAGCTCTCGGACGGCCTTTTCCTCGAGTGTTTCTACAACGTGGCGAAGGATTTCCCTGATATCGAGAGCGACGACAAGATCATAGACAACTGCTGCATGCAGCTTGTGATGCGGCCAGAGCAGTTCGACGTGATGGTCATGGAAAATCTTTACGGCGATATCCTGTCAGACCTGTGTGCGGGCCTGATCGGCGGACTTGGACTCGCTCCGGGAGCGAATATCGGAGAGCTTGGCGCGGTTTTTGAGGCAGTTCACGGTTCCGCACCCGACATCGCCGGGCAAGGCATAGCGAATCCGACCGCATTGATGCTCTCAGCGATCCAAATGCTCCATTACATCGGCGAAAGAGATGCGGCACAGAAATTTGAAACGGCACTCTTTGATGTTTTCAAGGAAGGAAAAGCAATCACAAGAGACCTCGGCGGCACCGCGAAAACCAACGAATTCGCCCGCGCGATCGAGGAAAAGATCAAGGCTCGATCGGCGGCGGCATAGTCACAACCGCGGGTTCGCTACCAGCGGCTTCTCCACCGCCCGCAAACGCTCAAGCATCGCCGCATTTGCCGCGAGCAACGCCTCGATCTGCCGCTGCTGCTCCTTCACAGCATTGATCAGCACTACGCCGATCCGGTCGTACTTCACACCCTCGACCTCGCCTTTTGTGTTGTAGGTCACCAGCAACGGCTCGATCGCGGCGACATCTTCGGCACCAAGGCCAAGATCGTGCATCCCGCCATCTTTCCAGTCGAAGGTGATCGGTTTGAGTTGATTTATTAGATTCAATCCGAGGCCAAAGCCGTTGATGTTGGTTTTGTACCGGAGGGAAGATGAGCAAGTCGATATCTGACCCGAAGCGTTACGGCAGATCGCCTGGCTTCCGGCGGCTCCGAGAGTCCCGAGATCAACGATACCGGTGAGATTTGAAGTTCCCAAAACTATCAGGTTTGTATTTGCGGTCATTGTGCCGAGAGAGACAAAACTCCCGGCAGCACGAACGCTATCGGCTGCCCGTCCGAGAACTACGGTGTTGCTGTTTGAGACGATCGCGTCGGCACCGATCGCGGTAGCGAACGTCAGATTTGATGCCGAGACTTCAGCGTTGTACCCGATCAGCGTATTATTTGAGCCGGTTGCGTTTCCGGTTCCAGCCCCTTTGCCGGCGAACGTGTTGTTTCCGCCAGTCGTCGTAGCCGAACCGGCGTTCTGACCGAAAAATGAGTTATTATTCGCGGTCTGGTTCGACATGCCCGACGCCTGACCGAAAAACGCATTCTGATCACCAGTCGTGTTGTTGCGACCGGCCTCAAAGCCGAAAAACGAGTTAGAAAAGGCGACCGTATTTGAGAGTCCGGAGCTAAAACCCACGAATGTATTGTTAACACCCGTCGAGTTAGTCTTTCCGGCATTCTTTCCGATAAAAGTGTTAAAGCTGCCCGCCGTGTTGACTTGTCCGCTTTCCGCACCGACAAATGTGTTATCGGATCCCGTTGAGATGTTTTGACCCGAGAAAGTCCCAAAGAAAGAATTGTCGGAGCCATCGGAACTGCCGCCACCGGCACTGAAGCCAAAGAACGAGTTTCTTGAGGCTGTCGTATTGCCGCCGCCGGTACTGGCGCCGAAAAAGGAGTTTTGAAAGCCGGTCGTATTGTGATCACCGGTCGCGGAGCCGAAAAAGCTATTGCTGGAACCGGTGGTGATTCGCGCCCCTGAAAAAATCCCAAAGGCTGAATTGTTCGAACCGGTTGTCGTATCACGCCCCGCTGCGTTTCCAACAAATGTATTAGAAGAACCCGTACTCTCATGTCCCGCTGCAGGCCCTATCGACATCGAACCGCCGGTACGATTTGTAATGAATACGAAGCCTCCGGAGCCACCCATTCGTATCTCACTCTGAGCATGAACACTTGGAGAAGTAAGTCGAGATCCCGCTGTTCCGATTCCGGAAATATTGAAGTTCGTTGAGCCTTGCTGTGCGGTCGTATTCTGTACGTAACTGGAACTGCCCGGAATCGGCGGCCTCGCATCGGCCAATCGGGTGTCGTTCGTCTGAATGAACTGATTGGCGGCAACACCGCCGAGGTTCAATGCGTTTGTCGCCGTCTGGGAAGTCACCGCTGATTGAGCATTGACGGCATTTTGAGCGTTGGTCGCGTTGTTTGCGGTAACGGCATTCAATGCGACGGTTGAACTTTCAGCATTGATCGCCGACAAGGTTTTGAGCGAATACGGCGAACTGCCCACCACCTGACGCGGTGCGAGCGTCGTGAACGCTCCGCCGCCCGATTGCCTTACGCGGATCTCGAGATAGCGTGGCGAGCCCGGAAATCCGCCGGCGCCGAAATCGAGCGTGACCGAAAAGATGCCGTTCGCCACGCCGACGTTGCTGCGGGGCAGAACGGGTGTCGATTGTACACCGCCACTTGGTGAATCGTAGAGAACGAACTCGAAATCATAATTCCCGTTCGCCGGTGCCGAAGCAGATTGCAGCTGGCCCTGATAGGTGAATTCCGTCGTTTGGGCAACTGCCGCGATTGCTGCCAGTTGGATCAAAACCGTTAGAACTAATATTTTTAACTTCATTACTGTTACTCCTAATAACGCGGCATTTGGTTCGTCCAAATCCGGGCTGTGCCCGTCGATGTGCGAGAATGTCTGAAAAGTCATCATTCGTCTTTTATCCTTTTTCTTTCCGTGTCGTTCCGTGTGATCCGTGGTGAAAATCTTAGGAATTTACCACGGAACGCACAGAAAAACACGGAACAAGATCAGAAGGAATTTACGGTGCGATGAACGCGGGGAATGCTGCCGAGAAGATGCCGACCTGTTCGTTGCCGAGCAGGTAAATGGCGCGGATCTCGATCTGTTCGGCAACGCCCGGTGTGGCCGCTGCGACGGCAAAGGTTCCGGGGCTGTTGATGAGCGTTCCGGCCGGCATCCAATTGCCGCCTTTGTGTCGATATTCGAAATAAAGGCCGCTGTTGCCCATCTTGCGAAACGTCGCCTGCAGCTCAAACGCAGCGAGTGTTACGAGCGTAAATTCCGGTGCGACCGGTGTGCCCGGGGCGAGTGGGATCTCGGTTGTTTCGGACGGCACGATGCCCAGCAATTCGCCGTCGGCTTTGGCATAGACGATCGAGCCTTTCACCTGACGGGCGATTTCGCGGACGCGTGTCTCGATGCCCGGTGGAACTTCTGCGGGCGGCCCTGCTGGCAAACTCCACGAGATCGCCGCCGGTGCCGGAGCCTTATCGTCGCTGCCCGCGATCGTGTTGAAGTAAGTCGTCAATTGCTGCCGAAGCGCGTTCGCCTCGTGCCGGGCGGCGACCCAATATTGCATCCACGCATTATCCGCCGCGATCTCGGCCAGAACGGCCGCTAGAATATTGTATTTCGCAGCCAGGGCCGGCAGCTGTGCCGCAAAATTCTCATGCCACGCCGCTCTCGCATCCATTCCTGTTGGGTAAAAATCTGCCATTATCGTGTTCCTCCTGTTGTTTTATAAGTGAGGCTGTCTGAGAAGTCCCTGAAAGGGACTGATTTAATAGCGTCGGGAGCATCCCGACGGTTATCCCGTTTCGATTGTATTCGTCCCTGAAAGGGACGAATGTCGATCTTTATGCTCATTTGTCCCTTTCAGGGACAGACCTGATTATTTGCCGCGGATCGCCGGGTTTCACCCGACGCTATTAAATTTGTCCCCTTCAGGGACTTTCAGACTCCCTCTTCGAATCGTGTTGTCGCCCCTGCGGGTTCGCTACTCAGCCCGCCGGGTTTTGCTCACAGCCCGCCGGGTTTTGTACTCAGCCCGCTGGGCTAACCACTCAGCCCGCCGGGTTTTGTACTCAGCCCGCCGGGCTAACCACTCAGCCCGCCGGGTTTTGCACTCAGACCACGGGGTTCTGCTGTCAGCCCGCCGGGTTTTGTACCGAGCGAACGCCGCTGACCACTTACCGCTTCTTCGCCAACCGCTTCTCCACCGCCCGCAAACGCCTGCTCATCGCAGCATTTGCCGCGAGCAACGCCTCGATCTGCCCATTCTGCGTCGCAATCTGCCGCTGCTGTTCTTTCACTGCATTTACCAGTACAACGCCTATGCGATCGTACTTCACACCCTCGACCTCGCCTTTTGTGTTGTAGGTCACGAGCAGCGGCTCAATCGCGGCGACATCTTCGGCACCGAGACCGAGATCATGCATGCCGCCGCCTTTCCAGTCGAAGGTGATGGGTTTTAGTCGGTTGATGAGATCAAGCCCAAGACCGAAGCGGTTAATGTTGTTCTTGTATCGGAGCGATGATGAGCAGGTCGATATCTGCTGGGAACCGTTGCGGCAAAGCGATGTCGCGCCGCCTGCCCCCAGAGTAGAAACGCGGATGATGCCGTCAACATGGAGCTTATCCGCCGCAGTGGAGGATATTCCGATCCCGACGTTGCCGGTTCCGGTTGAGATTAGGTTTACGTCGCCGCCATCGGCGTTGAGGAACAGGGTCGCTGTCCCACCGCCATCGCGGGCCATGATCTCGTTGTCGTCTATCACAACATTGGGAAAGAGTGTTGATGAACCCAAAATGATGTACCCGCCGCTTGTCGGTTCTGCGTCGGTGCCGCCTGTGACCCGCAGGCTGCCGGGAATGCGAACCGTATCCACATTCCTTCCCAGCACGACCGAGTTGCTGTTGGAGACATCTGCACCTGCTCCGATAGCGGTCGCAAAAGTCAGATTCCCGGAACCGACATCGGCATTGTTGCCGATGATAGTGTTGTTACCACCCGTCGTGTTCCCGTTGCCTGCATTACGGCCGAAGAAGGCGTTGCCGCCGCCCGTCGTGTTTGTGCCGCCTGCGTCCCGACCGAAGAAAGCGTTGCCATCGCCCACCGTGTTCGCATCGCCTGAGAAAACCCCGACGAACGTATTGCTTTCGCCGCTCGTATTCGCTTTGCCTGCATCCGTGCCGAAGAAAGAATTACCCGGCCCCACCGTGTTCGCAGAACCGGTGCGCGCACCAAAAAACGCGTTGTCACTACCTGTTGTGTTGGAAAAACCGGCAAGCTCCCCGAAAAACGAATTATGGCTAGCCGTCGTGTTAAGTTGTCCGGCCTGACTTCCGAAAAACGCATTCCCCGCCCCCGTCGTGTTGCCCAGTCCGGCCTGCCCGCCAAAAAATGAATTACCAATGCCAGTTGTATTATTTGATCCGGCAATGCTTCCGAAAAACGCATTGAGATTGCCAGTGGTGTTGGCGAACCCAGCCCCGCCCCCAAAAAAAGCATTGTTACCGCCAGTCGTAGTGTTTTGTCCTGCGGCGTACCCGAAAAACGAGTTCTGAGTGCCCGTCGTGGTGGCTTGCCCCGTCAGGAAACCGACAAACAAGTTAAACGATCCCGCAGGACTGCTTAGAATACGACCGCCGCCAATGTTGAATTGCGTTGAGGCGTTGAAAACATTCGCTGTGCCGTTGCCGCTGATGTTGAAGTTGCTCGAAGCTTGTACAGCGCCGCCGTTTTGAATGTAGTTTGCACTCCCCGCCGTCGGCGGACGGTCGTTGGTCATTCGCGGATCGGTTGTGACGACGAACTGATTCGCCGCGACGCCGCCGAGTTGGTTTGAGTCGGTGACGGCTCCGGTTACCTTTGCTCCGCTGACCGAGACGATCTTTGGATCGGTGACGCTGGCGTCGGCGAGTTGGGTTGTGGTGACGCCAGAGTTTGCGATTGCAACCGCGACCGTTCCGGTCGTTCCGCCGCCGGTCAGGCCGGTTCCGGCTGTCACGCCGGTGATCGTCCCGCCGCCGCCAGCACCTGTGCTATCGGTTCCCGGTTCCCACTGAGTGCCGTTGTATTTGAGAACCTGGCCGGAGGTCGGGGCAGTTGGCGAAACGGTTCTGTTTTGCAGCCTCCCGACGATTGTCGAACCTTGAGTTCCGGTCACATCGCCCGCGATCGAACCGCTGAAGTTGACGGCTGTTTGAGCATTGACCGCATTCTGCGCGTTTGTCGCGTTGTTTGCCGTTATGGCGTTGACCGCAACGGTAGCACTGTCCGACGTGATGCTCTTGACGGCATACGGAGCACTGGAAATCGGCTGTCGCGGCGACAATGTCGTGAAAGCGCCGCCACCAGCCTGTCTGACCCGTATCTCAAGAAAGCGGCTCGCACCGGGAAATCCGTTGCCGAAATCAAGATTGACCGAAAAGATACCATTCGCCACACCAACTCCATTCCGCGTCAGCGTCGAACCCACCTGCGATCCACCCGATTGTGAATCGAATAACGCAAACTCGAAATCAAAATTCCCATTAGCGATCACGGACGAACTTTGAAGCTGGCCTTGATAAGTAAATTCCGTTGTTTGCGCCGAGATCTGAAACGCAAAAAGTAAGATCAATAAGATATAGAGCGTGTATTTCATTACAATTTGTCTCCTATTTCGAGAACTTTTACTTCCTCAACATTGCCTGGAAGGTAAGCGGCGTATTCGGTGCAGATCATCAGATAGCCTTCGGGTGTTTCGAACGAGTGAACGCGGTCACTTTCAACGAGGCGAAAGATCGCTTTTTCCGTGACGGCTAAAAACACCGCTATCTGAGCGACCGGCAGGTGACGGGTCGGGGCGGCGCAGCCGCGACAGAACGAGATCTCCTCGCGGCCAAAGCGAACAAATTTCGATTCGCGGGTTTCGATCGTGATCTTCGTCTTTCGGGTCGCTTTCATAAAATTAATTCCATTTTTCCGTCTTTCTGCTAGAATTCTCGGTAAACCGACAGCCACAGGTGTTTATGCGATGTGCAAGATTTGCAGTAAAACGTGCTGGCTGTCCTAAATTCGCAGCTAAATTTTTCTAAGTTTTTCCAAATTGATGCCCGAAGAACCCTTACAACCAGCAATTGCCTTTGCGGAATTCGTGATCGACACGCATCACCGCCGCCTGGTGCGCGACGGGCAGGCGGTCGTTTTAACTGCAAAGGCATTTGATCTGCTGACATTCCTGGCAAGCAACAACGGCCGCATCGTTACCAAAGACGAGATCATCGAGGCCGTTTGGGATGACAAATTTGTCGAGGAATCGAACCTCGTTGTTCAGATCTCGAACCTCCGCCGGGCATTAGGCGAAACGCCAAATTCGCCACGCTTTCTGGTCACAGTTCCCGGCAAGGGCTATAAATTCGCCGCCGATATCGAGCAAAACGGATTTCTGATCGAGACGCATCGCGTTTCCGAATTGACCATCGAGCAGCACGAAGAGATAGTCGGGCAAAAGCGGGCGACAACGTGGAAATGGGTCGCGGCGGGCAGTGCCGGTTTAATTGCCGTGGGGTTGTTGGTCACTTTTGGGGCTTTTCGCGGCGGCACTTCGCCACCGGCGCGTGGCGAACAAGTAAAGCTTGCCAAGATAACGACATCCGGTAAAGTCACAGCCGCGAGCATGTCGCCGGACGGCACATTCGCGGTGTATTCGCAAAAAGAAGAATCCGGCGAGAGCCTCTGGATCCGTCAAATCGAAACGGGAAGTGAAAGCCGGATCGTTGAGCCCCGGCCGATCGAGTACGTCGGAATGACCGTTGCGCCCGATGGTCAGTATATTTACGCTTCGGTTTTTTCTAAGAATGAGATCGATCCGGCGATAGTCAGGATACCGATCATCGGCGGCCCCGGCGTGCAGATCCCGAATGTTGCAACCGGCTCGTCGATCAGTATTTCGCCGGACGGGAAAAGGTTTGCGTTTACGTCGTCGGAGAACATCTCGAACGAGACGCATTTTGGTGTTGCAAATATCGATGGTTCGAACAAGCGAACGATTATCCGTGCAAAGCATGATATTCGTTATCTGACCATGTTCCAGTCGAGCCCGGTCGCGTGGGCTCCGGACGGTTCGGAGATAGCGCTTGCGGCCCATGAAAAAAGTGAAGCGGGTTCACCGCACGCGATTTTGATGGTCAACCCTGAAAACGGAAGTGAACGATATTTGACGCCGCAGCGTTGGAAAAATATCGAAGACATTGCCTGGCTTGACGAGGACCGGCTTGCATTCATCGCCACTGAAGAAAACGGTCCGGCGAATCAGATTTGGGTATTCTCACGGCGTTCGGGACAAGCGAAGCGCGTTACGAACGACCTTCGCAGCCACAACTGGCTCGGCGTCGCTAATGGAAAACTGCTGACCGTTCAGCTTACGGCCTCATCGAGCCTTCGTATAGGGGAAATTGATGAACCAGGCCGATCGATCAAATTTCAGGAGATCTTTACCGCGTCTGAGTACGTCGATGAACTGGATTGGGATTTGAACGGCGGAGTCGTTTACGCCTCACGAACCGGCGGAACGAGCGAACTATGGCGGATGAATGCCGACGGCTCAAGCCCCAAACAATTGACGACGAATGCCAATGTGACGTTCGGTATCACTGTATCGCCTGTGGACGGCAGCCTTGTTTTTGCATCGCGGCAAAATGGAAAACGCGGCATTTGGATCTCCGACCCATCTGGTGGATCGCTTCGCAGTCTGAGCGAAGGAGGCGATCAGGCACCAGACATTTCTCGTGACGGAAAGGTCGTTTTTCATCGCGGGATCGGCTTTGCCGAAGGCATTTTCCTAACGTCTCAGGATCATCCAACTCCAAGGCTGCTGCGTGCAAAGTGCTACTTCCCCGCGATCTCGCCCGACGGGAAACAGGCTGCGTGCTACTTCATGGATATCGCGAACGATCGCAAGTGGAATATCGCTCTTGTTTCGACCGAGACAGGTGACTTGATCCGAACGCTGACACTTCCGGTTCCTATCTATGAACGTCAGGTCCGTTTCCATCCCGATGGCAGACACCTGACGCAGATATACACCTCAGGACAGAACCTGAACCTGATCCTCTTACCGCTCGACGGCGGCGAAGCCAGGATTTTCGAAGGCCTCGGAAAAGGTTCCTCAAATCTCGCGGAGTGGTCGCCGGATGGTCAGAGATTTTTATACCCGGTTATCACCGAAAGTCAGGATGCCGTCCTGCTTTCCGATCTGTGATCGACACAATTCCCTTGCAACTTTAACCGGCCCGGACCGTTCTAATGGGTGAGTGGGCCGCTCGTGAGGTCATTATGAAAAAATTACTGCTTTTATCTTTTTTGTTATTTGGATTCACCGGAATTTCGTGGGCCAGGGCGCCCGAATCGGTAAAAGTCCAGGTCGGCCACTCGAAAACCGCCGATCGCGGTAGAGTATCAATCAAGTTTATCTCAGTACTTGAAGATTCACGCTGCCCGATGAACGCCAGATGCGTTTGGGCGGGAAACGCGAAGATAAAGCTCGCCGTCTCAGTCGGACGCCGCCGGGCAGAGATCGTTGAATTGAATTCAACGTTGCAGCCGCAGACGGTTACCGTTCATGGCTATCGGCTGTCACTACAAGACCTGAACCCGCAAAAGGGCCAGCCCGCTAATTGGCCGAAAGGGCCGGCAAAAGCTACCGTCTCTGTCGAAAAAGTTTAACATCGTTAGAGCCCGCGGTTTCGAACATAGTGACCGTCCGTGCTAGTCTCTATCCTTCACAATGAAGGAAGAAATCAGGGAAACACGTCTCTCAAACGGACTTACAATACTTACAGATCGAATGCCGGGAGTGCGCTCAGCGACTCTCGGATTTTTCTTTCGCGTCGGCTCGCGGCACGAACCGACAGAGCTTAACGGCATCTCGCATTTTATCGAGCACACGGTTTTTAAGGGCACGTCACGCCGCTCGGCGCTCGATATTGCGATCGAACAGGACAGGCTCGGCGGCAATCTTGACGCGTTTACATCGCACGAGGAAACGGGCTTTGCGATCAAGGTTATTGATGACCAATTGCCGAAGGCGTTCGATCTGATCGCCGATATTCTCGCCAACCCGCGCTTCGACGAAGCCGACCTCAAAAGCGAGCAGAAGGTCATAATCGAAGAGATGAAAATGGTCGAGGATTCGCCTGAGGAGTATCTCGGCGAGCTGTTTAGCGAAGCGTTCTTCGCGAACCATCCGCTAGGGCTGAACATCGCGGGAACCCCGAAGATCGTCAAGAGCTTTAACCGGGAGATCACGCAGAAATATCACGCAGATACATATCACGCTGGGAATCTCGTTATCGCAGCGGCGGGGAATATTGATCATGATCAGATCGTCGGCCTCGCGGAAAACGTTTGGAGTACCCGCTTTAGCGGGCAACATCTGGCGGAGGGCCGGCTAAAGCCGGGACTCCGAACGCCGCCGAATCTTGCGGCTCCGATCATGATCAAGCAAAACAGGAATCTCGAACAAGCCCACATGATCATCGCGACGCCGCTCGTCGGGGCGACGCACAAGAGCCGTTATGCGGCGGATCTGCTGGCAAATATTATCGGCGGCGGGACGTCTAGCCGCTTGTGGCAAAAGGTTCGTGAGGAACGCGGGCTCGCCTATAGCGTCGGGGCCTCGGCGATAATGTATCAGGATTGCGGGATGTTTTCGATCTTTGCCGGAACATCGCCCAGCCAGGTTGAGGAAGTGGTAGATCTCTCAATCGCGGAAATGCGTGAAGTCGTAAAAAATGGCGTCACGCAAGATGAACTTGAGCTTGCCAAACAGCAGACTACAGCCTCGATCCTGCTCGGCCTTGAGGATTCCGCCTCTCGTGCCGCAACGCTCGCTCAGGCAGAGATGATCCATGGTCGTCAAATCTCGCTCGACGAGGCACTCGGAAATTTGAACGCGGTGACGACGCATGAGATACGGAACCTTGCTACTCAGCATTTTCGTACAGAGAATGTAGCATTTGCTGCCCTGGGTGATTTAAAGCTCTTGACGATCGACAGAGATCGATTGTCGATCTAGCGGCAATGTGATCGAGATCACAAGATTCTTATACGAGACGAAATATATTTACCTCGATGTGGAAGACTTAAACTTAAAAAAGATATTTCTTTATCTTTTCATCGCGTCTGTTGGGCTGAGTGCCCTGATCGGGATCGGCGTTATTCTGTTCGGGAAACAGGGTGAATTCGAAACGATGGTCATGCTGACGGCCCTTACAGTCACCGTCACGAGCATCCTGGGTCTTTCGTGCGGTGCTTTTCTAGACACAGGCCGTGGCCGCGTAATACCTTACACCGGCATCGTCCTGGCTCTAATCTCGGCGGCAATGTGGATCTACCTGATCTGGAACGGTACGGTTCACAACGATCTGTACGTCAAATCCCTCATGTCGGCAACGCTATTGTCGGCCTCATGCTCGCATATTTCGCTCATTTCCCTGGCGAAACTCGATAAAAGATTCCTGTGGTCGCGGTATGCGATCCATGCTGCCGTCTGGTCTTTGACCGCCTATCTTCTTTTCCTTATCTGGAATCCAAAATGGGTCGATGAGCAGGTATCAGGACGGATCATCGGCGTGATGTCGATCATTGTTGCGGCCCTAACGGTCGTAACTCCGGTTTTTCACAAGCTTAGTCACAAGGAAACGAGCGTTGCCGAGATCGATGCTGAGATATTGGCACTGCGCGGTCGCTTGGCTCAGTTAGAAGCTGACCGCGAAACACTTGTCTCATCGTCGATCGATCAATAGGAGCTTACCGAAATACTCCACAGGCGCGTTCCGCGTTCATAGCGGGCGGTCGTGTTTTTGCCCGGAGGATAGATCCCACCGTACATTCGATACATTATGCCGGGGCGTTTCTTTTTGAAGGTTATGAATTCACGCGATTCGATCTCGGAGAGAATTATCTTTGTCACCCGTCCCAAACTCTTTTCGACCTCTGAAACGAGCATATTCTTGTGAATGCCGTCCGGTGTCTTAAAACGTGAGTCCCACACCTCGATAAATGCAATTTTCGCCCGTTCGTTGATAGTGGTTTCCTCGTCCTCCTGGCTCGCGAATGTCATTAATTCCTTGCCACCGCAAACGGCCGAGATCAACACGGCTCCGTCGCCGTCGCTGCTTCGTTTGAAACTGCAGCCGGACAAAACCTTGCGTGCCTGACTGATGGTCATCCCAAGTTTCACGCCGCCCACCGATCTGGACGTGATCAGAAAGTTCGTCTGAGCAGCGATCCCTGAAACGCCGGTCGCGAGAATAAGAAACAAGATCGCAGCTTTCATATAAGTCCAACCAACTGACTATTTTTTGTGGCCCGCATCCGCAACCTCGCGCGCCTTCACATTCGCGTTTGGCGTTTTTACGTCGATTGAGGTGTGCAGATCCTCGTAACCTTTGAGGCCGATCACGGTGAGTTCTTCACCGATCACCTTGCTTGCACCGAATTCGCCATCGGCAGGCTCGGCGTATTTGGGAATACGAAAGATCACGGCGAAAGGTTTGCCGTTCGCGAGCCGCCACTCGACCTTTGATTTGCTTTCGTTAAAGCCGAGGCTCACGGATGCGAGAGGAAACGAATCGTCCGTGCCTTTAAGCTCAGCGTTTATGTGCGTCATGGTGGCCGACGAGTAAATTCGCACCCGATATCTGCCCGGGCCTTTGCAGAGCGACATGCCATCCTGTCCATCACCGCCGGGATAGAACTTGCACGCTTTGCCGCCGAGGGAGGTGTAGGTCGAGGAAAACTTTGTAGTTTTTTGAGCAGAAACACAAATCGCTGAGATCGCGATCAATAAAACAATAACAAGTGATGGTTTGATCTTCATTCTCTCCCTCCAGTCTTTCGACTCAAACATAATCTATCGGATCCGAAACGCCGGCGATCTCAAATCCACGCAACCTCAACGCACACGAATCGCACGTGCTGCAGGCGAGGGTCTCGCTACGATAGCACGACCAGCTTAATTCGAGCGGGGCCGATAATTCAAGCCCTTTTTTGACAATCTCGGCTTTTGAAAGCTCAATGATCGGCGTCCGGATCCGAATATTTGTGTCCGGTTTCGTGCCAGTGTTAATAGTCTCCTGAAACGCCGCATAAAATTCCGGCCGGCAATCCGGATAACCGCTCGAATCTTCGGCGACCGCCCCAATATAGATCGCTGTGGCACCGATAACCTCCGCCCAGCTCACGGCGATCGCGAGCATGTTAGCGTTACGGAAAGGAACGTAGCTGGTCGGGATTTCTTGCGATTCCAGATTTGCCTCGGTGACATCCATCGCCTTATCGGTCAGCGAAGATCCGCCGATCCTGGCGAGGTGCTCGATCGAGATGTCGAGCCGCTTTTCGACGCCGTAGTGATCGGCGATGTCGTTGAACGCCTTTCGCTCGCGTGTTTCGGTTCGCTGGCCGTATGAGATGTGCAGGAAGGCGAGTTCGTCCGACTCACGAGTTGCTATCGCGGCCGTTACGCACGAGTCCATTCCACCTGATACGAGACAGATCGCTATCATAAACTTCTAAAAAAGGAACTCATTTTCACGGAAAAGCGTATAATCCACCGAGATGTTTTGCCCAAACTGTGCGGCACCAAACGCCGATGATCATAGCTACTGCCGCCGCTGCGGCCTGAAACTGGCCGCTATCGCCAAAAACGTGGCCGAGCAGTTTCCGTCCGTCGAATACGCCGCGTTGGCACGCAGAATTCGCCGGTTTGAGTTGATCGGAGTCGCGTCGCTGTCCATTGCGGCGATTATTGGGCTGTCAATGCTGATCGTCAAAGCATTTCAGTACAAGATGATCCTTTTCGGCCCCGATGTGCTGTTTTACGCAGCTTTCGCTGCTCTGCTGCTGTTCGGGTTGTTCTCGGTCTTTTGTTTTAACTATAAGGAATTTGTCAATTTCGACAAACTCAACCCTCGTCTTCCGGTTGTGGAAAATGAGGGCGAAGTCGAAAAGGTCACGACCAATCGATTGCTCGAAGACCGCATTTTTGAACCCGCAAGCGTCACCGAACACTCGACCGAACTGCTCAAGATCCCGCGAAAGCGTGATCTCTAAACTCCGTGAACATCAGCTCCCCAAACGTATTTGTGGAGCTGCAAATTAAATCGAATCCGCAAACCGCTCGTTGCAACAGCCTCGGCGAGAGGCCGCATATCGATACCGTGAACAGGTGAGATCAGGATCTCTTTCGTTCGATCCGCAAGGTCGTATTTCACGATCGTCTCTTTCGCAAATTCCCAATCGACCATGTCAGCGACGACGAATTTCACTTCATCCCGATCTGCTCGCAAGCGTTCGAGATTTGGCCAGTGATTGCGTTCCGCTTCGCCTGATGCCGGACATTTGATGTCGAGGATGATCTTGGCCCGTTCATCGACGCTCTCGGTCGAGACAAAACCGCCGGTTTCGATCAGGACCTCATAGCCCCGGTCGCAAAGCTCTGTAATAAAAGGGAATACGTTCTTTTGAGCGAGCGGTTCACCGCCGGTGACCTCGACGAAGTTGCAGCCGTATTCTTCGAGCTTTGCGAAGATCTCATCGAACGCCATCCGTTCACCGCCCGTAAAAGTGTATTCGCTATCGCACCAAACACACCGCATCGGGCATCCGGTGAGCCGCACAAACGAGCACGGCCGCCCGGCGTGCGACGATTCGCCCTGGATCGAGAGGAAGATCTCGGTGATGCGCAATTGTTCGTCGAATGACGGCATTAGTTGAATTTAAATGAAGCCGCGATCTTGCGGACGATAGGATCGAATTTGTCTTTGTCCGTGGCTTTGTATTCGATCAGGAACGTTGCAAATACAGCTCCGCCATCGCCGTCCTGTCCGTTGAGCATCGTCTTTTGATAGAAGATCTTTTTGTCTCTCACGCCCGAGATCACGTAGCCGTCTTTTAGCAGAGCCTTATACGTGACGCCTTTTGGATGCTCTTTCAGGTCGCTGAAATAAGCCTTTTTCAGGGTGTCGAAAAGAGCATTGTATTGCCCCCAGACCAATATCCTGGCGGTTCCGTCTTTCGATAGGAACACGCGGCCGTCACCGTTTTGAGCTTCTTCCTGCGGAGTGAAAATATTGGCCGGATACTTTAGATCATATTCAAAACGGGCGTTCGAGTAGGTGTCGTAGTTCGATTGCGCGAGGGCAATACTCGCGAGCAGAAGAACCGAAAGAAATGTGGACAAGACTAAACAAATTCGCATAAACATCAAAAAAGGCCGAACCAGCCGTATACATTCATTATCTCGCCAAATCCAAACGAAGCAAGATTTGCAATGACTATAGCTATCATACAGCGTATCCAATCTTTCGATTCGAGCAGGCCTTTACCGCGAAACGCAACCCAGAACAAAAAGCATTCGCCAACCGGAGCAAATATCTCAGCGACCGTCAGATACAACGCCCGCGACTGGTCAAAAAATATCGCCGGAAGCACCAGAACCACTATCGGATAAGTACACGCCGTCAGCCAAACCCCGCATCGAAGGCGTCGCGCGATCGAGACCTTTGGCGACAGCCCAATGAGCAATACCGGCGTCTCGATCAGGATCGTGACCAAATAGCCGACTGGCAAAAAATACCACAGCTCATTGAGCGGCAGATTCTGCGTCTGAACAAAATTAACCTCGTCAAAAAGGAGCATAAGAATTTTTAACCGCGAAATAGGCGAAAGGAGCTAAATAATAGACTTTAAATTTTCGTCTTTTTAGTGTGTTTCGCGGTTATAACATCTTGATCAGAAACGGAAACTCCGCCAGAACATGTCCAATGGCGATGGCAAAGTAGATATCTCTCGTGGTCGTGTAATCAATCGAAAATCCTGCCCACAGCGCAATTACGATAAAGAGTGCGACAGCCAAAGCCAATCCAACAAGCTTCGGAAAGCCATTCCTGCTGCTAAAAAGCGGTATCTCGGTCAGTTTCCACGGTATTGCCCGGCGATCAATGAGCGGGATCAGCAAGATCCAGACAAAATAGTGGATCGATTCGAGAAAAACGTGCGTCGCGACCAGAAAATGGCTCGAAATTCCGGGCAGTATCTGGCTGCCGGCGTGCTGCGTGATCCGCCAGAAAAGATTGGTCTCTTCCGAGAGATTTGGCTGGCTGGAAAGCGAAAACCAGAGCGTCGCGACGAAGAATGGTATCGATGCGAGACAAAAATGATATGCCCGGAGCCATTCCGGCCTTGTCCGGCGTAGCTGGCGCTCCAGAAACCACATCGCGACGAACGGATGAATATAAACGAGAGCCAAACTCCAATATTGCGGCACGATCCACGCCAACGCGGCAAGCAGAAACGCCGCCGGAAATGCCCACGCCCAGTCGCTTTTCGGTCGCTGTTTGCCTCTGAGGTAGAGCAAAACGCCGAGCCACAGTACGAAAGCCGTATTCCATGAGGCAGCGAAAACCGCCCAGCTTTCGCCGCTCCACAGCCAATTGCCGCTTGCGAAATAGAGCGTCAGATACGCTGCCGCGAGAGCAAGCACGCCACCGATACCAACCGAATAAAATACCCGCGACCGCCCCCAACGCAGCGGCATTCGTGCGACGAAATAGCGAAATTCCATCACATTATGAACGCCCGCGAACAAAAAGATCGTCACGATCGAAGCCCCGAGCGGAAAACTGCCGATCAGGGCCGCGGCCACCGCACACGCCGCCATGAACGCGCCGACAAATATGTGCGCGCTCGTTAGCTCAAACCTCGCGGTGCGGATCTCTTGCATTTTATTCGCTGGCAGGCGTTTCGGACACATCCGGAACGATCAGCTTTACCTGCGTACCGTCCGTCGTCTCGATCTTTATCTTGCCGTACGCAAAACCATATGGGAAAAAGACCTTTTGATCGAATAATTTGCTCGTTATGTTCCGGGCAGCGGGCGGCGGCCCGGCGTTTGCGAAAACAACCGTAGTCGCGGCTCCAACTCCACCCAGGATCGCCGCGATCGCGAGTGCCTTTCCGCCTTTTGTCGACGATCGGCCCGAACGCACAAACCACATTCCGCCAAACACAAACGCAAGGCTGAGAAACGCTCCGCTCACGATGGTCTGTAGCCGCGTGAAGCCTCCAGTTGCGGCGGCGGTGTTGCCGTTGTCATCGTCGAGCGCGTCGAGCTCAGCGCGGAGCTGTTTGATCTGCGATTTGGGTATGAGAAGCTTAGCCTCTTTCGCGGATTTGTCCATCTTGATCTCAATCGTAGTGGAAACCCCGGGTTTCGGTTGTGGTGTTTTGTCCGGTCGTGCAATGTCGGCAAATACGGCAGAGGTAGTAAGAAGCGCGATAGCGGCGAAGAACATTATTTTTTTCATCTCGATCTCTCCTTTTGGGTGTATTTTTTGTGAATTATATCAGCATTCATCTGATTGAGAACGGAATGGGGTCATGAAAATTGCGGGTTGTCCGCCGCCTCTTTGCCGAGTTGCGTCTTTGGGTTACACTTTTGTCATTATGCGCACTCAATTAAAGCGATTTATCGAGCAGATGGATGAAAATTCCATTGCGATCATTCCGGCGGCACACGAGCAGCGGCGGAGCTATGATACCGAGTTCAAGTTTCGTCAGGATTCCGACTTTTGGTATCTGACGGGCTTTCCCGAGCCGGATGCGATCGCCGTGATCGACCCGAAGGCGAAGAAGCCGTTCACGCTCTATGTTCGCCCTCGTGATCCGATGATGGAAACGTGGTTCGGCCGCCGCCAGGGCGTCGAAGGTGCAGTCAAGAATTATGGTGCGGACAAGGCAGTCTCGATCGACAAATTTGCCGGCGATTTGGCAAAGCTGCTCGACGGCCATGACAAGCTTTATTATCGCTTCGCTCTGGACAAAGCTCTCGATCAGCAGATCCTCGGTTATCTCTCAGGCCAACGTGTCCGCCGTCTCAAAACGGCGTATCCGCCGCACACGATCGTTGATCCGACGATCGTTCTCGGCGAAATGCGGCTTCACAAGAGCGAGAAAGAGGTCGGCTTCATGCAGACCGCAGCCGACATCGCGGTCGAAGCTCATATCCTCGCCATGAAAAAGGTCAAGCCGGGCATGAATGAAGCGCAGGTCGAATCGTTCATGGAAGCTCTGATGCGAGACAAAGGAGCAAGCGGCACGGCCTATAATTCGATCATCGGCGGTGGCGATAACGCGACGATCCTCCACTACGTCGAGAACAACATGCCGCTCAAGGACGGAGATCTGATACTGATCGACGCCGGAGCAGAATTTAACGGCTATGCTTCGGATATCACCCGGACATTTCCCGTCAACGGCAAATATTCGCCCGCCCAACGCGAAGTTTACGACGTCGTCCTCGACGTTCAGCTACAGTGCGTCGAGTACACAAAACCCGGCAACACAGTCAAAGCCCGCCAGGAATTCTCGATCGAACTCCTCACCGAAGGCATGAAAAAGCTCGGTCTGCTCAAAGGTAAGACAAAAGATTTGATCAAAAAGAAAGCGTACATGAAATACTACATGCACGGCGTGGGCCACTATCTAGGCCTCGATGTGCACGATGCGGGACGCTATTTCGTCGATCAGCAGGCAAAAAACTCAAAACCGTTTGCCCCGGGAATGGCCCTCACCGTCGAGCCCGGCCTCTACATCCCGCCCGACGACAAATCAGCCCCGGCCAAATACCGCGGCATCGGCATCCGTATCGAGGATGACGTCGTCGTCACCGAAACCGGAAACATCAACCTGACGGCGGGAGTTCCGAAAGATCCCGATGAGATCGAGGCTTTGATGAATACTGGAAAAAATAAAGGACGGTAATCAATAATGCAGGCAAATATGACGGAGACTATTATAGAGAAGTTAAGAGGTCTTTCAGAAGCGGATCAGAAAGCCGTTTTGGACGTGATAGAGGAGAAGGCATCTGCCGCTCAGACACGGACATCAAAGAGTTTTCTGGAGCGGGTCACGGAAATAAGTCAGCAAGTGCCGGATGAAGAATGGGCCAAACTACCGTCGGACGGTTCTGTCAATCACGACCACTACTTGTACGGAGCCCCCAAAAGGTATTAGATGAAAGTCTTCGCGGACGCGGTATATTGGATAGCTCTTTTCAATCCTCGCGATCAATGGCGAGCCAAGGCATTGTCGTTTGGGGAACCTTCTGAGAATCGTCTCGTTACAACGGATGACGTTTTGATCGAGACGTTGAATTATTTTGCTGAAAGCGGCCAATACTTTCGCAAAACCTTGTGTCAGCAGGTCGAGAACGTTCTCCTTGAACCGAACATCGAAATCGTTGAAGCCTCTCACGAACTTTTCCTGGACGCATTTCATCTTTATTCAACCCGCCTTGATAAGGGCTACAGCCTCACAGATTGCATTTCTATGAACATCTGCCGAGCCTATGGAATTGCTGATGTTCTGACTCACGACGACCATTTCCGGCAGGAAGGGTTTAACGTTCTTCTTTGATATCACATGAAAACTGATGAGATCATCAAAAACCTTCCTGCTCTGCTCGGGGCGCTCATGGTCGCGATTCTGTTTATCCAATCCGGTCTCGACAAGGTTTTTGACTGGAGAGGAAATGTCGAATGGCTGAAGGGACATTTTTCCGAGACCTTCCTCGCCCCGATGGTTCCGTTGATGCTGGCAAAGATCACGGCCATCGAGCTTGTGGCGGGTTTGATGAGTGCGGCGGGGATCGTTTATTTCTTTGCGGTTGGATCGACCGCGTTGATCTTTTGGGCGGCGGCGGTCGGAGCGTTAGGAATTGTCGCCTTGTTTTTCGGTCAGAGGATCGCTAAGGATTATCCCGGAGCTGCGGTCCTGGTGCCCTATTTTATCCTGTTGGTTATTCTGATGACGCTCACCGATCCTTTTCCAAAACAGTAATCTACGCGTCAGAACCGCCTGCGTAAGCGGGTGCCCAGTATGCTAGTAATCAAATATCCGCATGTTTGAATGTGTCTCTGTTTTAATTCGATCTTTTCCGTTCTTTCTGTGCCGTTCCGTGCGATCCGTGGTCGATTTTTTTCGGAATTTAACCACGGAAGGCACGGAAAAACACGGAGTCAATACTTTACCGCTCTAGTTGCTGATCGCGTTAAAAAGCAGCGGATACGTCGCGAGCGACTGGCCGCGATATTGCGGGCGAAAGCCGAAGAGGATGATCTTGCCTTTGCCCATTTTGACCTCGACTAGCGCGGCCTTGCCGGCGATTATTTCGGCACCTAGTGCCCAGCCGGAAAGGAGTATGCTCTTCGGGTCGCTCGGATAGCGGGCGATGATGCGAACGTTCGGAGTCCCGCCTTCAGGCGGCTTCTCCGTCGCGTCAGGCCGGCTAAAGCCGGGACTCCCAACTTCAAACGCGGGCGAATCCTCGAACCAGGCGATCGACTCTTTTGGCATGCCATTCGCGATTGGGTGCGTGGTGTCAAGTTCCGTGCGGAGGATCGAGCCGGGAATGAAAAAATCCTTTCGCGGCAGGCCCTTGGTCACGTCTCGGATCGGCAGATTGAACTGCTCGATCGCAAAATCGCACGAATTGTTCAGAAAAACAAGCGTCCCACCGTCCTCGACAAACTTCTTCAAGTTCGCCACGCCTTCCTTCCCTACGCCGCCAAGATACTCATCCGGCATCGAGCCTTTCGCGTAACCGTTCAGGATCTGATTGGCGGGTTGGTCGGGAAAGATGATCGTTTTGTAATCTGGATTCAGCAATTTCGCCGAGACACTAGTAACCATACCGCTAAACGGCGGTACTTTTTGGGCAAATCTACTCGAACGTATATCGACGTCTTTGACTGGTTCGTTCTCCATACAGGGAGCGTCTTTGAAAATCCATCGCGTCCAGCCTTCGTCCATTGATGCCATAGAGGATTTGTACAGCCCAATTTTGTTAGAAACGCCTAACTGACAATCTCCTATTCCATTGCGAATCCTGACATTTTTTATCCATTTGGGTCTGAAAGGACTCCGAATTTCTTCCACGGACAGGTTCATGAGTAATGGAAGAGTGTGGGCCGTTACATCGTATGGCGTGATTGGATTGCCTTTATCGTCCTTCAGATCAGGATATGTCTGCCTTTCGAGCAGGGCTTTGGCGAAGGATCCGTACGGCTGCTCTAACGGGATTATTATTGACTTGGAAGGATAACTTACTGAACCGCCGTGATACGTAGTGTAACCAACGTCACTCTTCTTTTCGCCAATCGGAAAGCCGTGTTGAACACCGGCCCTATCAAGCAACTCCAACAGCCGAGGAAAGTTGTCATCAATTTTTACGCGGAACCCGTAAAGCTCTCCGGCTTTTGTTCGCGGTCGCACCGCCTCTTTCCCAATCTCATAAAACCGCGACAACCACTTCTCCCGATTATTCGCCGCGTGGTTTAGCAGGCTGAATGCGGCGCCGGTCACGTAGTTGGTTATGTCGCGGATCTTCCATTCGCCGCCTTTCCAGACGGGGCCGAAGTTTGGGGATTCTTTTTTGGCGTCATAGCCAAGGCCACCGCGTATTTGATTCTCCTGAATCGTGATTGGCGAAGCGAGACGTGCCGAGGCGGTTTCGCTCAAAATCCGTACGCCGCCGTGGTAGTGCGAATACGCACGTGCCGGTGTCCATGCGTCGTATGTCGAATTTGTCGTGATACCTTGGAAACCCTTCGACCGCAGGTCGGCGGCCATGGCGTTGCCGAGTTCGGTGTAGCCTTCGACGATCTTTTTGGGCACATTCGGTTCGACCGGATCCATATACGGAGGCAAGAAAAGCCGTGAACCGTTGGCTCCCTGCTGGTGGATGTCGTGGACGATCTGCGGGTGCCAGACGTTGTGGATCTTATCGACCGTGAGCTGCGTCTCGACCTGTGTGAAGGCGTACCAGTCGCGATTGTTATCGTGGCCGACGTATTTGTGATAAAGCTCGGGCGGCGTGGTGCCTTCGTACGGGGTGCCGAGCGTTTTGTCGTACCAGTTTTTCACGATATCGACGCCGTCCGGGTTTAGCGAAGGGACGAGCAGGACGATCGTGTTTTTGAGGATGTTTAGTATTTCCGGTTCGTTGCTCGACGCCAGGCGATGAGCGATCAGGAACGACGACGTGTGGCTGCCGACCTCCGTCGAATGGATGCCGCAGGTTATGAGCACAATGGTTTTGCCTTCGGCGATGAGTTTTTTTGCGGCGGTGTCACGGGCGGACAAGGATGTCCGCGTTCCGCCGATCTTGCGCGGATCGGCGAGTTTGGCGTTGATGTCCTCGTATTTTTTGAGCTGTTTCAGATTTTCCGGCGAGCTGATCGTGGCATAAACGAACGGTACACCCATCGTTGTCTTTCCGATCTCCTGAAAGTTGACACGGTCGCTCGCGGCGTCGAGTTTTTTGAAATAATCGACCGTCTGCGACCAGCTTGCCAACTTTCGGTCATCGCCCGGCGTCCAATCGAGTACGTCTTTTGGGGAAGGAATGGTTTGAGTGAATGCGGCGAGTGTTGAGAGGAGAATTAAACCGCAGAGACGCAGAGACGCAGAGAAAGCAAACATAGGTTTCATAAGTTGTACGATTTTGACGGTTAAAATTACACCTAAATTACCATAAAAAACTCTTTCTTTCTCTCTTTTCTCCGCGTTTCCGCGTCTCCGCGGTTCAAATCCCTCCCTCTCTCCGGTTGAACTAAATTCAAATCCGCTGTAAATTCCTTGCAGACCTTTCCCCAAGATCAAAGTCCAAGTTTCAAGGAGCAACTTCGAAATGAAGAACCCTTTTCTCGAAAATTTCAGGCCGTATATTCCTGATGCGACGACTCTGCGAGAGCTGACGCCGCTGCCGCTCGTTGTCGGCACGCTGCTCGGTATTATCTTTGGCGCATCGTCGCTTTATCTTGTTTTGAAGACGGGGCTTACCGTTTCCGCTTCGATCCCGGTCGCCGTTATCGCGATCACGGTTTTCCGGCTTTTGTCGAAAATCGGGATGAAAGACGCGACTATTCTCGAAGCCAATGTCATGCAGACGGCAGGTTCGGCGGGTGAATCGATCGCCTTCGGCCTCGGCGTGACGATGCCGGCGATCATGATCCTTGGCTTTGATCTTGAGATCAGCCGCGTGATGTTGGTTGCGGTCATGGGAGGTTTGTTGGGGATCCTGATGATGATCCCGCTCCGCCGGGCACTTATTAAGGACCAACACGGTTATCTCAAATATCCGGAAGGAACGGCATGTGCCGAGGTTTTGAAAGCCGGTGCCTCAAAAGAATCGCGTGACGCCTCGATCGAAAGCCATATCGAGGGCAGCGACGATGCGGCCATCCAGGGCGGCAAGATAATCTCGATCGGCTTTGCCATCGGGTTTGCGTTCAACGCCTTGATGAAAGTGCTGTTCTTTTGGAAGGAATCGCCGGGCTACGATTTTACAAAATCGGGTTTCAAGGGCGGTTCGATCAATTCGGACAACGACCCGACTTTGCTCGGCGTCGGCTACATCATCGGGCCGCGTATCGCCGGGTTGATGATGGGCGGCGGCGTGCTGTCGTATCTCGTTCTCATTCCTATCATCAAGTTTTTTGGCGAATCGGCCACCGGCCCGATCGCACCTGAGATCAGCAAGACCATTGCCGAAATGACACCCGGCGGTGTCCGCAGTGCATACGTACTCTACATCGGTGCCGGTGCGGTCGCGATGGCCGGAATGATATCGCTAGCTGGCAGCCTGCCGACGATCTGGCACGGTTTGAAAGCCGGCCTCGCCGACCTTCGCGGCGGCAGCGCCGAGTCAAACGCTAATCTGCCGCGGACCGATCAGGACATCTCGATCAAATGGGTCATCGTCGGTATCATCGGCCTCGTGGCGGCGATCATGCTTTTCCCGCAGTTGGGCCTGAGCGTTTTTGTCAGCCCATTCGTGTCGTTCTTCGGTGCGATCCTGATCATTATTCTCGGATTTTTATTCGTGACTGTTTCGTCACGTCTCACCGGCGAAGTCGGGTCGTCCTCGAATCCGATCTCGGGAATGACGGTCGCTACTCTTCTTATTACTTGTCTCGTTTTCCTCGGTCTTGGTTGGACGGCGGCCGATCCTTACTTTGTTACGGCTCTCTCGATCGGCGGCATTGTCTGTATTGCGGCCTCGAACGGCGGTACGACATCGCAGGATCTGAAAACCGGCTTCTGGGTCGGCGGCACGCCATGGCGGCAGCAGATCGCGATCCTCGTCGGAGCTCTCGCATCGGCATTGGTTCTGGGCTCGCTGCTGATCATGCTGAACAGCAATGAGACCTATTTCCAAAAGATCGACGCGGCAAACCCGGTCGCGACGAAAACGATCACAGAAGAAAAGCTCTTTAAGCAAGGCGGCCAGTTCCAGTCTGAAAAGGTCACCAACGGCAAATACAAAGACACCGACACCGCGACCTACCGAGTTTGGCAAAACACTGAGCCAAAGGATGGACAGGTCGGTAAATATCTTATCGATCAAAGCGGCAAGCCCGTTTACTTCGTCGATCCCGGCATCAACGGCATCATTAAAAAGGATGCGGATGGCAACGACCTGACGCGTTACGACGCACCGAAAGCCACGCTGATGAGCTATATCATCAAAGGTGTTTTGGGTCAGAATCTGCCGTGGGGACTCGTGATTCTCGGTGCGATGATCGCCATTGTTCTCGAACTCGCCGGCGTGCCCTCGCTCGCATTTGCCGTCGGCATATATCTGCCGATATCGACGTCGGCACCGATCTTCCTCGGCGGCACCGTCAGATATCTGGTCGATATTTACCTTAAACGAAAACTCGCTGCCAAAAACCTGACCGAGGACGAGGTTATCGCCGAAACCGACAAATCGAACGGCGTCCTGCTCGCCTCAGGATACATTGCGGGCGGTGCGATCGCCGGTATTCTGATCGCCCTTTTTGCCGTCCAACCGACCCTCAAGGGCATTCAGGATGCGGCCGAACACTGGTCAAAAGGCGGCAATCCGTTCCTCGAAGGCGGAGCATCGGATTTCCTCGGGATCATGCCGTTCCTCGTCCTGATGATCGTCCTCTACTGCGTCGGCCGCGAATGGTGGCTGGCTGGGAAGAAGGCGCTGTAAGCTCCGAAATAAGTTAAAAGTTAGAGGTTGTAAGTGATAAGTTTGGCTGCCTTATCACTTTTAACCTCGAACTTATTACTTATTCCTGGAAAGCTAAGCAGAAGAAATTGTTTTACTTTTTTAAACGCGGCGCGCTATGCTTACGGTAGCGTGTCGCTTTTTCTTTCCTCCCTTAACGTTTGCATCTAGATTTTTTTGTCCTACAAGGGCGTTTTCAGATAATGAAAGATCTGTTACTTTTTGGCAGCCGATCGATGACAATTGCTTTGTCGCTCGGGCTTGCTATTTTCTTGGGCATATCCGGCTGCACGTCAAAAGAGTCGGCAGCAAATGCAAATATTGCCGCGAACACCGCACCCGCAAATGCAACAACCGGCGTAAATTCCGCGAACGCAGAACCTGCGCCGAAAGGTGCCACGATCCCGATCGACCCGAATGGTCCGGCCGATACGGTTCGAGTTTTCTATAAGAATCTGCGTGAGAAGAAGTTTCGCGAGGCAATATTTTTGACTAATCTGCGGCCGGCGGTCGAGGGGTTGACCGAGACGGAACTTAGCGAATTTTCGCTTGATTTTGCCAAGCTCGCCGGTCAGATACCGGCGGAAATAGAGATAAACGGCGAGGTCGTCAGCGGCGAGAACGCTACGGTTACGGCCAACCTGCCGGATAAAGACAACAAATCGGAAACCCAAAAAATCAAGCTGCGAAAGGCAGGCGACGTTTGGATAATACAGACGGTCGATGATGTCGCTCAGAAGCGGATCCAAAAGGAAGGCAAGCAGTATTTCTACAACCTCCGCGTCGAGACGCATCAGGAAGAGGCCAAAAAGATGCTCGACCGCATCTCAAAAGCCGAACTTGCCTATTCGCTTCAGAACGGCAGATGTGCCGATCTCGAGACCTTGATCGTTGGCGGATTGCTCCCGGAAGATATCAAAACCAGCGAATCGACGGGCTACAATTACGCTGTTACGCTGACTACCGATGGCAAAAGCTACTACGCAACCGCGACGCCCGAGACCTACGGAACGACCGGAAAATCCTCCTACATTCTCAAGCTCGACGCCAAAGGGATCTCGCATGTTACCGGCAAAGATAATGGCGGCAAGGTGTTAGCCCGATAAACAAATTTAAAAATATGCATCAAAGTTGTTGATATTATCGATAAAAAACGTTATATCTAAGATTCTTGTAGTTTTTCTGAGGACAAAGCAGATGTTACGTAAACTGATCAGCAGATTTAATCGCTCTCTGTCTGAGAGCATGGTTTCGTCGCGAAGGCGGCATACGGCTCCGGTCAAGATCTGGTTCGAGCCCGAGATAAATTCCGAACGTGCCCGCGAACTCGCCCGTGCGTCGTGCGTCCTCGGCGAAACGTACGACATCAGCCGGTCCGGCATCTCATTCATTGTGCCGTCGATCAGGGTCAAAGAAAAATATCTCGTTGGACACGAGCGTCCGCTGCATGTTGAAATCGATCTGCCAACAGGAGAGATCGAAATGATAGTGATGGGTAAACGCTATGAAAAGGTCGGTGTACATATCTCGACCGAGCGATTCCTGGTCGGGGCACACATCCTTAAGCTCAAAGGCGGCGACAAAGAAGCATACGAAACGTTTGTAAAACGCGGCCATCGCGGTACGCGGCGAGCCGCCGGAAGTCTCGAACTTGGTATTGACTAGAGAATAGACAAACAGAAATTTCTTTTTTGGCCTCAGAAGCGGCATGATCGCAGCTCCTGAGGCCAAAACTTTTTTTGCGGGGTCAAATCCGCATAACCCGCATAACCGGCAATTTACGTCAATTTGTGCATAACACGACGATCTGTGCATAACGGCATTTCATTTCGCTGTCGAAATGTGTAGCATTTTAAGCCGAAGGGCACTCTTTTTGTTTTTGCGGGATCAAAATTATTGTGAAAGATAAAGTAGGCATAGGACTCATAGGAACCGGATTTGCACGCAAGGTGCAGCTCCCGGCGTTTTTGGCGTGTGACCGTGCGTGGATCGCTTCGGTGTCGAGTGCGAGCTATGAAAATGCTCAGGCAACGGCGGACGAATTTGGCATCGGGCATTTTTCAGCATACTGGCGCGACACGATCCTGCATCCAGAGGTCGATATTGTCTGCATCACCACGCCGCCTTACCTGCATCGCGAGATGACTCTGTTCGCGATCGAGAGCGGCAAACACATTCTCTGCGAAAAGCCGATGGCGATGAACGTCGGCGAGGCACAGGAAATGTGCGACGCGGCGGCGGACAAGCCTATTCTCACATTGATCGATCACGAGCTGCGATTTCAGCCAGGCCGCCAGTTGGCCAAACAAATGCTGCATGACGGAGCGATCGGAAAGGTGCGTCACTGCAAAGCGATCTTTCAGGCTCCGCATCGTGGCGACCCGGATATTCCGTGGAACTGGTGGTCTGACGCGGCGGCCGGCGGCGGAGCTTTGGGAGCGATCAATTCGCACATCATCGATTCGTTCAACTGGTTTCTTGGCTCGAATATCGTGAGCGTTTTTTGCCAACTACAGTCACATATCAAGGAACGCCCCGACCCAAACGGCAGAATGCGGCCCGTGACCACCGACGACGAAGCCCATATGCTGCTGCGGTTTGCCGACGGCCCGGTGGCGAGTGACGCGACGGGGCTCGTTTCAGTTTCGATGGTCGAGTATCCGAAGTATCAAAACCGCGTTGAATTTTACGGCAGCAAGGGTGCTCTGCGGATCGATCATCGCGGTGACGTTTTTATCACGATTGCCGGTGAAGGCGATTGGAGGTCGGTCGAAACGCCGATCCTGGAAAATGTCGGGAGGTATCCTGACACCGGTTTTCCGCGCGGTTTTATGGGGTTTGCTCGAAAGATAATTGATGCGATCCGCCACGGTGAAACTTCGATCAGCGACGCGGCAACGTTCGAGGATGGACTCGAGGTTCAGCGCGTTCTTGACGCCTCGCGGATCTCGAGCAGCCAGGGACACATCGTTGTGATCGAACGATAGAGATATGAAAAAGGCGTTAAAGATCATCGGATTTCTACTAGCCGCGTCACTGGCGGCCGGGCTGATATTCGTCTTTTTCTTCGCGGCTGGATACACCGAGCAAAAGCTCAATCCGATCATCGCTGCTCCGCCATATCAGGTGAGCGAAAAGGCGAAGGCACTGCACGAAAAGCTACTCGTCGCCGACATGCACGCGGATTCTCTTCTGTGGAACCGCGATCTGAATCTCGACACGGCGGCGGCCCAAGTCGATATTCCAAAATTGCGACGCGGTAATGTCGCATTACAGGGATTCACGGTTGTGACCAAAACGCCGCAGGGAATGAACATCGAGCACAACACGCCCGATACTGACAACATTTTCTGGCTTGCCGTGGCCCAGCGGCAGCCATTCGATAATCTCTTCAGCCTGACAAAGCGGGCGCTCTTTCAGGCCGCCAAACTTCACGAATACGCCGCCGCGTCCCAGGGACACATGGTCATTATCAAGACCAAAAGCGATCTGAAAAAGTTTCTCAAAAACCGGGGGACACAAAAAACGGTTGGCGGCTGGCTGGGAATCGAGGGTGCTCACGCTCTCGACGGGAAGCTCGAAAACGTCGATGTTCTGTTCGACGCGGGTTTTCGCATGATGTCTCCGTCACATTTTTTCGACAACGAAGTCGGCGGCTCGGCTCACGGGGTTGAGAAATACGGTTTGACCGTGTTGGGACGCGAGGTCATTCGCAGGATGGAGTCAAAGGGAATGATCGTTGACATCGCTCACGCGTCACCAAAGACGATCGATGACGTGCTCGCGATCGCGACCAAACCGGTCGTCGTATCGCACACCGGAGTTCGCGGAACCTGCGACAACCAGCGAAACCTCACGGACGATCAGTTGCGACGAATCGCTGCAACCGGCGGAGTGATCGGGATCGGATTTTGGGACACGGCCGTTTGCGGTGACGACGCGAAAGCGGTCAGCCGGGCTATCCGTTACGCCGTAAATGTAGCTGGTATCGACCACGTCGGTTTGGGTTCGGATTTCGACGGCTCGATCAAAGCTCCGTTCGACACGAGCGGTGACGCTCTCATTACCGAAGCTCTTTTGGAACAGGGCTTTACCGATGACGAGATCGCAAAGATCATGGGCGGAAATGTCGTCCGGGTGCTTTCGACCGTGCTGCCGGATTGAGACGCGAACATTGGGATTCCTTTAATCCTCTGTGTCCTAAGCTTTGCTTTCTCTGTGTTTAGAATCAGCCTTAACACGAAGGACGCGGAGGGAAGACACTGAGTCCACGAAGAAGGCGCAGGGTTAAAGGTTATTGATGATGCTCCCTGGCTCCGATTTTGCTTACATTTCCCTCCGAAATATGCTAAAAAAGTATTTTCATCCCGAATTGGAAGTAAATCAAAAACGACGTTAGACAGTAGAGATGAGCAGATCACTAGTGTTTGGTAGTTCAAGAGGTTTTTTCGTGTTTTGTGTTGCGATATTCGCGACCGCAACGCTCAGCGTTTCGGTCAGATCGCAAACATATGGCTGCTTGCCGACTGGCGTTAAAGCCGATGATTTTGTTCGCGTCGTTGCGAGTTCTTCGCGTTCCGGTCGAGTCACCATGAAAACTATCACCGTCCGCGACTCGCTCAAGTCGATGACGGCGAGATGTTCGAAGCACAAACTGGTGGACCGGAGAAAGAGGGAGATTAAGTTCTTTCGCATCGAAGGCTGCTGGGGAAATCCACCTGCCGATTACCTTGAGATTCAAGCCCGCCAGCAGCAGGAATTGGCGTCGCTGAAAAAGAAGTACCCTGTGATCGAAATATCGTGTAATGCCGGCGATCAGCCGCCGCTATCGATCCTGTAGAAGTTGAACGCAGTATAAAGCATCCTCTATATGAAAAAGCTAATCGTCTTACTCGCTGTTGTTCTCGTCACGACCGTCGCAGTCGCGTTTTGGACGCCGCTATCGCAAACGCTCGCCCAGATGGATGTACCCTTTTTTGAACGAGAGCCCGACATGCCGGTTCTCGAAGACGACGAAGAAGCAGAAAGCAGGGGCGGCAGCAAGGAAGAATATCTAGCTCGCCGTGCCGAGGCATATTCCTTGCTCCGCGGCATCGACGGCGTTACGGCAGTCGATCCGCAGCTGCGGGTTGCGGCGGTCAAGGAACTCGAGAAAGAACAAGAACGACAGTCCCGGTTGCCTGACTCGAGTTTTAAGGATGCTCTGCTCGCCGACTGGACTCCGATCGGCCCCGCGCCGTTATTTCTTGGGAATCTCAAATACTCGGGCCGCACAACCGCGATCGCGGTTCATCCGACAAATCCTGACATTGTGTATTCGGGAACGGCTCAGGGCGGCGTTTATCGGTCTATCAATGGCGGTACGACCTGGACGCCGATTATGGACAACGCTCTGAGCCTCGCCGTCGGAGCCCTTTCATTGGCGCCGTCAAATCCCGAAATACTGTATGTCGGTACCGGAGAGCCAAATTTTTCAGCCGATAGTTTCTTCGGCGTCGGCGTTTATCGGATTGATAATGCCTCGACCATGGCAACGCTATCGGGCCCGCTAAACCGCGATGCGGGGAATGTCGATGTTATCACCGGGCGTTCCGTCAGCGAAGTGGTCGTCCACCCGACGGATCCCGACATCATTTTTGTCTCAACGACGAGCGGTACTTCGGGTTCGGGCGGAACGGCGTACACGCCGCTGCCTCAGCGGGGGCTTTATCGCTCTACGAACGCGACCTCGGCAACGCCCACGTTCACTCGGCTGACCGGCCTTGCTGGCAATCTCGACGCTTCCGTTCGAGATATTGCGATCGACCCGACAAACCCGAACATCCTGATTGCCGGCATTGTGTCTTCTACTGTTGGGGGCATCCATCGATCGGCCGACGCTTTATCCGCAAATCCAACCTTTACTCAGGTCTTCGCCTACACTGGCACGACGACCAGCGAACTTAACACCGAATTGACGTCGATACATCCCGCCGGAGCGGGCGACGCGGTTTTTTATGCGGCGAGCGGCCAGGGAACCGGTCGGGTCCTTCGGTCTACCGACGGCGGCGTGACATGGACGCAGCGGGTCGCCAACAATTTCTGCAACCCGCAGTGTTTTTACAATATCGCGATAGCTGTCGATCCGGTCAACCCGGACCAGGTCTATCTCGGCGGATCGCCAAGCGTCATCGCGGCGTTTTCGACCAACGGCGGAACGAGTTTTACTGAGGGAGGCAGCGGTGTGCACGTCGATTCTCATGTTCTGACGGTGTCGAAGTCAAATCCGACGATAATCTATCTCGGCACCGACGGTGGAGTTTACAAATCGACGAACAGCGGTGCAAGCTTCGTCGATCTCAACACGTCCCAATATTCGGCGACGCAGTTTACCGGCCTTGCCGTGCACCCGACGGATCCGACCTTGACCATCGGCGGAACGCAGGATAACGGAACCAACCAGATCGACACAGGTGGAACCCAATGGAACCGCGTCGACGGCGGCGATGGCGGCAACTCGATAATCGATACGAATGCTGTCGATACGACAAACGTGCGCATGTACCATACGTTTCAAAACCAGTTGAACAATATCGTCGGCTATCGGACGCGCGGTACGACAACGGCGGCTTGGGTATCGCGCGGATGCACGAACGGCACGTCACCGAACAACAATATCAATTGCGGGGATACGGCAGTCTTGTTCTACGCTCCATTCGAGGCCGGGCCGGGGAATCCGAACTCGATCTATTATGCGACCGACCGCATTTATCGCTCAGGCGATCTTGGCGTAACGCACACGGTCGTTAGTCAGGCTCCGATTCAAAGCGGAGTGGCGGTGAGCTCGATCGGCATTTCGTCTCAGAATGACAACGTCAGAATTTTCGGTTTGCGAACAGGTGGACTGTTTGGAACGACGACCGGAAGCTCGACACTGGTCGATCTCGACCCGAACGCAGCAGTTCCTAGCGGGTTTATTTCGCGGACGGTTGTCGATCCAAATAATGTCAACACCGCTTACGTAACGATCGCCAACTATGCCGTCAACAACGTCTGGAAAACCACTAACCTAAATGCGTCGCCTCCGACTTGGACCAATATCTCCGGCACTCTGCCGCGAGTTCCGGTCAGTGCGTTCTTGGTCGATCCGGCCAATGCGAACATTCTCTACGCCGGAACCGACATCGGCGTTTATGTCTCGGCGGACGGGGGAACAACCTGGAATTCTTTCGGTACAGCGTTACCCCGCGTCGCTGTTTTCGACATAGCAAAGACCGGAAACAACCTGATCCGAATCGCGACGCATGGTCGCGGCATGTATCAGATCGCGGCATTTTCACCCGCCGCCGTTCCGGTCACGATCGGCGGACGTGTGACAACGCCGACGGGGCTTGGGCTGCGAAATGCCACCGTGGTTTTAACCGACTCACTCGGCGTCCGCCAAACCGCGACGACGAGTTCATTTGGCATCTACAGCTTTGCCAACGTAACGACCGGACAGAGCTACTTTATTGGCGTCTCGTCCAAGCGGTACCGGTTCACCACGCAAAACATCAACGTGACGGCGGCATTGTCGAATGTGGATTTTGTTGGACTCGAATAACTGCCCTGCAAGCGGAACCGAAATGTCGCTTTTGCGGGTTGCGAGTCATGACGAGTGATCCGCCACGATCCGCCAGCCTTCTTTGAACTTGCGGAAGAGAAGTGTAAATTTGCCTTTCGGATTGTCCTTTTCGCGAGCGAGCGACCAGCTTCCCACGACAAAAGCGGCATCCTTCGAAAGTAGGTCCATTTCGAGGCCGGAAAATGTAAGTTTCCCCATCAGGGCCGTCGAACTGTATGTCTTTTTGTAATTGTCGAGCGTCGGCTGCCAGCCGAGAGTGATGCGGTCGCCGGAGACGAATTTGAGCTTGTCGGATTTCCAATAGCCGATCGACATAAACGAATCGAGATCGCCGCGATTCCAGGCAGCGGTCTGGTCGTCCATGATCTTGCGAATCGCGGCCTGATCTTTATTGGCTTGGGCGAGCAACGAGATCGATGAGATCAGGAGAAATGTTAGGGCGAGGGCTGTCGTTTTCATGAGACGATAATGACGCAAACATGTATTCAACGCAAAGACGGCAAGGGTTTTACAATCAACCTAGAGCGGTTACGGATTGGATGTATGGTGCAGGGCACTTTTAAGAGTTGTTGAGCCCCCTTTTCGAGCCATCGAAGATGGCAACAGCATAAAGCCCAGGGCGCGAACCCTGGGAATGGCAAGATATGATCTTCTAAGCTGTCGTAGACAGCGACAGGTGCGTGTTTATGAAGATCTGTCGCCCGCATTCGCGGGCTCGATCGATGAAACGCCCCTTTCCCAGGGCTCACGCCCTGGGCTTTACGCTGCCGTCCGCTACGCGGACTCGAAACC
>JBEBJB010000026.1:0-72234 GCA_040080065.1 Pyrinomonadaceae bacterium
CTCTGCGATTCGGGAACGGCGATAATACCGGTTAACTTGTACCATATCAGTAGTTTAGCACCTGTCAATTGATGCTTAACTACTCTAGACCCTTGTTAAAAGGCCTCTGCCCGGCGTTGCTATGATGATCCAGCGCGGAAAATACGAGTTTCTGCCGCCAATTTCGAAAACCGATGAGCGGTTCGTATACGAGTTCGACATTACTGTCGATACGTCCGAGATCAGGCCGAATTTTCTCGGCGAATATTCTAACGGGCCAAAGAACGCTCGATTTATCTACGTGAACTCCGGAACATACGCCGACCAACACTCGATCTGGGGCCGCCGGGCTAAGGTCTCGCTGATGAACATCACCGGCGAGCAGATACAAAACGTGATCTCAAAAGCGGGAACTGTTCTCGAAACCGAATTCGAAGGCGTCGGCCGCGACGGCGGGCCGACATGTGCGAGCGTGAAAGGTATCGAATGGAAGGTAGTAAACGAATAGAGTATCTTTCGCGCATATCGATCGCCAATTACGATCTCGGGCCAACCGTCGAAGGTTTGCGGCTATTGCAGGTGAGACATTTGCTGCACGTGCCGTTTGAAAATCTGGATATTCACTGGAACCGCCCGATCGTTTTGGATATCGATAGGTTTTACGAAAAGATCGTCATCAAAGAACGCGGCGGATTTTGTTATGAGCTGAACGGGCTGTTTAACGAGTTGCTGCGAGATATCGGTTTTCAAACGCGTCTCGTTTCAGCGCGAGTTTTCGGCGAAGAAAACGGATTCGGGCCCGAATTTGATCATGCTGCCGTCATCGTCACGATCGGCGAGTTGGAATATCTTGCGGATGTCGGATTCGGCGATTTTGCGACTGAGCCGCTTCGTTTTGTCGCGGACATCGAGCAGCAGGACCGCGACGGTGATTTTGTGATAAAACGCGCCGAGTTTGGTGTCTTGGAAGTGGCAAAAAAGATCAACGGCACGTGGATGCCTCAATATTGCTTTAAGCCGCTTGGACGCGATCTTTCGGAATTTGCCGAAATGTGCGATTTTCATCAGTATTCGCCGAAATCACATTTTACGAAAGGAAGGCTTTGTTCGATACTGACCGACGAGGGACGAAAGACACTGACGGATAATAAGTTTATCGTGACAGTGAATGGAGAGAAAAAGGAGGAAGCGATCGAGTCGGAAAGCCACTTTAATCTGGTTCTCGCAAGGGAGTTTGGCATTTGGCCTGACGGGGTAGGCAGCTGAAAGAAATAGCCAAAACGTAATACGTTTGGTAAAATGTAAGACATGGCATACACGTCTACAATAACAAGTAAGGGTACGATTACCATCGCGGCTCCGATCAGGAAAGCTCTTAAGTTGAAACCGGGTCAGGAAGTTCGACTGTCGATTAACAAAAACGGACAGGTTGTTATCGACCCCGGCACAAGCTTTGACGAGTTCGAGGAGATCAGGAAACGGGTTGTTGCGAAGATTCCGAAAGAGAAACTGGGGTTGACCGGAAAGGCGCTAAAGGAAGCGATAGCGGAGGCTTGGGTCGCCGATCATAGATGAACAGTCTCGATGCAAACATCGTCCTTCGTTTTATCCTCCGTGATATCCCAGAACAGTCTATTAAGGCTGAAATCCTTGTGACTACATCTTTATGCTATGTTTCCGATGTGATTGTGACAGAGGCCGCCTTCGTTCTTGAGCGACGAGTAGGAATATCGCGTCGTGACACGGCGTTTGTACTAAAAAAATTCCTCGATCTGCCAACGGTCAAATGTAATCAGTTGCTGCTCGACGACACGATTAACTTATTTGCCGCGACGCGTAACCTGTCATTTCCGGATTGTTACGCCGCGGTCGAAGCTCGTCGAAGCGGCAATAAACTGGCAACCTTTGATAAAGACCTAGTCAAACACGGTGGAATTCACGTCATAGAGCCATAAACCAAAATGACTCAATCAATTTCATACGCCGACGCCGGCGTTTCGATCGACAACGCAAATCTCGCCGTGGCGAAGATCCGCGAATACGCGCGAAGCACATTTAACGAACGAACGCTGACCGAGATCGGCAGCTTTGGCGGGATGTTTTCCGCAGCTTTTCCACAGATGTCGGAGCCGATATTGGTCGCCTCGGCGGACGGCGTCGGGACGAAGCTCAAACTGGCTTTTGAGACCGGAATTCACAACACCGTCGGAGCCGACCTTGTAAACCATTGCGTCAACGACATTCTCGTACAAGGTGCGAGACCCCTGTTCTTTCTCGATTATTTCGCGACCGGGCGCCTTGAACCCGACGTGACCGCCTCGGTTGTCGAAGGCATGGCCCGGGCCTGCCGCGAAAACGGCTGTGTTTTGCTCGGCGGCGAAACGGCCGAGATGCCTTCGATGTATGCGGACGGCGAATACGATCTCGCCGGTTTCATCGTCGGTGTCGTCGACAAGCCAAAGGTCATCGACGGCAAATCGATCACAGCCGGCGACGTCGTCCTCGGCATTCCCTCGACCGGCTTGCAGACAAACGGCTACTCCTTGGCGCGCAAACTCTTTTTCGAGGTCGGCGGCTACACACCCGATTCCTACATCGACGAACTAGGCTCGACCGTCGGCGAAGCGCTGCTCGCAACCCACGCCAGCTTTCTCCCCCAGATCGGCCCGCTGCTAGATCAGACCACACTCGCGGACGGGGACGTCCGCGTTCCGCTGATCAAAGGCCTCGTCCACATCACCGGCGGCGGCTTCCTCGAAAACATCCCCCGCATCCTCCCCGAAGGCGTCTCAGTACAAATCAACCGAGGCACCTGGCCCGAACTCCCAATCTTCGGCCTAATGCAGCGGCTCGGAAATGTCGATGAGAATGAAATGTTTAGGACGTTTAATATGGGAATCGGGATGGTTGTGGTTTGTGAGGCCGGTTCCGTAGACCGTGTTTTGAACGAAATTGACGGAGCAAGGGAGATTGGAGGAGTTGTTGAGGGATCACGACGTGTCGATATTCATGGTTAGGATCATCTCCGCAATTTTGTTGGTTGGATCGTTTGTTTTTGTTGCGAGCGGGCAAAGTGTATTGATCGGGCACTTCGACTTCAATACTAAAAAGGCTGGAGTTTACTATCTGAGAATATATGCTTCAGGATTTCAGCATCACCTTTTTCAAGATTCGCGTGACGAAGAAGTTCGCGCAACTGGCCGAAGCTAACGCTCAATCTTCATTTATGTTGAAGTCCATCATAAATCTCCTGCAAATCCGGCAAGACTTCTCGAAAGCGTTCAACCAAATCCTCTGTCGTGCGAACCGGTTCACTAAACCAGATCTGATAAACACCCCAGCGGCCTTTCTCTGGCGGACATATCTCCGACACCTTGCCTTCACCGACGTCCCAAACAAGGCCAGCCCTCGAGCCGTCCGGAGCGACGACATATGCATCACCGGAATCGCAACCGTCTGGGTCTTCATACTCCGTGATCGCACCAAGGCACCAGCCATCAGTCATCGTTTCCAGAACCATGGGAAAGCCACGATAGACAGGTGCCTCTTCCGGCCTTGCCAGAAACGCAGGTAAATCCGCATCGTTCGAGATAGCAGCATTGTTCAGTTTCAACTGCCTCGCGCTATCAGTGGGGCCATCTAGTTCTACAATTATTTCGTTGTTCATTCAGGTGCGGCTTGGTTCATCTCCTTCCGCTAATCGTACATAAAGAATTATACTTGTTGGAATCGTTATGGAAAAGAATCGCTGGTGGCTCGCAATACCGTTTGCATTGGGCGTGATGGTTGTCAACGTCCTGATCAGCGTTTTGTACGTGGTCGTTTATAGTTACGCGATCGATCCGGGTCATGACGCCGGCTATTATCAGGCACACGCGGAGTTTGCGGCACCCTATTGTTCGATAGTCGCGGGCATTCCGCTGATGTTTTTGGCGGGGCGTTGGATCGGTGGCAAGTTCCCCAAGGGCAACAGCGTCAAGGCGGCTTTGTTCGTCTGGCTGGTTTACTTCATTCTCGACTTCGCGATCATCGCCGCCGCCGGAGCGCTGGCGCAGATAGCAGTACTTTTCATTATCTCTTTTGTAACAAAACTCGGAGCGGCTTTCCTCGGCGGCCTGTCTGCTCAAAACCGTGGAGCGTATTTAAGGCGATGAAATTTTAGCCACAGAGAGCAAAGAGGACGCCGAGGAAAAGATCAAGCTCTCTGTGCTATCTGCGACAAATCTCTTATGAAGATCGGAATACTTATCTCCGGCCGCGGGTCTAACATGGTGGCGCTTGTCGATGCGGTTGTGAGCGGTGAGATACCTGCGTCTGAGGTCGCTGTTGTCATCAGCGACAAGGCGGATGCGGCGGGATTGGCTAAGGCGCGGGAGCGTGATGTTGAGACCGTTGTCGTCGAACGTCGCGGACGTTCGCGTGTGGAACACGACGCTGAGATCATTAGCGAGCTAACCTCTCGCGGCGTCGAACTCGTCTGCCTCGCCGGCTACATGCGTTTGCTGTCGCCGTCGTTTGTTCAGGCATTCCCAAACAAAATAATCAATATCCATCCGAGCTTGCTCCCCGCATTTCCCGGCCTCGATGCTCAGAAGCAGGCGTTCGATGCAGGTGTTCCAGTAACCGGCTGTACTGTTCATTACGTGGACGAACTGCTTGACCATGGCGAAGTTATTCTTCAAAAAGAAGTTTCCGTTCTACCAGGCGATACCGTTGAGACATTGTCTTCTCGGATCCTCGCGCAGGAACATTCGCTTTATGTAGATGCCGTGAAAAAGTTGTGTTTTCCAAAGGGCCGGTTTTTTGCGAATAATAGGCGTTAGCTCACGAATCTCCGTCGACCTTCGATTCGAAATGCAGCGTTGTCATGCTGCCTTTGTCGTCGGCGAATTCGAGCATGTTGATGCTTTTGTCGGTGTCGTATTGGGCTGAGATGCCGCGGACGTTCTTAAGTTCGTCGGTCATCGTTGCCTGCTCGCCGTGTTTTTCGTAAAAGCGCTTTACCGTGACGGTATTGCCGTTGATCGATATCGAGGCGAAAGTGCCTTCCTGCTCTTCTTCCTTAAATCCACCGTTTGGGCCGAATACCTCAAATCTGGCACGGCGTCCGTTATTGAGCGTCGTAAACGCGTTTAGAAAAGTGTCCCATTCCTTCGGTTCGACGGTCTTGATCATTGTCATTTTGAGTTGCTCCTTAAATATCGTATTCCGCGACTGGCAGCGGATTGCGCCCGGTGAAATCGCGTTGATGCCAGTATGGATAGGCTGATATACGCTGGCTCGCCCGATCGAGTTTTTCGATCTGCTCAGGCGTGAGCGACCAGCCGACAGCTCCGAGGTTCTGCTTCAACTGCTCTTCGTTTCTGGCCCCGATGATCACGGACGAAACGGTCGGCCGCGTGAGCAGCCAGTTCAGAGCGATCTGCGGAACTGTCTTTCCCGTTTCCTGTGCAACGGCGTCGAGCGCATCGACCACAGTGTACAGATACTCGTCATCGACAGTCGGGCCGCCCTCGGCGGTCTTGTGCAGACGGCTGACATCAGGCAGCGGCTGGCCGCGACGGATCTTGCCGGTCAGACGGCCCCAGCCGAGCGGGCTCCAGACGATCGTCCCGACACCCTGATCGAGCCCGAGTGGCATCAATTCGCACTCGAAATCACGCCCGACCAGCGAGTAATAAGCCTGATGGGCGACGTACCTTTCCAAACCGTATCGATCCGAAACCGCAAGCGATTTCATCAAATGCCAGCCGGAAAAATTAGAACACGCGATATATCGCACTTTACCCGATCGCACCAGCCCATCAAGCGTTCGAAGAGTCTCCTCAACCGGCGTCGACGCGTCGAAACCGTGCATCGTGTAAATGTCGATATAGTCGGTCTTGAGCCTTCGAAGGCTGTCCTCGACCGCCGTCAGTAGATGAAACCGCGAAGACCCGATCTCATTCGGCCCATCGCCCATCTTGAATGTCGCCTTCGTCGAAATCAAAACCTTGTCCCGGCGGCCTTTGATCGCCTCGCCCAAAACCTCTTCGGACAAGCCCAGCGAATAGATATCTGCCGTATCAAAAAGGTTAACCCCATGGTCCAAACAAAGATCCACCATCCGCGAAGCCTCAGCCACATCAGTCTCACCCCAATGCTTAAAAAACTCCGCCCCCACGCCAAAAGTTGCCGTCCCAAAACTAAACACCGGAACCTTCAACCCTGAGTTGCCGAGATGTCTGTATTCCATAGCTATCTATATTGTTAGCCTTCATGATTGCGAAATCAAGGGACTACGGATGTGGTTGGAAATAGGTTCAGTTTTTGCCGTCGTTCTGCAATTCCTCGATCATTTCGGTCCACAGAGCCATGGTCTGATCAACATAACTCGTTCGCCCGATAATATAAGGTCTCAGTTCGACGCCGTAACGAAGTCGGAGGAGGTTGACGTTCAGGTTTGCCGCTTTTGCGAGGTAGGTGACATCGGCTCGATCCTGCGGAGCGTCGCGGCTGACTTTTGAGAGAACGATATCGTGCGGATCCATTACAAAGAGTTTGAGATAGGTGAATGAAGTACTGATCTCAGACAGGCGGGATTCGTAGTCGTCTGGAACAACGGCGACAGTACCGACCAGATCGAGATATACTCCATGATTTTCGTGAAGCGGAGAACCTTTCCCGGCTAAACTTAAAAGCTCTTGATAATGTGAGCCGACTACGCCGCTCATTACATCGACATCCGCAGTTGCACGGGGCAATCCGAAAAGATAGTCGATCGCAAATCCGCCGAAGCAGTGAAATGCGACTTCACTATCGAGCGACGAATCGATCTCCGCGAGAAACGATTGCCACGGTTCCGGGATTGGCTTATTTGGGTCCATATCTAATATGTTCAGGCGAAAGATAAGTGAAGAGTCTCCATTTACGAGCCTCGTCGGGACGATTGCTCTGTATCCACTTCAGTTCTGCGTTCGTCATTGATTCATTACAGAGCGTTGTTTCACGAAACAAAAGAGATCTGTCCAGCACGGATTCCACTTGCTCAAGCTTTACCGCAACCTTTTTGTCATTGTTCACCGCTGACAAACGCCGCGCGATATTGACGACATATCCCAACTTGTTCTGAAGATCATTCACCTTCGCCGCCGTTACTAGAGCGTCCCAATCCATATCAGGAAATTTTAGAACGAGCCATGGCAAAGCTTCGACCAGGCGGGCATCACGGTCGTTGGATTTAAGGGCTAATAAGAGAACTTCGACTGGGTTTTTTTGCTTGGCGGGGTTGAGGTATAAGAAACCTTCATAGCCGAGAGTGGCGAGATCTGTGGCAAGCTCGTCGTCCGTTGTCGGTGGAGTCGTCGCCAGGTCATTTCGCAGCGGCAGTTCGGTTGGCGATAAGCTGAACGCACGAACTGCCGTTTCGCTCAGGCCCTCAGTCAGCGGCCGCAGGCCTTTTTCGAGCATGGACAGATACGTTTGCGACACACCGAGATCCCTTGCTGCCTGGATCTGTGTTCGCCTGCTGCGGCGTCTGGCTTGTTGTAATTCGCGACCTGTCATACTCTGTTCCAATAGGAATAATACATCTTGCCCGTATATATTACAAGATTGTAATATTCCTTGGTAGACTTAGAGGATGAGGATATCTTGATCGATCTAAGAACATTTTTCTATCAGCCTTTAAGACTCGCGAGCAGCTTGCCGAGGAAATCGTTGATCTTGTTGTTCTCGATCCAGCGGACGACGACGACTAGGTCGTTTTCGGGGTCGCAGTAGATGATGTTCGTGCCGTTGCCGGTGTGGACGACGATGCCGGTCGGGGCGTTTGCATACAGCTTTTTGTCCGGGTTGAGGAACCAGTTCATAAATCCGGCGGTCGGCTGTACGCTGGTTGGGGTTTTGGCCTGGCGGACGAATTCCGGCGAGAGGATCTGTTTGCCGCCCCATTTGCCGCCACGTGTCGTGAGCAGGCCAAAGCGGGCCATGTCATAAGCGTTGATAAATATTCCGCCGCCCCAGTGTCCGCCGCCGCTGACCGATTGCACGATCTGGCCGTCCAAGACTACATAGGAATTCTCGTAACCGTACCAACGCCAGGTATTTGAGGCCCCGATGTCGTCCATGAGATTTTCTTTGAGTACCTGCGGCAGCGGCTTTCGCCAGACGTTTAGAGTGGCGAGAGCGAGAGCGTTGACGCGAACGTCGTTGTATTCGTAAACCGTTCCGGGAGCACCGCGAACCCGGCCGAGCCACTTGCTCGAATCCCGGTCAGGCCGATCAGCCCAATCCGGCTTGCCCCACAGCGTTCCTTCCCAATCGCTGGTCTGCCGCAGCAGATGTTCCCACGTGATCTTGCGGTTATGCTCGGTGGCAAAGAGGTCGAGCATTTTCGATTTGCCAAATTCATCCGCATCGTCGTATCGCTGTCCGGGCTTGTATGGCACAACTGGGGCATTGTAATCAACCGCTTTGTCCTGGAGACTGCGGATGAGCTTGCGGTCAAAGGCGATGCCGACGACCGATGCAAGAAAGCTCTTGGCCACGCTGTGCGTCATATCAACCCGCAGCGGTTCGCCCCATTCGGCAATGAGATAGCCGTTGCGGATGATAACACCTGTAATGTCCCCGCGATCTTTAGTTGGGCCCACCAGCTCGCCAAATGGCGCCTGGCCAAAGCTTTGCGTCAGGCCAAGTTCCTGCACCCGAACGCCTCTCGCTTCGCTGGCCTTTGCAAAGTCGATCGCCTCTGTTAATTTCACAGGGTCAAACTTCGCCTGTTCAGGTGTCCGGCGTTCCCAACCGCCAACCGGCGGAATGTAATTACTTTGCGCATACGCGGCATTGATATAGGTGAGTGCGATGATCAGCAGCGATAAAACAAGGCGAATTTTTGGCATAGCTTTAAGTCCTTTCAATAAAAAATTACGTGCGATTCAGGTATCCGGTAGTTATGAATTAAACCACGGAATACACGGAAATGCACGGAATATTTGAAATGTAAAATGTTATGAACGGGCCGCCCTGACGATGTCTGCAAAGACTCCTGCTGCTGTCACATCTGCTCCGGCACCAGCACCTTTTATGACGAGAGGCTGTTCGGCATAGCGTTTGGTGTAGAAGAGCACGGCATTGTCCTTGCCCGAGAGGTTCGCAAAATTATGGTCGGGCCCGATCGATTGCAAGCCGACCGAAGCACGGCCTTCATCGAACGAAGCGATGTATTTTAGGGTCAACCCCTGCACTACTGCTTTCTCAAGCAGGCTGCGAAAATGTTCATCGTGTCTTTCCAACTCCTTATAAAAATCATCAACGCTTCCGGCGAGGCAGGAATCGGGCAGAAAACCGGAATTCGTGATATCGCCAATCTCCGTCTTGTAACCCGACTCGCGAGCGAGGATCAGTATCTTGCGGGCGACGTCCGTGCCGCTCAGGTCGAGCCGCGGGTCGGGCTCGGTATAGCCTTCGTCCTGGGCCTGTCTGACGACCTCGGCAAACTTTCGGGTGCCGTCGTAATTGTTGAAAACAAAATTGAGCGTTCCGGACAGCACGGCCTCGATGCGGTTCACTTTGTCACCGCTGCGGACGAGATCGCCGAGTGTGTGGATGATCGGCAAGCCCGCACCGACGTTGGTTTCGAAGAAGAAGTTCGTGTTGTATTCGCGTGCGAGTTTTTTAAGATCAGAGTAATTCTCGTATTCCGACGAAGCCGCGATCTTGTTACAGGCGATAACCGAGATGCTTTTGGCGAGCAGTTTGCCGTAAGTTTCGACGACCACTGGGCTCGCCGTGACATCGACGAAGATCGAATTTCTCAAGTTTTCTTCGATTATCGCGTCAGTAAATGCCGTGACATTCGTCTCTTCGCTAGCGGGCAATTTTTCTTTGTAGTTCTCAAGATCGACGCCTTCCGTTTCGAGCAAAGCACGCTTGCTGTTCGCAACGCCGACGACACGGACGTTCAGCCGCAGTTCGGTCGAAAGATGCTCGTGCTGCGAGCGAAGCTGGTCGATCAAACGGCTTCCGACGGTTCCAACACCTGCGATATAAACGTTCACCTGCTTGTTGCCGTCGGAGAAAAACGCCTCGTGCAGCGTGTTTACAGCCTTTCGCACATCTTTCGAGGCGATGATAGCCGAGATATTTCGCTCGCTCGAACCCTGCGCGATCGCGTGGATGTTGATGCCGTTGTTGCCGAGCGTCGTGAACATCCTGCCGCTGACGCCGGTGTGTTCCTTCATGTTGTCGCCGACGAGAGCGAGGATCGAGAAACCGCTTTCGACACGGAGCGGTTCGATGCGGCCGAGGTTGATCTCGTATTCGAACTCGCGATCGACCACGCGTTTCGCACGGTTGGCAAATTTGTCCTCAATCGCGACGCAGATCGAGTGCTCGGATGAACTTTGCGTGATGAGAATGACATTGATCTCAGCCCGCGAGAGTGCGTCGAAGAGGCGTTTTGAAAAGCCTGGAATGCCGACCATTCCGCTGCCCTCGAGGCTGACGACCGTAATTTTGTCGATGCTGGTGATGCCGCGAATGATGTCGGTTTCCGCGTGCGATTCGGCCTCGATCAGCGTTCCGAAATCCTGCGGGGCAAACGTGTTTTTGACGAGTACCGGAATTCCCTTCGCCATCACCGGCTGGATCGTGGGCGGATAGATGACCTTCGCACCAAAATGCGAAAGTTCCATCGCCTCGCGATAGGTTATGCGCGGTATCTGTCGAACATTGCGCACAAACCGCGGATCTGCCGTCATCATTCCCGACACATCGGTCCATATCTCCAGAATGTCGGCATCGACCGCCGCCGCGATGATCGCTGCAGTGTAATCCGAACCTCCGCGTCCGAGGGTGGTTGTAAAATCCCCGGGATCGGAGGCAATAAAACCCGGGAAGATATGCAGTTGCGTTTTCGTGCCGGCAAACGAATCCTGCAACAGCCGATTGGTCTCGGCAAAATCGACGGCGGCATTCCCGTGGTTGGAATTGGTTTTGATGAGCTGACGGCTGTCCATCCACGTATTTTTTACACCCATCGCGTCCAGTTTGGCCGACACGATGCGGGTAGAGACGATCTCGCCAAAGCTGAGGATGCGATCCAGCGTCTTTGGCGAAAGCTCGCGTACAAGACGCACGCCTTCGCACAAGCTGCTAAGTTCACCGACGGTCGATTCGAGAAAATCAGATATAGCCGTGTGGGCTTCATCACCGAATAGTTCATGCACGGCCGAACTGTGTTTATCGTTGATGTTACTTAGGGTCTCAATGTATCCATCGTCGCCACGCTCAGCCGAACGGCCTGCCTCGATCAACGCGTCCGTCGTGCCCTGCATCGCAGAAAGGACGAGTGCACACGGCCCTGCGTCGAGAGCCTCGCGAACTATCTCAATAACCTTTTCCATTGTCGCGGCGCTACCAACCGACGAGCCGCCAAACTTTAATACCTTCATAAATTGGACCGCAGGCATCTTGCCTGCGTGTAACGATCTTATATTTTACTCACTAATATCTCTTTCAACCGGCCATAGTCGTTCCCCATCTCAATACTCACTTTTTCTTTTGTAAATAGATCCTGCACACCCGTAGGAACATCGCCCTGTGTGCCGATTATCTCATTTACCGAGTCGAATTTCACCGGATGAGCCGTTTCGAGCACGATTCCTTTCGTTCCGGGATGATCAAACAAATAGTCTTCCAACGCCCGAAACCCGACAGCTCCGTGCGGATCAAGAATGTAATTACTTTGTGCATATACCTCGCGCATCGTCACTGCGGTCGTCTCGTCCGAGATGCTGACTGACTCAAGCTTTTCCTTGAGGTCGACAAACTTATTGCCGAATATCTCCAGAATTCGCACAAAATTGCTTGGGCTTCCGACGTCCATAGCGTTAGAAAGGGTTGCGACGGACTGGCGTGGCTCGTAATCTTCGGTTTGCAAAAATCGTGTTACCACATCATTCGCGTTACAAGCCGCGATAAACTTCGCGGCCGGTAAGCCTGAAATGTGGGCGAGGATTCCCGACGCCAGGTTGCCGAAGTTGCCGCTCGGAACGGAGATCACCGGCGGATCGCCTTCCCATTGTTTCAGGGCGTAGAAATAATAGAACTGCTGCGGCAGCCAGCGGGCAACGTTGATCGAGTTCGCGGAAGTGAGGCTAACTTTTGTCTGTAGATCGGCGTCCGCGAGAGCCTGTTTTGCGAGGGCCTGGCAATCGTCAAAATTGCCATGTAATTCCAATGTAGTTACATTTCCGCCGAGCGTGGTGAGCTGCAGTTCCTGCACCTTGCTGACCTTTCCCTTTGGATACAAGATGACGACCTCGATATCCTCGACGCCGTGAAAGCCAGCCGCGACCGCTCCGCCTGTATCGCCTGAGGTTGCGACAATGACGATCGTTTTTTCCTTTCTGCCTCGCGAAAAATATCCGAGACAGCGGCTCATGAATCTTGCTCCGACATCTTTAAATGCGAGCGTCGGCCCGTGAAAGAGTTCGAGCGTCGAGATGCGGTCGGTAATCGGAACCAGCGGGAAATCAAAATTCACTGTTTCCGCACAGATCGTGAACAGCTCTTCGTCAGGTATCTCGCCGCCGATGTATGGACGGATCACATCGAAAGCGATCTGGGCGTTCGAGCTTGATCGAAACCCGGCTAGAAAATCCGGCGACAGTTTCGGTATCTCGGACGGGAAATAGAGCCCTTTATCGTCAGGCTGGCCGTTCAGGACTGCCTGGCCGAACGAGACATGAGGCGAGGTGCGGTTTGTGCTAAAGTAGTGCATCTATCGAATCGTTTTCACGCCGCCGGCAGCAATATAATCAGGCTAGTTATATTAATGCGGCAAATATAATCAAACTTAATGATATACCCGAAACGTTCGATTTCTAAAATATGGATGAAATTAGTGTGCTAGCTCCCGCAACCGTGGCCAACGTCGTCTGCGGATTCGATTGCCTCGGTTTTGCTCTCTCCGAGCCGTGCGACGAGATGACGATTCGCAAGATTGACGAACCCGTTGTGCGGATCATCAACCGCGACGATTACGGCTTGCCGACCGATCCCGAGAAGAATGTCGCGGGTGTTGCCCTGCTCGCCTTTTTAGCCGCGGCAAAAGTCGATTTCGGATTTGAGGTCGAGATAACCAAAAATATCATGCCCGGCAGCGGCATCGGTTCGAGTGCGGCAAGCGCGTGCGGAGCGGTCGTGGCTGCGAACGCTCTGCTCGATAATCGGTTCACGAAACTCGAACTCGTCGACCTCGCCATGGCCGGCGAAGCCCTCGCCTCGGGCTCGCGTCACGCAGACAATCTCGCTCCATGCATTTACGGCGGCTTCACGCTCGTTCGTTCGACCGAGCCGCTCGATATCGTCGAAATAGATTTCCCGCCGCTGTTCGCGACCGTTATTCATCCCCAGATCGAAATAAAAACAAGCGAGGCCCGAGCTATGCTGCCCAAGGAAGTCCCGCTAAAAAGCGCCATCCGCAACTGGAGCAACCTCGGCTCCCTCGTCGCCGCACTTGCCAAAGGCGATTACGCCCTCATCGCCCGCTCGCTCGAAGACACGATCGTCGAACCGGTGCGAAAATCACTAATCCCAAAATTTGACGAAGTAAAAGCCGCAAGCCTCGCAGCCGGAGCCTTGGGCGGAGGGATTTCGGGCTCAGGACCGTCGATATTTATGCTGAGCGAAACACGGGAGATAGCGGATGCGGTTGCTGTGTCTATGAAAACTGTGTTTGAATCGACTGAAATTTCTTTCCGTATCCACAGATCACAAATTGCATCAAATGGAGTAGCTTTTTAGCGATGACCGGCGGCGAGCGTAAACGATATGGAAGAAAATAAATCATCGATTTCAAAAGCATCGACATACAGGGAAATAGGAGAGTACTGGGATACTCACGAACTTCCCGAGGATGCACCTGAGGTGGAGTTCATCGTGAAGTTTGATCCAGATCCTCACCACTTCGATTTCGAGATAGAAAGCTCGGTGTCCGACCGTCTACGAACAGTCGCGACAAGACGCGGAATATCGGCCGAAACTCTGCTCAATATTTGGGTGAAGGAAAAATTGGACAGCGACATGGTGAGGACATAAGTTACAGCTTGATGCTGACGAGAGAATGCAACATTGAGCTACGCGTTCGAGATCTATGTTTCGCCCATCGTTCCACCGATGTGCGAACGAACAAATAGCGACATCGAGTGCGTCGATCATTCCTGTATCAAAACATAGCCGTCCGTCCATCTTGCATTCAGGTTTTCGGCTTTGACGCCGGCAACGCTTAACGGGACGGCGGTTCCTGTAAACAACACCAATGAATTTCCTGGCGGAGCCTTTGGAGCGACGGTAAATTCAAGCATTACGATCTGCCTGTCGAGTCGGTTTTTCAGAGATCCGTCCGAATCTACGAGTACTCCGATCTGTCCCTTGCCCGCATTTTTCGCGTTGAGAGCGACGTTCGCGCCGTTTGGGGCGGTGATATGAGGATCGAGCAGTGCTGCCGGATCGAACTCGATCGTGAAAGAGACGGCACTGACCTTACCGGCCGTTATCAGTTCAACCGGAAGCGAAACTCGCTCCCCACGGAGGGCTGTACGCGAAGTAATTTGAAATTGTGTTGCCGCGAGAAAGCCGTCATCATTCGTCCGCCCAAAAACTGCCTCAGCAAACGAACCACCCTGCGAAGTCGGTCCGCCGATGGTCGAGATCGGGTCGAGCCCTAGAGCGTAACGCCTCGCCTGAACGACATCGGCGGAGTCCAGAGATCCGTCGCCGAGCGTCGCACGCGGAGCGCAATCGGCACGCTGAAATTCGTTAGTAGCATTATCCAGCGAGAGATTTCCGAGAACAAACTGCCTCAGCAAGAACACGTCGTTCGACAGGATCGCTCCATCGCCCGTTGGCCGCGGGCCGAGGTCGGCTTCGTAGCCGAAATTATCCGTTGTCTGTCGTTCGATCGCACCGATATCTGCTCCATCGCCGCCCACGGCGTTCGCTATTGACGTAAAATCGAACGGTCGGACGAGTCCGCGTTGATCGGTCGTCGATCCGCTGCTCGAACCTTTGTCGACAGCCGGGCTGTTTGGGCTTAAGGCATGAAAATTAGGCGTGTCGCCGCGCGTCAACGGAAACAGGAACGGATCGACACCCATGATATTCGTCGTCGTGTCGCCCGTGAGCGACGCGGCTAGAGTGCTTTTTATCAAGTTGTAGCCTTGGGAATTCAGAGTTCCGAAAATATCTTCCTGCGTTGCGATGTATGTCGTGTTATTGGCAAAAATTGAATTTCGCGCACTGAGTGGTGCTCCTGCAGTGAAGATCCCGGCTCCGCTTGTTGCCTTGTTATTCACAAGCGTTACATTCGTAAAAGTCCCGCCGCCTCTTATTCCACCACCGTCACCGCCAGCAGTGTTTCCGCTAATGGTCGAGTTCGAAATTATTCCTCCTCCAAATATTCCACCGCCGACATCTGACGCCGTGTTTCCTTCGATACTTGACCCGCTTATAATGGAGCCGCCCCAAATACCGCCTCCCGTTTCAGCGGAATTATTAGCGATCACCGACCGTTCGATATTTAACAACGCGAAATAAATAGCGATACCTCCGCCCACTCCGCTGGTCGAATTGCCCCGTATCACACAATCGCGAACGGTTCCGCCTCCGTACCGATTGATTCCGCCTCCGCCAAATGTTGCGGTGTTCGACGTTATCTGCGAATGGATGAGATCAAAGGTTCCGGATTGAACATTGACAGCACCGCCATCGCCGGCACGGGCGACATTTTGGTGAAACCTTGAATTCGTTATATTCGCGCCAAAATTCGAATACAGGCCGCCTCCCGCTGTTGCCGAATTACCGGTGAATGTCGAATTCTGAACCGACAGCGACACCATTCCCGCTCCCGAATAGAGATAAAGAGCCCCACCCGCACCGCTTGTGACGTTTTTTGTAAACGAAACGTCGCTGACGCTAACGGCTGATGCATGGACAAAGATGGCACCTCCGTTTGCCGCGGTATTATTGTAAAATTGCGAGTTCGATACGGTCACGGTTGAAATGTAAAAATCGTGGATCGCCCCGCCGTTGAGAGAAGCGGAATTTTCGAAGAATGCACAGTTGCTGACTGTCAGCCTGGTTAAGTATAGGGCGATGGCTCCACCATTGCCCGAAAATTGGGGTCCGACAGCATTTCCGCGTTTCAATGATAGATTTGAAAGTGAAAGGTTGGCATTGGGAGAGGCAAAGAAGATCCGGCTTTGGTTATTGCCGCTGATCGTAGTGAAATGAACGTCGAAACCCACGATCGAAAGTGTGCCGTTATTTGCGATCACAATCTCGCCGAGCGCTAGGCCGATAGTCGTCGGCGCAGAGAAAAGCGGCGAAAATCTTACATCGTCGTTCGTGTTTGCCGAGTTCGCTGCTGCCACCGCTTCGCGCAGGCTGCAATCGGTGTCGCAGATGCCGTCGTTTGTGTCCGCTGGTTTTGTTACAACAAAGGTCGCGCTGTAGGAAAGGATCGGACAAGCTGTGAGAATGAGGATGAACAGGATAATCGCCGGTCTCAATAGTCGCATAATAGCTCCAGGTTAGAAATTAGCTCGTTAACTACCTTAAAGGGTCAATGCAGTCCGGGTTTTGTTTTTTTCTTCGGCTACAGAGAACGACAAGCAAAAAAGGGTAGTGTCTTAATTTGAATATAAGACTGGAGCGGCAAGCATCCTTGCTTGCCAACGCCGGTTCCTCCGGCGTGACGGAGCCTCGGTTCTCTCAGCTCCCCCAATCACCACGGCCGTTAGCGTTCTTCGAACGCTGGCAAGCAAGGATGCTCGCCGCTCAAGTCGCCGTTTAACAGGCTCGCAAAATGATTGGCGAACCTGTCCCAGGTTCCGCTCTGCTCGGGGCTCATATTATACCGCTGCTCCGCAGCTTAAGAACGAAAACTCTCCCTACGTCCATTGAAACATTCAAACTAACTACCAGGTAGTGATGTACATCACTACCCAAAAAAAGAGTAGTGGGTCAGCTTGAAAATTACCTGTGAGTTTTCATTTTTGTGACCTTCGTGTCCGCCCTTTGTGGGCTCGGTGTTAAAAGGCCTTTTTAACACAGAGTTAACCGAGGTGAAGACAAAGACCACAGAGAATTCAAACTGACCCACTACCAAAAAAAGAAAACCCTTGACATTTTATGCAACTATGTGCTATCCGTGCAACGCTTCGATTATGGATGAAGTTATGTACATTGTTCATAGCACGTATTTATGGGCTTTTCGTCATGTCGTGATGGGCTTTGTTGACGATATCGGGGTAAGATTCGGCCCTGTCCCTGGAAATTGTGTTTTATTTGTGTGGGACAGTGGGACAAGAGCGATATATTTAACGAAACCGTTGATAAGATTGGCTTTACGGTTATCATTTCTTGTCCCAGGCTGTCCCAGCATGGGACAAACGGTCGTTAGAGGCTGGCGTGCAAAACGTTTGGTCTTGGAAGAGGATAGTTCGGCTGTTAGAATTGTGTGACGGGGCCGGTTTGAAAGATGCTGACGAGAGAACTGGAAGAAACATTAAGCTACGCGGTCGATGAGGCGGTCAGGCATAACCATGAGTATGTGACGCTGGAGCATTTGTTGTTTGCGCTCTTAGAGGATGCGGCGGCGCGTGAGATCTTGTTCAACTGCGGAGCTCAGATCGACGAGTTGGGGCGTGCGCTCGAGGAGTATTTCCAGACGCAGCTCGAAAGGATGCCGCCGGGTGCCAAGCAAATTCCTGAGCTGATGCCGACGTTTCAATCGACGATCCATTACGCCGAGCTACAGGCTGAGGGCAGCGGACAGCGGGCGGTCGATGGCGGGAATATTCTGGCTTCGATGTATCAGGCGGAGCACTCGTACGCGGTGTATCTGCTGTTGCAGCAGGGAGTTACGCGGCTCGATATCCTTAATTACATCTCACATGGAATCTCAAAGATCGACCACGACATGCTGCCGGACGGCATCGACGACGATGACGATTTCGAAGGAATGGGTGCGCAGCCGCGCAAGAATCCGCTCGAAAGCTTTACCGTCGAGCTGGTCGCCAAGGCCGCCGCGGGCGAGATCGACCCGATCGTCGGCCGCCATGCCGAGATCGAACGCACGATTCAGGTGCTGTGTCGACGCAAGAAAAACAACCCACTCTATGTCGGCGAGCCCGGCGTCGGAAAAACCGCTCTTGCCGAGGGCCTCGCTCTCAAGATCAGCGAAGGCGACGTTCCCGAGGTTTTACAGGGAGCCAAGGTTTTTGCTCTCGACATGGGGGCTGTTCTCGCCGGAACGCGTTATCGCGGCGATTTCGAGCAACGGTTCAAGGCAATCATCAACGAGATCAAGCAGGAAGATAACGCTATCCTGTTTATCGACGAGATCCACACTATCGTCGGTGCCGGAGCCGTTTCGGGCGGTTCGATGGATGCGTCGAATATTCTGAAACCCGCACTTGCGGCTGGTGACCTTCGCTGCATCGGCTCGACGACTCATGCGGAATACAAGGCAGCGTTTGATCGCGACCGTGCTCTTGCAAGACGCTTTCAACGCATCGATATCAATGAGCCGACGGTCGACGAGACCTTCCAGATCCTAAAAGGCCTCAAGAGATTTTACGAGGCCCATCACGGAGTAAAGTATTCAAACGAATCGCTCAAAACCGCTTCGGAACTCGCCGGAAAATACATCAATGACCGCTTTTTGCCGGACAAGGCAATTGACGTTATCGACGAGGTCGGAGCCTCGGTAAAACTCCTGCCAGCCAGTAAACGGCCAAAGAAAGTGACCGTGCAGATGGTCGAGAACACCATCGCCCGCATGGCAAAAATTCCGCCGAAGACCGTTGTTGCGGATGAGAAGGTGCGGCTCAAGACGCTTCGCGAAGATATTAAGAAGACGATATTCGGCCAGGATGAGGCTATCGACAAGATCGTCGATGCGATCCAGATCTCGCGGGCCGGGCTCGGGGCCCAGACAAAACCGGTCGGCTCGTTCCTGTTCTCGGGCCCGACCGGCGTCGGTAAAACCGAGGTTTCGAAACAGCTCGCCGAAACACTCGGCGTCGAATTCCTCCGCTACGACATGAGCGAATACGCCGAACCACACACCGTTTCGCGGCTGATCGGCGCCCCGCCGGGATATGTTGGATTCGATCAGGGTGGCCTGCTGACCGAGGCGATAATGCGTACGCCGCATGCCGTTTTGGTTTTAGACGAGATCGAAAAGGCTCACCCGAATCTTTTCAACCTGCTGCTTCAGGTCATGGACAGCGCGACGCTGACCGATAATAACGGCAAAAAAGCCGATTTTCGCAACGTCATTCTCATCATGACCACCAACGCCGGTGCCCGCGAGCTATCAAGCGGCGGCATGGGTTTCCGCAACGGATCTGATACAAAAGGAAACGCCAAAGGAGCGATCGAGCGGACCTTCACGCCGGAGTTCCGTAATCGGCTCGATGCGTGGGTGCCTTTCAAGGCACTCGATCTCGACGTGATCAAACTGATCGTCGACAAATTCATCAAGGAACTCAACGGCCAGCTCGCAGAGAAACGAGTCCTCGTCCAACTGACGGAAGAAGCTCGCGAATGGCTCGCGAAAAACGGTTTCGACGCCCGCTACGGCGCCCGACCGATGTCGCGGCTTATCCACGACAGGGTCAAACAGCCGCTCGCCAGTGAGATCCTGTTCGGCAAGCTAACCGACGGCGGCAGCGTGCAGGTCGATGTGGCGTACGACAAGCTGGTTCTAAACTTTTAGACGGCCATGGCAAAGAATTCAGTATTAATTTCGATAATTCTCCCGGCTCTCATCGGAGCAGTTTTCGCCACGGCAGCCTGCGTCTTTTTCTTCTACTTTTACGCCAAAAAAGCCGCGACGGTTGATGCAAACGCGATGCAAACGCCGGCCGCATCTCCAATGAGAACTCCGCAGGCGGAAATACCGAATCCCGAGATCAAAGCGTCTGACGTAAATTCCATCAGTATTGAAACGGTCTATCCAGGTTACTTCCCCGCCGGGAACAAATGTGCACAGACTTATAACGAGTATTTCGGAAATCAGGACGGGATCGGCAGCTCAAGTTCACCGTGTACCGCCAAGATAACTTTCGATCGCAATGGCCGTGCGACACGTACGGTCGTAGTTAGCCGTTGGGATAAGACGACCAAAGGAAAACGCGAGGTCGAGCGAACCGAGACGACCGCGCGAGTTTTGCCTGAGCAATTTGCTCAGCTTGCTCAGGAGATCGTCTCGAACCAGGCCTTCAAAGACTGGCGAGAGGGTACGATGATCAACGTCAGCAACTGCACCATAACCGTCGCCTACAACGGCGGCACGCGATCGCCTATGAGCAACGTCAGCGACAAAACCATCGCTTACAATCCGATGGTCGATGCGATCAAACGGCTGGAAGCGGAGCTTCGTTGGAAGTAAGGCATTTTAAGTTTAGTCATAAAGCTCGAAATTTGTTTATAAAACCAACAAAAGTTATTAAACTGCCGTCATGGATACAGACGTTCTCATCATCGGAGCCGGACCGACTGGTTTGGCCCTCGCGTGTCAGTTGATCAGATACGGTGTCGATTTTGTCATCATCGACAAAAAGGAAACGACGACGCCGTTCTCAAAAGCCATCGGCGTGCAGGCCCGGACGCTTGAGATCTATGAGCAGATCGGACTTGCCGACAAGCTCATCTCGCTCGGTGCCAAAGCCGGCGGAGCGAAGCTCTTTGTCGATGGCGAGCAACGCGGCGAGATCGACTTTCAGGACCTCGGATCTGGAATGAGCCCATATCCGTATGTTCTGATCGTCGAGCAAGGCAAACACGAAACGCTGCTCCACGACTTTATTAAAGATCGCGGCCGCCAAGTGCAATGGCAGACGGAACTCGCGAATTTCGCCCAAACCGAAAGCGGTGTGACGGCAACTATCAAAGACTCTGACGCTACCGCCACTGAGATCAACGCCAAATACCTGGCCGCTTGCGACGGCGCCAAAAGCCTCGTCCGCCATTCGCTGGGCCTTGAATTCTCGGGCAGCACGTTCGAGCGGATGTTCTACGTTGCCGATGTCGAGATCGACTGGAAATACGGTACTGGCGGCCTCTTTGCCTTCTTGATGAAAAATAACCTGCTGGTCGTTTTCAGCATGAATGGCGATAACCGATACCGCATCGTCGGCACATTTCCCGAGGAGTTTGCCAAGGACGAGGGCGATATCCTGTACGAAGAGATCGAGCAGCAGCTCAGGACCGACGCCCAGATCGAATTTGACATCACAAAAGTCCATTGGTTCTCGACCTACAAGGTGCACACACGCCACGTCGACAAATTCTCGGTCGGCCGCTGCTTCCTCGCCGGTGACTCGGCTCATATACATTCGCCGGCCGGTGCTCAGGGAATGAATACCGGCATTCAGGACGGTTACAACCTCGCCTGGAAACTCGCGATGGCCGTCAAAGGCAAGGCGAGCGGCGAACTCCTCAGCACCTACAACGAAGAGCGTCTGCCAAATGCCAAAACGCTGACCCGCACGACCGATCGCTTTTTTGGTTTGGTCGCGGATCCGAACCCCGTCGCGGCGTTCGTGCGGATGCACGTATTTCCGAACATCGCGAAATTCATAACGCGGCTATCGATCGTCCGCCGGTTCGTCTTTCCGCGTATCTCGCAGATCGCTATCAACTACTGCAAGATGTCGCTTGCCGAGACGATCGGGGATCTTAAGATCAAGGCCGGAATGCGGATGCCGTGGTTCGAGATCGACGGGGCGAGCATCTATGACCGGCTGCGTGAACCGGTCTTTCATCTCGTCGTCTTTCACGACGGACAAACCGAGATACCTTCGCTGCCGGACGACCTGATGCGCGAGTGGGAAGGTATGATCGACAGCACGGTTCTTCCGCTGTATCCGAACGTGGCCGAGATCTTCGGTACGGCTGCATCGTTCTTCGTCATTCTGCGGCCTGATAACTACATCGGCATGATCTCGAATGACTTCTCGCCCGAAGCGGTTCGCAGCTATCTCAACCGGATAACCCGTTGATCGCCGCCTAAAATTGTCAAAGATCTACACCGACCTATCCGATTGGGTCTCCCGGCGGAGTCGTGAGCGGTGACGTCTGCTTGCGCGGTGCGTCAGGACGCGTCAGGAATCGCTCGATGTCATCGGCGGTCGCGCGGTAATGTGCTCCGCTGTCGCCGGTTGTCGGAGTGCGTTTTAGTGTCGCGAGCAGCGAGCGAAGTGCATCGGATGCGACGGAGCGAACCTGCGGCTGCGCACGTTCGTTTGCAGCGAGGTCCATTAGCCGCGAGACCACGAGGCTTTGGATCGCTCGCTCTATCATCGCTTGATTTGCATCGGCGGGCATTGCCGATCCCCACGTTGCTTTCATCAGTGCATCGACAACTTCGCGGAAATGCGGATTAGATTTGTTCCTCGCGTTCTGGTTGATCGTGCGGGCCGCCCGGCTTGGTTCGAGCAGAGCACCGACCGCCATATCCGCAGCGATCTCAGCGGCTCCGACGGGGTCGAACATCGGTGCGGTCCGCTTCTGGAATAGTTCCGAGCGTCCCGAACCATAGCCGTAAGCTGTTGGCGGGATAAGGCTGAGGACGTTTTCGGGGATCGCAAGTTCTTTCGGGTCGATCGTCTCAAGTACGGCTTTGAGAGCGTTTCGCTGTTTGTCGGCGGGAACAATTCCGGCGATCGGTGAAGGCTCAGGTCCTGCCGGGCCGCGAACTGCGTGGGTATAATCGACTCCGCCGATCGTTTTCGAAGCGGCGGTCAATTGATACCGATGGTGCAGATAGAGCGGCAGGAACGCGTTTTCGAGGAACGACATCGGTGTTCCGACCGGGATGTTCTTAACGCCAAACTGATCGAGCCCGATCCGCCGGACCTTCATCTCGTGCCGCAGCGAATCGACCGGGTCGGGGCCGTTGTCCCACAGGTTCGCAAAGCGGTTTGCCGCATTTGCCGGCCGTGCATCCTGATCGCCGAGGAAGAGCATGCCCGAAGCGATGCCTTCGTAAACGATCTTGTAAAGCTCGGCGTCCTCGTTCGCTCCCGGAGGGAATTGGGCGTAGGCGTATCGGGTCGCAAACTTATCAAAAGCCCCGATGCCGACGGCATATGCCTCGGAAAAATCGAGCTTTCCATTGACGATACGAACCAGCGGAGCGGGATAATCCATCACCGACCCTCGGTTGTAAGTGCTGGCGGCAAAGTTGTGCGTAAACCCGAGCGTGTGGCCGACTTCGTGTGCCGAGAGCTGCCGGATGCGTGCGTATGACATCGCCGTGATCTCAGGAGCCGAATCGTCTGCGGCGAGATAGTCAACATCGGGCATCAGTCCGAATTCGCATGCCAAACCCGACTTGTATTGCGGCGACATTCCGGCTCCGAGCAGGAAATCCTGGCGTGCCCGCTGCGAATCGAGCGTTACGTCGCCCTTCAAGACCTCGCCGGTTCGCGGATCGACCACGCTGTCGCCGATCGACCAGCCGCGTGTCGAGCGGTGGACCCAGTTGATGACGTTGTAGCGAATGTCCATCGGGTCGGCGTCCGGCGGCAGGACCTTGACCTGAAATGCGTTGCGAAAACCAGCCGCCTCATAAGCCTGATTCCACCACGAAGCTCCCTCGATCAGAGCGTCTTGAATTGCTTTCGGAGCACCGTTGTCGACGTAATAAACGATCGGTTTTACTGGGTCGCTCACCGCGGCATTCGGGTCTCTTTTCTCGAGGCGATGGCGCTGGATCCAGCGTTTTTCGAGGTCCTCGTTAATATCGGTGCCGTAATCGTAAAAGCTGAAACCGATGCCGCCGGTCCTCGGGTCGAACTTTCGCGGTTTGTATTTGTCGTCGGGCAGCTCGACGAACGAGTGGCGTTCGCGGACCGTTACGTGCTTGCCGGTCGGTGTGACCTGATTGACCTGATTGTTGGTATCGCCGCCAGCCGTGAGCGTGATAGTCGCCTCGATCTCAGTATTTTTAGGGAAGCCCTTGGTATTTGGCAGATAGAGTGCACTGCGGCTTTCGTCGAAATTGTAGCTGCCCTGGCGTGATTGATTTATCCGTTCCCCAACGCCGTGGGCGTCGCGGATGAGGAAGTTTGTCGCATCAACCAAAACCTTGTCACCGTCCGCCGCCTCGACTCGGAAGCCCCAAATTACGGATTTTGCGAACGATTCCTCGACCGATTTTCGCTGTGCGGGATCGCCGCCGAGGGCTCGGAATTCGTAGTTCGGCTGCATGAGCAAAATCTTGTTCCCGGCCCGCTCGAATGTCACGACCTTCGTCGTTCCCAACTGCCCGCGGTCGAGCCCGAGCGGGTTCGAACCGACGCCGGTCGGCAGGCTGACGAGATAGAGAAACTCCTTGTTGAACCGCGAGATCTCGATATAGATCTTGCCCGCGTCGGCATCGATATAGAGCGGCATAAATCCGTCGATCTTTTGCAGCTTTTCGGTGACCGACGCGATCGTCTTTTTCGGCGGCGTCTGGGCGGCACCGGCGAGCGAGAAAGACAGGACGATAAGTACTGAGACGAGGATTCGATTCATCATATATACGTTCCGTTTGAGAAATTGTTTTGACCTGAACTTAACATATACGCACCGATCGCCAAAGTGGTTATCTATAGTGATACTCGCCCAGCACCTCGCGGCGGTAGCGAAGATCGCGATCGACGTATTCGGCCTTTTGCCTTTCGAGGCTCTGCAGATCCTTGCGGATCAGATCGCGAATGTACTCGCTAACCGAGCTGAAGTTGCTGTGCTCAACCCGCTGCTCCACAGAGAGATGGAGTATAGCTGGCATCGATATATTGACTATTTTTCGCATTGGGAAACCCTCCGTTTTTTTCGAGATGTAACATTTTGTAATACAAAATGTATGACTTGCCTATACAAACACCACCGCGTGGGACAGTTGTGGGACAGTGTAAGTTATTGAAACTACGAGCTTTAAGACCAAAAATACCGCTTGTCCCACTGTCCCACGCCGCGCGCACATTTTTGCGGTTGCGGCGATGTGTTTCGCGCGAAGAAATTGTGTGGGTTCGGATCGTCATTTTCATTTCTGCATTCTAAAATATCTGGTATAGATATGCAACATAATTGCATACGTGAAACTAATCTGATTTGTTTATATAAAATCAACGAAGGTTGTCAGGATCGGTTATTTTTTGATTTTCGCGGGCGTTCGAAGGGTCACGAGCAGAGCATCACTAACCTTTCGTTCGCCTTCCTTGTCTGAGGGATGATTGACGACCTTGCCGTCGACGAACATCGTGGTCGAGCCGCCGCCGTCGAGATTCATGGCGTCGGTTGCACCTAGCTCAAGCAGATATTCCGCCAGATCCTGCAGCCCGATCCCGCCACTCAACTCACTCCGGCCATCGACCGTGATCATCAGGAATTTGCCGTCCTTAAGTTTTGCGACTGCGGTTCGTGGGTGGCGGGTTTCGACGAAGGATTTTGAGGATTTTTCCTGCTCCCACGTGATGTCGATCTTGGCGTCCTTTATTAATTGCGGAACACCTGTAACCATATCCTCAACGGTTCTCACCAAAAACATCGGTCCATTGGTTCGTCCGGGTACGGGTTCAAACCGCTCACCCAAGGTCACTTTGTCGCCAATCTTTAAAGCGAGGAGGTCTGTTCGTCTCGCACCGCTTGCCGACAATACAACGCCAGCCGACGGAATTAGTGTATTACCACTGGCCGACATGTGAACAACCTCACCTTTCTCAATCGCGACCTCTTTTACGTCGAAGCCCGTGAGCGTAGTCCTTTGAAATTCGGGCTTAAATAGAACCAGTTCGTCATTTTTCAATTCTCGGTTGATCCCAGATATCTCAATTTCTCGAGTCCCCTGTCTAAAGAAGATCTTTGTCTTAGGAGCTACAATCTCTACTGACGTTTCGGGCACGTTGCTAATCTTAAGCACTGTCCGATCCTGACTGCTCTCACTAAGAAGTTTGCCGTCAATCATCAGAATTCCGACAGCATCACCTGCCCAGATGCTCGTATCCAACCTAAAAAATCCCGCATTTATCGCCGCAAATGCTCCGTGACGCGTGGCAATAGACGAGGTTTTCTCCGTGCCGATAGCCGCGTCCAGGGCGTGGTGGACGTCGAGGCGGACTTTTTTGAGATCGAGTCGGAGCAGGTTCATATTGACCTTGAGCCCGCTGATCTCTTTTGTGACCTCGGCGTACTCGATGCCGTCCTTTAGGGTTTTGAATTCCTGGGCGTGGATCTCGACTACATAGAAACATAGCGAACATAGGAAAACCAAAAATGCCGATCGGACGAATCTGGAATGCGTGGGTATTGAAGTTTGATGCGGCATATCTATGTGGCTATGAATGTGTGGTGAACTATTTCTATAATACGTTAGCTATGAGGGTCAACGAAAGAGCGGCGTGATGTGAGGATGTCTGAAAAGTCAAAGTAAGAGGAAGATAACCACGAAACCTCACAAAAAGAACATTAAAATTGTCCCGTTTGTGACCTTTTTTGTGTTTTTTCGTGTCATTTCGTTTGTTCCCGAATGAATCGGGGGTTTTTTGACTGGAGGAGGATGTCTGAAAAGTCCGAATTTTCGCCGCGGAGCGGCCTAGAGATACTAGCCAGACGTGGAACGTCTGGACGGGCGGAAACTGATTTCTCCGCACTGAAAGTGCGGAAGACGCCCGTTCTTTCGCCCTTTCAGGGCGACGGGGTTCCGGCGGCACGACCAGACGTTTCACGTCTGGCTATTATCTTTGAGCGGCTCCGCCGCCGTGATTCGAACTTTTCAGACATCCTCAAGCGTCCGGCTTTGAGGACGTTGACGGCGCCGGAGATCTCAAGGAACCGGCGTTGGCGAGCAGGATGCTCACCCTCCAGTCCAATTTCCGTTCCAGTCGAAGATCTCAAGCGCTCCGAAACGCTTTTTATAATCGTAAAATGACTCGCCCTCGTAGGCGTAGCCGTGGTAGTAGAGCGGTTTGGCGTTTTCGCGGGCAAATTCTATTTCCTTGAGCATTGTGAAGATGCCGAGGCTGCGTGAGCGCATCTCGGGGTCGAAGATGCCGTAGATGCTGGAGACCGACTCGCTGCCGACGTCAAAGAAGCTGGCCGCGACGAGCTTTCCGCTTTCGTGAACGATGACGCAGCGGCAATCGGTCGGTGCGTTTGGCTCGCGGGCGACGAAATCGTAGATGGAATCCGGGACGCCGGATTTGAATCTGGCTTTGTGACGGTGAAACAGGTCGTGGATCTCGGGCGTGATCGCGAGAGGAACGATATCGGTTTCCAGGTCAGCATTACGGCTTAACACGCGGCGTTGGCTTTTGGAAAATCGCAGATCGTTTGCCCGAATTCGCAGCGGCAAAACGCGCCGGATCTCGTTTTCGTAGATGCCGTAATTATAGCGAAAAAAATGCGTCCCAAAATGACGCCAGCCTTCGGCCAATAACAGGTCGAGCGTCGCCGACTCGACCTGCGTGGCGTGAAATTCCTCGTTTATGATCTCAAGCCGGTCGAGTATCATCGTTCGATGCAAAAGCCCGCGCGTAAGCAAGGGCGTATTTGTCAGGTTGAGTGTTTCGCCCTTGCTCACGCGCGGGCTTTTGCATTAATACTAATGCCCTGAGTACCAATCATAACCATATTCCGCCCAGAAATCTTTGGGGCGTTCGCTCGTGAATTCGATCCGCCCGAGGCGTTTGATCTGCTTGATGCCGAATTTGGTCGGCGACGCGATACGCAGCGGAGCGCCGTTTTCGGGGCGAAGCGGTTCGCCGTTCATCTCGTACGCGATCAGCGTCTGCGGATGCATGATGCTCGGCATATCCCAGCCGACGTAGTATTTTTCGTCCGGTGTTGACATGGCGACGTAGGGCAACAGTTCCTCGGGCTTTCCGGCAACATCGGGAGGAGCACCGCTCGCGGTTTTTGGTTTGTAAACCGCCGCAAAATCAGAAAATTTCACGCCGGCCCAATGCACTATCGTACTCCAGCCCTCAATACATTTGAATTCGGTGATCATCTCGGTTCGCGGCAGCTTTTTGATATCCGCCATTGTCAGGATGAGATCGTCGGCACGTCCCGCGAGCCCTGCGATTGTAAGCGTCCACGCGGCGAGGTCGATCTCTTGTTCGAGGCCTTCGAAACCGTTGGTTCTGATCGGAGTCACACGTTCGGGCGGGAAATCGGCCGCAAGGTGGCTCGGACGGAAAAAAACCTGGCTGACTTTTTCATTGAATTCGAACGCTTTGCGGTAGAGGCTGGTCTTCGTCTCGTCGCTCATCCAACGCCAGCCAAATATGCCGATCAGGGCTGTTGCACCACCGACGAGAAAACCGCGGCGCGAACGCGCGGACATCTGCTTTTTCGCATCTTCCAGTGAAAGCGGTTCGCTGAGATGGCGTTTTTCGTTGAGGATCGACGCAGTATTGTTCGGGTCCGCGGGAAATGAATCGACCGTGTGGCCGGTCCGCTTTTCGAATTCGCGCACCTTTTCCAGCAATATTTCTTTCTTGTCGTCGCTCATACTGCTGCCTCCTCGCTCGCGGCCGGCTCAGGTTTTGGTTCAACTGCGTCAATGACGTCGTAGCCCGTGATCATCGAACGAAAATTGCTCCAACCCGCCATAATCACTTGAAATACGTGTACCAAAAAGAACAAAACAAAGCTGATCGTCAGCCAAAAATGTATCCAGCGAGCCCATTCATAACCGCCGAAAAGCGTTGTTAGAAATGATAGCTGTAGCGGTTTGTAAATCGAAAGTCCGGTCAAAACAGAGCCAACGCCCATCAGAATAACGGCCGTGTAGGCGATGCGTTGAGCGTCGTTGTATTTTCCCTGCGGCGGTTTTTCTTTGACGATGTGCGCGTCGTGCAGGGCGACGAGCGGCGCACGTTTTAGTGAACTCGGAACCGGGAGGATCGACCGCCATTCGCCTGATACGAGAGTGTAAACGACATAGATCAAACCATTTACGGCGAACAGCCACATGAAAAAGAAATGGAGCTGCATCCCCTCGGCGAGCCGCTGCGGGATGCCGAGGAAATCAAAAAACGGCTGCGGGAAAAACTTGAACAGCTCATAGCCGAACAGCCTGATCGCGTAAACCTGATTAGCCCAATAGATCAGCAGCCCGCTCCAGATCATCATCGTCAGGAGTGGAAAATTGATCCAGTGCATCCAACGGATCGCGAGCGGGTGTTTTTTTTCGAGCTGCTTTTGCATCTGCTGTGTTATTCGTACGAATTATGCTCTTAGTTTCCAAATGTGTAAACGGATGGCCCAGACTTCGTGCGGGCTTCTGCAAACGCGTTTCCGAATCCGGAATAAACTGAGCGCCGAATTGAATAGTAACAATGTCAGCGGCATGCGCTACATTTATAATATTATGAAAAAGGTTCATACTTTTACTTCATTATTGATACTGGCGGCCATCACGGCTGTTATCGGGTTCGCGTGTGCAGGCAAGGCTGCGACAGAAACCGCAAAGGTCACGGAGCCGATGGCCGAGACGGCGCCGACGCCGGCGGGAAACACCGCAAAGCCTGGTTCGGATGATGTTTTTGACGGGAAAAAGATCGTCAAAACCGATGCCGAGTGGAAAAAAGAACTTTCGGCGGAAGCGTATCACGTCCTTCGCGAAGAAGGTACCGAACGGGCGTTTACAGGCGAGTATGCCGACAATCACGACGAGGGCGACTACTATTGCGCCGCCTGTCATCTCAAACTTTTCAGCTCGAGAACCAAGTTTGAATCGGGAACCGGCTGGCCGAGTTTTTATCAGCCGATCAACAAAAAGAACGTCGTCGAGAAAACCGACAAACTGCTCGGCTACGAACGCACCGAGGTCGAATGTGCCCGCTGCGGCTCGCACCTCGGCCATGTCTTCGACGATGGGCCGAAGCCGACAGGGTTGAGATATTGTATGAATTCGGTTTCGCTGAAGTTCGAGAAGGCTGCGAAGTAAAATTACTTCTTTTTGAAGCGGAATATAGCGTAGGCGATCAGGCCGATGCCTAGAATAATTTCCGATATCCTGCCAAATCCATGACCGCTAGGGAGAAGGCCGTTCGTGGTAGCGGCACTCGCGAGAAACCAGACACCAGCGAGGAGTAGGATTAGCCAGAGGTATTTCATTACATGCATTTGCTGGAAGCCGGCGTTCCATTTACCAGTTAACCTTACCCTCTTGCGAGGTATCGATCTGAGCCAGCTCGACGCCTTCGTTGTAGAAGAATATCTTCATGTTGTCGAAGAGGAACTGGTGCGAATCGGAGTTTGAAACGTCCAATCCGAAATGGTTGATGAGCTGATTCTGCTTTTGCAGCCACTCTTTCCAGCAGCCCTGACACATCTCTTCACCGATCTTTTGCCCCAATTCCGTCGGTATCGGCGCGTAACCGATCGGCTCCGCCCGCTGACCGCAGCGTCCACATTTAAATTTATCACCAAATAAAGCCATACCGTGATTTTATCACAGACTGGAGCGCAAGCATCTTGCTTGCCAACGCCGGTTCGTCCGGCGTGACCGCGTTGAGATTCTTTCGGTGCCAATTCACATGAAAACGGGCGAGCAAGATGCTCACCCTCCAGTCAATAGCCCTTCGCCAGTAAGATCGCTGCCAGAACGTCATCGTCCGAAGGCTTAAACAAGCTAACAGCCTGCACCTTGTGATACGCAACCTTCCCGTCACCGTCAGTGACCACCACACCGCGAGCCGACCGTCCCGGCAGCCATGATTTCATTCCGTAAAGCTCCGAAAACTTTGCGGCTAGCATCGGACAAAAGCCGCAGCGGCAGTTGGTTCTTCTCAGCAAACCCTTTGTGCGACTCGACCGTGTCGGTCGATATTCCGACAACCTCAGCCCCCGTCGCCTGATACTCCGACCAATGATCCCGCACCGAACAAAGCTGCGCCGTGCAGACCGGCGTGTTATCGCCCGGATAAAAAAGCAGAACGACCGGTTTGCCCTTGTGATCGCTGAGCGTCCAGTCGTTTCCGTCGCCATCGGTGAGTGTAAAGTTTGGTGCTTTATCGCCTGTTTTCATAGTTTTTCCCTGGAACGCAGGCGCCCTCGCTAGCAACGTCGGTTCCTCCGACGTGACGCAGATAAGACTTTCTCAAGTTGAATAATTACTGGGTTTGTCAGCGTCCCGAAGCGGAACGCTTGCCGGCGAGGCCGCCTGCGTTCCCAGCCGAATCCTAATATCCTTAAACGGCTTATCCGCATCGGTAAAAATCCGGCCGAGTATATGTCCAGAATAAGTATAAATTTTATTCACCGTTTTCGTTTAGATGCCGCAATTCCTTTCAATACCGTTTTAGCATTTAGCTCCGTCACGACGTTCTTTCCAGTTTTTGCTTCTAGTTCTATTCTCGCAACGCGTGCGACATTTCCGCCTTGTTGAGCTACTTTTTTGTTCTCGTCAAAGGTCTGCGGCTCGGTCGCTTGAGAAATATCTTTGGTCGATGCCTCCGCAAGCATGTTCAGGATGAGCTCAGTGTTGGTCATGTTATCCCGAAGGTTCTCCTTCTTTAATCCCTTGAGCGTTTTGTATTCTTTTGTATTATTTCCCGACCAGGTTTTTGTAATGATATCGGTCAGCGTCGCAAACTGCATTCCCTCTTTCATTCCGCGCTGTTTCCATTCGTCGGTCAGCTCTTTGCGTATTTCGATACTTTTTAGCCGCTGATTGATCCAGTTTTCGGAATAGCCGAGTTTTAGATATTGCTCCAAAGCTCTATCAATAGTGAGTTCAGGGTCTTGCATTTCATCGAGGCGCTCCGACCCTACTTGGGCTAACCATAACCTAAACGGTTCAGCCTTTGGCGATGGAATCGACTGAATGATACGGAAAAGTCCTTGCGCGCTAGCACAATTTAATTTCTGTTTCCCGCCAGCAGTTTCGATCGGAAGGGGGGTGACAATTTGTCCCCACCCTTTTGAGAGTTCCCTGTCCCTCTTCCGCATCTTCTTCAAGTAATCTTTTGTATCGGCTGTATCGGTCAAAACGTGTACGACATCCGAAACTACGAAATACCAGTTTTCTTCGTCCTCATTCCAAACGGAACGAATCATTTTTTCTTCAAACAGTTTTATTTCATTTTTCTTTTCCATGGCGTCTTCCTTTATCGAAAATCGCGTATGTCTTTAAACGGTTTGTCCCCATCGTTAAAATCCGGCCGGTAGTAGTGCGACGCCGATTTGTATTCCTGCATGAAGCCTTCTTCCATTCCGAGATCTTCTAATAGAGAAACGGCTTCGAACCATTCGCCTTCGGAGATGCGGCGGGACAGCAGGATGTAGCGGTCGTCGGTCGCGGCTTTGTTGGTGGCGTAGTATTGGGCCATGAGGGAGATCGCGGTTTTGGGCGATAGTTCGTCTCGGATCCAACGGAGGTTGTCTTCGAGGCCCGCGATGTCGTTTGGGAGGACAAGTAGGCGGATCAGTAATCCGCTCCTGAGCAATGGTCCACTCGCGGACGCGGACGTCCGCGTTTCGTCGAAAACAAGCGTGTCGCCCATTTGACGATGCATTTCCTTGATCGCGGCGCGGGCGTGTTCCTTATAATCGCGCACCTTGGAATACTGAAATCCGGCGTCCGAATCGGCGTATTTCAGGTCGGGCAAATAAATATCAACAATACCGTCGAGCAGCCGCAGTACCTCGACCGAGTCGTAGGCGTTCGTGTTGTAAACGATCGGCAGCGTGAGGCCTTGTTGGGCAGCCAGCAGAATGCCGCGAGCCATCTGCGGTGCAAAATGCGTGGGCGAGACGAAGCCGATGTTGTGCACACCGCGCTCTTGCAATTCAAGCATCATCTCGGCGAGGCGTTCGTGGGTTATCTCGTTTTTTTTCTGCGTTTTCCAGGTTTGTGAGATCTGGTAATTCTGGCAATAGACACAGCGGAGATTGCAGTTGCCGAAAAAGATGTTCCCCGCCCCATTCGTGCCCGACAAACATGGTTCTTCGCCAAAATGAGCGGTGTAGCTTGAGACGATCGGCAAACGGCCGGAATAGCACGCGGCGATCTCGTCATTCAGCCGGTTGTTGCCGCAGTCTTTTGGGCAGACGGTGCAGGGGGCGAGCAGGTTTTCGAGCGCGAGAACGCGCTTCTCAAACTTATTCTCCGCCAAGAGTGTTAGATACTTTGCGCTCACGTTTTTCCTTGAGTTTGGCGGTGTCCATGCCGTTGTGTCTACCTTTTTTGGCGTATTTGTTGATCACCTCTTTCGGTGCGACCTTACGGGCGAGTTCCCACGTGAAATCCATTTCGGCGTTGACGGTCGCGGTCGCCATACGCGTTTCCTTGAGCATCAGAAGGCTGCCGTAAAAGATGAACATGATCCCGACAATACCGATCGGGATCGGCATCCAGCGATAAACGTTGAATAGCCCGGCGATCGCAATGGTCACGCTCGTGAGGACAAAGAATCCGAGGCCGTAATAGAAAGTCCCCATCGCCCGCTGTAGAATGCGCGAGCGGCTAGTTACCTTGTCGAGCAGATCGACGATAACCTCGACACGTTTTTCGTAAAGCGGCACTTCTTCCTTATCCTCGACGTAGATAAGCTCGCCGAGCCGGACCTCGAGCTGCCTCACGCGGTCGACTACGCGACCCAATCGCGTCGAAGTCGAAAGCACAAGCGAGCCCGTCGCCGAGATCAAAAGGGCAGGCGTGATCATCGCCGTCAGAAATTCGATGGTCGTGTTGAGGTTATTGGGATTAACGTTGACAAGTTCGCCGGAAAACATAACCTTCCCAGTTTACGATATAATCGTCGAAAATAAGAACTTTATGCTGAGAACCAATTTACCAAAAGGTAACGTCCAAAATTCGCGTTTCGCGAGCGAAGTGCTTCGTGACAACCCGCTCGGCGATCCGTTCGAGCGTGATCTATTTGTGTATTTACCGCCGGGTTACGAAGAAAGCGGCGAAAGATATCCGAGCGTCTATTGCCTGACCGGCTTCACCGGCCGAGGGCAGATGCTGATGAACGACACCGCATTTACGCCAAACATCGCCGAGCGAATGGACCGCCTCATCGCCGCCGGAACGATCAAACCAATGATCGTCGTCATGCCTGACTGCTTCACATATTACGGCGGTTCGCAGTATATAAACTCCACAGCAACAGGCAGATACGAGGATTATTTGACGCAAGAGATCGTGCCGCTGGTTGATGAAAGCTTCAGGACACTCGCGTCGCGCGATTCGCGAGCTGTGATGGGTAAATCGTCGGGCGGTTACGGTTCGCTGATAATGGGAATGCGGCATGCCGAGCAGTTTTCGATGATCTGCTCGATCGCAGGCGACTGCTATTTCGAATACTGCCTGCCGCAGGATTTTGCCAAAGCCTTCCGCGTAATAAACGGCGATCCAAAAGCATTCATGGCAAAGATCTGGTCGACCGAAAAGCACGGCCGCGACGCCCACGCGGCGATCAACACGATCGGAATGAGCGCGTGCTATTCGCCAAATGGAACCGATTACGATCTGCCTTTTGATCCGGAGACCGGCGAAATGCGTGACGACGTATGGAAGCGCTGGCTGGAACACGATCCTGTGCGGCTCGTGGAAAAACACGTAGAGAGTCTCAAGTCGCTGAAACTACTATTTCTCGATGCCGGAAAAAGCGATGAATTTAATCTCGATGTCGGTGCAAGGATTTTGTCGAAGAGATTAAATGATTACGGCATCGACCACATCCACGAGGAATTCGACGGCGGGCATTTTGGCGTGTCGTACCGGTTTGACCGCTCGCTGGAATTGATCTCTGGTGCTGTCTGTAGTTAAATTTTGTCTAACTCCATTGTAATTTTGTGGTATTTTTCTAATTGAATACGTAATTGATTTGGAGTCAAATATGACGACGGCAGTAAACACAACCTTGCGATGGACATCGGCCGATCTAGCTGCGTTTCCAGATAACGGTAAACGATATGAGATCGTTGACGGAGAGTTATACGTGTCAAAACAACCTCATTGGCATCATCAGAAAGCCTGCATGAACATACTTTTGCTCCTTCAGACTTGGAGCAGGCAAAGTGGATTGGGAACAGCGGCGATGGCTCCCGGGCTAATTTTTGCGGAAGACAACGACGTAGCTCCCGATGTCGTATGGATCAGCAGGAGGCAATTGCAAACCGCGCTTGAAGAGGACGGAAAATTGCATTCTGCACCGGAATTAGTTGTAGAAGTTGTTTCTAGAGGTTTTGAGAATGAGCGCCGTGACCGGGAGGTAAAATTAAAACTTTACTCTCGTCGCGGCGTTTCAGAATATTGGATAGCTGATTGGTGGAATGAAAAAATTGAAGTATTTCAACGTCAAAACTCTGAATTGCAGCTGGTTGCGACGCTATTCTCCAACGATGTCTTGAGTTCGCCACTCCTTCCGAATTTCCATTGTGAGGTTCGAGAACTTTTCGCGGGAATTTAGATTATCTAACCTAGTAGTCGCTATGAGATGATCGAACCCGTTCAACCTCGGCGTTCATCCGTCCCATCATCATGTACCACATCATTTTATAATCTGAGATGAACGACCACAGCGGATATTTGAACGAGGCGGGTTTATTCTTCTCAACCGCGAAGTGAGCGAACCATGAGAAACCATATCCGATCACAAAACAAAGCGGAAAGTAATACCACGTACCACGTCCGATGAACCAAACCAACATCAGCATCCCGAGCGATGTGCCGATAAAATGCAGCGTGCGGGTAAGCGGCTTCGAGTGCTCCTGCACATAAAAATCCCAAAATTCTGTGTAGCTTTTGATCATCGCTTTTCGAACAGGCGAGCTAATAGTGTGCTGCGTGTCTCGATCGTACTCACTATAATCAATCTTTAAATGAACGGCAAAGTATTTTTAGGAATTTAAAGTTCTAAGCCGCTTGTTTCAATTCGATCTGCGGCTTTTCGGTGTTAGATAAACGTATATTTTTTGCCCAGCCGAGCTTTTCGAAAAGACGGATCGTGATCCAGTTCTGATCGAACTGATACCACTCGGTTCCGTGTCTCGCCGAGGTCGGCCACATGTGATGATTGTTGTGCCAACCTTCACCAAAGGTGAGAATCGCGACAAACCAATTGTTGGTGGAAAGGTCACCGGTATCGTGCGGCCGCCCGCCGTACATGTGCGCTAACGAATTAACGAACCAGGTCGTATGCCAGCCAAAAACGACACGGGCAAAAACGCCCCAGATGACCATCGACCAGCCGCCGATCGCGAAGAACACGCCGATCGATAAGATTATCGGTACGAGATAAAAGCTTGAGATGAGCGCGTGGCCGTGATCCTTCATCAGATCGGGAACGTACCGTTGCAGCGTCGCCCGATCGTGATCCTGAGCCTTGCCCCAGACGACCCAGCCGATCTGAGCCCACCAGAAACCCGGACGGATCGAGTGCGGATCTTTGTCTGTATCGGTAAACGCGTGATGCATCCGGTGTGTCGCCACCCACTTATCCGGCGGATCCTGCATCGACATACAGGCGAGGGACGATAGCAGATATTCGAGCCATTTCGGTGCTTTAAAACTCCTATGCGTCAACAAACGGTGCCAGCCAAGCCCGACTCCGAGACTTCCGACGATCCAGTTTCCAATAAGGAGTGCGGCAAGATTTTGCCAGCTAAATGTGAAGAAAGCCCCTATGGCGACGATATGAAACACCGTTACCATCATGGCGTTGCGCCAATTGATCGTTCGGCGGGTCCGCTCGAACTCTATTACATTTTGCATTCGGAGAATATGATGACGAAGCTAAAATAAAGACAGTATTAGACTAACAGTTTCAAGTGAAACAGTTTGTAATAGATTTGTCAGACCTCAATCCGGGAACGCAGGCGCCCTCGCCTGCAAGCGTCCTGCTTTGAGGACGCCGATGAACGTGGGGATTATTAAAATTGAGAAAGTAAGAAATCGTCACGCCGGAGGAACTGGCGTTGCAGGCGAGGGCACCTGCGTTCCCGCCTTTTCAGCAATTTGCTTTAGCATCGCATTTCGGTTGCTCACCAAACGCCGCAGATGTCGCTCAAGCAGCAAAATATCGACGACTCGCCCTAAAATTCCAAATGGCGAAGTCCATATCAACGTATCGCGCATTAACGTTCCACAGCCCTGAGCCGAAAATTCATGAATGTGTTTGAACGATTTGAACGTACCCTCGATCATCTCATCGACAAACAAACGCGGCCTTTCAAATTCGACAACCTTAACGGTGAGGCGTTGCCGAATGCCAAAATGCGTTCCCTCGAACGTAACGGTTTGCCCTAAACCGATCCTCCCATCGGTCATGCCGGCAACGGCTTTTTCATTCGTATTTGCAGTGGTTTCCGTGTGAATGCGGATATCACGCATCAGGTCGAAACACGTTTCGGCGAGAGCGTTGATAAAGGTTTCGAGGACGATCTGAGGCATGGCCTATCCGACCGCGACCCAGGCACCGGTCGTCGGATTAATGCGATAGATCCCGCCGTTTTCGAGCGAATAAAGCGAACCGTTCGCACTAAATAGGAACCGCGTCTTGCCAAATTCAGCCTTGCCGATCTGGCGCCAGGTGCCGTTTGCCGGATTGGTCTCGTAAAGTGCGCCGCTTGACTCGGTCGTGTAGATCTTACCGTTCAGGGTTGTGCGTGCTGTGGTGTTTTTCCAATCGCCGGGTTTACCGATACCTTTCCACGAACCATCCGAAGGGCTGATCCAATACAGGCTCCCGTCCTTTTCGATCGAAAACAACGAATCTTCGCTCGCGAAAAGCCGCAGCGAATTGGCAAATTCCGATTTCCCGACCTGAACCCACGCTCCTGTTCCCGGATTCGTCGCATACATTGCACCGCTCGATTCGACCGTATAAATTCGCCCGTTTACAAACGCACCGGCCAGCGTCCCTTTCCAGTCACCCGCTTTGCCCACTCGTGCCCACGCTCCCGTCGACGGATCTATCCGATAAAGGCTTCCGTCAGTCTCGATCGTCAGCAGATTGCTGTTCCCCGCAAAGAAAAGTCGCGTATTAGCAAACTCAGCTTTCCCGATCTGAACCCACTTTCCATTCCCAAGATCCACGCCATAAAGCGCCCCACTTTTCTCGATCGTATACAGCCGGTCATCCAAAACAACCGCCGCGATCGTATTTGACCAATCAGCCGCATTTGCCAGCGCCACAAATATCAACACTGCAATAATTGAAATTGATATGCTCTTGAAAATGCACATATTATTCGTCTCCCTTATCACTGGATTCGGTATTTAGTGACGGAAATCGCAACTACATTTCAGTCTCCTGTGTGATGGAACCCTCATCTTTATCGGCGACTGAAACCAGCTCAGCGATTGGTTCACCTGTTTTATCATCCGTAATAATAAACGATTCCCCCGAAATAACCCTTCTAACCAAACTGGACAGTCGTTTTCTGGCTTCACTAGCGGAAATATAGTTTATTGGCAAGATATCGCTCATAACTGGCTAATCAATCCGCAAACGCCACGCTTAACTGTTTGAGCTTCAGCGAATCGCTTTTATCGAGAGAATCGGCGTTCTCACGATCAATGTAGTTGTAAAGAATGTCACGCTGCTGCGGCACGTAGCAGGCTTCGCGGATCTGGTATCTTAGGTCGCGTTCGCTGGCTTCGTTGCTGGCTCCGGCGGCGGAGACTACGTTTTCTTCGATCATGATGGAGCCCATGTCAGCCAATGCGAGAACTACTTAATAGCCGATGCATGCAGCCGAAGCCCTAATGCCTCAATCACCTTCATAACGGTTGAAAACTCAGGATTGCCGGAGGGCGAGAGGGCTTTGTATAGGCTTTCTCGACCAAGCCCTGTATCGCGAGAGAGTTTTGTCATGCCGCGAGCGCGAGCGATATCGCCCAGGACCGCCGCGACCAACGATGGCTCACCGTCTTCGAGCGCCGCTTCCAAATACGCGACTATATCTTCGTCCGTCTTTAAGTGATCAACCGGATCCCACGGAAAGGTTTGAGCTTTTTCGTTAGAAGTAGTACGCATATCTTCACAGAGCGACTGCAATCTTCTTCGCCATCGCAATATCCTTTTGTTGGGAAGACTTGTCACCGCCGATTATTAGCAGAATAAATTCGTCGCCCCGACGAGTAAAATAGACCCTATATCCAGGCCCGTAGTCGATCCGTAATTCCGAGATGCCGCTTCCAACCGACTTAACGTCGCCAGGATTTCCGAGAGAAAGGCGACGAATGCGCGTGTCTATTCGCGACCGCGCGTTTCGATCTCGAAGAGACTCGAACCAGTTCTTGTAATGCACTGTTTGACGAATCTCGATCATTTCTACTGTAGCATATGGGATACAATCATATCAATCTGCAAACGCAACGCTCAATTTCTTTAGGGGCACTGATTGACTTACATCAACTCGATCGATGTCGTCGCGGTTCACGCAATTGTAAAGAATGTCACGCTGCTGCGGCACGTAGCCGGCTTCGCGGATCTGGTATCTTAGGTCGCGTTCGTTGGCCTGGTTGTCGGCGCCGGCGGCGGAGACTACGTTTTCTTCGATCATGATGGAGCCCATGTCGTCGGCGCCGAAGCGGAGAGCGGTTTGGCCGAGTTTTAGGCCTTGGGTTAGCCAGCTTGCCTGGATGTGTTGGATGTTGTCTAAAAACAAACGTGAGACGGCGAGCATTTGAAGGTAATCGATGCCGGTCGGTTCTTCGGTGATCTTGCGGCCGAGGGCGGTGTTTTCGCGTTGGAATGTCCACGGGATGAAGGCGGTGAACTCGCCGTAGTTTGGATCGACGGCTTTCGCTGCGAGAGCTTCGTCCTGTACCTCCCGGATACGGTCGAGATGGCGGACGCGGTGCTCGACACGATCACCAATTCCGAACATCATTGTCCCGGTCGAGATCATACCGACCTTGTGAACGGCACGCATGACATCGAGCCATTCCTGCGTGGTGCATTTCGTCGAGACGCGTTTGCGGACGTCGTCGTCCAGGATCTCGCCGCCGCCGCCGGGCATTGAGTTAAGGCCCACGGTTTTTAAACGTCGGAGGATCGTCTCGTAATCTAGTTTTGAGATCAGCGAGATGTTGTGTATCTCGGGCGGCGAGAAGCAGTGGAGCTGGAATTTTGGATATTTAGCGTGGAGCGTGCGTAACAGATTCTCGTACCACTCGATATTAAAATCAGGATGGAGACCGCCCTGCATGAGCACGCCGGTGCCGCCGAGCGCGATGGTTTCGTCGATGCGGTTTTCGATCTCTTCGATGGAATGCACGTATGTGTCCGGCTTTCCCGGCCGGCGATAAAATGCGCAGAAAGTGCAGACGACGTTGCAAACGTTGGTGTAATTGATGTTGCGGTCGATGATGTAGGTGACGACATCGCCGGGATTCTTGCGCTGGCGAATCTCGTCAGCCGCGAGGCCGATGCGGACAAAATCGTTAGATTCGAGCAGAGCGGTACAATCTTCGGTGGTTAGGCGTTCGCCGCCCAGGGCCTTATCCAAAATAGGCTGAATATCGCTTTTCATTGCCTTTATTTTAACAAAATACAAAACTAAACTGTAAGACACGCGATGGATACAGTGCCGAACGCAAAATTCAATTCGACCGTCGAGATCACCGACAGCGATCCGCCGTGGCACATTTTGCGGGTCGAAAAGTCATTGGTTACGGACTTTGGCTTCAAGGGAAACCTGCGCCGCGTGATCTGCTCGCTGAATGGCGGCGGGCCGTTCAATTGCTCGCTTTTTCCGAGCAAAGGCGACTATTTTCTGACACTTGGTAAACAGATGAGAAAAGCCCTGGGCGTCGAGGTCGGAGATAATGTAAGCGTCGAACTCAGCAAAGACATGAGCAAATACGGCATGCCAATGCCTGAGGAATTTGCCGAGGTGCTGCGTCAGGATAAGGACGGTGAGCAACTATTTAATGCTCTGTCGCCCGGCGATCAGCGGTTGATGCTCAAGCTTGTGGTCTTTGTAAAAGATCCCGACCGCCGGATCGTCCGCGGCCTGACAGGAATCGAACTGCTGAAACGATCGGACGGCAAATTTGTTTACAGTGAACAGCATCTGGCGATGCGACTGGTTGCGGGCAGTAATATTCGGTTCGAGAGACAGCGACCCGATTGATGCACAAGCCCGCGCGTAAGCAAGGGCGAAACATTCAACTTCCGCGATTCGCCCTTGCTTACGCGCGGGCTTGTGCATCGAATCCGAGCATCGTAACAAACACGAATGGCGAAACCCCAAAAACAAGTAAAATTCAAAACCGAGCTGACGATCTCGTCGACCGGTTCCGGCTGGCATTTTTTGATCGTTGAGAAAGAGATCGTCGCGAAATTCCAGTTCGAAGACAAATTCAAGCGCGTGGTCTGCTCGATCAATGGCGGCGAGGCTTTCCAATGTGCGCTGCTGCCGTGGGGCGAGCTGTTTTACATCATCGTCAATAAGAAGAAACGCGACGAGGTCGGCGTGGTCGCGGGCGACGTGGTCGATGTCGTGCTCGTCAAAGACGAAAGCAAATACGGCCTGCCGATGCCTGAGGAATTCGAGGAAGTATTGACGCAAGACACCGAAGGCGACAAACTTTTCCACGCTCTCGGAAAGGGAAAACAGCGTTCGATACTATATCTGCTGTCACGCCCAAAGGACATAGATCTCCGCATTCACCAGGCTCTCGTCGTGGTTGATCACCTGAAAGAAAACGAAGGCAAGATAATTGACAAGGTTCTTTATGAAGAGCTGAAACGGCCCATGTTCTAGTCAGAACCGCCTGCGTAGGCGGGTGGAACGAACGCTACCAACTCGCATTATCATTTATTTACGGCTCTTACATTTGGCTACGTTCCGCCCGCTTACGCTGGCAGTTCTGACCCGGTGAAACGCAGCGGCATATTTTCGGCGATCAGTCCATTTTTCACCGCTAATTTGAAAAACAGTTCCACACCGTGGGTCATCGACTCATCGACGGAATAAGAAATGTTCTCGGTAAGGTACTCCCGCATTTCATCGCGTCCGAGGTGAATGTCAGTCTCGTAGTTGGCGATGATCTCGTCGATGTGGGCGAGGCCTTCGTCACGAGCCGAGGCGAAATCGATCGAGGTGCTTTCGCGGCGGGTCATCCACATCGCGAAGACGAAGCCGAAACCGGTGTGATGATGCCAGAGTTCGGCGAGGTCGAATGTACGATATCGCGAATCTAGTGAACCACCCCGTCCGCCCAAGGCGGCGGCCACCCCTCCTTCGTAAGGAGGGGAGCTAAGAACGAGAGCCGGATCGCCGATAAGTAACGCTGCGTCGGAATCTGTGAGCATCTTTTCAATATCGGGCATTTCATCCTTCCATTCCGGTTCGAAGCCAAGGAATTCGCGAAAGATGATCTTTGTAAGGGCGACTGACGTTCGCGACGAAGTATCGAGCGAAACGCTGTGAACATCCTTCAAATCGCTGCCTTTGGTTACGAGACATACGCTGCGAACTCGTTCTCTCGCACCGACACAAACATCGGGAACGAGCCGGACGCCTTCGGTCATTTGATACGCGATAACCGGAACAAGTGCGACATCGACGCGGTCCTGCATTAGCAATTCGGCGGAACGCGCCGGAGCCGTGTCCATTATCAGCTCGACCTTGCCGTGGTTTTTGCCGTAAAGGAACGACCAGACGAGCGGCGCCGTGTTCGAGTAGCTGGAGGCTGAAATGCGTGGCTGATGCATCTACTGATCCTCAAAAACGTCAGCGTATTCTGCATTTCCGTGCAGCTTTTTGAGAGCAAATGAGCACGTCGCGTGAACTTTCAAATTGTTTTTCCGCGCATGTTCGACGGCTGCGGCGAGCAGTTTGTCACCGACTTTTTGGCCTTTCAAACTCTCGTCGACCTCGGTGTGGTCGATAGTAAACGCCGTGTCGCCTTCGTTACGGTAAGCCATTTCGGCAAGGCGTTTCCCATCTCCGCGAACGATGAATGCCCCGCGACCGCCTTTTTCAATGTGTTTTATCTCCATTAGCTTCAAGCGTAAATATAAATACGGTAATAAAGCAAATCTTGTGCGCCGTACGGCATTTGAACTATCCTCTACATATTATGAAAACGAGAGTATTGGCGTTGGCCATTGCGGTTTTTGCGAGTTGCAGCTTATCCGTTTTTGCTCAGGGAACGGTCGTTGTTAACGATCCGACCAAAGAAGCTGCGGAGGTAAAATTATCCGTAGCGGATCAAGCGCTTTTTGATTCGGCTCTGCCGGCGGTGAAGAAAGCGATCTCGTCAGAGACATGCAATGCCGACTCGATCGAGGTTGCGGGCGCGGCAACCGGCGCATTTTCAAAACCCGCATCAAAACAGATGCTTACTTTCTACCAATATTGTCAGACCGGCAACGGTTTTGGCTGGGTCGGGCTCGTTTTGATAGAGGGCGGAAAGGTCGTCGGCAGCTACATTTCAGACAGCAGTTGGACAGTGGGCATCGGAGCTGTACCTGACATCAATCAGAACGGACTCGATGAATTCACACTTGCCTACTCGGGCGGAATGCACCAGGGACAAGGCGGCGTTGGTGTCGATCTGATGGAGTTCGCGGGCGGTATTCCAAAAGGGATCGGCTGGTACAAGGCAGAAGAATTCGCCGATACAGAAGCCGTTTCGGTTTGGAAACTGACCGCAAAACCCGGCGCGGTTCCCGTGTTCTACAAGCAAAAATATTTTTCAGGTGAGAACAGCAAATATCGTAAGGTCGGTGCAAACGCGGTCACTAAACTCACCAAGGTAAACGGAAGATTCACGGCGGTAAAATGAAGAAAATACACGACATAACGGTCGCGATAAGCGCCGAAACTCCAATTTATAAGGGCGATCCGGGAGTAGAGATCAACTCGTTCAAGGCGATTGCCGCGGGCTCGTCGGCCAACGTTTCGCAGATCTCGCTCGGCGTTCACACCGCAACGCACGTCGATGCACCGAACCATTTTATCGACGGAGCCAAACGCGTCCACGAACTCGATCCGCAGAAGCTCGTCGGCCCGTGCCGCGTGATCGAGGTTCCAAACGACGTCATCGCCATCGAGCCCGAACACGTTGGCGATCTGGCCGGAGTCAGCCGGGTGCTTTTCAAAACGCAGAATTCTGCATTCTGGGCGACACCGGAGCTTGGATTTAGAACGGATTTCTCTTATCTCACGCCTGGGACCGCAAAATTGCTGGTCGATAATGGCATTGTTTTGGTTGGCATCGACTATCTCTCAATCGAAAAAAGCGGCTCGCCCGGGCATCCGGTGCACATAACTTTGCTTGAGAAAGAGGTTGTTATTTTGGAAGGCGTTGACCTTCGCGAGGTTTCGGGAGGCGATTACGAACTGATCTGTTCGCCTCTAAAATATGACGGAGCGACCGGAGACGGATCGCCTGCGAGAACGTTTTTACGCGAGATTTAATGTGAATACAGTCAACGACCCACTCTATCGCGAACGCGTCTATTCGATCGTCCGCCAGATCCCGCCGGGAAACGTGATGACGTACGGCCAGCTCGCCATCGTCTTGGGCGAAGGCTACACCGCCCGAACCATCGGCTATGTCATGCACGGCGCCGACGAAGGCGTTCCATGGCAGCGGGTCATCAATTCTCAAGGCAAATGCTCAACCGGACGCCTCACCATTCCGATGAATCTCCAGCAGGAACTGCTCGAAGCCGAAGGCGTTGTATTTAACGCAGCCGGAAAGTGTGATATGGGCAAGTTTCAGTGGTTTCCGGAAGGATTTGAGCCGGAACTAAATGATCAAGTGAGTTTATTTGATGAAGAAACCTAAACTTTATATTGAAACCTCAATTCTCAGCTATCTCACTGCTCGCCGCAGTCGTGACCTATTCATCGAGGCGAATCAGCGGCTGGCTGCCGAATTTTGGAATAACCATCGGAAGAGGTTCCAACTGTTCGTTTCCGACATCGTTATTCGGGAAATTTCGAGGGGAGACGCCGTTATGGCTAAACTTCGTCTGGAAGCAGCGAAAGGTATTCCGTTGATCGAGGCGGATGACCACGCGCGAAAAATGGCTGGTGAGATCATAAGGCGCGGAATTTTGCCTGAGAAGGCTTTTATCGACGCCTCGCATATTGCAGTTTGTTGTGTTCACGAGATCGATTTTCTGCTAAGTTTGAATTTTAGGCATATCGCAAACGCATTTATCCACAGGCGGATCGAAGATGTTTGTAAAGAATTCGGATATGAGCCGCCAGTTATCTGCACTTTGGAGCAAATACTAGAAAAGGAGAATCGAATCGATGATTGAGGACGAGGTTATAAAAGAAGTACACCGTATTCGCGACGAGATCGCGAAGGAATTTGACTACGATCTGGATAGGTTCTTTGATGATATACAGGGGAAGCCGATCGAGGATGGAAGAAAAGTGGTTTCTTTTGTAAGGAAGAATCCAAAGATAACAAAAAAGGATTTCGGAAAGATTGCGGCTTGAGGATGGATTATCACCTTCCCCATTTCAATTTATCCCTTAACACATCAAAATAGTTTCGGTTCGCCGGTTGGACGAGGTTGAAGGTGGTTTCGCTTTTGCTGATCACGACACGGTCTTTGGCTCGCATTGGGTAGCCGGTTTGTCCGTCGAGGCTGAGGACGACGCCTTCGTTTTCGTGGTGGAGCGTTAGTTCGATCGCGGCACTGTCGGGGACGACGATCGGACGGTTCGTCAGCGTGAACGGGCAGATCGGTGTCAGGACGACGGCGTTCATTGACGGATAAACGATCGGGCCACCGGCTGAGAGGTTGTAGGCCGTGGAACCGGTCGGTGTCGCGACGATCAGGCCGTCGGCGCGGAATGTATTTACGAAAAGCTCATTTAGTTTGACGTCGATCTCGATGATGCGGGCAAGAGCCGCTTTGTTTACTACGACATCGTTCAGGATACGTCCCGTCGCGAGTTTTTCTTCACCACGCCAGTGCTCGGCTTCGAGCATTACTCGCCGATCGATCTCGTAGTTTCCGGCAATTATCGCCTCGACGGCTGGAAACATCTCTTCGATCCTGAAATCCGTCAGATAGCCAAGACTGCCGTAATTGATGCCGAGAACGAGCGTGTTCTGGTCCTTGACAAGCCGCGCGGCGGATATCATGGTGCCGTCACCACCGAGTACTACAATCAGATCTGCTCTCATCCGCGGCGTTCGCCCGCCCGAGATATCGCCGGCCGACACCATCTCGCATGACTCGCCAAGGTCATGCTTTTTCAGCCACCTGGAAAGTTCGGCGGCCGTAGCTTTTGCTTCGGAATGCCCGGGCTTCACGACGATGCCGACAGAATTGATCTTTTTGCTTACCATAAAACGGCAGTTACAATGCATTTATCATCAGTGAATTGAGAAGAAACCGCAAGCAGAAATGGTTTTTGCCCCTGATCACGAATGACCGGCTTTGCCAACCTATCCGGCCGATAAGGGCGATCGTCAGCCTTTTTACTTCAGAAAAGCGTGATTTATGAAGCTGAACCTGGGCGCACAGCCCATATTTAATTGGCTTTCAGCCTTGATTTTGTTAGAATTGCGGATTGTCTCTTTTTGACTAGAAGTCAGTATTTCATCAGTATTTCAAAGGTGTAGGTGTTTTTCGATGTTAAAGTTTTTTACCCGTCTTGAGAAGACGAGAAATTTTGTTCTCTTTCTGTTTGCCATCCTGATGGTCGGCAGCCTTGTGTTTTTCTATACGCCGTCTCGTAACAACGCGGTCTCGGCAAACCTCGCTCAAAGCGACGAGACGGTGGCTTCGGTTTCGGGCCAGAAGATCTCGGTTGGTGAGGTTGTCCGGCAAAAGGAAAATTACGCACAGTTCAGCCGCGGCCAGTCGTTTCCGACCAAGATGATGCTCGACGGCCTGATCAGCAGCCGCATCACGCGGGTCGAGGCGGAACGCCTCGGCCTAACGGCGAGCGATGCTGAGGTTGCCGCAAAACTGAGAGAGCAGAACAAATCCACTGATGGTAAGCCATTCGATCAAGCTGTCTACGAGCAGAATGTAACGGAACAGTTCGGCAGCATTGCGACCTACGAACAGAGCGTTCGTGACGACATCAGTGCCCAGAAACTCAACGCATTTCTGACCTCGGGCGTGACGGTTTCTGAGGAAGAAGTTCTTAACGACTTTCAGCGAAAGAACACAAAATTCGACGTTAACTACGTCGCGGTAAACAGCACGGAACTTGCCAAGACGATCGTACCGACCGACGCCGAGCTGAAAGAGTATTTTGAGAAGAACAAAACGAGCTACGCCATCAGCGTTCCGCAGAAGAAGATCAAGTACGTTTTTGTAAACACCGCCAAGCTTGGTGAAAAGCTGCAGCTTTCGGACGCCGACCTTAAAACCGAATACGATGCCCTTCCCGCCGATAAAAAACTTGCCGGTGTGAATGGCCAGGAGATCGTGCTCCGCGTTCCCAAGCCGGAACTCGACGGCCAGGTCGCTGCTAAAGCTGCCGAACTCGTTCAACAGGCTAAGAAAGACGGGCCAAACGTAACGGAAGAAGCGTTTGCGACCCTGGCGAAAGGCCATTCGGAGAATCCCGGAACGGCCCAGAACGGCGGCAAACTCTCCGGCCCGGTTCGTGAAAATCCGAACAAGGCCGACGATCCGTATCAGCGTCTGCTCAAAATGAAACCGGGCGATGTGACCGAGCCGATCAGCTATCAGGGACGATACTTCATTCTCCGCCGCGGCGAAGACGTGCCGAAATCGTACGACCAGGCCAAGAAAGAGATCGAGGTCAGCCTGCGTAACCGCAAAGCATATGCGGTCGCGGCCGAACTTGCGCAGAAGATCGTCACCTCGCTGAAGGAAACCAAAGATCCGGTGAAAACCGCTCAGGCATTTGCTGCCGAGGCAAACATGTCGGCGGCGGACATGGTCAAGGAAACCGCGTACGTTAAGCCCGGCGATGACGTTCCCAGCATCGGCATTTCGCCGCAGTTCGAAGAAGGCATCGGCCCGCTCGCAAACGTTGGCGATGTCGGTGAAAAAACGCCGATCCAGAATGGCTTTGCGATCCCGATGCTCGCCGATAAGAAAGAACCGCGTGACGCTGAGTTTGACGAGGTCAAGGCTCAAATCGTTGACGTTGTGAAGCTTGAGAAGGCCCGTGCGCAGGTCGAGGAGATTGCCAAGCAGATCGCTGCCGGTGCAGCATCCGCCAGTGCTCTCGGTGCTGCTGCAACGGCCAAAGGCATGACAGCCAAAGATCAGAAGAACCTTATCCTAGGTTCCCCGCTTGGCGAAGGCCCGACTGCCGGTACGAGCGAGGCTCTGGAAGACGCCCTTTTTGCGATGAAGGCGGGTGAAGTAACCAAAACGCCGGTCAAGGTTGGAGACAACTGGTATATCGTTGGAATAAACAAGCGGGAAGATGCCAACACCGCCGATTTTGCCAAACAGCGCAGCGGTTTGATAGAAACGATGGTCTCGAAAAAGCGGGCGGCGGTTTTCTCGGATTATCTCGCAGCGGCTAAGCAGAAAATGGAAACCGGCGGTTATATCAAGATCTACAAAGATGCTCTTGATAAGATCGACGCTCCGGTTCCCGGGCTGATCCCGACTGACGCGAACTAAACGTTTCGAGATCGAAATTGTGACAAACGGCTCTTATGAAAATAGACATAAGGGCCTCTTTTTTCGATTTAGGCGGCAACGGGTTTCAGCGCTCGGAGTCCCGCCTTTAGGCGGCCTCTTGAGTATAGAAAGAGCCTGCTAAAGCAGGGACTCCGAGCGCGCTGACCTGCTAAAGCAGGGACTCCAAGCGAAGACTCCGAAAGCTAAAAAATATCCCACTTACTTCCGTAGTTATTGACCGGATAGTCGCGCCATATCTCTTTTGCCCGCTCGGCCCCAACTGCCTCTAGGTACTGCGTCGCATTCGACCATTGCCATTCCTGCCATTTTTCCACATAGCCATGATGAACGGCATTGTTTAAGACATAATTGACCGATGCATAAAAATGCCGCTCAGACCTCATCTTGCGTTCAAAGCAATTGTGCCAGACCTGTCTGCCGCGAGTATTATCTTCACCATTCCATTGGAAAGACGATCGCCCGTGAAATGCTCCTAACTCCTTTCGCAGTAATTTCATCGTTGCCGTCTTAACAAGCAAATGGTAATGATTTGGCAATAGGCACCACGCATAGATAGCTGAGCAATGTTTCTCGCAGGCAGCAAGTACGCGGGCTTCGCAGTCTGTGAGCCGCATGTATGACTTTCCTATAATGTGTGCGTGCTCATAGCACGATGCTGTGATGATATAAATTAGTTCATTGTCAGAATCAAAATGTGGAGGCGAGTGTTTTGGATATCGCTGCGTACGCCGGTAGTCGAGTACTTCTTCGCGTTGTTTCTCTGTGAGTTGCCGCCAGTAGTACATATAACATTCTGCGCTTGGAGTCCCGCCTTTAGGCGGCTTCTACGTACGAGTAAGGGCCGCCTAAAGGCGGGACTCCGAGCATCATATTATCGTCGTCACGATCTCCCTAATACTCCGTTGTAACTCTCGGTCGTCGATTAGGGGTAATTTAACAGCTTTAGGCCGTCAATGAATCGAAAATCCTTTTGATTTCTACTTATCAGGCTTTCATCAAGCACCAACGCAGTCGCGGCGATTATTGCATCCGAGATCATGAGCCGGTGGCTAAGACAATATCGTTCGACTAATTCGGAGGCTTGGTCTGAGATCTGCTCGTTGATGCTTATGATCTTAAATCGGGTGAGAAATTCCAGCGTTTCCTTCAAGTGAGGCTTGTCGCGGCTTCCGATGACCAATTCCATTTTAGTCATCGAACTTATAAGAAGGTTTGATTCACGCTCGGCGGCTTCTATCCAGCTTGCCGCAGTCTCATCGCCGGCGAGAAAAATCTATGAGAATGTCCGAATCAACAATGATCTTGGTCATCTTCGATGCCTATTCCACTGCTCGTCTCGTAGTCTTCTAATATATGCAGCCCCGCCGTCTTTCATATCTTCGCGGTCTTTCCACATTCCAAAAAATGGCTCGTCGCGCAGCGGTCTTCTCTTTTCTAGCTTCTCCTCAGCAGCCTGATCTTTTTTAAATTGTTCGATCATCCGCCCGATCCGGTTTTTGATCTCTGAAGGTAATGAGGGTATCTCTTTTATCAGTTCTTCGTTCGTCATAACGGTTTTAGGATACTTTTAGACGATAAAATTCACAAGATTTATTTAAGTCTAAACACACTCCCTACCGGTCGTGTTTCTGCCTCTATATTATCGTCGTCACGATCTCTCTGATACTTCGCTGGAGCTCGCGGTCGTCGGTGATCGGCGAGCAGATGGCGACTTCGGCGGCGTTTATTGGTGATATGCCTTGGGCGATCATTTGGGCGGCGTAGATGAGGAGGCGGGTAGAGACGCCTTCTTCGAGGCCGTGGCCGCGTAGGTTTCGCACCTTCTGGCCGATCTTAACCAAGTCAGCAGCGGTGCCTTCGTCGATGCCGCCTTCTTTGGCGACGATCTGGGTCTCGGCTTCGGCTTCAGGGTAATCAAATTCCATCGCAACGAAACGCTGACGGGTCGATTGTTTCAGGTCTTTTAATATCGACTGATAGCCCGGATTATAAGATACGACCAGCATGAATTCCGGCGGAGCCTCGATCACGGTTCCGCGTTTCTCGATCGGTAGACGGCGGCGGTCGTCGGTGAGCGGGTGAATGATAACGACGGTGTCTTTGCGGGCCTCGACGACCTCGTCGAGATAGCATATCGCACCGGCCCGGACAGCGGCGGTCAGCGGGCCGTCGTGCCAGACGGTTTCTTCGCCCTCTAATAAAAATCTTCCGACGAGGTCGGTTGACGAGAGATCCTCGTGACAGGCGACCGTGATCAGCGGGCGATTCAAACGATGCGCCATGTATTCGACAAAGCGCGTTTTGCCGCAGCCCGTCGGGCCTTTGAGCATGGCGGGAAGCTTGGCGGCGTAGGCGGCCTCGAAAAGCTCGACTTCACGCCCGACCGGCAAATAATAGGGTTCGTTCGCTACCCTGTACTGTTCGACTGCTAATTCCATAAACAAGTATTTTCAACGCAAAGTCGCAAAGGTGCAAAGACGCAAGGAAAGATATCTTTTTTCGCGTTAATCGCGACTTTTCGGTCTTGGCGTCTTTGCGTTAAAAATTCCCCGGTTTTATTGTTTCAATATGCTCACGTTCATCCAGGTCAAGACTGCCGAACAGAACGCTTCAGCCCGCGAACTCTTTCGCGAATACGAAAAATGGCTCGGGCTTGACCTGTGTTTTCAAGGATTCGATGCCGAGCTTGCGGCCCTGCCCGGTAAATATGCACCGCCGAATGGCCGGCTTTATCTTGCATATTCCGATGAAAAGCTCGCGGGATGCATTGCATTGCGCAATCTCGGCGACGGTATCTGCGAGATGAAACGGCTGTTTGTTCGTGACCAGTTCCGCGGGCAAAAGATCGGAATTACATTGATCGAAAAAGTCATAGAAGACGCACGGGAGATCGGCTACCGGGCATTAAGGCTCGACACATTTCCACCAAAAATGGGAAAAGCCGTGAGCCTCTATGAAACTCACGGCTTTCGCCCGATCGAACCGTATTACGACAATCCAAACGACGGCGTGCTCTATATGGAGCTGTCGCTGTAGGAATTACATCCCGCTGCCAAAGTTGGAACCGTAAGCGGATGGCGGCGGCGGCGCCATATTAAAATGCTGGTCAATTCTCGGAAATACCTGTCTATAGGCAAAAACGTTTGCCGCCCAGACAACCGGGATCGCTACAAGGATCCCAAAACACAACGCCAGAAAGCCCAACAGACCGACGAGTCCGCCCAATATCATGAGGACGACCAGGCCTCCCAGATTCCCGAAAACGGCAGAAAAGCTAACCTTAATCGCCTCGATCACGCCAATATCGTGTTCCACGATCAAGGGGATCGCAAAGATCAGAGCGGCATTCCAGATCATTTGGAAGACAATATAGACGAAAAATACTACAAATATACCCGCCGCAAGGCCGGCCTGGAGCGGCTCAATTCCGCCAGATTGATAAAATGTCTGATCAACGGCTCCCGACCCACCTACGAGCCTTGAAATATCAACCGTCCATTGAATTATCTGAAAGATAATGCCTGGAATTGCCTGAATTATCCCCACGATCATCAGAGGAACAAATTTTTCAAAGCCCTTAAAGAGCATTCCAAAATCAACTGGTTCGTCGCGCATGTCTTTGAGAACGATATACGCAAAACCGCCCATCACCGGACCAAGAAGAAAGAAATTGACGATCGGAATGCAGCTCAGCATTATCATCGCAACCAGTCCCGCACCGACATAAAGGCCGAGGTTGCGTTTTACCAGTTCCCAACCATTGCTTATACAGCCTCCGGCATCGATTGCCCCTCGTTCGAAATGAATATTTGTCATAGTTTTTGCCGCGATCAAGTCTTGTATTGATCGATGTTAGCGTATTCCGACGAGTTTTCAAATATAAATCCGTGCTAAGCGGGCAACGTTTTGGGAGCCGACGGGAAGCTCGTGGCGCGACGACAAGGCACTCCGGTCGACCTTTGACCAATCTGCCAAATACCTCTACCAATCGCACGTAAATCACGCAAAAACCCGGCGTTCTCCTCTACCTACAGGTATCCGGTTTTTGGCTTGAGCGGCCGCACGTGAATCGCTGCAAGCCAGTATTTATCTGCCTCTCAGCCTTCAAGTTTGTAAAAGTGTGAAACGTTTCACACTTTTTATGCGGTGTTTTTTGGTAAAGTTTGGCGAAAAGTGATTTTACATAAAAAATCACCGTATTTTTTTGCTTAAACACCCAAATTTGCGCAAAAAAGAGGCCGCCTTTTCAAACAGCCTCTCAGTGCTAAATTAGCCGCGCCTTTCTATGGCGTATTCTTCCTTGGCATTTTCTCATCCATCATGGCGGTCTGATAGACAAAGGTCGCGAGGATGATCGACATCTGCTTCATGTCATCGGCCTGAATACGGTCGAAAACGTCCATGTTCGAGTGGTGCGTGCGGGTATCATACTCGACCGCATCCTGAATGAACTGGAAGCCCGGCAAACCGATGCCGTCGAAGCTGAGGTGGTCGGTGCCGCCCGTGTTCGAGAGCGAAAGCGTGTTTGCTCCCATTTCTTTGAACGGAGCGAGCCAGTTGCGGAATATCGGCCTGACACTTTCATTGCCCTGCATATAGACGCCGCGGACCTTTCCGGTTCCGTTGTCGATGTTGAAATAAGCCGATAGCTTGTCATACTCGGCAAGCTTGGTCAGCGGCTGCGGCGTCTGGTTCTGTCCGCCGCCTCCACCACCGCCTCCGCCGCCAGATGCGGGTGCATTCGGGTCACCGCGATAGCCAAAATGCTGGCGAACGTAAGCACGTGAGCCAAGCAAGCCTTGCTCTTCGCCGGTCCACAGCCCGACGCGGATCGTACGACGCGGCTTTAGTCCTGCCGCCTGAAGGATACGAACGGCCTCCATCATAACGGCACATCCGGCACCATTGTCCGTCGCACCGGTCCCCGCCTGCCACGAATCGAGATGGCCGCCGAGCATAACGATCTCGTCCGCTTTGTCGGTGCCTGGGATCTCGGCGATCGTGTTATATGACATCGGATCTGCGTCCTGGAATTCGACTGCGAGATCGACCGTCATCGTGACCTTTTCACCGGCATCGACCATGCGGGCGATGCGGTTGTAATGCTCGACGGCGGCGCTGATCTGAACTGGCACCTTAGCTGCTTTGTCGCGCACCGTTGGGTTTGGCTGTCCCGGCGTCGTGGTTGCAGGCGGAACTGCTGCCGCACCCTGAACAAAGATCGTTCCGCCATCGCCGCGTCCGGCATCGAGCAAGATAGCTGCACCTTCCTCTACCAAGAATCTCATTCTGCGGCCATTGAACTGGGCCGCCTGAGCAAAATTACCACCTGGGCCTCCACCTGGAGCACCTGCCGGGCGACGAGCCGCTGCCGGATCGGGAGCATCGGCGAGGCCGAGAAGTTCGGCGTCCGAAAAACGCTTGCCTGGAGCTTCGAGCCACGCTTTTACTTCGCGGGTCGGGCTCATCAGGATGATCTTGCCTTTCAGCTTGCCTTTGTATTGTTCGAGATCTTCTTCCTTGGTGGCGTTAAAGCGAATAACTTCGCCGGTAAAAGCAGTGCCGGTGCTTGCCGGAGCAGCGGCCGGTTTACCTTTTGCTTTTGGATCGACCTGTGGTGGTGGCGGCATGAGCGTGTCGGTGCCCGGCGACCAGGCTTTCGGGTATGAGATCATCGGAAAGGCTGTCGGGCCGTCAACCATGGCGTAGTAACGCTTCAGCGTCCAGCCGCGTCCGAACGGGCCCCACGGTTCGAGATGCGCGTTCTGTAAGCCCCAGCTAGCCATCTGGTCGCGTGTCCATTCATTCGCACGCTTGAGTCCAGGCGAGCCGGTCAATCGTGGGCCGATGACGTCGCTCATGTATCCAAGGGTTTTCATGACCTGCGAACGGTTCATGCCCTCATCTTTGATCTTGTCGAGGACTTCCTTTGGAGCCTCGTAAATTTTTGGTGCCGTTTGTCCGAACGTGAACGCCGGAAGCAGGAATGCGTGAATAAGCAACACGCCCGCAATTTTGCGTCGAAGCATAGTATTATTTCTCCTAAATTTTAGATGGATCTTTAATCAGATTTAGCTATTTATACCACAAAAACCTCAGAAACACTTCAAACTACAGGTCTGAAAACGCTTGTTTTCGCAAGCTAAAACGCTCAAAAAGTGTAAAGAATTGTAAACGCTTAGACTTAAGCCGCAAAAACGAAAAACCCGCCCGGAAACGATGACGATAGTTCTCAATTTCCGGGCGGCAAGGTTTTCGCAAATTTGGTTTACTTAAATTCCTTTCGCGGCATTTTCTCGTCCATCATCGCGGTCTGATAGACGAACGCGGCCATGATCGTCGCGGCCTGTTTCATATCATCGCCCTGTATGCGGTCAAAAACGTCCTGATTCGAGTGGTGCGTCCGCGAATCGTATTCGATCACGTCCTGTATGAACTGAAATCCCGGCAGCCCTATGCGGTCGAACGACAGGTGGTCGGTTCCGCCGGTGTTCGACATCGTCAGCGTTTTTGCTCCGAGATCGGAGAATGGAGCGAGCCACGCTTCGAAATACGGACGAACAGCCGAATTTCCCTGCATATAAACGCCGCGGATCTTTCCGGTTCCGTTGTCGAGATTGTAGTAAGCCGACAGTTTGTCGTATTCAGCGCCTTTCACAAGCATCGGTTTTGCTCCGCTCGGGTCAGGCGCTCCAAAGAGATTCGGTCCGCCGGTCACGTCGCCGAGATGCTGTTTTACGTAATTTGATGAACCGAAAAGTCCCTGTTCCTCGCCTGACCACAGACCCACGCGGATCGTGCGGCGTGGTTTGAGGCCGCTGGCGATAAGGATGCGCGCCGCCTCCATCGCGACCGCCACACCCGCACCATTGTCAGTCGCTCCCGTACCCGCGTGCCACGAATCCATGTGGCCGCCGAGCATGACGAGTTCGCTCTTGAGCGTCGGGTCGGTTCCGGGGATCTCGGCTACGGTGTTGTAGGCCATCGGGTCTTCGTCGTAATACTGTGACTGAATATTCACCGTCATTTTCGGCTTCACGCCCTGATTGATCATGCGGATCATCCGATTATAGTCTTCGCTCGCGACGACCATCTGCGGGATCATTTTGGCCTCGGCCGCTTTCTGCTGCGGTGCCAGACGGTTGGGATTAGTGAAAAACTCCATGATGCTCGCCGGAATGGGCTGGGCCACATCCGCACCCTGAACGAAGATCGTACCGCCGCTGCCGCCGCCGCTGTTATCGACAGCGACTGCTGCACCTTCATCGACCAAAAAGTTCATCATTTTCAGGCCGAGCATGAAGCGAGCGATACGCGGAGCTATCTGCGGGGATGAAAAATCGACCGCGGGAGTTGCCGGTTTTTTCGGGTCGTTCGGATCGGGAGCGGCGGCGAGTTTCGCGAGTTCGTCGTCGGATAGACGCGTACCCATTCCACCGAAATCCGCCTTTAGCTCGCGAGATGGCGACATGAGCACGATCTTGCCTTTCAACTGGCCCTTGTATTTGGCAAAATCTTCATCCTTCTTAATTTCGACGAATACCACATCGCCGGTTATCGGCCCTTTGGTCGAGGGTGACCAGGCTTTTGGAAAGGCAAGAACCGGCAGCGTTTGTGGATCGACGATCTCGGCTGAGAAGCTTTTCAAAGCCCAGCCGCGGCCGAACGGGCCCCAGGCTTCGAGCTTGGCGTTCTGCATTCCCCATTTCGCCATCGTGTCGCGCGTCCATTCGTTGGCACGCTTCAGATTTGGCGAACCGGTGAGCCGCGAACCGATAACGTCGGTCAGGTAGCTAAGCGTCTGCATCACCTGCGAGCGGTTCATTCCCTCATCTTTTATCTTTTCGATATCGGCGGCTGGTGCGGTGTAAACCTTTGCCGGTGCTGTTCCCTGGGCAAAGGACAAAGTCGGTACTAAGAATGCGTAGATAAGTGCTGCGCCTAAGATCTTGCGTCGTAACATGAATATTTCTCCTGAAAATAGTCTCGTGAATTTAAAGAGGTAATACTAATATCGCGGCGAAAATGTTTCATTCGTCGCGATACCTTGAGATCAATTTAAGATTTTTGGCTAGATCGTCGACCAAGTCAGCGTAAATGCTGGCGGAACGTTTTTGAGAACGAGCGGGCTGCGGCGGGATTTGCCGTAGCGGTTTTTCATGAATTCGCGAAGCTTGATCGCGGGCGGAAGATAATAGCCGTGAGCGTACTGAAAGATCCTCAATTCGCAGCCTTCGTCCATGAACTTCTGGAGTTCGACGAGTACAGCCTGGCTTATCTCTTTTGGCAGTGAGACGAATGGCAGACAGCAAACCAGATAGCGAACCTTACCGAGCCCCGAATCCTTGTGGATCGAGTAAGCATCAGTTGCGTTGCCGCAGATGATATTCATATCCGGATAGTTTTCGTTGAGGGTTTTAACCAGATTCGAGTCGAGTTCGAGGCCTAGGTAGGAGGCTTTGCTTGGTACGACATCGCGAAGGAATTTTGTGATCGCTCCGGTTCCTACGCCGAGTTCGAGCACGATATTGTGATCGTCCGGGTGAATTCCCTGCAGCATTTCCGCCGCCAGTTCTGGCGAACTCGGCGCTATCGCACCGACCTTGGCCGGATTCTTTAAAAATGCCTGTAGGAACTGGAGATTCTCTTTCATGCGTACCGATGCTACTAAGCCGTTATCGAGCTTTCAATCTTTCAGTCAGATGTTACGTTATCGTTATCGAATGCCATTTTATAACCACATTCCTCTTTTTGGCAACACCTAACTGTACCATCCTTTTTGACGGTTTTCTCCAAAAGGAATAATGGCCAGCAATTCCGGCGTGTTTCTTGACCGACTATTTGAATATACGTGGTACTACTTGGGATAGTTCGACGAACCGATCATTTACGTCATCGGCCAATATTCCTCGCGGTTCTCTTCGGAGGTGCCTTCTTAGCCGGAGCCCTCGTTTTCTTTGCAAAAGCGTCCGGTACCTCGGCTTCAATGAGTTTTTTTACCTGTTCGAGAGTCAGAGCAGCTGCCTCTTCTGCCGTGCTGCGCGTGCCATCCACTTTTTTCGGAATGGATATGATCTTTTTGCCGAATTTGATGACGGGCCCCCAACGGGCATTCTCCAGCGATATCTTTTCAGACTCCCAGCGTTGTATATACCGGTTTGCCTCTTTGCTGACCTTTGCTTCGATAAGCTCGTTCATCTCAGCCTGGGTCAGGTTGGCGAGATCGTATCGGCGCGGTATATTGATGAACAAACCGTCCCACTTGATAAAGGGCCCAAAGCGTCCCGTACCTTTTGTGATCGGTTTTCCGTCGTACTCACCAACGGGCGCATCGGCGACCTGTTTTGCTTTGATGTAGCTGATCGCTTTTTCAGTATCCACGGTATTGAGGTCAGTTCCGCGGGGTATTGAAACAAATTCATCTCCCCATTTTACATACGGGCCAAAGCGCCCAATGCCGGCCGAGAGATCTTTACCCTCATAGCTGCCCATCGCAGCCTGGAGCTTGAACAAACCCAGCGCCTCCTCAAACGTTATGGTTTCGATGCTTTGTCCTGTTGGGACTTTTGCGAATTTTGGCTTTTCCTCTTCATCGACGCTGCCGATCTGAATGATCGGGCCGTAGCGGGCCATACGGGCAACTACCGGTTTTCCGGATTCCGGGTCGACGCCTAGTATCCGCTCAGCTTTTACGCGTTCTGCACTTTCTATGGTTCTGTCGACATCTTTCTTAAAGGGGCCATAAAACTCTTCAAGCATCACGTTCCATTCCAGCTTTCCACCGGCGACTTCGTCAAATTCCTGCTCGATCTTGGCCGTGAAGCCATAATCCATAATCACGTCAAAATATTGTTTCAGAAAATCCGTGACGACAAGTCCTAGATCTGTGGGGAACAGTTTTGCTTTTTCTGCACCGGTATTCTCAGATTCTTCCCTTTTGCTTATGTGATCCTGTTTTAATACCAATATCCTGTAACGTCTTGGCGTACCGTCTTTGTCTCTTTTTTCTACATACTCTCTTTTCTGGATCGTAGAAATTGTCGGCGCGTAGGTGGATGGGCGGCCGATGCCGAGCTCTTCTAATTTCTTAACCAATGAGGCTTCGGTGTATCTCGGCTGAGGACGGCTGAATCGTTCCGTTGCCCTGAGTTCTGACAGCGGCATAAACTGGCCCACCGTCATCGGCGGCAGAAGGCCCTCTGATGATTCTTCCTGTTCGTCTTCGTCTTTATCTTCTTGGTAAACCTTTAGAAAACCGTCAAATTTCAGCACTTCTCCTGAAGCTGTCAATTCTTCTTTGTTCGTGGAGATCTCGATCTTGACCGTGGTTTTTTCCAGCTCGGCGTCGGCCATCTGCGAGGCCATCGTTCGCTTCCAGATCAGTTCGTACAACCGCTGCCATTCCGGGTCATTAACGGTTGTCGTATTCGTATAGGTCGGACGAATAGCTTCGTGAGCTTCCTGGGCGGATTCGTTCTTATTCTTGAATTTGCGGAACTGCTGGTATCGATCACCGTAGAAATTACTCACTGTTTGCGTAATGTCAGCAAGAGCTGTATCGCTCAAACTAACGCTGTCAGTACGCATATAGGTAATATGCCCGTTCTCATACAGCTTCTGTGCGATCTGCATCGTTCGGGCGACCCCGTAACCTAGTTTTCTAGATGCTTCCTGCTGCAAGGTCGAGGTGGTAAATGGCGCTGCCGGTGTGCGTTTTCCGGGTTTAACCCGAATATCGGTCACCTTGTAATCAGCACCGATACATCCTTTCAAAAACGTTTCCGCATCTTCCGCACTGTTTTGTTTCTTGCCTTCGGCTTTGAAGGTTACCTGTTTTCCGGTAATGTCATCGGCAAAAAATAACCCTTCGATCTTGAAATGACTTTCCTGCTCGAAGGCGTTGATCTCGCGTTCCCGGTCGGCAATAAGGCGTACCGCGACACTCTGCACACGGCCGGCACTCAGGTTTTTATTGCTCGTACTGATCTTGCGCCAGAGTACAGGGCTTAATTCGAACCCGACGATGCGATCCAGAACGCGACGCGCCTGCTGGGCCATGACCAGATTCATATTCACCGTGCGTGGATTACCCACGGCAGCTTCGATTGCAGGCTTAGTGATCTCATGAAACACGATCCGTTTGGTCGTAATAGGGTCAAGGCCCAGCACTTCACACAGATGCCAGCTTATAGCTTCTCCCTCGCGGTCTTCGTCCGTTGCAAGCCATACTTCGTCTGACTTTTTTGCCAAAGACTTCAGCTCACTCACGACCTTTCTCTTTTCGTCAGGAACTATATATCGGGGTTCAAAATCATTCTCGATATCGATACCCATCGCTGATTTTTCCAGGTCGCGGATATGGCCATAGCAGCTATTGACCTGAAAATCTTTTCCGAGGATCTTTTCGATGGTTTTTGCTTTTGCCGGGCTTTCTACTATTAACAAGTTTTTTGACATATTTCAGTGCGGGAAAAAAATACGTCAGACACATTTTCAAGTGCTGACGTTTAAGACTACTAACACCGTGCTAACAGCCTTGTCAATGCAAGGGTTGGACTATAGCGGAAATTTGATGAATGTCAAAGGCCGCAATATCATGCTGCGAAAGCCGGTGCGTGAGCAAGGGCGAATCAATCAACTCGAGCGTCATTCGCCCTAGCTTACGCGCGGGCTTTCGCACTCGGATCATATCCGGCGAGCATAATGCTTGCCCGGTAAAACGCGGATCAGATCACGAAGATCGAGCGAGACAAGAGCATTATTAAGTTCGCCGAATGACAGAGCGCTCGATTGCAGCAAAATGTCGATATGCATCGATTCGTCCGGCGTGAGCAAAGCCCAAACCGTCCTTTCCTGCGGCGATAGATCGGCCGGAACCGGCGTTTGTTTTTTCTCAGCCTGATCGGGAACCGAACGATCGATCTTCGGTGGCAAGATCGCGGCCGAGACTTCGCTGGGCAATTCCGCGACAACATCCTGCCATTGCTGAACAAGCTTTGCTCCGCTTTTTATAAGGTAATTCGTGCCGAACGAGTTTCCTGACGTGATATTTCCGGGCACGGCCATCACCTCTCGATTTTGCTCCATTGCGAGACGCGCCGTTATCAAAGAGCCGCTTCGCTCAGAAGCCTCCACTATTAAAACACCCAAGCTAAGTCCGCTTATGATTCGATTGCGATAGGGAAAGTTGTCTTTTAAAGGTGGTGTGCCGAGAGGGAACTGTGTGACGAGACATCCGCCGTTTGCGAGGATCTCGCGAGCAAGATTTATATTTTCTTTCGGATAGACGGTGTCGATGCCGGTTCCCATCACGCCGACCGTAAGCCCCTGGCCGCGCATTGCTCCGCGATGTGCCGCCGAATCGATACCGCGAGCAAGCCCCGAAACAATCGTCACGCCCCGCGAAGCTAAATCCCTGGACAGCATCTCCGACGCATTCTCGCCATACGTCGAACACATCCGCGAACCGATCACGCCTACTCCGGGCTGCTCAAAACACGTCTGCCAGTCGCCCTTAACATACAAAACCGGCGGCGGATCGTCGATCTCACGCAGCAAAGCCGGATAGCTGCCGTCATCAAGGATCAGAACATCACCGCCGAACTCCTTAACGCGTTTCAGCTCGGTCTCAGCCGTATCAAAAAACTCGCGTTTAATAATACTCTCGATCGTCGCCGGCTTGATCCGCAAAGACTCAAGCTCCGCTCGTCGAGCATGGAAGATCGCCGAAGCCGATCCAAACCGTTCCAACAGCTTGGTCGCCGCCCTCGGCCCAACCCCAGGTGTCATATTCAACGCTATCCACTCAATCATCTTCTCATTTTGGATTTTGGATTTTGGATTTTGGATTTTTCGCTTTGAGTGTCTTAATCGATGACACAACCATAGCGACGATTCCATCGACATCGACCATAAGTTTGCTAAGCTTCGATTCCTTAATCAAATCCGATTCGACCAGCAACTCCATCCAATAGAGAGTTTCGTCGGCTTCTTCTTCGACAATTGCAAGTTTGTTGATAATATCGGCGGTTGATTTTGCCCGACAAGCAGCCCGATAGTTAGCCCCGACGGAAGTTCCAGACCTTAGCAATTGTTTACCTATAGTTTCCGCAACCCAGTTTTTTGGCAGGGATTGCACTAGATTAATGATTCTCAGGGCAATGTTTTTAGTTCTGTTTTTAAACTCAGCTTCGGTCATGGCCTAGCTCCGTGTAAAGTAGTTTTCGTAATCCAAAATCAAAAATCCCCAATCCAAAATCAAAATTGGCGGAGGCGTGTGGGAGTCGAACCCACTTGAGTACGCTCTCGCGCCCTCACAACGGTTTTGAAGACCGCGCCCATCACCGGACAAGTTGCGCCTCCGAGGATTGTTAATTGGAAACTGCTAAATTGTAAATTGGTTATTAGAGGCTCTTCGAACCAATTGACAATTGTCCAATTAACAGGTTCCCAATTTGTCGTGTTTTCATGCTGCGCTCAGCAGTAATGTTACTAGCGCCGCACGATTTGCGATATCACTTACCAATATATATTCACCCAAAGTATGTGCCCCGGCACCGGAAATCCCCAACCCATCCAAAACCGGAACACCAAGAGCCGCGACAAAATTCCCATCCGACGCGCCGCCGACCTGCGTTTCGCCGAGTTTGTAGCCGAAGCCCGACGCGAGTCGTTGAGCATTTTCGTAAAGCTCGACAACCGACGCCGTTCTCTCCATGGGTGGCCGATTGATACCGCCGTCGATCGTAAGCGAAACGCGTTCGTCACCCGACCGCAACGATCTAAATGCCGTATCGACGCGTTCAGCCTCGGCCATCGAGCTGAACCGAACGTCGACCTCGCATTCGGCGTGTTCGGGGATGACGTTTGAGGTTGTGCCGCCCTTTATCGTGCAAACGTTTACGGTCGTGCCGACGGCGGGATTAGCGATCGCGTGTATCTTGTCGATGTGACGGGCGAGTTCGGCGATCGCGTTTGCACCTTTTTCCGGTTCGAGCCCGGCGTGGGCCGGAATGCCGTGTGTACGAACCGTGAAAAGGCCAGTTCCTTTGCGTCCGGTTTTTACTTTGCCATCGGCTGACGGTTCAAAGACATAGCAAAGCTCCGCATCCGCCGCGACTCGTTCGAGGATCGGACGGCCGCTGAAACTGCCGATCTCTTCGTCGCAGGAGAGAAATATCGATATCGGCCGCGAAGGTTTCAGGCCCTGATCGTTAAGAAATCGGAGTGCCTCGATCATCAATATGATGTTGGCTTTCATGTCGAAAATACCGCAGCCGTATAATTTGCCGTCCTCAATACGTGTCGGATTCAGCTCGTTCGTTCCGACCGGATGGACGGTGTCCGTATGGCCGAGCAGCATCGTGTGTTTGCCTTCGCCGGAGAATGCCCGGATAACCAGATGATCGCCGTCCTCACATGATTCGCGTTCGAATTCGAGATCGACACCGGTCGCACGGAACTGCGCCTCGACCCAATCAACTACCGTACGGCTCCGATCTGCATCGAGCGAAGGCGACTCAATATCTACGATCTCACGGATCGCATCGATAATTGCCGGCAGGCGACCGGAATAGTGTTGGAGTATCTTGTTTGCTGTCATTTGATAGCCAGACTAGAAAACTACGTCCGTAATTTTGTTATCGACAGCGTATTTCTTTGCTTCTGCCTCGTTTTTGAATGTTTTTAGCACGTCATATTCCTTCATGACCGGTTTACCGTCGATCATGAATGAATACATCGGACGCGCCGCAATGTTCGTCGGGCACAGATCGAGGAGCGAGATCTCAAGAGTTTGTTTGACTGAGCTGTTTTGCGTAACCGGATACATCACCTTACGAATGATCTTGCAGGGTATAGAGCCTGTAGAAGCGGCAGGAACGGTTACAGGAGCCGAAGCCGAGCCGAACACCTCATTGAATAGATCGCCCATTCGATATCCGGCGAGAGCGAGACGCTCCTGGGCGATCTCAAACGCCTTTTTCCTGTATTTATCCGACGGCGCTTCGAAGAATTTCAGATCTTTATAAACCACTGCCGTCGCGATATCCAGGCTTTCCTTGGTCCAGATATCGAATTTGTCAGGACTGATCCTATCTTTGAGCTTATCGTACGGGAAAAGCTTCATGATGTCCTGGGCGATCGGGTCGATGTAGTCGGCATCGCATTGATCTTTCGCGTTTGGCGAATAACGCCCGACTATTCCGTCCCAATATGAATGCAGATTTTCCTGCTTCTCACGCGGTGTTCCTTTGGGTGTCAAAAAGAAAAGATTTCCGCCCTGATCGCCCTTCGGATTCCCCTCGGTGACCTTTGCCGAGGCGTGAAGCGGCTGGTGAAGGTCGCCGATAATGTGTTCGAGCCACGCGATCGCCACGGCCTTTTCGGCATCCGGAGCAGTTCCGCGGATTAGCTGTGCGAACTCGGCTAGTTTCTGCGAAGCCAACCCGCTATCCTCGGCGGTTTCGATAAAAACCGCCTTACCATCTTTCCACTGCCAGAATGTGTCGGCGTAGTGCCAATTTCCTTTGTGATATTTGGTGTAACGGGTGTTCAGGGCTCTATCGCGGATGATATCCGCCCACGTCGCCATCAGCATGAAATATTCACGCTTTCTGGAATCCGCGGAACGCGAACCATAAGGAAAATAATACGATCCGATCTGCGAATCCTCTGGCGCTGAAAGAAGGATCTTGATCACCTTTTCGCGTGTCTCCGGCGTCATTCGCTGCCATGCGATATAGGCCGCGATCTTGTGGCCGGTCTCGTCCCAGGCAAATGCCGGAAGATTGCCGAGCAAAAGTATGGCAGCGAACATAACTGCGAGCCAAAATCGTTTAAATATCATTTACGTAAACTCCTGAATCTTTTTGCACGATTCTAACGAATTAACGAGACAAGAGAAAGTAGTGGTTAACAAAGAAATTAATCAAACCTTTTTTGGGCAGCTTTCATCATAATAGTGCAAAAGATTTCCCCTGGTCTCGTTCTTGTTACGGAGACGGTCACGATGAAAGAGGTAAATGTGACGGAGAAAAAAAATGCAAGAAGTTTTGCAACATAATTTGACACTCGAGCGTGGAATTGATAGAACAGAAAGTTCGCTCGGAAGGGAAATAGGAATTCTGGGCAGATTATTCGGTTGTCGGCATAAAGATCTAAGTCGGCCGTTCAAAGATTTACGAGGTTCGTATCGAGCGTGTACGGAATGTGGAGCACGCAGGAGGTTTGATACAGAAAGCTTCAAAACATCGGGGAATTTCTACTATCCCCCTTCGGCACCGCTCAGTCGTTAAATGAGTGATTTCATAAATACCCTTCATTTATACCTACCAAATGAAACCTACCGGGTGCGGCTTTTCCAAAAGGCCGCACTCTTTCTATTTAATACTGAAGAAAAGCGTCAAAGACCCACCCTGAATATCCGTTATAACTCGCCTGGCACCATCGGCCTGATCTGGAAACCGGCTTGACCACCGGCCCGCAAGCTCCAACAGTGACTGTTGCGCCATGTGGAATTTTCAGGATCCTTTCACCTATTTCGCTGCTTGGCAGCGACCGGAGAGCAAGAAAACCGTCACTCGGCGAATTTGCCCTGGCTGTCGTCGTGGTCGTTGACTGCTTCGGTTGGGTTATTGGCCGGTCCGACGGTAGCGTGGCCTTTTTCTGCTCGTTTAGCTGCTTTTGCAGATTGGCGATCTGGTCGCGAAGGTCATCACGGTCGTCTTTCGCGGGCGTTGGTGAAGGTAACGTTTGCTTAGTATTTCCAGTATTTGATAGCAGAGGCGGAGCTTCACCGCGGGAAGCGAAGTAATAAACAGCTCCGGCCGCACTGACCAACAAGAGAGCCAGTATCCCGAGGCCGACGACGACCATTACAACCTTAAATATAAGACTGGATGGGGCTGCGGCCGATGAGGTTGGAGGTATTTGAGCCCGATCAACTTTTCGCGTTGGACCGCCTGCGATCGGGATGTCGACACGCACTGGAGCGGCCTTTTCCATTACAATCGTCTCTTCCGCGGGCCGCGCGCCAGAGCTTCGGATCATTGTCGATTGTTCGTCATCGAGCGAGTTCAAAATGCTGCCGTCTGCGAGACAAAATCGCAGCGTTTCATCTGTATATGTGGTCAGGCATGACGGGCACTGTTTCATATCGCCTATTTATAGATGAGTTTTTTGCCGATAGCAAATATTTTTGCTTATTAACTTCTGTGTAATGCTGAACCAACTCACTTTTTTGACGGTAACGACGAGTCGTCGGCTCAAGAAAGTTTGATACGCGGCGAAAAAGATGTAAACTCGCAAATATAAGGAGAATATTATGATTAAGAAAGCGATTCTGGGCGTTTTAGCGCTTATCGTCCTCGTTGTCGGCATATTTTGTGTGGTGGTTGCGATGCAGCCGACAGATTTTAAGGTTACGAGATCCGCCACGTTAAACGCACCGGCGGCAACGGTATTTGAACAGGTCAACGATTTTCACAAATGGGAAGCGTGGTCTCCGTGGGCTAAGATCGACCCCAAAATGAAGGTCACGTATTCGGGCCCGTCCGCAGGCGTCGGTGCGAGCTACGCCTGGGTTGGAAACGATGAGGTTGGCGAAGGCAAAATGACGATCACGCAAAGCCATCCGACCGAGCATATTGCGATCGATCTCGAGTTCATCAAGCCATTTGCCGCGAAGAATATTACCGAATTCAATTTCAAACCGAACGGCGACAAGACCGACGTTACCTGGACGATGGCCGCGAAGAATAATTTCCTCATGAAGGCGATGTGCCTCGTCGTCGATATGGACAAAATGATCGGTGCCGATTTTGAAAAAGGCCTCGTGCAGTTGAAATTAGTTGTGGAGACTGCGCCGAAATCATAACAGAAACCAACTTTGGAGAATAATATGACAAACGAAAGTACACCAGTTGTATCGAAAGGACTTAGATGGACGGGCTATGTCCTTAGCACCTTGTCGGTTCTCATGCTGCTGTTCAGCGCGAGCGGAAAGTTTCTACAGCCTGCCGGAATGGAGGTAAACGTCGAGCCCCTAGGTTGGAAAATGAGCCAAATGACATCGCTAGGAATACTGGAAGTCGCGTGCGCCCTCCTCTACGTAATACCGCGTACGTCGGTCTTGGGCGCGGTCTTGGTAACCGCGTATCTTGGTGGAGCGACAGCGACACACGTTAGGATCGGGGACCCTTTCTTCTTTCCGGTGATCCTGGGAATAGTCGTCTGGATCGGATTATACCTTCGCGAACCGCGTCTATGGCCGCTGGCGCCGTTTCGCCGATAATTTTGAGTAATTAAGGAGTAAGAGATATGGCAGCAGTAAATGCTTATTTGAGTTTCAGCGATAAATGCGAAGAGGCGTTTGAGTTCTATAAGTCTGTTTTTGGCGGCGAATATGCGATGTTCAGCCGCTTTGGCGACATGCCGATGGGAATGCCAATGTCGGATGAGGAAAAATCCAAGATTATGCACGTCGCCCTGCCGATCGGAAATACCGTTTTGATGGGAAGTGATACACCTTCGGCAATGGGCGAGGTTACAACTGGAAACAGCATGTCGCTTGCCATCGGCGTCGATAGCCGCGAGGAAGCTCAGCGCCTTTTCGAAGGCCTCTCGGCTAGCGGAACGGTGACGATGCCGCTTTCCGAGGCTCCGTGGAACGCACTGTTTGGTATGCTTACCGATAAGTTCGGCTTTGCGTGGATGATCAATTTTGATCTCAGCAAGGAAGCCTGATCCGCTCGACATTCGCGTTTGGCGGGAATATTGTAGTTGAGTAGTTCGGAATATTATCGCCAAATGACGGAAAGCACTGAATTAGAAGCTGCGGCCCTCGCCGAGGAAGCCGCAGCCGACCAACCTGCTCCGAAAAAATCAAAATTTGACCGCTCGATCGTCGAGGGTCCGTTGTCGAGCGCCGTATGGAAGATCGCGTGGCCGACGATGCTTACTAACGCGATTGCGGGCATGCAGGGGATCGTCGATCACGTTTTGGTAGGTAATCTTGTCGGCTTTAAAGCTAACGCTGCGATTGGTATCAGTTTTCAGATATTTCTTGTCGTTATTGTATTTATCGCCTCGATATTTACGGGAATGGCCGTTCTTGTTGCTCGTTTTGCCGGTGCTCATGAAGCAGAAAAGGTTAACCGAACGGTCTATCAGGCATTCCTTACCGCCACTTTCATCGCGGTCGGAATAATGGCTCCCGTTGGATATTTTGCCGCGCCATATTTGCTTGATTTTGTCAGTTCGGACGCGGGCGTTAAGGCGGAAGCATTGCCGTTCCTGCGTATCACTTTTGTATTCAGCTTTGGGCTGCTCATTTACTTTATGACGAGCGGAGCATTGAGATCGGCGGGTGATGCGAAAACGCCAATGATGCTCGGCATCGTTATGACCGTCTTGAACCTGCTCCTCAATATCGTTTTTATTCGCGGACTTGGGCCGATTCCCGCTTTCGGAACGGCCGGGGCCGCTATCGGCACAAGCATCGCAACCGGAAGCGTGGGTCTTTTCGCAATCTATAAGATGTGGAGCGGCGGTTGGGTCGTCGGCTTCCCGCGCGGACAAGGCTGGGCACCTGACTGGAACGTGATACGTTCGCTTTTCAAATTTGGCCTGCCCGCCGGGTTTCAGGGAATCGCGATGAATGTAGGCGGCGTTCTAATGCTCTCATTCATAGGATCGCTTGCCCAGAGCGCAGCAGCGCAGGCCGCTTTTGCCGTTTCGTATACTCAGCTTTTCTCGTTGATCACTTGGACATCGGTCGGTTTGATGGGAGCGGCGGCGGCCGTTGCCGGCCAGAATATAGGCGCAGGCCATCCTGACCGGGCATTTGCGGCAGTAAACACCGCAGCCCGTTTCGGCCTGATCGGATCGACATTTCTGGGCTTTTTCTTCTTTTTCTTTCCGGCGCAATTGCTAGCAATATTTGGTATGACTGATCCATCTGCGGTCGCGATCGGCGTTCAGCTTCTTCGCGTTCTGGCTTTCTCCGGCCTGTTTATATCGGTGGCTCTAACGTACACCGGCGGTTTGCAAGGGACGGGTGATACAAAAAGTCCGCTGTATATCTCAATAATTTCCCAGGTAGCGATCCCGCTCGGGATCTGTTTTACCATCAAACAGCTTGGTACGCTTGAGCCGATTCACATTTGGCTTGCCATTTTCGCGGGGCACATTGCTCGGTGCATACTAAGCGTTACTCGATTTTTGCAAGGCAAATGGCGGCAGATCTCGGTGGACATCGAGCGAACCGCCGCTTAGTTTACGAGGATAGTAAATGCACGAAGCTCTACATCTATTGATCTGGTGTACGGTGATCAACTACGCGATCTTATTCGTGTGGTTCGGTGTCTTTGTCTTTGCCCACGACTGGCTCTACCGCATGCATAGCCGCTGGTTCAAGATCCCGGTCGAGACTTTTGATTCGATCCACTATGGCGGGATCGCGATCTATAAGATCGGGATCATGCTGCTTAACCTCGTTCCGCTGATCGCTTTGCATTTTGTTGAATACCGTTGATCTGCCCCAAACTATTCCCGCGCTCTAAGCGTAATACCGACAACTAAAACTGAGAATCATGAAAAAAGATCTAGTCAAATTTAGGCAGGTTTTGTTGTCGGCGTTCGTTTTTTTTATATTACCCGCGACGTTTCTGGCTCAAGGTGCGAAAGCCGGGGCTTCGAACCTAGCCCAACAAGTGGAGATCGTGCGGACAGAACACGGCGTTCCGCATATCCGTGCAGGGAATCTGCGTGCGGCCGGGTATGGCTTGGCGTGGGTGCAATGTGAGGACTACGGAGGTTCAACGCCGATGTCGATACTCGGGGCGAGCGGCAGATCCGCGTCGGTCGACGGCTACAACCGGATTGAATCTGACCTGCTCATTAAACGGCATCGCGTACTGTTAGACAAGAAATATCCATTGTTGTCGAAGGATGTACGCGACGTTTACGAAGGTTTTGCAGCCGGAGTGAACCGATATATCGAGCTGCACGTTGACGAATTTCCCGCGCAGATGCCGCGTGATTTTACCGGCCGCGATGTGGCGGCGACTGAGCTTGTGCCGCTTTCGACGCGAAAGGTGCGGGCGTTTCTTAACCGGCTTAATCCGCCGCCTGCAACGCCCGGTCCTGCTGTAGTTTCAGCTGCAAATTCCGAACGCGATATAGGGCCGGATGAGGGTTCGAATGCGTGGGCGTTTGCACCGAGCCGGACTAAATCCGGCAAGGCGATACTGCTTCGCAACCCGCATTTGCAATGGACAGCGGGCTATTACGAAGCACACATGACCGTGCCGGGCGTGATCGATTTTTACGGGGATTTTCGCATCGGCGGGCCGTTCACGGTGATCGGCGGTTTCAATCGCGATCTCGGCTGGTCAACGACCAACAATTCACAGGACCTCGATGAGATCTATTCGCTCGATGTCGATCCGAAGGCTGTAGATCGCTACTTGTTTGACGGCAGATCCGTCGCGATGACCCGTGAGCTGGTGAGTGTGCAGTTTCGCAATGGCGAGGGGCTTTCGACTGAGACACGCGAGTATTGGTCTACGCCGCTCGGGCCGGTGATACATCGTGCGAACGGAAAGATCTACGTCTTCAAATTTGCCGGTGACGGCGAAAACCGAGCTGGCGAGCAATTCCTGAAAATGATGCGTGCAAGATCGCTCGCCGAGTGGAAAGCCGCGATGAAAATGCGTGCCCGCATGACGTCTAACTTTACCTATGCCGACCGGGCAGGAAATATCTTCTTCGTCTGGAACGCCGCCCTGCCGCTGCTGCCTCACGCTCCAGGCGAGGAAACGGCGGCAATTCCTGCCAAAGGCTCGGCGGATGTGTGGACTAAATTCGTACCGTTCGAATCGCTACCGCAGGTGCTCAATCCGCCGGGTGGATACGTTCATAATGAGAACAGCTCGCCGCATTTTACTAATGTTCGTGGAGCTATCAACCCTAAAAATGCGTACCCAAACTTTGAGGAACCGGAACTCTCGCTTCGGAGTCAGCTAGCTATCCAACTCATTGGTGGGGATGAAAAATTCAGCCTAGAAGACGTCATAAAGCTCAAGCACAGCTACCGAATGCTGACCGCCGACCGCGTCAAACCCGACCTCATCGCTGCCGTCAAAGCAACGAATCCGACCGGCGAGGTTGCGGCCGCACTGGAGCTGATCGAGCGTTGGGACAATACAGCTTCGCCCGAGAGTCGCGGCTCAACGCTATTTGAGGAATGGTGGGCGACATACTCGGGCCTGCGGCGGCCTGAGCGTACCGTACTGCCAAATGAGAGGCGATTTGAACAAGTTTGGAGCGTTGCCGATCCGCTCAATACGCCGAAGGGCCTTGCTGACAAGGCGCGAGCCGTCGAGGCGTTCACCCAGGCGATCGCCGAAACGAAGCGTCGATACGGCGGTATTGATATCGCCTGGGGCGACGTTCATCGCGTACGGCGCGGAAATGTTGACGTGCCGGTTGGCGGCTGCGGCAATGATCTCGGCTGCTTTCGCGTCCTCGGCTACAACCGCGAACAAGACGGCAAACTCGCTGCAAACGTTGGCGACGGTTGGGTCCTGGCGGTCGAATTCGGCGATACGCCACGAGCGTTTTCCGTACTCGCATACGGCGAAAGCCGGATGCCGACCTCGAAATGGTTCAGCGATCAGGCCGAAATGTTCGCCCGCGGCGAATACAAAAAGGTGGCGTTTTCAGATCGTGACATCAATGCAGCCGCCATGCTGCGATATCGGCCGGGATCAGAGGCCGGTAAGATTAGGAGCCAGCAGTAAGAAGCTGGCGATTATTCTTCATGTAGGTTTTGTAATAGTAGTAGCGCCGACCATCCCTAAAATATTCTGTTTGAAAATAGCGCGTTTGGTACTGATATTTTAGGCAAAAAGGAGAACGAAGATGCGCAAAGTGACATTCGGTGGGGCGAGTAGTCTGGATAATTTCTTCGCCTGCCAAGATGGCGGCATGGATTGGCTGATGTGGAGCGATGAGGTGATGGAGCTTACCAAGGGTTTTTGGCAGAAGATGGATTGCATCATTATGGGCCGGAAGACTTATGAGGTGGCGATGGCTGGGCAGACGGAACGCGATGAGAAATGGAGCGGCGGAGAAATGGAGAATCCGTACGGTGACATAAAGACCTATGTGTTTTCGAGGACACTGCCGACCGGTCGGACAAACGGTGGGGCGGAGGGTATTTCGTCAGATCCGGGCGAATTTGTCCGCGATCGGAAACAGCGGGACGGCAAAGATATCTGCGTAATGGGCGGCGGCGATTTGGCCCGCACGTTGCTGGAAGCCGGGGTGATCGATGAGATAGGATTTAACATTCATCCTGTTTTGCTTGGTTCCGGCATTCCCCTCTTTCACGAAATGTCGCGGCAGATCGACCTGGATTTGATTGACTGCAAGCCTCTTAAGAACGGATGTGTTTATGTGTTTTATCGGGTTAAGAATTGACATCTTTCTTAATTCTCTCTGTGCGTTCAGTGGGATCTGATGTTAAAAAGACGGTTTCTCAGGGCATTGAACTAGAATCAATGTTGAACGACAAGATTTTGTTCTTTGACAGGAGAAACCGTAATGACATTAT
>JBEBJB010000027.1:0-72106 GCA_040080065.1 Pyrinomonadaceae bacterium
AATTCAACTCGGCCATTACGCCATCTTAAAAACCGGCTTTGAAAACGGTGGATAACAAGGAACGCAAAAACCTAATTCCACAACTTTTGACACAGACTCCTTCGCCGTTCGGATCGAGAAGGTAATGCCAGCTGAACTTGAGATTATAGTTGCCGGAAAGACCAGGGTAGCTTTTTATCTGATCATCACCTACGGTCTGGTTTTGAGTTCCATTCCAGTTGTAAGGCAGCAGGTCGGGAATTGATCGGCCCATGGTATCGGTCCAGGTAAAGGAACCCGTGTTGAACGTCATTTTATTCCCGTGACGATCATAGAACGTATGAGCTGGATTTCCAGGATTTGTTCCGGGTGCAAAAAGATATCGACCGCCATCCGGTAGGTAGAGAATACTTGAAGAAGGTCCAACCTCAAGTCGCATTCGTGAACCGTCCACTGACAGATAAACTCCCGTTTGGTCCAGCGAGCAAATCGTAGTATTCATGTTTCCGCAGAGGAGCGGAGCGTCGCTCGCCCGAAATTCGTGGGTTGCCCCGTCAGGCATTGTTACTCGCAGACGCTTGATTGTAAACAGATCCTCAGACGGCTTTGGATACCACGGAGCCGGCTCATAACCTTCACCTTCATACGTTACCTCCTGGTTGTTTCCCCGGTATTTTTGAAGTTCGTAATCGATTCTCGGCGTACCAAGACTTGATGACCAACCGCCTGCCGAACGCTTTGCGAAAACCGGTTTAACTCCTGTCCGGTTCTCGCCCGTACCGGACTGCCATTGACCGTGCACGGCCATCTCCCACAACTTCGACGAGTAACTAACGCCTAATGGAATACCGTTTCCGCCACGTCCGGAATAGCCGCCGAGCGGTATAGATAGCTCCATCGCGAGCGTTGAAGGGTTAACCCTAGCGTTACTTTTTAGTGCTTGATCCGGGCCATAGTCGGTATTCCGAACGTTCTGTCCACGCATGTTAAACGCCGATAATAGATAAATCGCGAATACGATAGCCGATACCAGTAAATGTGGAGCTGCCGCCTGATTCCGTTTCATATTAATTCCTCAACAATACCAATCGTTATGCCCAAAAAGTTATTTCTTCATCGATAGTTTGCTTCGAGCCGTGAGGTCCTACTAAAGGACAAGCCCATTTCGGACCGTTGCACTGTTCTTCAGGTGCAGAGCTCTAGTTACCGCCGGAGGACTGCCGGGGCGACTCGGTTCAAGGATCGGATGACCATTCGCAGCCACGCCAATTTCTTCAACAAAACTGAACTCCTGCGGATCTGTATCCGCTATTTCCAGGGTTACCTGCCATTCCCCCAAAGCATTTCTTTCAATATAGAAATTGCGGGTAAATGGACGGTTCGTCGGGCTCATAGACACAAACGCGAGACGACCGAGTTGCCGGGCGTTCCATTTGCGCAAAATGAAGGCTCGGGTTTGGGTAAGAGCGGCCTGTATCGCCGCATCGGTCGTGCCGAGGGTGATCGTTCCGGCATTTTCATAAAGCGCGAGATTCCGCGGCGTCGCGGATGGCGATGGATTGGGATTTGGACTCGGACTGGGGCTTGAAACCGGACTCGGACCCGGACTCGGGCTCGAAACGGGAATCGATGTAGTCGACGGTGTAGGGATCGGCGTTGGCGGAGCTTCGCCAATCGTTACGGGTGATTTGGCGGTGCTGGTGGTCGTGTCAGCGTTTGCGATCACACCGGCGACAAGCAGCGACAAAAGGCAGAGCGCGACAATTCCGTAAATTGCTTTACGGCATTTCGTCGAAAGGACGGACGATTTCAGAGACATGGGGTTTCTCCTCGGGTAGGCGAACCTAGCCAGATTAAATTGTGAAATTATTCGGGAGTAAAACCGTTAGGATTTACTTAAAAAAAATACGATGAAAATAAAATAAGCGCTTCGTAACACAAAAGTCAACAATTTTTTTTCGCCGTAAGAATTTGTTAAGAACTTTAAGCTTGCGCCACCGGAAGGAAATTTGGCCTAAAACACGTTTGACCTATCACGGGAATAACTCTACCAATCTCGGGTTTTAGTGTGACCAAAGCGGGAAAGGCCTTTGACCAATGGCAGTGAAAATGGGGGTTTGGGGGGATTTGGGGTGAAAATTGGGAAATTTGGGGTTGGACAAAAAAATTCACTGAGATTTTGATCGAAAATGGAGCCTTTTTGCGCATGGAAACGGTCGGCAACGTCGATCTATCTTTTTTCATCTCAATGGGGTAGACTAGCTATCCCTAATGGGGGCGACAGGCTTCGACAGGGGCTTGTATAGATCTTTGAATGCACGTCGGGCTTTTTGCTTGTGAGCTCGTTAAAAAAACTTGCAAAAAACAAATGCTAATCAAGAATTAGCCCTTGCAGCTTAGTTTAATTACTAACCTCAAGTGTCTTACCGGAAGTCAGCTTGTAGCGACCGCGTAAGGCATAACTCAGTACAAGCTAGGGCTCGTTCACCACCTGCGAACGAAGCCCGAAATGTTAGCCGGGTTAGCGTTTTGAGAGGTCTTGTCGGTTCATCTGCTCTCGAAATGCGAAACATAAGTGAACTCGACTAAACGTGTAGATTTTACTGGTCGCAACCTTTGGATGCGGGTTCGATTCCCGCCGCCTCCACCATTTTATTAACGGATCTGAGATTTCAAATTAGGAATTTCAGATCCGTTTTATTATTTGCAAACTTAGGTAATAATTGGATAGGAAGTGTGGTCTTATGCGATCCCGTCGAGCCGCTAGATTATTGATATTTGTGGTGGTCTGGCTGCTCTATGTGTCGATACCGCTCGCCGGGCAGATCGGCAGGGAAAGGTTCGCTCAGCTCATATCTGACAACGCCGCCCTAACGGAAAGCGAACTCTCATCCCTACAGAATGGAGAGACGGTCGTAAAGATCCTGAAGGCTGCCGATAAGCGCGAGGTTTCAGTTTTTGGAGTTGTGCGGTTGCGGGAGGCTGGGAATATTGACCTGGCGGCTTTTCGCGAAGCTCTGAGCCAGAAAAATAATAAAGCGATGCTCGGCGGCGGCATTCTATCGACGCCGCCGGTTTTGCAGGATCTGGCGGGGCTGAGGCTTGACGATAAAGACATTCGCGGGCTGGCAAACTGCATGGTCGGCGATTGCGACCTTAAACTCTCGACGCCGATGATCAGGCGGTTTCAGGCCGAGATCGACTGGAGCGCGGTCGGCCATGAGATTCAGGCGTCGGAACTTTTCAAGCAAATGCTGGTCGAATACGCACGTGATTATTTAAAAAGTGGTGATAAGGCGTTGCTCGAATATGCGGATCATAATGAGCCGGTTTCGTTGGAAACGGAATACGGCGAGCTGCTCAACGAGGCGGTTCTGATTCGCAGCTTTGCACCGGAATTTGAAAATTATCTGAAGAAATATCCTGCTGCACAGCTTTCCGGCGTAGACGGTAGGCTCGATTGGTCGAAGGTCGACTCGGGGATCAAGCCGATCGTTACGCTCACGCACGGAGCCGGTTATTCCCGGCAGACGAACGACGGACTCTTGCTTGCGCTGGTGACCAAGCAGATATATGCGAGCCATTATGTGGACGCTTCGCTGGGGTTTTCGGCGTTTGTCCGGTTCGGAGCGGGCGAATCTGCGGACGCTTATCTTATTTTCACCAGCATTTCCCGCTCCGATTCGCTCCGCGGCCGACTGAGCGGAATGGCTCATAAGCTCGTCGAGCGTGAGGCTTTGCAAAAAGCGTCAGATCTATTGCAAACCACCAAGGTTCGGATCGAGGCAAAGGAGCGAGCCTCTCAGGAATCTGTTGTTGAAAGCCCGGAAAGAGGTTTTTTTGCGAAGGTTAGCGACTTCAGCCAAATCCCGGCGGTTCGGGTCTTTGCGATACTGATTTTCGCGGCGATCATTGGCTTTGCGGTGCTTAGATGGCGAGCGGGCAGATGAGATATAGTTTCAAGTTGGTGTCCGGGCGTTGGAAAACAAGTTAATGAACACTTTACCGATCGGGATTTTCGATTCTGGCGTTGGCGGGCTGACGGTTTACCGCGCTTTGCACAACCGTCTGCCGAACGAGCATTTTATTTATCTTGGTGACACGGCGCGCGTGCCGTATGGAACTAAATCGCTCGCGACGGTGGAGCGTTATGCGATAGAGAATTCTGTGTTTCTGGCCTCGCGGGGCATTAAAATGCTGGTCGTCGCCTGTAACACAGCATCCGCGCTTGCGTTGCCAAAGATCCGCGAGAAGATCGGGCTTGACGTTGTAGGCGTGATCGGGCCCGGCGGGCGAAAGGCGGTTGAGATCACGAAAGATCTGCCGAGAGCAAAGATCGGCGTGATCGCGACCGAGGCGACCGTGGCCAGCAATGCATATTCTGAGGCTATTCGAAGGGCTTCAGAAACTGCGGAAATATATCAAACGGGCTGTCCGCTCTTCGTGCCGCTTGCGGAAGAAGGTTGGACGGGCGAGGCAGAAACTTACTCGATAGCAGCGAAATATCTGGCGAAGATGAAAGACTTTCAGCCGGACGCTCTGGTGCTCGGCTGTACGCATTATCCGATCCTGCGTTCCGTTATACAGCAAACGGTTGGCGAGAGTGTTAAGCTTGTAGATTCGGGCGAAGCGACGGCGGAGGAGGTTGAGAAACTGCTGCTCGAAAAAGGGCTCGCGAACCCGAACGAGGTCGCCGGAACACGCAAACTTTGCGACGATCTCGACCATTTTTTCGTCACCGATGCAGCAGAGCGATTTTCGCGGGTCGCGGAACGTTTTTTGGGCGCGAAACCGTCGAAACTCGAGGCGACAGAAGTTCTCAGTGTCGACCAAATCGATAAAAATTAGCTGAAGGAAAGCTTTTTTCAAATGTTTGGGCGAAATAATTGGTTGTCGGAGCGAAATATTCAACCCTTGGAGTGAAATATTCGGTTGTTGGAGCGAAATTTTCGGTTGTGAAAATGATTCTCACGGTTGTTGGAGCGAAATTTTCGGTTGTGAAAATGATTCTCACGGTTGTTGGAGCGAAATTTTCGGTTGTGAAAATGATTCTCACGGTTGTTGGAATGAAATTTTCGCCGTGGAAATGATTTTCATGACCGTTGGAACGAAATTTTCGGTTGTGAAAATGATTTTCACGGTTGTTGGAGCGAAATTTTCGGCTGTAAAAGTGATTTTTTCGGTCGGTTGATGAATAAAATGAGTTACGAAAGACTAGATAAACGAACGCACGACCAGATTCGCAATACAAAGATCACGCCGAACATCTCGCCATATGCCGAGGGCTCGGCGCTTATTGAGGTTGGCGGGACGAAAGTGATCTGCACGGCTTCGGTTGAGGACCGCGTGCCGTTATTTATGCGGAACAAGGGCCTCGGCTGGGTCACCGCCGAATACGCGATGCTGCCGCGGGCGACCAATACTCGCACGCAGCGTGAAACCAAGAACGGCCCATCGGGCAGAACGCAGGAAATTCAACGTCTGATCGGCCGCAGTTTGCGGGCGATTGTGGATAACAAACTCCTCGGCGAACGCCAGATCTATGTCGATTGCGATGTTATTCAGGCAGATGGCGGAACGCGCTGCGCTTCGATCACCGGCGCGTATGTCGCGCTCGCACTCGCTTGTCGAAAACTCCTCAAAACCGGAGTAATAAAAACAAATCCGATCATCAGCGAAGTCGCCGCCGTCAGCGTCGGCATCATCGAAGCCACGGCGATCCTCGACCTCGCCTATACGGAAGATTCCAACGCCGACGTCGACATGAACGTCGTCTGCACCGGAACCGGCAAATTCATCGAACTCCAAGGCACTGCCGAACGCGAACCATTCTCACGCGAACAAATGGACGCAATGCTGATGCTTGCGGATACTGGGATCAACAGGTTGTTCGAGATCCAAAGGAATGCTCTCGCAGGATGATGTGATAAAATTAGCACCGATATGGGACAGCCGCTGTTAAAAGACAAGTTTTATACGCCTGAAGAGTATCTGGAATTTGAGCGGAATGCGGAAGAGCGACATGAGTATCTTGACGGAAGAATCTATCCCGTAAATAAGCCTGGCTACGGAAATGTCGTAGGAATGGCCGGGGAAAGTCTCGCACACAGCCGAATTTGTATTAATATCGCTCGCGAAATCAGCTTTGCACTCAAGGGAACGGGATGTGAAGCCCTTTCGCCGAACATGAAGGTGCGAGCAGAAACTATGGGAATGTTTGCCTATCCCGATCTGTCAATTGTCTGCGGCGAACCTAAGTTTCACGATAAACAGCGGGACGTGCTTACGAACCCCAAGGTTATTATTGAAGTATTGTCCCCATCCACTGAGCGTTACGACCAAACAAATAAGTTTTTCCGTTATCGAAAAGAAATTTCTACGTTAACTGACTACGTTTTGATCTATCAAAACATGCCGTTCGTCGAGCACCACGAGAAAAACGCCGAAGGCCGATGGGAACACAATGCGTTTGACGGTCTTGAGGATACTTTTCGCATTCCGTCAGTCAATTTCGAGATACCGATGACCGAAATCTATGATCGTGTCGATTTTGCAACTGTCGACAGCTTTCCAAAGAGTTGATCAGTGCCGTTTCATAATACTTCCGGGAACCGAACCAGTAATCTTTTCGCCATCCCAGACCTTAACTCCATTTACAAACGTCGCACGAATTCCCGTCGAGAATGTCTGCGGTTCCGCGAAAGTCGCTTTGTCGATCACCGTATTCGCGTCAAACAAAACGAGATCTGCCATCATTCCTTTTTTGATCATTCCGCGATCTTTCAAACCCAAACGTGCGGCGGGCATGGCGGACATTTTGTGGACGGCTTCTTCGAGGGTGAGCCATTTGTTTTCGCGGACAAATTTGCCGAGGACGCGGGTGAATGTTCCGGTTCCACGCGGATGACGGCTGCCGATGCCGCCGTCGCTTGAGACCATTATCCACGGGCGTTGGTAAAATGCCTTTACGTCGTCTTCGTTCATCGAATTGCAGACGACGCTCGCACCGCCATTTTTGACGATCTCAATGTACAGATCGACCGGCGAAATGCCTTTTGAGGCCGCAATATCCGCCAGGGTTTTCATTTCGTAGGAGCGGTTCGCCGAATGACTTGTTATCAGGATCTTATCGGCACCGCCAACATTTGCGATACCTGTTTCAACTTCCGTTCGATCCTCGTGCTTGCGGCTCGGGACAAGGACGGTGATTGTCGAGGCCCAGGCGGTATACGGATAAGCGTCAGCGGTCACGTCCTGCCCGGCTTTCTTTGCGGCCTCGATCAACGCAATTGCCTCGGCAGATTTGCCCCACACATTGCGATTGCCCATTTTAATGTGCGAGATCTGGACCGGAAGTTTTGCATCGCGGCCGATCCTGATCGCTTCTTCCATCGCAGCTTTAAAACCTTCTTCTTCGTCGCGGATGTGGCTCATGTAGATGCCTTTGTATTTGGCAGCTACTTTCGAGAGTTCGATCAGTTCTTCGATCGTCGCCATAAAACCGACGTCGTATTCAAGGCCGGACGAAAGGCCGAATGCTCCTTCGTTCATCGCCTGATTGACCAGCTTTGCCATCGCGGCGATTTCTTCAGGTGTGGCGGTACGTTTGTAATCTTCCTTCAGGATCTGGCTTCGAACTTCGGCGTGGCCGATGAAGGCACCGACATTTACCGCGATCTTGCCGTCGAGTTTTGTGAAGTACTCAGCGAGCGGCCACGGGCTGCCGCCGTCAGGGCCGACCAGGACGGTCGTAATACCCTGCGAAACCTGATTTGCGGCGGTGCCTTCGCGCAAAAGGCCGGATTCTGAATGGTTGTGAATATCAATGAATCCGGGAGCGAGCACGAGGCCGTTCGCGTCGATCAATTCGTCATCTTTCGAAGGTTTGATCTTGCCGATCTTAGCGATCTTGCCGGCTTTGATACGCACGTCGCCGCGGACTGATTTTTTACCCGAACCATCGATGATCGTGGCGTTTTGGAAAAGGATCGGCTTGGTTTGTGAAAAAGAAGTAATCGCGAAGGAACAAAGTAGGATCGAACTAACAATTACCCGTATAAGTCTGTGGCCTGGTTTCATAAGTACTGAAATCATAATGAATGTCTGCTCCTTCGTCCAACGCAAAAATCACCACTTTGACGGCGTTAGGTGCGACAAACTAAAATCGAAACTTAATTTACGGGAGAATTTAAGATCTTGAGCGAAAAACAATTTGAAGGAAAATCCGTCATCGTCACCGGCGGAACACGCGGCATCGGCAAAGCAATTGTACTCGAACTCGCAAAACGTGGTGCGAATGTTGCGTTTAACTATTCGAAGAGTTCGGAGGAAGCCGAAAGGCTGAAGGCTGAGGTCGAGGCTTTGGGCGTAAAGGTATATGTTGCTCAGTGCGATGTTGCGAGCACCGAGGCAGCGGCAGAATTTGTCGGGCAGGTGAAAGAAGCATTTGGAACCATCGATTGCCTGGTGAATAACGCCGGCATTACGCGTGACCAACTTATTCTTCGTATGAAGGAAGAAGATTGGGATTCGGTCATCGATACAAATCTGAAAGGTGCGTGGAATTTCTCAAAAGCGGCGGTTCGCCCGATGATGCGGAACGAGAACGGGGGCTCGATCCTCAATATCTCGTCGATCTCGGGCGTGGTCGGGATGCTTGGACAGTCAAATTACTCGGCGTCGAAAGCCGGCATGATTGGACTGACGAAATCGCTCGCAAAAGAAGTTGCGAGCCGCAAGATCACTGTCAACGCTCTCGCACTCGGCCTCATCGAAACCGATATGGCGAGCGAGATGAACGAAGAATATCGCGAAAAGATCCTCGCCTCGATCCCGCTCGGACGGCTCGGCAATGTTCAGGAAGTCGCTGAGATCGTATGCTTCCTGCTTTCACCTTCTGCTGCGTACGTTACCGGACACGTCATGCAGGCCGACGGCGGCGTGGCAATGTAAATGTCGCTGCAATACCAAACAGAAGAAGACGAACTACGCGCCGCAGAACCTGTTCAGCAGCCGATGCCGCAGCCATTGCCGATCTACACGATAGTTTTGATCGCGGCGATCGGGGCAGTTTTCTTGGTGCAAATGATCGCCGGGCTGTCCGCGTCGATCGACGCTGCCGCCTTTGATAAACCTGAATTCCTAAGAGCACATCAATACTGGCGAATACTCACTGGGGCCGCCCTCCACGGCGGCCCGCTGCATGTGATCATGAACTGCTACGCGTTTTTCAGCTTTGGAAAGATCTTTGAGCTGCTCACTAACCGGGCGCATCTCGCGATAGTCTTTCTTCTATCGGCGATCGGCGGCGGGGTTTTGAGTTTGATTTTTGTTCCGGATGGTGTTTCGGTCGGAGCATCCGGTGGCATCGTCGGCCTCATAGGTTATCTCGCAGTTTATGCATTTCGCCGAAGGCATTTCATCTCGGCGGAATTTCGTAAAAACCTACTGATAAACATTGGTTTCATTTTGATCTTTGGCCTTGTCCTTTTCCAACAGATCGACAATTTCGGACACATCGGCGGGCTGATAGTCGGGGCGGTTTATGCGTTTTTGCAGATTCCGGCAGACGATCACGCGGACCCAAGAGAAGCCGCGAATTTTACGCAGATCGCCGGCCTCTGTGCTCTTGGGATCTACGTTGCCACCTGTTTTTTCAGTATCTTACTAATTCTTCATATCGTTTGATCTATGGCCCGCGTTCGCGTTCATCAGCACGTCAATCCGCTTTCACCTTATTACCGGCAGGAACCAGCGGCGTTCGACGTCTCGGTTTTTGCGGATCCGCGGCTGCCGCTTCATCTTGACGTCGGATGTGCTCGCGGGCGATTTCTTTTGCGGATGGCGACGGTACGGCCGGGGTGGAATTATCTGGGCGTTGAGATCCGCGAGCCATTGGTTGACGAGGCTAATTTGATCGCGGAAGAGGCCGGACTGAAAAACCTAAAATATCAATTCGCCAATGCGATGCTCTTTCTCGAGCATCTTCTTGTTGATATTCCAGACGGCCGCTTGCGAATGGTCACGATCCAGTTTCCCGATCCATGGTTCAAAAATCGCCATGCAAAACGCCGGATGGTTAATGCAAAGCTCGTCGAAGCGGTTGTCAAAAAACTCGCGACCGGCGGAAAGATCTTTGTTCAAACCGATATCGAGTTTCTGGCGGGGGAAATGTTCGAGCTTTTTCGTGGCGATAAGAACCTGATCGAAACGCCCACGAGCCAGAATCCGTTTCCATTCAGAACGGAACGCGAAAAAGCGGTAGAGGACAAGGAATTGCCCGTCTACCGCTCTTTATTCGTCAAGAAATAGATCAAACTACCAGGTTATCTCTATCTCATAATTATCAGCACCACCATTTGGGTCAAAGATCTGGATCACTGCTGCAAAGCCGTTGTTCCACGATGGCTGTTCCAAAACCTTGACTGTGCCGCGCCCGCGGATCTTGCGAACGTTGACGGAGCCGGGACGGTTGGCGAGATAACCGTTGATAGAGAAATCCACGCCGGAAAGTCCCGAGCCGGCGATGTCGTCCGCGATCACGCTGGTGCCGGCAACGCTGATGTTCACCGTTTGGTCAACGCGGCCTCGCCACGTCACACTACCTGGCCGATATGGTTCCTCAACATTTCCGCCGGTTCTGGTCCATGAGAAATCAAGCTTGTAATCGCCCGATCCGCCCTTGGTATCAGCGACCTGAATGATCGCGGTGAAATTATTCGAGCGATTTGGCTGCTGAATTACCGTGACATCGCCGCGACCGCTTGATTTCTGAACCGTGATAGTCGAATTTCGTCGCGGCAGCGAGCCGTCCATATTCTGGTACGTCGTCTGTACACCGTTACCGGAAACATTCTCAGCATAGATCGCATTGCCGCGGATCACGATATTTGCCCGGTCATCGACACGGCCACTCCACGTCGCGGTTCCGTTCTCAACGCCGGGAAGCGGATAGACCGGAGGCTGCGGATAACCCGGAACCGGGTAAACCGGAACGGGATACGCCGGGTTTGGCGGATAAACCGCTCCAGGCCTGTCAGGAGCGGGGTATTTGCGCGCCTTATAGTCGTAACCGTCATTATAGCCATCTCTAAAATCACGTTCGAACTTTCGGTCGTATTGGCCCGAATAGTTCTTGTAATTTCGTCGAATGTTAGTGCGAACATCGCTGCCGCCGAGCCAATAGCCTCGGTCGTACGCGATTACCTGACCGCTCGCGTTCGAACCGCCGCCATAGCCGACGCTGCTAAAGCCGGCATTGTAACCGTCGCGATAGTTGTCTTCGTATTTGCGCTCGTATTTATTCTTATAACGCTTGTAATCGTTCGACTGGCCGCTGCGGGCATCGTTAGCTCCGTCCTGATAGCCCTCGTTGTAATAGCTGCACTTGATCGGCGAGAGCGAATTAGGATCGCACTGCGCCGAAGCCGATACCGCACCAAACACGGTGACGAACATAAACGCGAAGATTAGAAAATATTTTTTCATTGCCGGTCCTCCTGACCACTGTTGAACTAAGAATAAAATGTGCGAACGATCCGTCGCGTCCATTGAGATGTACTTTTACGATTTTCCGATGTATTAGAAAATAAATTCTCAATCCCAACGCTTTTCCTTTTTGAATCTTTTGACGACCATATCACGCCGCAGCTTCGGCAGATGGTCGATGAAGAGCTTGCCGTCGCAATGGTCAGTCTCGTGCAGAAACGCGCGTGCAGCATAACCCTCGGCATCGCGTTCGAACCACTCGCCTTTTTCGTCCTGTGCCCGAAGCCTTGCTTTCATCGGCCTGACAACCACGGCCGGAACTTTGCCGACCGAAAGGCAGCCTTCCTGACCCGATTGCTCGCCCTCGGTCGAGACGATCTCCGGATTCGCCGCGATGAGCTTAACATCTTCGCAATCCATGACAAAAAGCCGCAAATTCAGCCCGATCTGCGGAGCCGCGAGCCCGACGCCCTCGGCCTCGTACATCGTTTCGAACATATCGGAGCACAAATCTGCGAGTTCCTGATCAAAAGCCGTCACCGGTTTGCCAACCTCGCCGAGAACATTTTCCGGATATTCCGTGATCTTTCTAACGGCCATCGCTATCTGGGGATCACTCCTGAGCGAGAGCTTCTGTGAAATCCGCGGCTCGCGTTAAAGCCCTTTTCCTCGCGGCTGAGGCATTCCCAGCAAACAGTGCGTTCTTCGTTGGTCGGCGACAGAAAGGTGTTGTAATACTTGACCTCGCGGTCGCATTCGGAGCAACGGACGGGCGTCTTCTGCATACTATTAATGGCTGTTGAATCGGTCATGGTTGTTTTTTCCGGTTGTGCTAACCTAGTGTAGTTCGCATCCGAAAAATTTTCCACTTTTCATCGAGCTTGTTCGGGGCCCTTCCGTTTTAATAAGCGAACAGTCGCGGGCGGAAAGAACGCACGCTGATCTTCAACCACGAAATATTTATCGACTACGCCCTCGAGTATCTCGCAGTTGAATTTGATCGTGCCTTGAGCACACCAGCCGTCGTAAACCAGCCAGAATTCGTTCGGGTTGCCGGGTTGGGAATTTATGACATTCAGGATCTGGGCTTCGTCTTTGAGAATGTTGTTTCGCGGATTCCATGCCTCAGTTCCATTTTCCTGCGGCAGCGGCAGCATTTTGTTCCGGCCTTTGTAGTAGTAACGGAACGGCAGGATCGCGTCTGCGTGGAATATAAGAACCGGCTGATTTTCCTTTTCGTTTTCCATCACAAATTTGCCCATCCGCTCAAAATCCCCGGGTTTGGCGAGAGGTTTATAGTACGTGAAGAGGGCAAACACGCTCAATCCAATGACCAACGCCACCCAGCCGTCGATCAATGGTTTTGATCTGAGGAAGCTTACTGCCGCCAATGGAATTATCACTAGGGGCAAGATCATCCCCGAAAGATGCCTTTGCTGGATCAATTGATCGCCGACGATCGAATAAGCAACGAGCGAGAACAAAGCCATTACGACTATTGTCGCGCCGAGGGCAATATCTTCGTTTTTTCGTTCGCGAAATACCTTGGCTGAAAACAGAAGAACTATCCCGGCGATCACACTGCGGGCGAGCCAGCGTTTGAGGGTTTCATGCTCGATAGCATTGACCGGAACCATGAGCGGAATTATTCGCTGATAGAGTCCGTTGCTGAGTTCGCCGAGTGAAAGTTTTGCGTCGATCTGATCGGTTACCGTCCCCATCTGGCCGCTCGCAACGATAACGATCATCGGGATAAAGATAACGCCCGCGACAGCCATGTGCAGAACGTACTGCCCGAGCGATCGCCATTTGCGGCAAGCGAGCAGAGCAACCGCTCCGGCAAAGAGTTGGAAACCGATGTAGTACTGCGTGTACAGCGAAACCACGGCAAGAATCGTGTAGATGATTCGCGAGCGCTTGCTTGTCTGCTCCGCTAGAAATCCGTCGTAAAAAAATACCAGAAGCAAGCCCGAAAGCAGTGTCATCATGGCGTAAAGGCGGATGTCGAGAGCGTTCCAGACGACTTGCTGATGAACCAGAACGATCGCAGCGGCGACGACCGGACTGAGGTTCTTAATGTAACGCTTCGAAACCTCTGCCGCAGTCCAAACGATCAGCGGAAAGCAGAGAACCGAGAACATCCGGGCGAAAAAGATCGACGGATCGACCGTTCGCCACAAACTGATCAGTAGGAAATAAAGCGGAGCCTGCTGCCCAAAGCCAAGGGCCTGTTTGACCGCATACACCGGGCCGTCGAGCGTTGTGTTTAGCGTATATGCTTCGTCAAAACGAATGTTCAGCGCATACGCGAGCGGCGTTGCGAGGGCGAGGCTCAGAACCATCAGAACCCAGAGCGGCCACGAACGTATTAGTGGTTGGGTCTGACCTTCGGTCTGCATGGATTCAATTAGAGCAGGAATTCGGTGTAATTGTCACACGGCAACGGCATCGCGATTTGCCGCAGTACCGGTAGTTTTACGAGCCGCGTCGGCGTGCTGACGCGTCGTGACGATGTCCCATCTAGCCGACATGGCGTCGATAGTGTTCGCGAGCAGGTCGAGCTTTTTCTCCGTCGGCTGATTCATTCCGGGAAAGAATTTCAGAGCATCAACATCTTCGCCACTGAGAAAATCGAGCGGATGCAGCAGGAACGAGGGCTGCACGCCGGTCAGCGAACAGGCGGTTATCGCTGAATGCCAATATAGCTTCGCCGCTGCCCTTGAGAACGTTGCGAGGTACATCAAATAGCTTGCGTGGATCGGCGTTTTGACGAGTGGAAACGTCGTCACCGGTATCTCGACCATCGTCCGGCCCGCGGCCTCGATAAAATGCGGTTTTAGCGAACGAAAGCCATCCGAGAATTTACCGAACAGTTTCTTCAGCTTTTCGCGTTCATCATCGCTCATTTCCGGCGATTTGAAAAAGTAATACGCGCGCGCGAGCGGAGCGATGTAGGTCGGCAGCGTCGAGCAGTCGTATTCATAGCCGCGTTCGCCGAGTACGTCGAGAACCGTCTGCGAAAGGCTGAATCCGGGCCCGCGAAAACCAACGGTTCGAACGCCGGTCACATCCTGGATCGCATTTTCCGTCTTCTCAAATTCCTCAACGATCTCGTCACGCGAATAGAGATGCAGCCACGGTTCGTGGTTGTAGCTGTGGTTGGCGATCTCGTGTCCGGCAGCGGCGATCGAGGCGATGGCTTCGCGATTTTTCTCAAGAGCGGCATCCTGGCCGATCACGAAGAATGTGATCTTCATCTCGCGTTCCTTCAGGAACCTGAGAATACGCGGAACCGCGACATTGAGATACGAGGGGAACTCTTCCCAGCCGGCATCCCCGTGCGTTTTCATGTACGACCACTGGTTGTCGAGGTCGAGCGAGATGCTCGCAATTGGCTTCATAGTCTTTTAACCGCTGAGTCGCTGAGACACAGAGAAAGAACCAAACTAAACTCCGCGACTCAGCGTCTCTGCGGTGAAATTATCCGCGAAAAACCGTTCTGCAAGCTGAACCGTCTCGTTGATATTCAACGTTCCGTTGACGATGTGGGACGAATTGACGATGTAAACGCCATCGACAGAAGATTTCATGTCGGCAAGGCCTTCGTGGTATCGAACGACCGGAACAGGGAATACCTGGCGCACCTTTGATACCTTAAAAGCCACAACATCCTTTCTCCTGAAATGCGGGTACATCCTTTCGAGGCCCGTCAGGAAGTAATGCTCGATCTCCTCGTCCGTCTTGTCGAATAGCGGATCGTCCGGTGCGATATATCGCGGCAGATAGACAAGAGCGTTTCCGTCGAATTCCATCTTATCCACGATCGCCGACATTTCTATAATGCCGGTGAAAGGCGTGTCGTCGGTAATATTTGTGACGTAGTAGTTCGAAAGCGAACACCGCATCATCAATGATGCACAGACAATGCCCTGATACCTGATGCTCTTGAGCTGATTGCTTTCGACCCTGTCGAGCTGCGGCAGCATTTTTTGTGCGACGTTGGATGGAGCGGTGACGATGACTTTGTCAAAGATCGTCGATGATGCCGGGAAATCGACAACCGACGAAGGTATTTGCGGTTCCGATAGAAATGCTCCTGAAAATCCCGGAGCGACCGTGGCCGCAGCCTGAAATGCCGCGTATTTGGTTTTTTGTATCTTCGGTTTGATATCTTTGTGACGTCTCGCCGCTGCGGTAGTCACGCGGATCTTGCCCGATTCCATCCGCTCGATCGAATCGACCCTTGAGTTCAGCCTGATCTCAACACCTTGCTTTAGCAATGCTTCGCTGAACTTGCCAAGAACCTTTCCATATCCGCCGCGAACGTAGCCAAACATCTCGCGTTTCATTCCCGAACGCCGTGCAGAATACATTCTCTGGATAGTCGCCCAGATGAATGAAGCCGCAGTTTCCTTGTAGGCTTCGCCGAGCTTTGCTTTGAGAAGCGGTTTCCACATCTTCTCGAAGGTTTTCTTGCCCGACATCTTGGTCAGCCATTTTTCGACGGTGATCTTCTCAAGCTTTTTCCAGTCTTTGATCCGCGAAGCAAAAAAGATGGTCGCGCCGAGCCGGAGCTTACTGATCATGCCGAGGGCCGGGAATGTCAGAAACTCCTTCGTGTCCGACATCGAGAGCAGTTCGCCATCGGTATAAAATCCGGTCTTTGTCTCGACCCACTTAAATTCGTCGCCGAGACCGATCTCTTCAATGATGTTGCGGGTGTATTTATCCGAAGCGAGGACGACATGATAATGGCGGTCCCAGATGATATCGTTGATCTCCCAGACGGATGCGAGGCCGCCGATCTCGGCGGCTGATTCGAAAAGCGTTACCTTGTTTCCCGCGTCAGCGAGGCGTTTCGCGAGTGTTAAACCGAGAAAACCGGATCCAACAATGGCTATATTTTCTTTCATAGAAATAGTGCGGCAACCGCGAGAAAGCCTTTCGGTTTCTCAATTCGATGTGTCGAAATTCAGAACGCGAGTTCCAGCTTATTCCGTTACATCTTTCGAGGCGGTGGTTAGCCTTGCTGGTGTTAAAGAAGTTTGAATTGGGGTGGATTTCCCGAAGAAACGCAACTTTGCGAGCCGGGACATTAGTTTGACGGTTCCGCCGATGGTTTTCAGCGTTTTCATCTTGGACGCGCCAAAGAGTCGGACGGCCAAAACTGTGGGATATTCAACGATCTTTCCGCCTTTGAGGTCGAGCAATCCGAGCATTTCGGGAACGCCGTGAAAACCGGTTTCCTGTGGCTCGATATCGATCATTGCGCTGCGGCGAAGCACGCGGAAGCAGGCTGTGTAAGAAGCGATCTTTGTCCGCAGAATACGTCGATAGAGAACAGAAGCCCCTTTCGACAGAAGCAAACGCCAGCCCGGGACGTTCTGAACCGCTCCGTCCTTATGATACGGCGAAGCCTGAACCATATCGACGCCTTCGGTGAGCATCGGTATCATGTTGACGAGTTCGTGCGGGTCGAATGTGCAGTCGCAGTCGATAGAGCAAACGATCTCGGTCCTTGCGGCACGAATTCCCGTCATGATGCCGCCGGCAACGCCCTTATTGACCTCGTGCTTTACGACCTGAACATCCTCGCGTCCGGCGAAGAGCGTATCGATAACGCCGATGGTGTTGTCTGTGCTTCTGTCATCCACAAACAAGAGTTGCGAAGCATATCCAATGCCGTTAAGTTCAGTCTCGACCGAAGCAAGTGTTTTTGCCAGATACGGTAGCGATTCCTGTTCGTTGTAACAAGGAATGACGATCGTGACCGGTGTCATAGCCGCCTTGTTGACCCGTTTGATCTCGAGTGCTTTTGCAGCGGCGGCTTCGCTGACGGTACTCGCGACCATCTGCGGTTTGAGTCCGAGGTGATCGGCGATGCCTGTGCATTTGTAGAGAGCGAGATTTTCATGCAGGATCCATTCCATTTTATCGAGTTTTCGATAGTGGCGGATGCGGTTCATGCTCGATGCGGCCGAGATGCGCGGCTGTTCGGGGTCGAGTTCCCAGACGTGGAAATAGAAAACGAACGGATCGTTCTCATGCTTCTTGTGCCAACGCTTGATCGCCCGACGCATCATTGTGTAAGGCAATTGGCGAAAATAGTTACCGCCCGAGATTGGCAGCAAGCCGATGCCAAGATCGGTCGTTGTGTACGGAAATTCCCAAATCTTCTGATCGCCGACCGCAATTTCGTGAGCTACGCGTTTCTCGAATGCGTTATGTGATGTTGGTAAAAAGGAGGCGTCATAGACGAAGCCTTCCTCGGACAATGTTTTCAGGATCCATTCGCTCTGGTCGAATTCTAGTTTTTCTGCCGCGCGATATCCGACGACCTTTTGGCCGCAGGCGTTTTCGATCGCTTCATTCGAACGGCGAAGGTCTTCGCGAAACTCGTCCGGTGTAAGGTTTTTGGCACTGCGGTGATAAAATCCGCGGCTTCCGACTTCGTGGCCGCGCAAGACGATCTCGCGAACCAGGTCAGGGTTGAGATCGGCGATCCAGCCAAGTACAAAGAAAGTTGCCTTCGTATCGTAGCGATCGAGCAGGTCGAGTGTCTTAAGAGTATTTTGCTCGTAGCGCGGTTCAAAATTCTCCCAGTTTCGCTGCTGGATGAGCGTTTCGAACGCACCCACATGGAAATAGTCCTCGACCAGGATCGTTAGCAGATTTTTTTTGTCAGGGCTCATAGAAAGAGAGCTTTAGAACTAAAAGAGTTTAGCCTGTTGAACTCTTGAACTAATCGCTTTAGATGCAAGCTTCTCCTCGATGATCTTGACGATCCGCGAGGCCGCTTTGCCGTCGCCAAATGGATTGGCGATCTCTTTTACCGATTTCGTCCATGTCTCAACGGCGTAGTTCTCTTCGAGAAGTTGTTTCAATGCTCCGGGGCCGCTGCCAACCAGTTTTGCTACTCCGGAACGTATCGCCTCGGGGCGTTCGGTATTTTCGCGGATGACAAGAAGTGGTTTGCCCAAACTCGGAGCTTCCTCCTGAACGCCGCCTGAATCTGAAACGATCAGCCAGGTGGCCTTCATGATAGCTAAAAAGTCCGAATAGTCGAGCGGTTCCAAAAGGTGGATGCGGTCGTGTCCGCCGAGGAACTCTTTGGCGACGGCCTTAACGTTCGGGTTTGGGTGGACTGGGAAGAAAAGACAGACATCCGGACGTTTGGCAACAAAATTCGCAAGAACCTTCAGATTTGCCGACATTGCCGAGCCAAAACTCTCACGTCGGTGCGTTGTCAGCAGGATGCGTTTTTTGCCCTCGGTCTTCTTAATAAGCTCAGCGATCGCGGGATCGGTCTTGAGGTTCTTAAGCATGTACTTGAGCGAATCGACAACCGGATTTCCAGTGACGAAAACCTTCTCGCTCGGCACATTCTCAGCCAGCAAATTACGACGATTCTTTTCGGTTGCAGCGAAGTGGAACGAGGCGATCTGCGATACAACGCGGCGGTTCATTTCCTCAGGAAACGGGCTCATCAGGTTGCCCGAGCGCAATCCTGCCTCGACGTGACCGACCGGGATCTTGCGGTTAAATCCGGCAAGAGCACCGGCCAGAGCGGTCGTCGTATCTCCTTGTACCAGAATAAGATCCGGCTCTTCGTGATCAAGTATCTTATCAAGTTTAGCCATCACGCGTGAACAGACATCATTCAGCGATTGGTTTCGCCGCATGATGCTCAGATCGAAATCAACATCGACGTGCAGCGTTTCGAGAAATGGCTTGAGGATCTGTTTGTGCTGGCTCGATGAAACCACGATCGTTTGGAAAAACCGCTTGCGCAGTTCGTGCACGACCGGAGCGAGTTTGATCGCTTCGGGCCGGGTGCCAAACAGAACCAGTACCTTCATACGCCAGTCCACCACACCGCGCAGTGTTTTATTAGGGCCAGCAGCCACATTATCGAACATAGACATTTATTGGTCGTAAAACACAGGTGAATTCCCGTGCTAATATATACTTAAACATTCTTTACTTCCTTTTTGCAATGATTTTTTTATGAGGCTACGCGCGTTCCCGCTACTCTTTCTGCTTATTTCACTTCGAGTTAGCGGACAAGAGCCGAGCCCTACGCCGCCTCCGATCCGCGAAGAAGTCACCGTAACAGCCAACCGCATCGAGACAAAAATAGGCGATACACCTGCGAGTGTTTTCACTCTTTCAAGGGTCGAGATCGACTCAGCCGCTGCACCGACGATCGACGATACGCTGAGACAATCGGTCGGATTTTCGATATTTCGCCGCACCAGCAGCCGTAACGCAAATCCGACAACTCAAGGCGTTAGCCTTCGCGGAGTCGGGGCCAGCGGTGCGAGCCGTTCCGGAGTTTTCCTCGACGGTGTGCCGCTGAATGACCCGTTCGGCGGTTGGGTCCAATGGAATCGAGTCTCGCCCGTCGCGGTCGAAAACGTCGAAATTTTACGCGGCGGAGCATCGAGCCTGTACGGCGATTCGAGCCTCAGCGGTGCGATAAATGTGTTGCCGCGATCTGCTCAGGATAAATTCACATTTGCCGCCGACGTGTTTGGCGGTACGCAAAACACATTCTCCGGGTCAACATTCATCAGCTCAAAACTAAACGATTGGCTCCTCGATCTAACCGCGGCAACCTTTCAAACAAAGGGCTACAAGATCGTCGATGAAGCGGCCCGCGGTCCCGTCGATGGATTCGCCGGAGTGCGGAGTTCCAATCTTTCGACGCGGATACTGCGTTCCTTCTCCGACAAAGCCACGCTCTTTTTTCGCCCGTCGTACTTTGGCGAGGTCCGCACCAATGGCACGGGTTTGCAGACTAACCGTACGCACATTCGGCAGTTGATCGCGGGCGGCGATGTTCGGGCGGACCGTTCCTCATTCAATTTCCGCTGGCGAGCATTTGGCGGAACGCAGGTTTACGATCAGACGTTCTCGACGGTAAATGCCACCCGCACAACCGATGCTCTCAACCGCATTCAACGCGTTCCGGTTCAAACGACAGGTTTCTCGGCACAAGCATCCGCTGTCTATCGCGACCACACATTTCTCGCCGGTTTTGAACTGCGGAATGTTCGCGGAGCGAGCGACGAGATCGCCATAGCGAGCAACATAGCAACGTCAAAGATCGGCTCCGGCGGACGGCAATTGACGACCGGCGTTTTTGTCCAGGATTTCGCGAAGATCGGCAGCAAAGCGGTAATCGCGGGCAGCCTAAGATATGACCGCTGGGGAAATTACCGGGCGTTTTCCACCACGCGAACTCTCGCCACAAGCGTCGTCGTGACCAACGTTTTCCTTGACCGCACCGAAGATACGTTCAGCCCCCGGGCTTCGTTTTTGTTCCATCTCTCCGACCAAATTTCGCTCTACGCCAACGCCTCGCGCAGTTTTCGCTCCCCGACACTTAACGAGCTTTATCGTGCATTTCGCGTGGGCAATGTCCTCACCACCGCGAACGAAAATCTTAAGGCCGAGCGCACCGATAATTTTGAAGGCGGGATCAGATTCAACCGACGCCAACTCACCATTCGTGCCAGCGGGTTTTGGACCCGGATCAACCAACCCATCGCCAACGTCACGCTCTCAACAGCGCCGACACTGATCACCAGGCAGCGTCAGAATGCGGGTGAAACACGTTCCACTGGAGTTGAGATCGAGGCGGAATATCGATTCAGGAGTATCGACCTCTCGACGGGCTATCTTCTTGCAGATTCAACAGTTACGAGCTTTCCATCCAATACCGCTCTTGTCGGGCTCGCAATACCGCAGGTTGCCAAACATCAATTCACCTTTCAGGCTCGATATTCGCGGTCAAAGTGGAATTTCGCCGTTCAGGGCAGAGCGTCGGGTCAGCAGTTTGATGATGATCTGAACACCTTTCGGCTTGAGCCTTACGCTCAGATCGATCTGTTTGCATCGCGAAAACTGAGCGAAAAACTACAGATCTACGCGGCGTTTGAGAATGTGTTCAACTCGCGATATTCGGTCGGAAAGACTCCGATCAGAACGATTGGTTTGCCAACGAATCTTCGTATAGGTATTCGTTTCAAATAACCAGGTCACCACAATGACACGAAGGGCACAAGGAAATTAATTTTTCCCCCTGTGCCCTTTGCCTCATTGCGTTTAAGTTCAAACTTATTCAGGCGGTCCTGAACATCCGGCACCCATTAGGGCTGGTTGTTTGGTACTTATGATCGGGTAATTCTCGGCCTCTTTGTTCTTGTCCAGCCAGTCTAGGTACTCCTCGGGGACGGACATGTCTGAGAAAATGGCTTCGACGGGGCACTCTGGCAGACACGCATCGCAATCAATGCAGGAATCGGGGTTGATCAGGAGCCGGTCGGGCGTTTCGTGAAAAGCCTCGACCGGACAAACGGCGGCGCAGTCGGTATATTTACAGTCGACGCAAGGGGTAGTGACGATATAAGTCATAAAATTTGGAGTCCCGCCTTTAGGCGGCAATGTGCTTGGGATTTTCTCGTTAGAGTTCTAAAAGCCCGCTTAAGCGGGGACTCCGAACATAAATCCAAACTAAAACCGTAATATCCTGAGCCGAACTTGTCAAATCAGGTGAGACAAGTGGTAAAATGCCCTCAAATAGCGGTGAAAACCGTATCTCTTCTGTTAAGGAACTTACATGAAAAACATCAAAGCTGAACGCGATCTGTCGTTGGACTTTTTGCGCGTTACTGAGGCCGCCGCTATCGAATCTGCCAAAACGATGGGCCAGGGTGACCGTAAATACTCCGACCACGTCGCTGTCGAGGCGATGCGTGAGGTCATGGACACCGTCCCAATGCGCGGCCGGATCGTCATCGGCGAGGGCGAACGCGACGAGGCTCCGATGCTCTACATCGGCGAGGAAGTCGGCGGCGGAATGTTCTCGGACGAAGCCCGCTCCGAATTTCCGGAGGTCGATATTGCCGTCGATCCGCTTGAGGGAACCAATCTCTGCGCACTCGGTGCCAACAACGCCATCGCCGTTCTCGCGGCTGCCGAACGCGGCGGTTTGCTCAACGCACCTGACCTCTACATGGACAAGATCGTCGTCGGCCCTTCGTGTCGCGGGTCGGTCGATATCGATGCTCCGGTCACAGAAAACCTCAAGAACATCGCTCGCCGTTTGGGACGCGATGTTGATGACCTGACCGTCATGTGCCTCGACCGCTCGCGTCACAAAGCTCTGGTGGACGAGGTTCGTGCGGCCGGAGCTCGAATTCGCCTGATCTCTGACGGCGACCTTTCCGCCGGTATCTCGGCCGCCGTAGCCGGAACCAACATACACGCCCTAATGGGTATCGGCGGAGCACCTGAGGGTGTCATAACGGCCGCCGCGATGAAATGCCTCAACGGCGAGATCCTCGCAAAACTCGTCTGGGATCCGGAACGTCTGGGCGTCGATAAATCCAAGGTTCCGCCGCATGACGAAGTGATGCGACGCCTCAACGAAATGGGCATCAACGACCCGAACAAGGTCTACGACACCAATGACCTCGCTCCCGGCAAAAAGATCATCTTCGCGGCCACCGGGGTCACTGACGGAGCATTGCTTCGCGGCGTGAGATTTTTTGGCGCGGGTAAACGTACTCATTCGGTTGTCATGACGTCTGATTCAAAAAACATCCGCTTCGTCGATACGGTTCATGTCGAGGGCGGGCCGGATGCGGTGATCCGGTTCTAATGCATCTTGCGGCTCTGGAGCGCTATTTGCGGAAAAGCTCTGCTTCCGTTCAGTATCAATCGATCCTTGCGGCTATGCCGCCGCTTTAAAGACCTATCGAAGAGCGGCGGCATAGCCGCGTATCATGTAGTGACGCACCGGCGAGGCAAGCCTCGCCGCAAATAGAGCGGCGAGCCGCACGAGCAAAAATGTCTGAGCCTGTCGAAAACTACATTCCCGTTTCCATCCAGGCCGCGATGCGTCGCCAGGCTTGGTGGGTTTGGGCGGTTGGGCTGTGCGTCGTTTTTCTGTGGGCATTTCTGATCGTCCTCGATCCGCTCGCCAAAGCATATGGTTATGTGTCCGTCGGCGCGTCGCTGGATAATTTTTACCATTTCATCTGCCACCGCATTCCTGAGCGCTCGTTTCATGTCGCTGGCGAGCAGTTCGGCGTTTGCTCGCGGTGCTCGGGTGTCTATTTCGGGCTCTTCGTCGGATTTCTCATCTACCCGCTTTGGCGACGCATCGAGGATGTCGAGCCGATCGCCCGTTTTTGGTTATTTCTCTCGTTGATTCCGATCGGCATCGATTGGTCGCTGACGATATTCGGCATCTGGGAAAACACCCAGCCTTCCCGCGTCGTTACCGGCTTAATACTCGGCATCGCGTGTGCTACATTCATCGTTCCCGCCGTTGTTGAGATAACGCGTAATATTTCGTATCGCCCCAGAATAGATGGTTGATGCGCCGGACTCGTTTTTGTTCTGGTTGATATCCTCGGAAAGCGCGGAGTGCGCGGAAGAAGCCGAGCGGGGGGAACCGAATTTTCAAAAAGCTTGATTTAGCGTATTTGCGCGGGCAATCCCGCATAGGCACCAACTTGGAGCCCTTGCGGGCTTGCCCCATCTCTTTCTTGCAAGTCGCCAGAACACTATTTCTTGCCCGCTTCCTTCTTCAATTTTCTGACATTCCTCTCTATCCACTTTTCGGCTTCAGCGTAGTAGGCGAATTTTTGTTCGTCGCGTTTGAACGCTGTGGTGTGGTTGTAGCGGCGGCCGTTAATGTGTTTGGTTGGGTGGTGGATGTGGAGCATTTCGTGGAAGACGACGTATTCGACCACGTATTTCGGCACCGTGAGGGAATCGAGCGAGCGGCTGATGGTGATGTGATCATGCATGGCGTCGTGGTGACCGAGGATGCGGAATGTCTTTCTCGCTGACCAGGTTAGGGCTGGTTTTGAGATGGTTTCATGGAAATATTGGGTGTTTAGACGCTCGAATATCTCGTCGAGGTCAAAGACCGAGCCTTTTGAGCTAGTCACGACCTTGCGGCCGCGGGCGCGTTTGCTGTCGGTGGCTTTTAGGCGGATCGCGTCGGATTTAACATAGGCTGCATAAACCTCGCGGGCACCGTTCGGGATCTTTTTGCGGAGCAGTTTGCCGACGAGGATGTAGGCGAGGCCTTTGTGGCAGACGAGCGGCATTTCTTCGCAGATGATGCCGATGCGCACAAAAATTTCGGCATTGCGGATCCTAATTGTATGATTTATGCCAATATACGGGTAAAATGAAACGTGGAGCGGCGGCACGGTACGCTTTGGGTCGTACCAGCGGAAGGCCTCTTTGTAGAGTTCGGTAATTTGATCGATTAGTTCGCGCAATTTTGATCTTTGAGGGCTCTGTGTCTTCCCTTTGTGTTCTTAGTGTTTCGACTTTTATTTAAACACAAAGAACACCAAGCGAAGACACAAAGTTCGCTGAGAAAGTAAATAAACCTAAAATTAGACAACGAGTTTAAACAATTTTTATTGACACTGCGGCTGCGTAAATGCTATCTCTTTATATGGGAACAGCATACGCCCCGTTGGCTGTATGCATCAAATGAACCAAATATCTGGTCGTGCCGGCGAAAAAGATACCGTTTTCCCCGATTCCCGCGGTCAGGTTATCTTAACGGCCATAATAAACGAACACTTTGTCACGGGCGAGCCTGTCGGTTCGAAAGTGCTTGCCGACAAGTTTGCGAATCTCGCCGGAATGAGTTCGGCAACGATCCGCAACGTGATGGGTGAACTGGAGGAAATGGGGATGCTTGAGCAGCCTCACACCTCGGCCGGGCGGGTTCCCACCGACAAGGGGTACAGGTTTTATGTTGACAATCTGCTCGGTGTGCTGAGCATCTCGAATGACGACCTGCATCGGATCGGCTCCGAATACGGTTTGAATTCGCTCGATTTTTCGGACACGCCGGACCGGTTGATGGAACGTACTTCCCAGTTACTTTCAGCTCTTTCTAATAATGTGGGCATCGTAGTTTCGCCGAGTTTGGCGAGTGATCGTCTACAGCATATCGAGTTTGTTAACTTGAGCGACAACCGCATCCTCGTCGTTCTGGTCTCAGCGCCGAATATTGTCCATAACAAGATAATCCGGCTCAACGTGACCTTTTCGAAAGAGGAGCTGGAACGCACCGCAAATTATCTGAACAGAGAATTTGCCGGAAAGAGTTTGGCCGAGATCCGTGTTGAGATCATGAAACTCATGCACGAGGAAAAGGCCTTGTTTGACAAATTGCTTCAAACGGCGGTGATCCTTTGCTCGGGCAGTATCGAGGACGAAGGCGACCGGTTGGGCGAAGTTTTCGTGGACGGCACGTCGAATATCCTTTCGAAAAGCGATTTTGCCGACCTCGAACGCCTGCGTGAGCTTTTGCGAACGATAGGCGAAAAATCGCGTCTGATGCAGATCCTCACGGAATGCATCGAACGCGAGACGGCTGTTAAAGGCGATGTTCAGGTCTTTATTGGGTCCGAAAACCGCACGCCGTCATTTCAGAACTGCACGCTGATATCGGCTCCGTATCGCGTTGGCAACAGTTCGGCGATCGGAACGCTCAGCGTCCTCGGCCCGACCCGGATCGAATATGCACGAATGATCTCGATCGTCAGTTACGTAGCTCGCACGCTTGAAAAGATGATGTCAGCCGACATCTCAAAAAACTAAATTCAGCAGCCGTTAGCCCGCCTCTCGCTGCCTAAGTAATGAACCCCAAAGAACCAATCCCCATGCCTGATGAATCCCTCGACGAGCTCGATATGGATACGTTTGCCTCGGTCGACGATTTCATCAAGGAACTCGAAGCCAAGGAAAAGGATCTGCATATCACGTCTGACCTGACGATCGAGATTTCGGAGTCGGAGTACGATCCGCGCGCCGTGCCGGACTTTCTGCCGGACGATATCGCCCCGGACAGAATGCAGAGCCAGGCTGAGGCTCCGTCTGGCGGGCAGCAGCCGGGGCTGAAGACACGCATTTTCGAGCTTGAGAACGAGATCGATATGCTGAACAAGCGGCTCTCGATGCTTCGGGCGGAACGGAATGACGTGCAGGAAAAGAGCGATCGACGGCTAAAGGATTTTGAGAATTATAAGTACCGCATGGATCGCGAACGCCGCGGTGCATTCATCGACCAGATCAGCAATCTTGCCAAACAGATGCTGCCGGTCCTCGATAATCTCGACCGGGCAATGGGTGCTCTGGATCGATCGCAGGCTGAGAAATCGCCTGAATTCCAACAGTTTTACGACGGCATCGCCCTCGTTCATCAGCAGGTGAACGAAGTTTTCTCCGAAATGGGCGTGCAGCCGATCGCGACGGTCAACGAACCGTTCGACCCGAATTTCCACGAGGCAGTCGCGACCGAAGAGCGCGAGGATATGCCTGGAAACACAGTGTCCGGGGAAATGCTTCGCGGTTACCGCATTGGTAATCGTGTAATCCGCCATTCGATGGTGAAAGTAACTCTCGGACCTCAGCCGGTAAAATTTGCATCTCCTGAGGATACCGTTTCGGCGTCCGACGACGATATGGACCTTCTTTCATCTTCCACAGACGAACTCCCCGATCTCGATCCTCAAGATAATAACGAGGACGAAAACGACCCCGCACTTTAAAATCACATCACCAAAAAACCTCTCACAAGGAACTCAAAGCTATGGGCAAAGTAATAGGTATCGATCTCGGCACAACAAACTGCTGCGTCTCCGTTCTGGAAGGCGGCACAGTCCAGATCATCTCCAACAAAGAAGGCGGCCGCACAACGCCGTCGGTCGTCGGTTTTACCGATAAAGACGAACGTCTGGTCGGCCAGATCGCTAAACGGCAGGCAGTGACGAATGCAGCGAACACGCTCTACGCCGTCAAACGCCTGATCGGCCGTAAATTCGACGCCCTTGAGGTCGAAAAGATGCGCACGACAGTGCCATTCGAGATCGTAAAGGCACCGAATGGCGATGCCCACATTCGCGTCATGGACCGTGTTTACAGTCCGCCTGAGATCTCGGCGATCGTGCTACAGCGGCTCAAGCTTTCGGCGGAAGAATTTCTTGGTGACAAGATCACCGAAGCTATCATTACCGTTCCGGCGTATTTCGACGACATGCAGCGTCAGGCGACCCGCGATGCGGGTAAGATCGCCGGCCTCGAGGTCGAACGCATCATCAACGAGCCGACGGCCGCTGCGCTTGCCTACGGCTTCGGCAAATCGAAGACCGAAAAGGTCGCCGTTTATGACCTTGGCGGCGGTACGTTCGATATCTCGATCCTCGAGATCAACGACGGCGTTTTCGAAGTGCTTTCGACGTCCGGCAACACGTTCCTCGGCGGCGAGGATTTTGACCATAGGATTATCGATTGGCTGGTCGATGGATTCCAGACCGATTTCAACATCGATCTGCGCGGCGATCGCCTCGCGTTGCAGCGTTTGAAAGAAGCCGCAGAGCGTGCAAAATGCGAGCTTTCGAGCGTAACGGAAACGAATATCAGCCTGCCGTTCATCGCGGCTGACGCTTCGGGACCGAAGCACATCAACATGACGCTCTCGCGAACCAAGTTCGAAGAGCTGGTCCAGGACTTGGTCGAATCATCGGTCGAACCGTGTCAGAAAGCTCTGTGGGATGCTAAATTACAGCCTTCGGATGTTGATAAAGTTATTTTGGTGGGCGGCCAGACGCGTTCGCCGATCATCACGAGAACGGTAACCGAAGTCTTCGGCAAAGAGCCGTCGGCTGAGATCAATCCGGACGAGGTCGTCGCTATGGGAGCTGCCATACAGGGCGGCGTTCTGACCGGGGATGTTAAAGACATCGTCCTGCTCGACGTTTTGCCGCTTTCGCTCGGTTTGGAGACACGCGGCGGTTTGTTCGTCAAACTTATCTCGCGAAACTCGACCATCCCGCTCAAGAATACGATGACCTTTACGACGGTTGTCGACAATCAGCAGTCGGTTGAGATCCACATTTTGCAGGGCGAACGTGAAATTGCCTCGGCAAACCGCTCGCTTGCTAAGTTCGAACTCGTCGGCATTCCGCCGGCACCCCGCGGTGTGCCGCAGGTCGATGTTTCGTTTGAGATCGACGCTAACGGCATCGTCAGCGTTTCGGCAAAGGACAAGATGACGGGCCTCGAACAGGCTCTGCAGATCACGCCTTCGTCGGGCCTCTCGCCGGACGAGATCGAACGCCTCATCATCGAGGCCGAAACCTCGATCGAACGCGACCGCGATGAAAAGGAACTGATCGTCGAGAAAAACCGCCTCGACACCCTTGTACGCAACTCGCGCCGGGCAATGTCCGAGATCGGCAAATCGTTCGATCTACAGGAACAACAGGCGATCAATGAGATCCTCAACGTCGCCGAAGAGATGCTCGAGTCAGGAAGCGTTGCCGAACTCAAGATACAATTCGACAAGGTCGAAGGTGCCGCCAACCGTATCACGACCGCGATGCTGAATATGTCGTAATGCAATTTGGAAACTCGATCAAAAAAGCTGTCTGAAAGGCAGCTTTTTTTCGTTTCTGGGGTGGAATTTTTGTGAAATTTCTGTTTTTCGCTAACTTTACCAAAAAATACGGCATTAAAGTGTGAAACGTTTCACACTTTTTTGCGCAGGAACGGCCGAAGCCCGTGAACAGGTACTTCTAGTGATCGCCGCCGATCCAAAAGCCGCCAAATCCGCCGTCAAAATGGTAGAGGTAAATCGCCCATTTCGATGCCAAAAACTACGGATTGGTAGAGGTAAACGCCCGTTTGGTCAAAGTTATTTTTGCCGTTCGTTGCCGGACTAGTTCGTGTCAAATTCCGAGGAGAGACCTGAAGCCGGGAAAGCTGGCGGCTCATGTGATGCAACGCTGCAAAACTAGATGAGGCACACGATGCCACGCCTGACCCGGTTTTGTGGTTTTAGTATTCTGATTTCGCTCTCGAAATACACTTGACAGCAGGTGTTTACTAGTGGAATAATCCCGTACCCGTCATTTTCATTAGAATTCGAAAGGTTTCGTTCGTTGTTTTTTACGCGATGCAGTCTGTGCGGATGACTTACATCGAAGGCTCGATTCGCGACAAGTTTGCGGAAAAACAATCGATGAGCAGAAGGATGAAGATGATCTTTCCATGGCCAGACGAGGGACATCCGAAATTCGATCGGACGGGCCGGATGAGTCCTGATCGCCAAGCCGACTTCTCAGAGTTTCGTTGGGATAGGTCAACGAGCGAGTCGATCATGGCAAAGGTTGAAAAAGGCAAAGCCAAGGAGTAGAAAAATGACTAGTAACAGGCTTGTTTATCGGGCAATTGCTATCGCGGCGATCTTCCTCGCGGTGACGATCTGGCAAACGAACGTTCAGGCGCAGATGGCCGGCTGGATCGTTTGGGTAAAAACGTCGCCCTGCTCGGGGCGTATGGACTGGGTAAGCGTCGGAACACAGAATCCGACCGGTCAGGGCGGCTCGACTTACTGGGAAACGGCCGATCGCGTTGTAGGCGGCACGAATTGCGGCCGTCTAAACAGCCGCTGTACAAAAGCGGAGGCCGAGGCCGAAGCGGCGACGGTAAGGGCAAGCCCTAGATTCTCGGATTACTGCTGCAAGGAGTATTCTATCTGGCGTAATTCGCAGACGAATAAACTCAGCATAGTTGTCGGTAAGTTTGGAACCGCCGGAATCGGCTGGCTGTTCGAGGACGGGCCGATGTGCTGCGACCAGGCCGAGCAGATCACTGGACTAACCGGTGCTTGTTCGGGTACGGTCGGCGGCCAAAAGCCGCGCCATCAGGTGGACACCGCATTTACCGGTAAGAACCTTACTTACTTCCAACGCCAAACCGCTGATCAGTGCGAAGCCGACTGTAATGGCAACCCGAAATGCCTCGGATTTACTTGGATCAAGCCTGGAACCTATAACGCCGGTGATCCGGCGATGTGCTATCTGATGGGAGAGATCACCGGCACCAGCCCGTCAAAGGGCCATACATCAGGTCTGAGGAGCAACTCGAGCAGCAGCCAGTCAACCGGCGGAGGAACTTCAGCTGGTGTGCCGGATATGTCGGGCAGATGGACGGTCGATTGGGCCGCCAGCGGCTGCAAACCGAGCTTCTCACTAACGAAAACCGGGGCTAATTCATATTCCGGCAATTTGGACCAGTGCTCGTCAACGGGCCGCAAGGATCCGGTAACTTTTATATTTGGAGCCAACGGCACGGCTGAAATGACGCTCTCGCTGCCTAACGACGGCGTCCGAAAATTTACCGTTTCCTACTCGTCGACCAGCATTCTGTATTCGAATATGACGTTTAGGCGATAGAGGCTCAGGCTTGCGAGAGAAAGGGCGTTTATGGCGCCCTTTTTGATCTACTTCGAGCGTGACTATTGCGGCGAAACCCTATTTGACGTGATAAAGCCGTCCGAAAAAGTTCGCATTTGAAAATCACGATCTCAAACTGCCCATCGCTGTCGTACTCAAAAGTTGAAAAAAAAGTAAGGTTGTCGCAAAATAGGAGATGCGTCAGTTCATTATCGAGTGGACTGTCGCTTTTTTTGGATTTGGAAAATGAGCAAACGAGATTATTACGAAATTCTGGGCGTGACTAAGACTTCGACCGAGGTCGAGATCAAGCGTGCCTATCGAACGCTGGCGGTTCAGCATCATCCGGATAAGAACCCGGACAATCCGGCAGCGGAAGAGAAATTCAAAGAGGCGGCTGAGGCGTATTCCGTTCTGAGTGATCAGCAGAAGCGGGCGGCCTACGACCGGTTCGGGCATCAGGGCGTTGGGGCAGGAGCCGGTGGCGGATTTGATCCCGGGTTTTCGAATATCGAGGATATTTTCGATATTTTCGGCTTCGGCGACATGTTCGGCCAGCAGGGGAAACGCCGGACGACGGTTCAGCGTGGGTCCGATCTGAGATACGATCTGGAGATCTCGCTCGAGGATGCCGCGACCGGCAAGGATGAAAAGCTTCGCATCCCGCGGCTCGAAACCTGTGACGAATGCACCGGAACCGGGGCCGAAAAAGGCACGACCGCCGAGAGCTGTATCACCTGCGGCGGCAGCGGGCAGACGCGTTACACACAAGGCTTTTTTAGCGTGATGCGCCCGTGCGGCAATTGCCAGGGCAAGGGCCAGATCATCAAATCGCCCTGCAAAAAGTGCAATGCCCAAGGCCGCGTTGAAAAAGAAAAAACGATCGAGATCAAGATACCGGCCGGTGTCGAGACCGGTTCTCGGCTGCGCGTCACGGGCGAGGGCGAAGCCGGCGTGAACGGCGGGCCGTCGGGCGATCTATTCATCGTGCTGCACGTCGCGGCGCATGAGAATTTCGAGCGTCAGGGAGCAGATCTTTACGCTGCGGTGCCTGTGACGTTTGCCCAGGCAGCGCTCGGAGCCGAGATCGAGGTCAAGACGCTCGATGGCGAAGAAAAGCTCAAAGTTCCGTCAGGCACACAGACCGGAACCGTCTTTCGCATCAAAGGCCAGGGAATGCCAAACCTCGGCCACCGCGGGAAAGGCGACCTCTTCGTTGCCGTTACGCTGGTGACCCCAAAAACGCTGACCAAGGAACAACGCAAGCTCCTCGAACAGCTCGCCGAGATCGAGGATGTCGATTTCTCAGACGAGTCATTCATCGATAAGGTGCGGAATATTTTTGGATAGATGACTGGAGCGCAAGCGTCCCGCTTGCAACGCCGGAACGGCGTGATGACCACAGCGTGTTCTCAACTTAACCTAACCGCGAGCTTCGCCGCAGGCAAGGGGGACGCTTGCGCTCCAGTCGCTCCGCATTTTATGGAATCGCTATATTACGAAGATCAGGTTTTCGACGGCCTTGATCTGCCGGAAGAAAATCTCACAGACAAAGAAATCGAAAGCTGCGAGTTCTTACGATGCGATTTCTCGAAATCCGATTTCAGCGGCACGGTTTTCGTTGACTGCGTCTTTCGCGAATGCAATCTCTCGCTCGTCAAGCTGAGCGAAGCCGCGCTGAAAACGGTTGATTTTTCCGACTGCAAGCTGGTCGGCGTCGATTTTGGCAAATGCAGTGATTTCCTGTTTACCGTGAGTTTTCAGAATTGCCAGCTCGACTATTCGTCTTTCTTTCAGAAGAAGCTGAAATCAACGCGGTTCGCCGACTGCTCGTTAAAAGAAACAGATTTCACCTCGGCCGACCTCACATCCGCCGTATTCCACAACTGCGACTTATTAAGAGCCTCGTTCGTCCAGACCAACCTCGAAAAAGCCGACTTCCGTACCGCCTTTAACTACGGCCTCGACCCTGAATTGAACCGTGTCAAGGGTGCGAAATTCTCGCACGCCGGCATCGCAGGATTGCTGACAAAATACCAGATTGTCATTCAATAATGATGCTAGAATCATTTTTGGAGCGATATGATCGAGGTCATTGTCAGATACAAACCGCGGGAGCTTTGGCGAGTCTATACGCGATACTATCTTACTTTTGAGTTGATCCTGATCTGCACCGTCATGTTTGCGGTATACGGTATCTTTCTCTCGATCCTTTTTCTTCGTGACCGTACGGATATCACACACATTATCGATGCCATTATTTTTGCAGGCGTTTTCGTTTTATTGTCCCTCTTGATCATGGTGTATTGGAGTGTAAAAGGTACAAAAAACAAAGAGCGAAGCGACGGACGGTTTCGATTCTCAAGCGATCGCGTCGAGGTTTTTGGCGAGGATTTTGAAATGCAGCTTCAATGGGTGCATTTCACAAAAGCGACGGAGACTGGACGTTATTTTTTTCTAAAGTCCAAATCGCAAACCTATACTCTGCCTAAACGCTGCTTTGATGACGAGATGCAACGTCAGAGCTTTCGTGACCTACTAAATTCGAAGAATCTGTTTTCTTAAGCTCACATCAACATGAAATTTGTCATATCGTTTTTATATGTCGTAACTCTGGCCGCCGGGCTTCTGGCTCAGTCGCCTTCGAAGGTTATAAGTCAGGCAAACAAGGCTCTTGGCGGTGAAAAGCGGCTCAAGGCGGTCACGTCGTGGCAGCAGACGGGGAAGATCACGCGGGTTTCGGATGGGGCGGCGGGGAATTATTCGGCGTATGCATCGGGCGAGGCGTTTTATGGCGGGATGTATGATCTGAATGGTTTTGAGGTCGCGTTTGGCTATAACGGCAAGTCGGGCTGGATGCGGGATTCGAAGACGGGTTTGCGGACGGCGACGGGCGATGCGGGAAATGCGGTGGCGGCTGAGGCTTTGTACCGAAACACGCGGTGGCTAAAAGCAAAGGACGATAAATCGAAGCTTACTGCGGGCGGCACCGCGACAGTTAACGGAAAGCCCGCGAACGTCGTTGTGCTGACCACGGCGAAGGCGGTGAAGATCAAGCTTTGCTTTGACGCGGCGTCAGGAATGCTCGTTCGCGAGGAAGTGCCGCAGGGCGGGAAGTCGTTTGAATACAGCGATTATCGTGTTGTGAATAGTGTGCAGACGCCGCATACGATCAAGTTTTCGGATGGCGAAGAAACCTATGACATCAAGCTGGATGATGTGAAATACAACGTCGCGGTCTCTCGAGCCGCGTACGATTTTCCAAAGATGTCGGGCGAACCGCTGCCTGATATTCCGACCTTGCTGAACGAGATCAGGGCGAACGCGGACAAGATCGACGCAATACTTGAAAATTACAGTTATACCGAAACCCGCATCGATCGCGATTTGAACAGCACCGGCGAATTCGTGATCAAAGGTTCCGAAAAGCGTTCGTACACGTTTTACAAGGGCTATCGCATAACGCGCGACCTGGAGAAAAACAACAAACCGCTCTCGGCTTCGGATCAGGCGAAGGAAGACAAGGAAGCCGAGAAACAAGTTGCCGAGATTGAGAAAAAGATCGCCGAAAAAGAAAAAAAGGCGGTCGCAGCCGGCGTCGCCGGCCAGCCGAAGGGCGAAGGTCAGCGGATCACGATCGCCGACGCATTGAAAGGCTCGTTGCTGACGAATCCGCGACGCGAGCGTTTTAAGAGCCGCGACGTGATCGTTTTCGATTACGAGCCGAACCCGGCGTTTAAACCGCAGACCCGGAACGAGAAGCTTTTTGCTCTGTGTAATGGTGCAGTTTGGGTTGATACCGTCACCAAACAGGTCGTGCGGCTCGAAGCCGTTCTGACGCAGAGTGCCGGGAATTTTCTCGCCAAGGCAAAACGCGGAGCATCGTTCAGTCTCGAAAACGAACTCGTCAACAACGAGATATGGCTGCCGTCGCAGGCTGATATCAATTTGCAGATAAAGATATTATTTGCCGGGATCAATATCAACAACCTGATCAAATACGGCGATTATAGGCGGTTTGAGACTGAGGTGAAGGATGCGAAGGTTGGGGATGAGAAAAAGCCCTGAGCAGCGTTCCCAGGCAGTACCGCCCGCGTTAGCGGGTGGCAGAGTTTCGCGCAAATGTCATTGTCAAGGCCCGAGGGGCGTGCCACCTGCTCACGCAGGCGGAACTGCCCCGGACAGTTCCCAGGCAGTACCGCCCGCGTTAGCGGGTGGCAGAGTTTCGAGCAAATATCATTGTCAAGGTCCGAGGGGCGTGCCACCTGCTCACGCAGGCGGTACTACCCCGGACAGTTCCCAGGCAGTACCGCCCGCGTTAGCGGGTGGCAGAGTTTCGCGCAAATATCATTGTCAAGGTCCAAGCGGCGTGCCACCTGCTCACGCAGGCGGTACTGCCCCGGACAGGTCCCAGGCAGTACCGCCCGCGTCAGCGGGTGGCAGAGAGTTTCGCGCAAATATCATTGTCAAGGTCCGAGGGGCGTGCCACCTGCTCACGCAGGCGGTACTGCCTCGAACCGGTTCACGCCCGTTCTGCGACAACCTCGAACAAAGCATTCTTAAAAAATACCTTTTTCAACAGCGCGTCGGGGCCCGAAAGCGGAGCCGAGCGTTGTGCTTGTTTAGTTGCGGCGATAGTTGTGCTCTGCTGGTCGATCTTGAGCGGTAGTCTGGCAAAAACTTCGGCGATCTGCTTTTCGCTGAGGTGGACGGTGTGGTCGGCGAAGGCGGAGAGTTCGAGCTTTATTCCCAGCGCATTCCATGCCGCGTGAGCTCGCGAGGCGAGGTCGTAGAACGGGTGGTGGACGTTGACGGTGAAATAAAGCAGCCCGCCCGGTTTGAGTACGCGTATGATCTCATCCACCACCGCGAACGGCCGCGTGGCGTGGTCGATGACGTTGTCGCTCATCACGATGTCGAACGATGCGTCGGCGAACGGCAGGTCCTCACCGATCGCGGCGACCGTCGGTGCGGTTTGCTGTATGCGGGGAAAGAGCTTTTTATAATCGACCGCCAACGGATCGACGCCGACGCCGAAGCTGTTCGCGATGCCGAAAACCAGGCCGTGAGCACCGCTGCCGACTTCGAGGACCTTGTCGGACTCGCGGAACGGCTTGATCGATTCCAGCTTTTTGCGAACCTGCTGGGAACGCAGAAAATTTGTGCGGACGAGCTCGGCTTCGTGCGGGGAATAGGCGGCGGATTTGTGTTCCTGATAGTCGAGCTGGCGTTCCAAGGCCCGCCGGCCGCGTTCTTCCAGTTTTGAGTCGGCCCAGCTCATTTGTTTATGACAGTTTCGATTTTACAGTTTCGCTGACGAGCTTTCCGTCTGCCGTTTTGCCGGCGAGATTCGCGAGGGCGGCTTTCATGAGCATTCCCATGTCCTTCATCGTCGAAGCCCCGGTCGACGCAACGGCAGCATCGACGGCGGCAACGATCTCTTCGGGCGTTGCTGCCTGTGGCAGGTAAACCGCGATAACGTCGATCTCGGTTTTTTCTTTTGCGGCCAGCTCGGTCCGGCCCGCGGCTTCGTACTGCTCGATCGAATCGCGTCGCTGCTTGACGAGCGACTGCAGGGCTTTTGAGATCTCTTCGTCGGTCAGCTCACCGCCTTTGTCGATCTTGCGGTTCATCAGGTTGGCCTTGACCATGCGAAGCGTCGAGAGCTTGTCAGCCTCCTTCGCCCGCATGGCGGCGGTCATGTCGGCGATTATTGTGTCGAGTAAACTCATATTCAATGAGTCTAAATGTAGTTCTCGCGAGGCACAAGCCCGCGCTTTGCGCAAGCCCGCGCGTAAGCAAGGGCGATTCACTCAAGTTGAATAAGTCGCCCTTGTTTTCGCGCCGGTTTGGGCAGTCAAATGAAAAGCGGAATCCGTGCGGTGCGCGAATCGCCATCGCTTACGCGCGGGCTTGTGCCACTTACCGCGCGGGCTTGCGTTTGGGCAGTCAAATGAAATGCGGAATCCGCGCGGTGAGCGAATCGCCCTTGCTTACGCGCGGGCTTTTGCACTGTGGAATTTCGCAATTACTTGAGCGTCGAGCCGACGGCTTTGAGCCAGTCGTAAGGTTTTTTGACGACCGCGAGCGTTTTACCAAAGAAATTCTTCTTTTTGGGTTTTGAAGCTATCTTCGCGTTCATTTCGAATGATTGCGGAGCCTGGTCGGCTACTGCTCGCGGATATTCGGTACGCGGGCGAGTGGATTGGGTTTTGAATTCGACCGGTCGGTAAACGTTGTACGTAACGCTGACCGGACGCAGATCGTCGGCAGTGTTTTGAGATACGAAAGTGTTGAGGGCCGGGCGTTTACGACGGATATACGTGGCCGTCTGCGGAGGAAAGCCCGGACGTGGATCGACGTATCGCTCGACCTCATCCGTTTCAGGGGCTTCGTCCAGAAACTCGGGGTCGAGCTCCGCGATCTCAGCATTACCTACGAATGGCTCGACCACGTTACCTTTCAAACTGCGATCTGTGGCCCGCTCGTCTATGACCAGGAATGACGTTTCAGCCGCCGGATCGCTTGCGTGATAAGCAATAAAACCTAGCTGAAGACAGAAAACACCCGATATCGCCAGTATCAACTTTTTCATTTCCCCAAATTCCCCCGTGTGCGATTACGTTTATCAATGATAAACAATCTTAATGTTAGTATAGCGCTTAAGGCAAATGGTTGCATAAGCGAATCTTTAAATTGTGGGTTGAAATAACGAGAGCGATTAGTTTCACGCAGGGGCGATCGAAATGTTGCAAAACCTTGTTGTTAAACTTGTTCAGTGAAAATTCGCTCATCATCAGTCGTCGTTTTCGCGTACAATCAAGCCTAAAAGAACAATCGAGCGAGGTAAAAGGTTATCGTGAATATTCAACTCAAAGCCTGTAAATGTGTGGTATTGCTGTTCCTGTTTGTGTCGCTTGGACGGGCTGATTCGCTCGATACTTTCATCACAGGACAAATGAAGCAGCGAAAGATACCCGGCGTGTCGATCGCCGTTTTGCGTGCTGGAAAGGTCGTTCGAGATGGCGGTTATGGCTTTGCAGATCTCGAATCACAAACTCCGGCGACCCGGGACAGCGTGTACGAGATCGGCTCGATCTCAAAGCAATTTGCCGTCGAAGCCGTGATGCTGCTCGTTGAGGACGGGAAGATCAATCTCGACGATCCGATCACGAAATACCTGCCCGCAAACGCTCCTGCGATTTGGCAAAAGATCATCGTTCGCAATCTGCTGAATCACACGTCGGGGTTGAAGGACTGGACTGAGATCAAGGAGTTTTCGTATCGCCGCGAGTATTCGGCTGCGGAATTTGTGGATCTTGTGAAGGGCTTTCCGATCGGGTTTCAACCTGGTGACAATTGGCTCTATTCAAATACGAACTTGCCGTTGATCGGGATCATCGTCGAAAAAGCAAGTGGGCGGTCGTTTGAGGAGTTTGTGACGGAGCGGATAATCAATCCCCTCAATTTTCCTACGATCCGCTTCAAACATCAGGAAGACGTCGTGCCGAATCGGGCCGCAGGCTACGTTTTGCGAAACGATGTGTGGAAAAACGGCGAGCCTTTCCGACCCAAGGTGATCGCGGCAAGCGGCGGAATTCTCGCAAGTGCCACAGACCTCGCCCGCTGGTGGGAAGGCGTGATGAACGGCCGAATCGTCAAGCGAGGGAGCCTTGACCAGATGCTCGCACCGACGAAGCTGAATGACGGCAGATCGGTCGCGCACGGTTTTGCGTTCTTTATAGACGTGTTCAATGGCCACAAGGTCGTGCAGCATTTTGGCTCGACGGTCGGCGGGTTTGGGAGCATCGTGCGTTATTATCCGCGGGAGAAAATAACGGTTTCGGTGATCGGAAATCTCGAAGACGGAGGGGTTGGGGCCGAATATATAGCTAAACGCGTCGCTGATCATTTCATCCCGGGAGCATTTGCCGATGGTATGAAAGAAATGCCGCATGCGACGCCTGGACGGACGAAAATCGCGCTTCATATCCTTAGCGAGATCGCTGCGGGACGCTCGACCATCGAGATGTCGGCAATTTATGCCGCGAAGGTTCCTGATGCGTTTCGCAAGCAGCTCGCGGAAAATCTGAAACAGATGAAGTCGTTCGTTTATCTAGGCCGTGAAAAGATCACAACCGATCATTTCATGCTCGACGCAACCGCGGATGAATTCGTCCGCTACCGCATGACGCTTCCGGGCAAAAAGGTCTATTACTATTTACGGATGATAAGGAAGGGAAGATCGGTTGGATACAGGTTGAGGAGTAGGCGCGTAGTCTAGGCAAAATCGATGCCGTTAGTTAGAATTTGAGAAAGCATGTTTTCGGGGGAGCAAGCCTGCTGAGAGTTGTTCGATGAGTCGAACATTACCCTAAAAACCTGACGCGGATAATGCCGCCGGAGGAAGAAAAACGATGAAAGATGAGTTATTGGTAGAAAAGACGAGCGATCAGGTTAAGCTGCCAGCGTCGCGGAAGGTTTATGTTGAGACGAATGGCTCGACAGCGGGTCAAAACAAGCACAATTTAAGAATACCGTTTCGCGAGATCGCTTTGTCGCCGTCGAAGGAAATGGACGGCACTGTTGCCGAGAATGCACCGGTTCGGGTGTATGACACGAGCGGCGTTTGGACCGATCCGGGGGCGAAATGTGATGTTCGCGAGGGGTTGCCTGCCCTGCGTCGGGACTGGATCGTCGGGCGTGGCGACGTTGAGGAATACGTGGGCCGTAAGATCTTGCCGCAGGACAATGGTTATTTGACCAAGGGTGCCGAGGACATCGCTCGCGTGAAGGAACGCGGGACGCTCGAGGAATTTCCGGGCCTTCGCCGTGCTCCGCTGCGCGCGAAAAGTGGAGCGTGCGTCACGCAGATGCACTATGCCCGCAAGGGGATTATCACGCCAGAGATGGAGTATGTCGCGATCCGCGAGAATCTCGGACGGAGCGCGGACACTCTTGTCCGCCAGTCGGAGCGAAGCGACCGAAGCTCGCTGAATCATCAACACAAAGGAGAATCCTTCGGAGCCTCGATTCCGCAATTTGTCACGCCGGAATTCGTCCGTGACGAGGTCGCCCGCGGGCGGGCGATCATTCCGAATAACATCAATCATCCTGAATCCGAACCGATGGCGATCGGACGTAATTTTCTGGTCAAGATCAACGCGAATATCGGCAATTCCGCGATCGCTTCGTCGATCGAGGAAGAGGTCGAGAAGATGCGTTGGTCGACGCTATGGGGAGCGGACACGGTAATGGACCTTTCGACGGGCAAGAACATTCACGCGACCCGCGAGTGGATACTGCGAAACTCGCCGGTGCCGATCGGCACGGTTCCGATCTATCAAGCTCTCGAAAAAGTGAATGGCAAGGCCGAGGATCTGACGTGGGAAATTTTTCGCGACACGCTGATCGAACAGGCTGAGCAGGGTGTCGATTATTTCACGATCCATGCGGGTGTTCGTTTGCCATACATTCCAATGACCGCGAAGCGAACGACCGGCATCGTCTCCCGCGGCGGCTCGATCATGGCGAAATGGTGTCTCGCTCATCACGAGGAAAGCTTTTTATACACAAGATTTAGAGAGATCTGCGAGATCATGCGGACGTATGATGTTGCGTTTAGCTTGGGTGATGGCCTGCGGCCCGGTTCGATCGCGGATGCGAATGACGAGGCGCAGTTTGCAGAGCTTGATACGCTCGGCGAGCTGACCAAGATCGCCTGGGAGATGGATTGCCAGACGATGATCGAGGGCCCCGGCCATGTACCGATGCACCTAATCAAGGAGAACATGGACAAGCAGCTCGAAATCTGCGGCGAGGCTCCGTTTTACACACTCGGGCCGCTGACGACTGATATTGCTCCAGGCTACGACCACATCACGAGCGGTATCGGAGCCGCGATGATCGGCTGGTTCGGAACGGCGATGCTTTGCTACGTTACGCCGAAGGAACATCTCGGCCTGCCGAACAAACAGGACGTAAAAGAAGGCGTGATCACATACAAACTCGCCGCTCACGCTGCCGACCTTGCCAAAGGCCATCCGGGAGCGCAATACAGGGATAATGCTTTGAGCAAAGCCCGCTTCGAGTTCCGCTGGGAGGACCAGTTCAACCTTGGGCTAGATCCGGAAAAGGCGAAAGAGTTTCACGACGAAACGCTTCCGGCCGAGGGTGCCAAGCTCGCCCACTTCTGCTCAATGTGCGGGCCGCATTTCTGCTCGATGAAGATCACGCAGGATGTTCGCGACTACGCAAATGCTCAGAACATCGAAGCTGAAAAAGCACTCGCCGTCGGAATGAGCGAAAAGGCGAAGGAATTTGTCGCGACCGGCTCGGAGATATATCACGGCAATTTGCCCGAAGGATCGGACGAACACCATTAAGAGATTTTGATTGCAGACCGCAATGCTTCCAATTGGTACTGAACTGCATCACAGTTTCTAGTAAAAACTGGAGGGGGGCGGTATATTGTGCGCACATCTAAGCAATTGTTTTTGGGGGTCTTTTTGTTGGTTTCAACCCGAGTTTTTTGGGCTCAAGGCGACTATGTTTGTTTGCCAAATGACGGTTATCAAGAGTTGCCATATTGGCAAGCAACAAATGTCTTTATAGGGTCAGTCAACAGAATTTCCTTTGAGAATGCGGAATTGATGCCGTCAGCGAGTTATTTGACAGACTCTTCAACAAATCGTAGAAACTCGATCGTGAGATTGACCGTCGAGAAGCAGTTTCGCGGCGAGTTGGGCAACGAGGTCGAAATAAGTTCAACATCCTACTTTAAGGAGGGAGAAAGTTACTTTTTATACGCGTTTCGTGGTAACGACGGAAAGCTTCGAAAGGTGGGTGATGGTATGTGCGGAACGCCTCCGAACCTACTAAAAGAAGCAAAGAGTGACATCGAATACGCCGAAGACATTGATTCAGGGAAGATCGGCACTCGAATTTATGGGACTGTTTCTCAGGACAAACAGGAGACGGTAAAAACACCATTGCAAAATGTTCCACTCGCTGGCATCGAAGTCACGATCAGGAATGAGAGTGAGACTTTCACGACCAGAACGGACAGATCCGGGAAATTCGCATTCAAAAACGTGCCGAAGGGATCGTACAATATTTCGGCCGCAGTAACTGATGGACTTCGCGAGAGGATATTTCCCGGCGGGTGGATAGAACGGAAGAAACACAAGGTCTTTGTTGGCGATACGGTTCTCTTACGTGACATGTTAATTGTCCTTCCCACGTCAAAGAATGAGCCGCAATTAACCCCCAAGCTAACATTTCAGCGAGCCGATTCATATAACTTTTTGTTTACTTCGCTCGGTTCTATTCAGGGAAGATTGCTCACCTCAGACGGAAAGGTAGCTTCAAAACAAGAAGTATCACTTTTCCCAATAGATGAGAACGGCAAAATGGATTTGTCGTGGCCGCTTCAACGGACCTTTAACAAGGGACAAAATGGCGAGTTCGTATTCGAGTCAGTCCCTAAGGGCAAGTATCGAATCGCTGTCAACCCATTAAATTGTCATGGATATCAGGAGCCGCAGAACGCCCGCAGTTTTTATCCCGGAGTTTCAAATGAGATCGCATCCGGAATAGTCACCGTCCAGGAAAGCTCTGCTGTGAGTCTTAGTGATTTCAAACTTCCACGCCGACTGAAAGAACGTAAGATCGCAGGTATAGTATTGGCACCCGATCAAAAGCCAGTCGCCGGTGCGACGGTTATGCTCACTTCCACTGACAGTAAAAATCAGACCTATTGCTCCCAGAAAAACGACGTGATCAAGACGGACGAAAAAGGGCGTTTTCGTATTAAGGGTTATGAGTCTTACGAGTACCAGATTACTGCATACCGAATGAGCAACGGATCAAGGCAGTTTTCGAAGCGAACTCTGATTCCCGTTAAAGGCAGGGTTGATGAGCTTAAAATCGTTGTCGATTCCCAGTATTAGAACAATTTAGTACGGGAGAATACCTATTGCCCGTCGTAGGGGCAAGGCTCGGTGATCAGGTTCGTCGGTCGGAAAATTACATCTTGATATCCATCACCTTTTTCGTCTTCCGGCTTTTCTCGACCATGAAGCAAAATCTGACTGGAGAGCGGCGAGAGTTTGGCTTTCAGGACAGTAGTAGGCACTGGTTTGACATATCATCGACGCGGTCAATAAACTTCCAAGGTGAATCAAGACCAAATCGAAGCCGAAAGTGATCCGTCGCAACGCGCGTCGACGGCTGGGCTGACTACCAAAGTCGTCAAGGGCTCGATGTGGACGGTTGCGGGCCAGATCGCTCCACTTATTTGCACGTTTGCGTCGACGTATTTCGTGGTTCGCATTCTTGCTGCCGAGGGCATGGGCGTTTTGGCGGCATTGGTTTTGATACCGAATTACTTCACATTCGCCGATCTCGGAATGTCGTTGGCCTCAACGAAGTTCGCTTCCGAAGCGTATGCCGAAGGCGACACGGCGCGTGAAGGCCGCATCGTCCGAACGGCGGCATTGATCGCGATGCTGACGGCGATGCCGGTCGCGGCGGCATTTATTTTGTTTTCAGTTCCGATCCTCACACATTTTAACGTTCCGGAAAACTATCTTGCTGACGCATCGACGGCGCTGAAGATCGGATCGGTCACGTTCCTGCTGAACTTTCTGTGCAGTATCGTCAACACTCCGCAGCTTTCGCGGCTGCGGATGGACCTAAATACGTTCATCAATGCCTCGACGCGGATCGCGGGTATCGTCGCGGCGCCGATCGTTCTATATCTGGGCTTTGGGATAGTTGGCGTGGCGACGGCGTTGTTCGTGGCGAATCTGGCGTGTTTGATAGGGCATCTCGCGATTTCTGGACGGTTGTTGGGCGGCAAGTTGTTTGAATTCTCGATCGACCGTGCAATGCTACGCCCGCTGTTGAATTACGGCTTCGCTTACATCGCCGCCGCGACCGCCGGTGTGTTCCTGATCAATGGTGAAAAGGGAATACTCACCAACTCGACATCGACGACGACGCTTGCTTTTTATACAGCGAGTTTTACCTTGGCGAGCATGCTAACGATGTTTTCAGGTTCGGTCGTGCAATCGCTGCTACCGGCGTTTGCTCAGCTTCAGACCGAAGAAAAGAGCGATCATCTCGGGTCTCTGTATTCCACCGGCGTCAGGCTGAATTTATTTTGGATCGTACCGACCATTGCTTTTCTGTTCGTTGTCGCGAAGCCTTTTTTTACAATTTATTACAAGTCAGATCCGCGATTCGGGATCGAAAGCCCTGTCCCGTTCTACATTTTGCTTGGGGGCGTGGCGTTTAATATAGTGGCGTATCTGCCGTATTCATCGATCATGGCGGCGGGCCGCGTGAACGCTTTGGCGAAGCTATTTTGGATCGAGGTTGTGCCGTATCTGGTGATGACAGTGTTTTTGACGCGTTCGTTTGGCATAATCGGAGCAGCGATGTCGTGGAGCATAAGAGCGGTCATCGATTCGGTGATCCAGTTCATTATGGCGAGCCGAATCGCGAATGTCCGGTTCGATGTCCGCGATTTCGGCGTTCGGGCGTTCGGAGCAATGTTGATATTTATGCCCACGGCGGTGCTTTGCGTTCTCCGTCCCGAGGATTTGTTGTGGACCTTACCGTTGTTTTTAGTGAGTTTGGCGGTTTATTCGGTTTTTGCGTGGCGCGTTTTGCTTTCGGAGTTGGAGCGGGAATGGTTGATGAATAGAGCGAAAGCGATGTTTCCCGCAAAGACGCGAAGTTAGGGACGCAAAGACGCAAAGTTGATTTTTAGGTGATGACATTTACATCCGATCTTTTGGCGGCACATTTTCGTTCGGGAATGCGCGGCAGCACGCGGCTGACGAATTTTTTGTCGGCGCGGATGCCTTCTCTTCAGAGTGTGCCGATCAGGGCCGAGCACGGCCTGGTGTACGGCGATCTGCGGCTGCCGATCTATCACAGCGTGCTCGCCGGTTCGCGGGTTGTTGACGAGAGCGAAGATCTCATTATGCGAACTTTCAACGACAAGGGCGATGTCGCGTACGACATCGGAGCGCTCGCTGGAATTTACACGCTCGCTCTGGCGGATTATGTCGGTGATACCGGAAAAGTTTTCGTGTTTGAGCCGAACAGCACGCTGCTGCCTACGCTTAGCCGCACGTGCGACGAGCTCTCGAACGCCGTTCTGTTTCCAGTTGCCCTTTCCGATCACGAAGGGTTGACCACTCTTTTTGTTCCGGTTGATGACGCGTCGATGACAAGCCTTTCTGATTGGACCGGCGGTGTTGGCGGTGAGGTCAAGGAGACCGTTTGCGAAATGAAGCGCCTAGATGACCTGATCGAACGGGAAAATATTCCATTTCCTGATTTTGTTAAATGCGATGTCGAGGGAGCCGAGATCGCGGTTTTTCGCGGTGCGAAAAATACACTTGGTCGAGCTGAAGCTCCGGTCATCTTGTTTGAGATCAATCCGCAGGCGACGACGGCGTTCGGGGCTGGTGTAAATGAACCTGCCGAATTTCTGCTCGGGCTGGAAAACGCGAAATACAAACTCTACGAGATCAAAGACGGCGGGCTGGCAGAGTTCGAAGATGCCGGGTCTTTGGTGATCGAGAACGGGTTTTTCACGAACGTCGTCGGCATTCCGAACGCAAGACGGGATCTTTTGTCGAGGCTCGCGACAAAATGAAGATCAGTGTCGTCATTCCAACCTACAATCGGCTGACACAGCTTGCCGAGGCTCTCGATCATCTTTTGGCAAGCGATGTCGAGGGTTTTGAGGATGTCGAGATAATCGTGGTAGATGACGGTTCTCGTGAATCGTCTGAGAAGGCCGTTGCGGCAAAAACCGTTTCGCCACCGATACGCTTGCGGTGCCTTTATCAAACGAATGCCGGTCCCGCTGCGGCCCGTAATAACGGTCTTCGGTCCGCTGCGAATGACATTGTGCTTTTTATCGACGATGACGTGTTGGTTTCAAGAGCATTGCTCCGGCAGCACTTTCAGGGTCACATTGATCGACCGGGTTCGGTTATTTTTGGGCTTTATCCGTATGTAAAGCCTGAACAGGAAACGCCTTCGTACCGCTATCTCGACGCGATCGAACGTGAAGCACGCATAGAGGTGGCGGCCGATAAGAGTGGTTACGTCGAGGCCAGGATCGTGGCAAGCGGAAATTTGTCGGTCGAAAAAGCTCAGTTCCCAGACGGCGTTTATGACGAAACACTGAAAACGCCGATGTCCGAAGAGATCGAGCTTGCAATACGCCTGTGGCGGTCGAAAATTCCGATCTACTACGTGCCAGCGATTGAGGCCTTGCACACACAGCCGACGACGATCGACGGGAAGTGCATTCAGGACTATAAATACGGTTACGGCATAGCCGAGGCGTACGCCCGGCTCGCCTATGTTGCTCCGCCGGAACAATTTTCATACACGATGCAGGTGAATGGGCCGATCATCAGCGACGATGCTATCAAGCTAAAGCTGGCAAAATCGGTGAAATCGGTGCTCGGGTCAAAACCGGGACGGTCGATATTTCTGAGCGTCGTTAGGCTCGCCGAGAGACTGATGCCGAACAATGACATGCTTCTTTTCTCGCTGTATCGCAAGGTCGTTGGTGTGCATTATTTCGCGGGGATTCGCGACGGGCTGGCGAGATTTTGTAATATTGATGTTCGGTCTGGCGAGAATGAATAGATGTCACAGATAAAAGAGCTTGGATATTCGGTACTGAATTTTTTCACCTTCGGCCACGGAATCGCCCGCGAGATCGGCGGCGAGACGATCCGTTTTCCGACGCGTTGGAGCCGATATTACGAGGCTGAATATGAGCCTGAGACGTTCGCTTTCTTTCGCAAGAATGTGAAAAAAGGCGATACCGTGCTCGATATCGGCGGGCACATAGGGCTGTTTGCTATTGTGACCGCGAAGCTTGTTGGGGGCGAAGGAAAGGTTTATTCGTTTGAGCCGACGCCGTTTACGCGTGGCGTTTTACAAGAGGTCGTTGAGCTAAACGGGCTTTCGGACATCGTCGAGGTTCGCTCAGAGGCGGTTTCGTCGAAGCGCGGCGAGACTGTTTTTTTCGACACGGGCGATACGATCTCGAACGCCAATTCGTTGGTACAAACCGAACGGAGCAAGACCGAGATTCCGATCACACTGATCGGCGTTGACGAGTTTGTAAAAGAGAAAGGGATCAAGCCAAATTGTTTAAAGATCGATGTCGAGGGTGTCGAGCTGGACGTTCTTCGCGGTGCTCGCGAGACTTTTCTCAAGTATCGTCCGGTCGTACGGCTTGGGCTTCATCCGCCGTTCATCGCGCAGAACGGGCAGTCGCTTGATGAGATATGGGCGATCCTCGAAGAGTATAGGATGCAGGTAATTTTTGAAGACAAACCTGCCGAGAAAGCTTGGTTTTGCTCACAGCCTGCGTTGTTTGATGTTAATTTGTTACCTTTTTAGTGATGCATGTGTGCCACATTTGCGACTCGTCGGTGCAGGGCGATTATTTTCGCAATATCGCCGCCGGGCTAACGCGAAAGGGAGTTCGTGTGTCGCTCGTCGAACTCGGGCCGGGGAAACCGCCGACGTGGCTCGGAGAAATTCCGGGCGTTACGTATCGCTCTTTGGAGGCGACCGGGAAAAAGCATTATCCCGGTGCGGTCCGCCGTCTTGCACGATTTTTGAAGGATGAAAAGGTCGATATTTTACACACGCATCTCTTTTATTCAGGCCTCATCGGCGTTTTGACGAAGCGTTTGGGCAGCCGTTCGATCGTCGCACTGATGCGGCATCACACGGGCGTTGTGCGGATGCTCGGCTCGCGTTTTCATGTGAAAGCCGACAAATGGATGGCCGAGAAAGCCGACCATGTGCTGACCGTCTCTAATGCGGCGAAGGCGTACATGCTAGATGTGGACGGCATCAGGCGGACCGATATTGAGGTCGTTCATCTTGGATTCGATTTTGAGCAACTGGCACCCAGTGCGGAAAAACGATCACGTGTCCGCTCGGAATTTGGTTTTGCCGACGACGATCCTGTGATCGGCTACGTCGCGAATTTCGCTCACGGGAAAGGCCATATTCAGTTGATCGAGGCGTTTGAAAAGATATCGGCTGAGATTCCAAATGCCCGTCTTATCTTCGCCGGGCGCGGCGAGATCGCCGAGGTTATCGAAGCGGCGGCGAGATTTCCGGCCGGCAAGATCATCTTCGCGGGCTGGCAAAGCGACATTGCATCGTTTCTGAATGCTCTGGATATATTCGTCCAGCCCTCGCTTTCCGAGGCGTTTAGCCAGGTCATCATGGAGGCGATGGGCGTTGGCTTGCCAGTCGTCGCAACCAATGTGGGTGGTGCGAGCGAAGTGATCGTTAGCGGCGAAAACGGCGTGCTGATCGAGCCGAATGATGTTGCCGCGATCTCGAATGAGGTCATCCGTCTGAGTCGCGATCCGGAATTGCGGCAGCGTCTCGGTACAGCCGCGCGGAAAACTGTGACGGAAAATTTTACGGCGGCGCAGATGGTTGAGCGGCAGTTTGCTCTTTATCAAGAGTGGCTCGATTAGCAGGGAACGCGGGCTCCCTCGCCTGCAAGCGTTCCGCTTCGGGACGCTGACAATCGTGGTGATCGAGCTTGTCGAAGAATACTAGACTCGGTCACGCCGGAGGAACCGGCGTTGTAGCCGAGGGCGACCGCGTTCCCGGCGTAAACGAAGATGGGAGTTTCAGAGAGATTTCAGGGAGCAAATGTGGTTGATGCCGGGCGATTGTCGCCGTATTGGGGCGAACACGCGGCCCGGTATGTCTTTGCGTTGCCCCTGGTTGAAAACAAGAGCGTTCTCGATATCGCTTGTGGAACCGGTTACGGAATCGGGTTACTGCGGTCGAAGGCGAGGTTTGTAACAGGCGTTGATATTGATCCAGTCGCTGCAAGTGAAGCAAAAGCCGAATGCGGTGAAAACGGTGCGGTTTTATTGGGAAATGGACTCGGCTTGCCATTTGACGATGCGACATTTGATGTCATTACTTCATTTGAAACGCTGGAACATTTGTACGAGCGAACCAAGTTTCTCGCAGAATTGCGGCGGGTTCTGACACCTGATGGCATTCTGATCCTTTCAACGCCGAACGCAAACTACTCGAAGCCGGTGAACGGCGTTCCGGCAAATCCGTTTCATATTCACGAATACGAGCCGGACGAATTGAAGGCAGAGTTGGAAGAATATTTTTCCGTTGAGCGTTTTTTAGGCCAGGAACTCGATCCTTCGATCGAGGTATCGCCATTTTTCGAGGGACAAAAACGAATGCCGAAGGATGTTGCGACACAGGCGAGGTTGTTCGGATGGAAGGTTATTAACAAAATGCCGGTTTCCATGCGAGAACGCCTGAGCAAGTCGATCTGGGGAAAGCCGTTCTATCCGACGGAAATGGATTACAATTTTGATGAGGCAACGATCGGGACGGCGGTGACGTTGGTGGCCGTTTGTCGAAAAGGTTGAATTAGTGTTCTGCGACTACCCACTGCTCACTTGTCACCATCCACTGGATAAATAGTTTTTCTTCAGTGAATAGTGACAAGTGGGTAGTGAATAGTGTCGAAGTAAAACCGTGAAAAGCTCTTTAGTCAGCGTTGTGATCCCAAACTACAACTACGCACATTACTTGCGCGAGACGATCGACAGCGTTCTGGCCCAGACCTATTCAGATATCGAGATCATTGTTGTTGACGATGGATCGAAGGATGATTCGAAAGCGATACTTGCGGGCTACGCCGACAGGGTCCATACGATCTTTCAGCAGAATCAGGGCGTTTCAGCAGCTCGAAACAACGGCGTGAATGAAAGCACCGGTGAATTCATCTCCTTTCTCGATGCCGACGATGCCTGGCTGCCTACGAAGATCGAAAAACAGGTTGCGAGGTTTCGCGAACATGAAGAACTCGGGCTCGTCCATGTCGGCGTTGACGAGATCGATGCAGATGGCAACTCACTGGTTCACCGGCTCGAGGGCGTCGAAGGAAAGGTTTGTACCACGTTGTTAATGCTCAAACGCGAAGGCGTGCTCGGCGGCGGCAGCGGGATGATGGTTCGGCGGAAGGTTTTCGATGAGATCGGCGGATTTGATCTCCGGCTTTCGACTTCAGCGGATTGGGATCTGGCGTATCGAGTCAGTGAGCGGTACACAGTCGGTTTTGTTCCTGAAATTTTGCTCAAATACCGCGTCCACAATTCCAACATGCACGCCAATGTCGGCGTGATGGAACACGACATGATACTCGCGTTTGAAAAGGCTTTTCGCACGAATGACGCAGAGATACAGGCTGCAAAACGCCCGGCGTACGGCAGCTTGCATCAGATACTTGCTGGTTCGTATTTCGTCGCGGGTAACTACGCGGCTTTCGTTGCTCATTCGATAAAGAGCCTTTATTTTGATCCGCGAAATATCACCTATTTCCTCAAATTCGGCAGTCGGCCTTCTAATCGGCGTGGTGTGAAGCTCGAGGCGTAATCTACATGGGCGGATCAATCCGAAAAACTCTGTACAAAATGGCTTGGGACACGCGTTGCCGCAATGTGGATGTCGCGCGTATCCTCCGGCCGTTTGTGAACGCGGAGACGACGGTGCTTGATGCCGGTTGTGGTGAATATGGATTGTCAGCGTTTGTCGCGGCTAAAAGTGTGGTCGGCGTCGATATTTTGCCGACGGATGTTAAGGTCGACGGATTTACATTCATCTGCGGCAGTATCATTGACCTGCCCTTTTTGGACCGATCGTTTTCGGTTGCGGCGTCGGTTGATGTGCTAGAACATCTTCCGTTGGACCTGCGGCCAGAGGCGATCAGGCAGCTTGTTCGAGTTGCGAGAGAGACGATAATTATTACATTTCCGGCGGGAAAAGCTGCTCGCGAGATCGATGAAGCTTTCAATAACAAACTAGCTTCCTCCAATCAAGCCGTTCCAGATTGGCTGTTGGAACATCTCGAAAATCCGTATCCGGATGCGGATGAAATCGCTGAGCTGATCAAAGATGAAGCCAGAAAATCTAACCGAACGGTGAACGTCACGATCCACCATTCCGAAAATCTCGCGGTTGCAAAACTCCTGCGAAAAGCCGCCTCGACCTCAAAATACCTATATCTTTTCGGCAACCTCGCCGCCGGATTTCTGCTGCCGCTGATGCCGAAGGCGAGCGGGGCGAATGGTTATCGTGCGATAATCCTCGCAAGGTACGAAAATGACTGAGGCAGCCAAACAAACCCTTTATATTTGCTATTTCGGAATGCGCGAGCCGCTGGTGCAAACGCAGGTTTTGCCGTATTTGCGCGAGTTGGTAAAGGGTGGAATTGGCGTCGGCATCGTCACATTTGAGCCGGATCTAAAGGCAAAATGGTCACCGGAACAGATCAAAGAGACGAAACAAGCCTTAACAACCGAAGGCATCGAATGGGACGCTCTCGCGTATCATCGCTCACCCTCAGCTATCGCAACCGCATACGATATTTTCGCCGGAACGCTATTCGTCAGGCGAAAGATCCGCGAACGCAAGCTCGATGTGCTTCATGGGCGGATACATGTGGCGACGTTGATGGGGGCGTTGGCGAGAAAGTTTTCCGGGCGAAAGCCGAAGCTGATCTTTGATATTCGCGGATTTTTTCCCGAAGAATACACCGACGCGGGCATTTGGCCTGAGAACGGTTTGCTCTTTCGCGGGGCAAAACGCGTTGAGAAATGGCTGATGAAGGTGTCGGATGGGTTTGTCGTTCTTACGGAAAAAGCGAAGTCTATGATGCTTGCCGACGAGACGCGTCCGGTCGAAGTCATTCCTTGCTGCGTGGATTTTGCCGCCCGCTTTCCGGAGCTTGACCCACGCCTTAGAGAACGCCGTCGCGAAGAGATCGGTGTTTCAGGGCGAACGGTTTACGCACACATCGGAGCCCTCGGCGGACTTTATTTGACGAAGGAACTCGCTGATTTCCTTGCAGAGGCTCGCGAACTCGATCGTCGAGCTTTTGCGTTATTTCTCACACAGTCTGATCCAACTGAGTTAATTGCCTTGCTAAGGGAACGTGGCTGCGCCGAGAGCGACTATTTCGTGGGACGCGTTCAGCCGTCAGAGATTTTTGATTACCTGATCGCGGCGGATTTTGGGCTCTCGTTTGTGAAAGCAACCTATGCGACTCAGTCGCGCTCGCCGACGAAGATACCGGAGTATCTCGCCGCAGGCCTTCCCGTAATCGCGAATTCCGGCGTCGGTGATGTCGATGAACTGGTCCAGGCTGAGAATATCGGCCTGCTCATCGACGAATTTAACGGCGAAACATTTCAAAATGCGATCTTTTGCCTCCGCCGCCTGGGAAATATTAGCTATCGCTGCCGCGAAGTCGCTCTTCGTCGATTCGATCTGGAAACTGTCGGCGGTGTTCGCTACCGGCGGCTTTATGAACGGCTTTTTTGCAAAGAGAGTAATTAGTTGTTACGATTTCTCCTTTGTTTATGCGTGTTCTAGCTGTAGTTCCTTCCATTTACGACACTTCGCCGGGCCAGCGATTTCGAATAGAACAGTGGGAGCCGATACTTCGCGAGGGCGAGGTTGAAATCACCTACGCACCGTTCGAGAACGACGAATTGAGGGCGATCTTGTATCAGGGCGGTAACGTTTTAAAGAAGGTCAATGCCGTCACGCGAAATATGAAACGGCGACGTGCGGAGCTTTCCGACGTTTCTGCTTACGATCTCGTCTACATCTTCCGCGAAGCCGCTCTGCTCGGTCCGCCGCGGTTCGAGCGAAGGATCGCAAAATCGGGTGTTCCCGTGGTTTTCGATTTTGACGATGCAGTGTTTGTCTCGTACAAAAGCCCGTCAAATGGATACTTAAGCTACCTCAAGTTCCCCGGAAAGATAGCGGAGATCTGCCGCCTTTCGACGCATATAATGGCCGGGAATGAGTATCTCGCCGATTACGCGCGGGCAAATAACCAGGCCGTTACGATCATTCCAACGTCGATCGATACCGACAAATACGAGTTTATTGATCGAGGTGATGAGCCTGAAACGATCACGATCGGCTGGTCTGGAAGCTTTAGCACGATCCAGCATCTCGACACGGTCCGTGAGACCTTGCAGGAACTCGCGAAGCAGGAAAACTTTCGGCTTCGCGTGATCGGAGCTTCGGTTTACAAGATCCCTGGTGTCGATGCCGAGGCGATGCAATGGCGTTCGGAGACGGAACTGGACGACCTGCGGCAGATCGATATCGGTCTGATGCCGCTGCCGGATGAGAATTGGACCAAGGGGAAATGCGGTCTCAAAGCCCTGCAATACATGGCCCTTGGAATTCCAACCATTTGCTCGCCGGTCGGTGTAAACTCTACAATTATTAAAGACGGAGTAAACGGCTTCCTCGCTGACGGTCAGGCCGAGTGGATCGACAAGATCAAACGCCTGATGCATTCGCCAAATCTGCGGCGCGAGCTGGGACGTGCAGGACGCGAAACGGTCGAACGTGAATATTCGGCGAAAGCTATTGCTCCGCAGGTTTTAGAGGTGTTTCAAACTGCGGTTAATGCCTCAAAGAAGAAGGTTTAGATGGAAAAAATGAATATCCTCGTCACAGGCGGAGCCGGATTTATCGGCTCGCATTTGGTTGACGCACTTATCGAACGCGGGCACAGCGTTCGCATTTTCGACTCACTCGTCGAACAGGTCCACGGCCCCACGCCGCCGCCTCATCTCAGCACCGAAGCAGAGTTTATCAAGGGCGATGTGTGCGACGCCGAAGCTGTCGCCAAAGCGCTCGATGGCATCGATGTGGTCTATCATCAGGCGGCTGAGGTTGGCGTAGGGCAATCGATGTACGAGATCGTGCGGTATGTGAAGGCAAACGATCTCGGCACGGCGGTTTTGCTTGAGGAAATGATCAAGCGGCCGAAGCAGTTCAAGAAGCTGATCGTTGCCTCGTCGATGTCGATCTATGGCGAAGGTGCGTATCGCTGTAATTCATGCAACAAAACGGTTTATCCGTTTCTGCGCCCTAATGAACAGCTTGCTGCCCACGATTGGGAATTCAAATGTGAAACCTGCGGCGGACAGCTTGAGACGATAGGAACGCCGGAAGCGAAGCCGCTTTTCCCGACCTCAGTTTACGCAGTCAGCAAGCAGGATCAGGAACAATACTGCCTCGCCGTGGGTCGCGCGTACAAGATACCGACGGTCGCGTTTCGATATTTCAACGTTTACGGCACTCGTCAGGCACTGTCGAATCCGTACACCGGCGTCTGCGCGATCTTTTCGTCACGGCTGATGAACGATCAGGCCCCTACGATCTTCGAAGACGGCGAACAGTCACGCGATTTCGTTAATGTGAAGGATATAGTCAACGCGAACCTTCTCGCCCTCGAAACCGACGGCGGCGATTATAACGCCTTCAACATCGGCACCGGACGGGCAACCTCGATCAAGAGGATATCCGAGTTGCTCGCCGCCGGTTTAGGCAAGGACATCGCTCCGATCATCGTAGGCAAATATCGCGAGGGCGATATTCGCCATTGCGTCGCGGACATTTCGAAAGCGAGAAAGATGCTCGGATATGAACCAAAAGTTACCTTGGAAGATGGCTTGGCTGAACTTTTGAATTGGCTCGCAGAACAAGAAGCTGAAGATAAGGTCGAGAGTGCGACGGCGGAACTCGCGCAGCGGAGCTTGGTCAAATAGTTGATGTACATTCTCGGACTTACAACACTAGGTGACTCTGCGGCGTCGCTGATCAAGGACGGTGAGTTGGTGGCTGCCGTGGAAGAGGAGCGCTTTTCGCGGAAAAAGCATCATGCCGGGTTTCCTTATCGGGCGATCCAGTTTTGTTTGGATCAGGCAGGGATCGAGTTGAAGGATGTTGCGCATGTCGGGCATTACTGGAAACCGTGGATCCTGCGGCACAAGGCGATGCAGGCGGCGAAGTCCGCTTTTATCTCGAGGGACATGTTCAAGGCTCGAGCGGATCGCGGCATCGCGCAGGTGAGTGACAGTTATTTGGGGATGTTCAAACATCCACAGCGGCTCCGCGAGCATTTTGGGCCGTCGAATTTCAAATTTCATTACCTCGAACATCATCAGACACATGCGGCCTCGGCGTTTTTTGTCTCACCGTTCGATTCCGCCGCGATCATGACTTGGGATGGAACGGGCGAAGACACGACGACGCTTTTTTCACGCGGAAAAGGCAACAAGATTGAGGTTCTGAAACGCATCAAACTGCCGCATTCGCTCGGGCAGTTCTACTCGGCGGTGACTAACTATATCGGCTTTGATATGTTCGCCGGCGACGAGTGGAAGGTGATGGGCCTCGCCGCATATGGCAAGCCGAAGCACTACGATTTCTTTCGCGAAAAGGTGCTGACGACTAACGGAACGGGCGATTTCAAGTTCAACATCCGCGTTCTCGATCATCATCTTGCCAAACATTATCAGTTTCCCGACGCGATCATTAACGAACTCGGTCCTCCACGACTTCCGGGTGAGGAATTGACCGAGCATCATTGGAATATTGCGTGTTCGGCCCAGAAAGCTGTCGAGGAGACCGCGATCCATCTCGTCAAGCATCTAAAAGAGATGACCGGCGAGGAAAACCTATGCATGGCGGGCGGCGTGGCTTTTAATTCGGTGATGAACGGCCGAATTTTTCACGAGACGCCGTTCAAGCGGTTTTATGTTCAGGCAGCGGCCGGTGACGCGGGGTGCTCGCTCGGTGCGGCGTTGATGGTTTGGCATCAGAAACTGGGGAATCCGCGCAAATTCGTGATGAACTCGGCATATTGGGGTCCAGGATTTACCAATGAACAATGCCAGGCCGCTCTCGATACTGCCGGACTCAAATATCAAACCTTGCCTGATGAAGAGCTTTTACCAAAGCTCGCCAAGATGATCTCGGAAGGTGCGATCATTGGTTGGTTCAACGGGCGAATGGAACTTGGCCCGCGAGCCCTCGGAGCACGCAGCTTTCTCGCCGATCCGCGTCGGGCGGATATGCGTGAGATCCTGAATCAAAAGGTAAAGCTACGCGAATGGTTTCGTCCCCTCGCTCCGTCTATGCTTGAGGAACATGGAAACGAAGTTTTCGGCGTCGAGCATCACGATCCGTTCATGATCACGGTTATCGAGGTGGCAGAGGATTATAAATCGAAAATTCCGGCAGTCGTCCACGTCGATGGCACCGCGAGGCCGCAGATGGTCAACAAAGAGACGAATCCGCGATACTGGAACTTGATCAACGAATTCAAAAAGATCACCGGCATTCCGATGCTGCTCAACACTTCGTTCAACGTGCAGGAACCGATCGTCTGTACGCCACAGGATGCGATCAATACGTTTGGCAATGCCAATTTTGATGCGCTCGTGCTCGAAAACAACCTCGTTCTCCGCGACGAAAACTAGCTGATGCTGAACCGGTTCATTTCACTCGCATGTATTTTGGTGATAGCGATGGGCATCGCGCTCGTGCCGTTTCCCGACGGAGCGGCAGCGATAGCTTTTGTCATGGCTTTGTCCGCCTTGTTCATCATTGCTTTTAGAAAGTACACCGAGGACAAACAGTTCATAACAACCATATTCCTTGTCGGATTGGCTCTTAGAATGGCGTTCGGCCTGCTGATCCACATCTACGAGCTTCGCGAGTTTTTCGGCGGCGACGCTTTTGCATACGATGCAAAGGCGGCGTTAATGGTCGAGAACTGGATGGGCCTATCGATCAATCCGGACAGTACACTGTTCGATTTCGATGCCCGCAGCGGCGTTGCGTGGGGAATGTATTACATTACAGCGGGAATCTACTACGTCTTTGGACGAAACATATTTGCTGCACAGTCATTTTGCGCGGTGATCGGAGCGGCGACGGCTCCGATGGTGTATTACTGTTCGCTCAAGGTATATAACAACCTAAAGGTAGCTCGTTTTGCCGCAATATCGATCGCGGTATTTCCGTCATTCATAATCTGGTCGGGACAGCTTCTGAAGGACGGACTGATCATATTTTTGCTCGTCGTCGCGATGACGATGGTCATGCATTTGCAGTCCCGGATCAGTTATGCGGCCGTCGCGATCCTGATCACGTCGATGTTTGGGATACTTTCGCTTCGGTTCTATATCTTTTACATGGTCCTCGTTGCTGTCGTCGGTAGCTTTCTCGTTGGAATGTCGACCACCCAGCGATCGCTCATCCGCAGCACTGTGATCCTATTTGTCGTGGGGCTTGGTCTCGCCTATCTAGGCGTTGGACAGCGGGCTACGGAACAGGTCGGGACATTCGCAAATCTCAAGCGAATTGAGGGAAGCCGCCGGGATTTGGCACGGTCTGCCGAAACGGGTTTTGGTGAGGATGCGGACGTGTCCACGGCGGCAGGTGCAATTTCGGCGATCCCATTGGGATTTACGGTCTTGATGTTTGCTCCGTATCCGTGGCAGGCAGCAAATCTGCGTCAGGCTATTACGATCCCAGAGGTTTTGATCTGGTGGGCGATGATCCCGTTCCTGATCGTCGGCATTGTATATACGCTTAGAAATAAGCTAAGAAATGCGTTTCCGATCCTCATGTTCAGCCTCATGCTGACCATTGCGTATTCGGTTTTCCAGGGAAACGTGGGAACGGCGTATCGCCAGCGAACGCAGATACAGGTTTTTTTGTTTGTCCTGATAGGTGCCGGCTGGACAGTTTTTAAGGAGAACAGAGAGAACAAAAAGCTCATCGCACTGGATGCGAGACAGCGGGTCGAGGAGCAGATACGTGCTAACACGAATTCCCGCGACTCTGAACCGAACGAGGATAACGAGGCCAATTAAAAGTCCATGTGTGGAATTACGGGATTTGTAAATGCTAACCGCGAGGCGGCCGATCGCTCCGTTTTGGAGGCGATGAATCATGCCATTTTGCATCGCGGCCCTGACGAAGACGGCTTTTACATCAAAGAGAATGTCGGCCTTGCGATGCGTCGACTTGCGATCATCGATCTTGCGAGCGGCCAGCAGCCGATGTATAACGAAGACCGCACAAAGGCGATCGTTTTCAACGGCGAGATCTATAACTATCAGGAGCTTCGCGAAAAGCTCGATCAGCTCGGCCACAAATTCTACACAAAATCTGACACCGAAGTTATTGTTCATCTTTACGACGAATACGGCGTCGACGGCTTGCAGTACCTTCGTGGAATGTTCGCGATCGCGATCTGGGATGAACGCGACAGATCCCTTTTCCTCGCCCGCGACCGCGTCGGTAAGAAACCGATCCTTTATTCTCATCAGCCGAACGGCGACCTGATCTTCGGCTCGGAATTTTCAGCGGTTCTAAAACATCCGGCAGTTTCACGTGAGGTCGATCTCGAAGCGATCGACAATTACATGTCCTATCTCTGTGTTCCCGCGCCCATGACGGCGTTCAAGCAGATCCGAAAGCTTGAGCCTGGGCATTGGCTGCTTTGGAAAGATGGCGAGATCAAGACTCAGCGGTATTGGCAGCCCGATTTCTCAAAGAAAATAAAGATCACTGAGGAGGAAGCGATCGTTGAAACTACGCGGATCTTGCGTGAATCGACGAAGCTTCGAATGATATCAGAGGTGCCGCTCGGAGCATTTCTCTCGGGCGGCGTCGACTCTTCGGCGGTCGTCGCCTTGATGGCTCAGGAGAGCGAACAGCCTGTCAAAACTTTCTCGATAGGGTTCGAAGAGCAGGATTTTAGCGAACTCAAATACGCAAAACGCGTCGCTGAGCACGTTGGAGCCGAATATAACGAGTTCATCGTCCGCCCCAATGCCCTCGACGTTATTACCACGCTCGTCGATCACTACGGCGAGCCGTACGCGGATTCGAGTGCGATACCGACGTATTACGTGGCAAAGGAAACGCGGAAACACGTCACCGTTGCGCTGAATGGAGATGGTGGCGATGAGAGTTTCGCGGGATACGAACGCTACGCCGCGATGCGAATCGCGGAGGCTTACGCCCGCGTTCCTTCGGCTCTGCGAAAGGTTTTTGTCGAGGCTCCGGTCAGCCTGCTTCCTACATCGGAACTGAAACGTAGCCGGTTTCGCGATGCAAAACGATTTCTCAGGGCCGCCAATCTGCCGCGAACGGAGCGGTATTTTCGGTGGGTAACGACGTTTAACCGCGATACAAAAAAAGAGCTTTACACGTCGGATTTCGCGGCATCGGTTTCCGGCCAGGATCCATTGGATCTGCTCGATAAATGGTTTGCCAAGGCGAACGGAACAGGCACGCTCGACGCGACCCTGCTTACTGACCAAATGACCTATTTGCCCAATGATCTGCTCGTCAAGGTCGATATCGCGACGATGGCAAATTCGCTCGAGGCACGTTCGCCGTTTCTTGACCACAAGCTCCTAGAATTTGCCGCAACTCTGCCGGAAAGCATGAAAATGAGCGGTGTCGGCACAAAATCACTACTCAAAAAGGTCGCTGCACGGCTCGTCCCAAGGGAAGTGATCTACCGCCGAAAGATGGGCTTCGGTGTACCGATCGGAAAATGGTTTCGAACCGAAATGAAGGATTTTGTCCGCGGTGTCCTGCTTTCCGAAAAGTCGCTAAAACGCGGCATCGTTAAGCCGGATATTCTGGAAAGGTACGTCAACGAACACGTCGCCGGTGAACGCGACCACTCATTCCAACTCTGGACATTCCTGATGCTTGAGCTGTGGTTTCAGCGGTTTATCGATTAATCAGATCGGTCTATACGGAATAGGTTAAAAGCCCGAAGCGATAGGTTATAACTTATCACTTCGGACTTATCACTTATTCCGAAAGTTCGGACTGAGGTGCGACTTTGCAAGGCGGTGGTGTAAAATAGGGGATTGGCAACCGGCAGCGACTTCCCCGCACTGTCGTCAAATCTTCCGCCGCCCGCATTTGTTTGCGGGGCGCGGTTTATTTGCCGGTTGCCGCTTGAGTTTTTATGGCCAAGGCTCCGATCACAAATGCTCTCACGATCGACTTTGAAGACTGGTATCAAGGCATCGAGATCCCGTATGCGGAATGGGATAAGTTTGAAGACCGGATCGAGTTTGCGGGCGATAAGCTGTTGAAAATTCTGGACGACGGTGGAGCGAAGGCGACGTTTTTTATGCTCGGTTACGTTGCTGAAAAACATCCCGAAATAGTCAAACGCATCGAGGCCGAGGGGCATGAGATCGGCACGCATGGCTTTTCGCACACGCTGATCTATAAGCAGGAACCGGAGCTTTTTAAGCAGGAATTGACGCGGGCGATACACTATCTTGAGGACCTGACGGGCAAAAAGGTGCTCGGGCATCGGGCTCCTTTTTTTTCGATAACGAAGGATTCTCTTTGGGCGTTGGATATTTTGGGCGAGCTGGGAATTAAGTACGATTCGAGCATATTTCCGGTTTTGAATTACAGGTACGGCATTGCGGACGCTCCGCGATTTCCGTACACGATAAAGCGGGAAAAGTTTGAATTTGTTGAGTTTCCGATCTCGACCTTGAAATTGCCGGGTTTTACGATGCCGATCTCGGGCGGGGCGTATTTTCGGATCTATCCGTATCAGGTGACGAAGCAGGCTATCAAGTCGGTAAATCGCGGCGGTGAGCCGGTCACGTTCTACCTGCACCCGTGGGAGCTCGATCCCGAACATCCGCGCATCGACGTGCCGCGGCGGATCGCTCTAACGCACTATTTCAATCTCGGTGCGACCGAACGCAGGCTGAAAAAGTTGCTTCGTGATTTCAAGATGGCTCCGATGAAAGATGTTTTGAATATCGATGCGAGCGGGCTTTCGCAATAGGTTTTATGACTGACAAGGGAAATACAACGGTCGAAGACAAAGTTCGCGATCATTTTGATGATGACGCCGAACGGTTCGACGCGATCTACGACGATAAAAAAGGGCCGATTGCCGGTTTTATCGATAATTATTGGCGCGGTGTCGTACAAAAGCGGCTCGAGCTCAACGTAGAGAAATTGAAGCCTTTCGAGGGAAAAAAGATACTCGATGTCGGCTGCGGTTCGGGCAGGTTTTGTATTGCTTTTGCACAGAATGGTGCGGAAAAAGTCGTAGGCGTCGATTTTGCCGAAGTGATGATCGAGATCGCTGACGAACTCGCTAACGAAGCCGGTGTTGGCGATATTTGCGAATTTGTCGTCGGCGGATTTCCCGAGGCGATCGGTATGGACGAAGGTCCGTTCGATGCTTGCACGGGGAATGGATTTTTCGACTATGTCGAGCATCCGGTGCCGATAATAACTCGTATGCGCGAGCTGACGAAGGGGAAACTGATCATGAGTTTCCCAAAAGCCGTCGAATGGCGCGTGCCGCTGCGTCGACTTCGTTTTTGGCTGAAGGGCACGCCGCTTTTCCTATATACCGAGCCGCAGGTACGCGATATCCTCGCTAAATCCGGCGTCAAAAAATTTGAATTTCTCCACCTCGACCGCGATTATTTGGTAGTTGCCGATGTCTAGCTTTTTGTCAGAACCGCCTGCGTCAGCGGGCGGCATGGACGATAATTCTGCAAGTCCCGCGATATCTATGGTCAAGCCGCCCGCTCGCGCAGGCGGTTCTAACCCGATCCGCGTCCTCCACATCATCACCCGAATGATCGTCGGCGGTGCGCAGGAGAATACGCTGCTGTCCGTTGTCGGTCTCGATGCGATGCCGGAGTACGACGTTGATTTCATCAGCGGGATCGACAAGGGTAAGGAAGGAGAACTGCTGTCGCAGGCACGAGAGACGACAAACCTGATCATTGTGCCGGAGATGGGCCGCAGTATCAATCCCTTTTCGGATCTGGTTGCCCTTTTCAAGCTTTATAAGCTCATCAAGAAGGGGCGATACCACATCGTCCATACACACTCGTCAAAAGCCGGCGTGCTTGGCCGGATCGCTGCATGGCTCGCCGGGACGCCGCTCATCGTTCATACACTTCACAGCCTGGTTTTCCACGAATATCAGCCGTGGATCGCCAATCGCACCTGGCGTGTAGTTAAGAAGATCTGTGCCCGGGTGACGGATTACTACATCAGCGTTTCAGAGATCATCGTCAAAAAGGCGATCGCCGCCAATATCGCCGAACTGGAAAGATTTCGAACCATTTACAGCGGAATGGAACTCGATTGGTTCCTGAATGCAAAGTTTGACGCTGACGCGGTAAAGCGGGAATTCGGCATTCCGCCTGACGCTCCAGTTGTCGGCAAGATCGCCAGACTTTTCCCGCTCAAGGGCCACGACGAACTGATGGACGCAGCACCTGAGATCGTGAAACGCGTGCCGAACGTCCGGTTTTTCCTGATAGGTGACGGCATTCTGCTCGAACATCTGCAAAAGCGGGCGACCGAATACGGCATACTAGAGAATTTTGTTTTCGCAGGTCTGATCGACCGCACGCGTATCCCGGAAATGATCTCGGCGATGGACATCGTCGTGCACACCAGTTTACGCGAAGGTCTCGCGCGTGTTCTGCCGCAGTCGCTGGCGATGGGCAAGCCGTGTGTGTCCTTCGACATCGACGGAGCGCCTGAGGTCGTTATTGACGATTACACGGGTTATCTTGTAAAAGCCTTTGATTCGGTCGGCCTCGCAGACCGGATCGCTCACCTTCTCGAAGACCCAGAACTCAGAAAACAACTTGGCGAGAACGGCCGAAAGCATGTCGATCCGAATTTCCGAACTGAGAAAATGGTCGCCGATATCTCCGAGGTTTATCAGATGCTATTGAAACGCCACGCGGATCGGATCGTCGCTTTTGACCGGAAAACGCAAAACGGTTGATTTTCTGCGATAATTGGCTTGTAATTACGTTTTTATGCCCGGTTTGGTCTCAAGCCCATTTTTTGTCGGCGCCGTTGCGGCGATACTCTCGGTGATCTGTACGTTCGCTGTGCGGTCGATCGCTGTGCGGTACGGGTTTGTTGCAAGGCCAAAGTCCGACCGCTGGCACAAAAAGCCGACCGCCATGCACGGCGGCATCGCGATCTTTATTGCGACGACCGTCGTTTATTTCACACTCGTTCCTATCAGCCGCGAATCACTGGTCGTCATCGGCGGCAGTGCGTTTCTCTTCTTCGTCGGGTTGATCGACGATCTTATCAGCGTTCGGCCCTATCAAAAGCTGATCGGGCAATTGATCGGCGCCGGAATTTTAGTCATTGCGGGACTAAAATTGCCGATCACCGGATTTGAGATCGTTGACATCTGGATCACGGTTTTCTGGGTGATCGGCATCACGAATGCCATAAATCTGCTCGACAACATGGATGGCCTTGCCGCCGGAATATCCGCAATCGCGGCGTTTTCGCTGGCGATGAACTTTGCCTCGAGCGGCCTGACAAATGAATTGCTGCTCGCAAGTGCATTCGTTGGAGCACTCGTCGGCTTTCTTGTTTTCAACTTCAATCCGGCGTCGATCTTCATGGGCGATTCGGGCTCGATGTTTATCGGATTTTTGCTTTCCGGGTCGGTGCTGCTCAATCAGGTCGGCGGACGTTCGCGCGGAATTGTCGCGATCCTCGCAGTGCCGGTTCTCATACTGTTTGTCCCTATCTTTGACACGACATTTGTGACGGTTCTCCGTAAATTGTGGGGCAGAAAAGCTTCGCAAGGCGGCCGAGATCACACGTCGCATCGGCTGGTCGCCCTTGGATTGTCTGAAAGAACTGCGGTTTTGATGCTCTACGGATTTGCAGTGATCGCCGGAAGCTTGGCGGTTTTGGTCGCGCGTATTGGCCCTTTTCGCAGCTTTGGATTGATCGGGGTTTTTACCGTTATTCTGGTCATCGTCGGCGTTTACCTTTCTAAGGTCAAAGTTTATGAAGGTGTCGAGGAAGAGCAGGCTGTTCAGGAAAATGCGGTGTTCGCGTTCCTCGTCAATGTTTCGCACAAACGCCGGATCTTCGAGGTATTTCTCGATGCGTTTTTGATCACGCTCGCCTATTATTCGGCGTGGGCATTGCTCTATCGTAATTTTGAAGAGTCGACGAGCTGGACGCTGTTTCTTCAGACCGCGCCGCTGCTGGTATTGATAAAGCTCGCGGCGTTTCTTGTGGTCGGGGTTTATCGCGGACTCTGGCGTTACACCAGCATCGGCGATGTGATCACGTTCGGTAAAGGCGTGGCACTTGGATCAGCGGGAAGCATGCTGGCGGTGCTGGCGATATATCGTTTCGAGGGCTTTTCGCGTAAGGTCTTCTTTGTTGACGCTCTATTGTTGCTCGTCGCGGTGATGGGAAGCCGAATGGCCTTCCGACTGATCCGCCAGGTTTTACCGGCTGTTTCTGCTAGCGACAGCCGCAAGGTGCTGATCTATGGAGCCGGTGATGGCGGTGAAATGGTGCTTCGCGAGCTGAACAACAATCCTGCATGGAGCCTACAGGCGGTCGGATTCATTGACGACGACCCGCTAAAAAAGGACAAGATCATGCACGGGCTAAAGGTGTATGACGGCAATGGTTCGCTCGCGGAGATTTGTAAGGAAAAAGAGATCGCCGAGATCCTTATCTCCGTTCGCCATTTTCCGGCCGAGCGTTTGACTGCGCTCAGGAAGATCTGTGACCAGACAGACGTTACGCTCAAACGTGCGCTAATCAAGATCGAAGCCGTGGATATTATTTAACAATTTGTCGCTAAAGCTTGTAAAAATCGACCCACAACTCGCGAAAGCCGCCCTCGTCGCGGCGGCCTTGATCTGTGTCGTCTCGGCGTTCTTCTTCATCCGCTGGAACTTTGCGAACGCGATCGCTTCGCGTCTTGATCTAAAGCGACCCGAATCAAAATTGGTGATCGATTGGCTGATCGGCCTCGGCCCCTCAGATCCGCAGACGCACTACGCGGCAGCGGCTCTGTTTGAAAAAACATTCGATCCCGGCGATCTGACGCGGTCGTTGAACGAGTACGAAACCGCCGCCGCACTGTCGCCCAACAATTACCTGATGTGGATCAACGTCAGCCGTGCGCGCAACCTGAACGGCGACACCGCTGGCAGCGAGGCGGCGATCAAACGGGCTCTCGAACTTGCTCCGAACTATTCCGCCGTTCAGTGGGCATACGGCAATCTTTTGATACGCGAAGGGAACACCGACGACGGATTCAAACTCGCGGCAAAAGCAGCCGAATCAAACGCCGACCTCGCTCGAAGCGCGGTCGTGCTCGCCCTTCAGATATACGACGGCGACCTCGCTCAGGTTCGCAGGTTGCTCGGCGATAGCGAGGCGATAAACTCGGCTCTCGCAACGGCATTGATCGGTCAGGATCGGGCTGACGATGCGGTCGAATCGTGGTCGAAGCTGCCCGAGCAGGCGAAAACCACGACATATAAGAAACTTGGCGACGATCTTGCTCAGAAACTTCTTTCAGCCAAGAAATTCCGCCTTGCGGCTCGCGTTGCCGCAGATCTCACGGTCGATGGAACTGAAAAATTAGTTGTCGGGCAGATCGCGAACGGCGGATTTGAGAATGCGATAAAGCTCCGCGGTGCCGGGCCGTTTGAATGGCAGATCGCGGATGGAGCCGAGCCGCAGATCGGCCAGAGCGATTCGCAGAAACGCTCGGGGAAATTCGGCCTGTTCCTGATGTTCAACTCGTTCGACGCCGCGCATTTTCGCAGCGTTTCGCAGACGGTCGCGGTGGAGCCGGGCGGCGTCTATGAATTCGAGGGATTCTATCGGTCCGATCTGAAGACATCGGCCGCATTAAAACTGGAGATAGCCGACGCTGCCTCGACCGCAACGATCGCGAGCACTCCGGCGTTTGCGTTGGCGGGCGATTGGACGACCCTCAAAGCAAAATTTATTGTCCCTGCGGGAACCGATGGCATCGTCATTCGGCTCGCCCGCGAAGGCTGTAATGGGCCGGCGTGCCGGATCACGGGACGGCTGTCGTTCGACGATCTTTCGATAAAGCGTTTATAGATGAACGAATTGCAGGAAAAAGAAAATTCGACTTTTGGCATCGAAGACGTCGTCATCGGCGATCGATCTTCGCTGCCGAGCAAGGCCGTGTTCTTTTTGCTGTGTCTCGTACCGCTTTTTTCGACCGTGCTATTCGGCGGCGTTGATAACGTCACCTGGATATTTATTTCGATCGCCTGGGCTCTAATAGTTCTGCTTTGGATCGCGGAAACCTGGAAGGCGGGTGGCTTGCTGCTCGATACCAGTTCGATCCAACTGCCGCTTGCCGGATTTATCCTGATCGGCCTTGTTCAATTGCTGCCGCTCGGCGGCTCAGTCGCAGGTTTAGCGGGTCCGGCGTCAAATGCTCTCTCACTCGATCCATATTCTACGCGCTTTTTTGTCGTGAAACTGATCGTCTATCTCGTTTATTTCGGAGCGTGCCTCACGTTCATCAACAACGAAAAACGGCTGCAAAAAGCCGTCTATTTCGTGATCATCTTCGGGACAATTATGTCCCTCTACGGCATCCTTCAGCGGCTCGCAAGTCCCGATGGTATCTATGGCGTGCGGGAAACGTCCGGTGCCCGCCCGTTCGGGCCGTTCGTGAATCAGCACCATTTTGCGACATTCATGCAAATGACCGGCGGGCTTGCTCTCGCGTTGCTGTTCGGCAAAAAGACGAGGCGAGAGGTCAAGATGCTGCTCGCGGCGGCGGTCGTGGTGATGGGCGTTGCGACTGTCTCGACCGGTTCGCGTGGCGGACTGCTCGGCTTTCTGGCGATGCTGATCTTTGTTTCGCTCCTCAATTTTCTTTCCGGCCGCTGGTCGGGCGAGAGCCGTTCGAAGGCGGGCATGCAGCGCAATTTTGTGATCGCAGCGGCGGGTATTGCCTTGGTCGTAGTGATATTTGGCGTTGTGCTTTTGATCGGCGGGAACGATGCTCTGCTTCGCGGAACCGGAGTAATGCTGGCGGACGCCGATGTCACAACCGGCCGGCTCCGTTTCTGGCCGATCGCTCTGAAGATCTTTCTAGCCCATCCGATCCTGGGTGCGGGATTCGAGTCCTTCGGGGTCGCGTTCACTCAATACGACGCTTCAAGTGGGGCGTTTCGCGTCGAGCAGGCTCACAATGAATATTTGCAGACATTGGCGGATGCCGGAATTGCCGGATTCATGTGCCTTTTGGCATTTGTTGGCTTGCTGTTCAAGAAAGGGCTAAAGACGATCGCGACTTCGACCGGTTTTAGAAACGAAGCGGCGATCGGGGCGTTGGCTGGATGTCTAGGTGTTCTCGTCCACAGCTTTTTCGATTTTCCGCTGCGAACGCCTTCGAATGCTTTTTTCTTTCTGATGCTCTGTGCGATCGCGACGGTTTCGATCGCATCTGACGACAAACCAACACGTCGCCGTCACCGATCTACTGCACCTTAACGACGACCTCTTTCTTTCCGCACGGTGCTTCGAATTTCACTTGAAAAACACCGGTTTTTGCACTAACAGACCGCAGAATAAATAACGCCGTCCATTTAACGCCCGGGATCGCTTCGCGTCTAATACTGACATCCTGCGGGCTGGTCGAATTTGCGGTTAGGCCATCGATGTCGCCATCGTCGGTTCGCCGAACCACAACCGCTCGATCAACACCGCTGCTTTGTACGCTGATGGTATCCTGGTCGAGCGTGATTGTGCACGGCTTGATCTCTTCGCTCGTCGGTATGCCGTCGATTACTCGCGGACGTCCTTCGGGATTCGCGGGTTTTGTCTCGACAGGTTTTGATTCCGGCGTCGGCGTGGCTACCGGCTCTTTTGCCTTTTCAGGTTCGACTGTCGGGGTTGGTTCGACTTTCGCAGTTGCCTTCGTCGTTACCGGAGGCGGGGGAATGCTAATAATTACTGGAGGAAAAAGGCCGTTAGTATTATCGACCAATTTGGTCGAGGCGGTATTCTCTTTCGCAACGGTCGTAGTGGACGGTTCCGGCGTAGGTGATGGCGTCACTTTAGGTTCCCCCGGCGTGGGCGAAGCGGTCGGTTCAGCTTTCGGCTCCTCTACGACCGGTTTATCTTCAGGGGTTGGCGAAACGGTGGCGAGCGGCGTCGGGCTTGGCGACGGTTCTTCAACTACTGGTTTCGGCGTTTCCGTCGGTGAAGGGCTGGACGTCGGCTCGGGCGTCGTCGGCTCCGGCGTAGGCGTTGCTTTGACTTCTTCGGGCGTTGGTGCAGGAGTCGGAACCGGAGTTGGAACACGCGTCGGCCTCGGCGTTGGCGTGGTTTTAACGATCGCGATCGGTATAGAAGGCGTCGTGGTTGGCCGCACCGCGACAGTTTCCGGCGAAACCGTCGGTGCAGGATTTGGCCCGATACGAGTCTCGAGTCCCATCGTGTGGCCGTTTACGCGTTTGTATAAGGCTTCGATAGCGTTGTATCGCAGCGGGTCGGGTTGGCCGCTCTTGTAACTGCGGATATACATGTCGAGGGCCTCGGCGTTCTTCCCTTCGATCTGCAACGAGGTGCCAAGACGCCACGTACTCGAACGCCACCACGCACTGTCCGCCGGCAAAACGCTCACGGCTCGTTTTAAATGTATCGAGGCCTGAGCCGCGTCATCCATCTGAAATTGAGCCCAGCCGGTGATCTCTTCCACGCGGCCGCGAAGTACGGCTGAAAGGGTCGGTCTGGCGACTGCGGGGACATTGATATACGTGCCGCTGGTCGCCGCGATCGTCCGGCTCTCGTACAACTCGCTTGCCATCACCGCCGCCGACGGATCGGCAACATCGAGCCCGGCATCCAATGCCGACGGGGCCGATTTAGTCAATTCGACGACCTTCGGCAACGCAACTTTCTTGTCAAGAAGCTGTGAACCGGCAAAAACGATGCGGTGCACCTTCATCTTATCGTCGCCGCCGACGAATTGGTCTGCTGCCTTCGCGACTTCCTCTGCATTTGGCTCGGCCTTGTCGAGTTCCTGTTTGAGATCGAGCAAAGCAACCATGCGTGCCGCATTCTCAGGGCTTTCAGCGGCAACCGGAGCGAAAATACTGGCACGCCTTTCGAAGCCGACCAGTTCATTGAAGTCTTTCGAACCGCGATTGATTCGTCCCCCGAGATTCGTGTAAACCATTCCGTCCTTAACAGAAAAGCTCTTCGCGAGTTCCTCGGCCGCCTCGCGATAAAATCCCGCCGCCGCTCGTGCGGACGCGATCTCGTATTCGAGTGTCGGGAAATTACCGTAACGGCGGGCCGCGATCAAGGTTTTCTCAGCCGCGATCGGATTTCGTTGAGCAATAAAACCACGGGCCAGAGCGATGTGCGACCAGATGAAACGCGGATCGGTCGCGATCGCCTTCTGAGCCAGATCGACCGCTTTTTCGCCTTCGTTATTGGCCGCATACCAATACGCGGCTCCGGCCTGGAGAATGATATTGCCCGGATTCGCTTCGAGCGATTTTGTGAGTTCGGCCTCTGCGTCGCTGCGTTTTCCCGCGTCAAAAAGTGCGAGAACCAGTCCCGTTCGAGCCGGCACATCGGCTTCATCTTTCGCCAGAATCTCACGATATAAAGCGACCGCATCGTCGGCTTTGCCAACCGCACGTTTCATTTCCGCGAGGCCGCGACGGGCTGAGAGCGATTCCGGATCAAGTTCCAACGCCTTGCCGTACGCGGCGGCTGATTCGTCAAGCAGGAAATCAATCCGGTTCGCGAGCCCGAGCGTTTGGTAGGCAGCGGACGAAAGCGGATCGAGCTTGATTGCCGAGTCGGCAACCCGCCGTGCTTCCGAGCCGTTTTCGACACTCATGTAAAAATTCGCAACGCTCAAAAGCTGCACGACGATCGAGGCGCTTTTCGCCTCGATCGCCTTCGCCAGTTCAAAACCCTCGGTCCTCGCACCGCGGAAATACAGATTCGCCGGTATTTTCGCCAGCGTATCGGCAAATAGCTGATCGGGAACCGGTTTCGGCGCGTCGGCGATCGCCGCCTTGTAATATTCGACCGCACCGGCGACATCGACGGCAGCCAATTTGTCGTTGCCGAGCTGCGTTTGAACTGTAACGATCAACGCGGACGCATCCGGAATGCGTTTGGCCGTCGGATATTTTTTAATGAACCGCTTCAAAGCCGCGATCCTGTCGCCGCCATCAACGACGGTTGAGGCTTGTTCGAAAGCCGCTTCCTCATCAGCCTCTTTCTTAGCGATCTCCTCGGGCGTCGGGGTGCCTGACTTGGGCTTTGGTTTCTTCTCGATAGGCTTTGATATGCTTGCCGTCGGGTTTGGCGAGATCGGGCTGTTTTTCGAGGTCGGCGGCTTTGATTTCGGAGCCGGTGTTTTTTTAGCCTGGTCGGTCGGCTTCGGTTTTACGGAAGTTTTCGCCTTGTTATCCGCTGGTTTCGTTTTGACCGCGGCTGCCTTTGTCTTCGTATCCGTGGATTTCGCAGCGGCGGGTTTGGGTTTGGCCGGAGTCGGCTTAGGCTTTGCCGCCTGAGAAAAGCCGGTTATCGCGAGTACGCCCGAAAAGAAAATAACACCCAAAACTCTCATAAAACAATGGTAAAAACGCGTTGCCGATGTCAAAATAATACCACGGATCGCCCGTTTCCTCGCCTATGCTCGAACTCGACCACGTCTGGTCCAAAATGCTCGACGAAGCTGCCTTCAAAGCTTCAAACGCCGGTCGCCAGGACATCGTCGATTACCTGCGGCTAAAAGCGACCAACGATGCGATCAGAAAAGCCGGTGTTTCCTGGCTTTTCGACACCGTGATCGAGATCGCCTCCAATGCATCTCGCCATCGCCGCGCAATAAGTATCGAACGCGAAGAGCCGCACAATTTTGCCCGCGGAAACTCGAACATGGTCGGCTCGCTCCTCGAAATTCGTCAAGGAGTGAGATGTCTCTCGGTCGAGGCAGGTTGGGCGCGAACGCCGTCCGACGGAATTATGCTCAACGGAGCTCTCGCGTTTGCGCGAATTTCCCACTTTGGAATGCCAAAATTGGCGGCCGAAATTCGTCTCATTCACGGCGATTCGCTGCCGCAATGGCTCGGCGAGGACGGATCGGTCATCGAAAGTAGCGAGATCAGCCGTCACTTCGAAATTTTTCTCGGTTCGTAAACGTCGCCTTTGTTATCGGCAATTTGTGCGGTAATATTGTAAGTTAGTTTCGAAATACGGGAGTAAAGCATACAACGTGATAGCAGAACTTGATAAACTGATAGAGTTACAGACGACAGATACAAATCTCAGAAAATTAAAGAAATCCCTAGAGACAGCTACAGAAAGGCGTGCCGAGATCGAACAAGAGTTTGAACAGCACGCCTTTTCTATTCGTGAGATCCAGACCAAACGCGACACCCTGCAGGCAAAGCGGGCCGACCTCGAAAAGCAGATCGCCGAGAATAAAACCTATCTCGAACGTGCCGACCGCAATCTAAAACACGCCCAGAATCAGAAGGAATACGAAACGGCCATGCGCGAGACCGACGCCTTGCAAAAGCAGATCTCGGCGTTTGAAACGACGATCGTCGAGATCCTCGAAGAGGTCGAGGGCGTCGAAAAGGAACTCGAAGAGCGTGCCGAAGAGATCAGTACTCTCGACACCAAACGCGAAGCAGCGATGGCAGAATTCGATAAATCGATGTCGGGCGATAAAAAGGAATTTGACAAAGAAATCGCGCATCGAGCGACGGCGTTCGCGACTCTGCCGGCCCGTCTTGCTTCGATCTATGACCGTCTTTCACAGCGAAGCCGTGATGGTATCGCCGTGGCCGAGGTTATAAACGGGTCGTGCAGTGCATGCAACATCCAGCTCCGACCGCAGGTCCAGCTCAACGTCAAAAAAGGCGACGAGATCATCACCTGCGAAAACTGCACCCGCATCATGTACATCGCCCCAAAAGCCGAAGCAGCGGCGTAAACCAACTGCTCAAACCACATTAAAGCCCGGGCCATTTGGCTCGGGTTTTTTTCGACTGGAGGGTGAGCATCCTGCTCGCCATGGTTGAAAACCGCCGACTGGGGCGCGGCTGTCTGAAAAGCAAATATCGACGAACTTTTCACCACGAAATGACACGAAAAAACACAAAAAAGATCACAAACGGGTCAATTTTAGTGTTCTTTTTGTGAGGTTTCGTGGTTATCTTCCTCTTACTTTAACTTTTCAGACATCCTCACACTGCGGCTTCCGCCGTGTTACGAACTTTCGGGCCTCTCAACGCATTTTCCACCGCAACGTATAACACCTAGGAAACCTCGGCGTGGCAAGCAAGGATGCATGCCGCTCTAGTCACGACTCTCGCCTTTCTTTCTTCATATGTAACGAGCATTACATACCGTCGTCTTTCCCTGAAGTAAACCTATCGCTGATCAGCCGAAAGCAGTTTTAGCGAGACTTTTATGAAAAGAATTTGCCGGGAATCAGAGCCGATGTGCGAAACCTCGGAGCCGCGCTAAAAACCGCACAGCCCACCCCAAAC
>JBEBJB010000063.1:0-17839 GCA_040080065.1 Pyrinomonadaceae bacterium
GAGTGCTGCGTTGGTTATCTGATTTGCCGCGAGTTCCTCTCCCCAGTGATACGGGATAAACAGCGTGTCCGGTCTGATGGTTTTTACGACCAGAGCGGGAAAGATACCTTCACCACGACGCGAAATGACCTTAACCCGCTCGCCGTCGTTGATCTTGTATTTCATCGCGGTTTCGGGATGGATCTCAACGAATGGTTCCGGACACTGTTGAACAAGAAAGCCGATTCGGCGGGTCTGGTTGCCCGACAGATACTGGTGGACTATACGACCGCTGGTAAAGATGAGAGGGTACTCCTCATCGGGCTTTTCCGCAGCCCCTTTGTACTCGATCGCGTGAAATTTTGCCTTGCCGTCATCGTGAGCAAAACGCTCCTCGAAAAGGCGTGGCGTTCCCGTGCTTTCCTCGGTCGGACACGGCCAGAACACACCGTCCTGTTTGTCGATCTTTTCGTAAGTGATCCCGAAATAGTCAGCCTTTCCACCTTTGGAGGCGACACGAAGTTCATCAAATATCTCGCGTGGCGACTCAAATTCAAAGTACTTTCCTCGCCCCAGACGACGAGCGATCTCCTGTAGTGTTCGCCAATCGTGGCGAGCTTCACCGGGCGGGTCTATCGCTTGATTGATCTTTATCACGCGGCCCTCGCCGCTGGTAGCTGTGCCTTCGTCTTCGGACCATGTCGTGCCGGGCAGGACAACGTCGGCATAACGTGCACTCTCGGACAAAAAGAAATCGATGCAGACGTTTAATTCGAGACCTTCAAGCGACTTCCGAACCTGATTGGTATCCGGTAGCGAAACCATCATATTGCTGCAGATCGACAGCAAGCCTTTGATCTCGCCCTCACGCATTTTGTTAAAAAGCTCGACCGCCGATACGCCTGCTTCAGGCAATTCTGATTCGTCGATTCCCCAAACTTCGGCAATATACTTCCGATGTTCAGAATTGAGCATCGACCGATAGCCTGGAAGTTGGTCGGCCTTCTGTCCGTGCTCACGGCCGCCCTGGCCGTTGCCTTGACCTGTGATCGTGCCGTAACCTCGCCCTTCCGAGCCGATCTTACCGGTCGCAAGTGCTATATTGATATAACTCAGCACGTTCTCGGTCCCATTCGAATGATGCTCGATGCCGCGAGCATGCATGATCATGCCGGTCTTTGCTCGGCCGTAAAGGCGCGCGGCTTGAATGATCTTCTCCGCCGGGACGCCTGAGATCTCCGATGCGACATCGGGTGGGTAATTTAATGCCGCCGCCCTGGCCACTTCCCAGTCGTTGGTGCGGCTGTCGATAAATGCCTGATCGATGAGGTTCTCATTTATGAGGACATTCAAGATGCCGTTTGCCACCGCGACATCCGTCCCGGGCTTGAGCTGTAAGTGCAGATCGCCCTGACGAGCGGTCGGGGTCTCACGCGGATCGATGACTATCCACATACCGCCGTTGTCACGTTGTTTCCACAAAAATCCGTTAAGGATCGGAAACGTCTCGGCACAATTTGCTCCGGCGATTATCAGAACTTCCGCGTGGGGTATATCGCTCCACGGATTTGCCGCCCGGTCGACGCCGAACGCCTTATTATTGCCGCCCGCGGCGGATGCCATGCAAAGTCGTCCGTTGTAGTCAATATACCTGGTCTGCAGTCCAAGCCGGGCAAATTTACCAACAAGATAGGTCTTTTCGGTCGTCAACGACGAGCCTGAGTAGACAGCAATCGAATCCTTGCCGTATTTTTCCTGTAGTCCCTTAAATTTCGCAACGATCAGATCGAGAGCCTCGTCCCAACTCGCCCGCTCGAAATTGCCGTTTCGTTTAATCAGCGGGTATTCCAGCCGATCGGGATGATGTGTCTGTAGATACGCCGTCACTCCCTTTGGACACAATCGCCCTTCGTTTACGGGAAAATCGTAACGCGGTTCTACGCCGACAACATGGTTCTTTTCAACGAGCAGATTCATGCCACACTGCATTCCGCAATACGGACAGTGGGTGGGCACCATCTTGTCAACTTTTCGTTCGGCGCTCCAACCGCCTATCGGCTCATCGTGCAGATGGGGGCCGAAACGGTCAATGATGCTTGCCAGATTTTCTACTTTTGACATTGTTAATTATTCGCTGTCAGCACGGGAGCCGTGAAAGACCTTATCCGGGCGGTCCATTAGAACGGAGTATGCCAGCCCTCGCATTACCCGCTTACAACGCGGGCAATAGTCCTGCAACGTTTCGCCATTTTCCATTGTGTAGTCAAACCCTACTTTTTCGACGACGCTCTTCAGATCGCCGAGCCACATAATGGATGCGAATTCTACGCCGCACCGTCGGCACTTCGCCTGCTCCATTTCTTTCGCTCGCTGTTGATAGAGTTCAACGCCGATCGACGCCGGACGCTGAACAATATGAAATAGCTTGCCGAACGGTAGGAAGAAAAGCGTCATTATCACTATAGCTTGATGTGTCAGGGCGATGAACGAGTACATATACCCGCCGAAATACGTGCTCGATGCCGTTAGCATAAGTCCCGAAACACAGATCGCGATCAATAAAAGATGGGGGACAAAATCCAAAAGAAATTGCTGAACCGCTATTGCTCCACGGTCTTTTAATCGGCGATGGATCGCAATGGCACAGCCCGCTAGCACCATCAGGGCAGTAAAATTGAGGGCCTTGAAGGTGAAAAAAGCGAGTACGCTGTGGACGTCCATCGGCTGCATTGAAAAGCCGAATACGTAGGCCCTGTAGCCGGTCTCGCCCTCAAGTTTGAAATGTATCCAACCCCAAACAAGCGGGAATGTGATGGCCGCGGACAGGATACAGCCCCACATTATCAGAAAATGCATCAGCCATCTTGATTTGGCCCGTTTGAAGATAAACTTCTGGGCGAGCATATTAATGCCAACCGTTTTTGTCGCGTCAAGCGTATTGCGTGCGAATTTCTTTCGCTGGAAAAAAAGCTTTAACCCTCTCGAAAAATATGCCCGCGTCGCCGGACGCTGAAGCCAAAGCGCATAACGGAAAAAAATCGCACCGAACGCGACGGTACTTGCGATCAGATATCCGAATAGGGCCGAATCGAAATGTTCAAGATTTCGCGAACCGACAATAACAAGTGCCGTCAGAATCATCGACGCACCGAGCCCGATCAAGGCTGGGTTGCGGTAGTTAATTGAATTGGCAGGCTTGGTGTTATCGATGGGCATTCGGTTTTTTATATGACAATCATCTGTCGTCTGCAAAATGAGTGCCAACGTAAAAGGGGTTATGGTTCGTACAACTTTAGAGCAATTCCTTAGGCTTAGACCGTTTCATATATTTGAATTGTCACAGACGAAACCGCCATTGCGCGTATTTATGCCGATCAGCAGCGTAAAAACTCGCGGTCAATGAAGATCTCAATTGACGGCCATTAAGATCAGAATGAGTAGGAAGCACCCAAGTTTACATGATTTGAAATCTGTCGGCTGCTGAAAAGATAGCTTGTCTTCAAACGTCTGAATTCAGCTCCGATAGAGAACTGGGGAGTGAATTTGTATATAAGGTTTGTGGCGATGACAAAATTCCTACTTCGCCAATCACGACTCGAAAAACTGACAAGGTCTTCGTCATACGGGTCATCGATGCCGACGGAACCGTATAGGATTAACCGGTCTTGCAGATTTGGCGGCGTAAAGCCGATCTGTACCCAACCGCCGCGAGTGGCGATCGAGCGGACACCGGATCGAACGATCGACGACCCGATACGATATGCAAAATCATTGTTGTAACTTTGAAAAATACCTGCCTGAAACCCTCCAAGATTGCGCCCGAGGAAAGCTTCGCCGGATGCACTGATCCGCTTGCTGAGCGGAAAATTCCAGTCTAAAGCCAGTCCAACTGACTCGATGTCGTTACGAACATTTGTTGTCCCGATAAAAAACCGTGATCGGCCGTAGTGCCCTGAAAGGCCGATACTACCTGCCTTTTTCGCCCCGAACCAATTCTTGTCAGCGAAGGCGATCCTGCTCTGAATGAACGGAAGCCTCGATGCCGCTCCGCTCGTGGGCTGAACAGAAAATGCTGCATTGGTCGAGAAATCACCCGTCTGTGGCTCGAGCAATGCCCCTTGCCAGGTGATGTGATCGCCGATTTTTCGCTCGAGCCTAACTTGAGGTAGCCGCGCCCAGTTATTTCCGGCGGCTGCCATTTGCGGATTGCCGGCCGTCGCAATTGATGTCGGATTTACTGGGGCAAAGACCATCCAGTCCTGGCCGACCGTCACCGAAGCCCGCTCCCAATCAAGACGGGCATAAGCCAAACGAACCCGAAATAATCCGAAATTCTCACCGATCCCGACTGACGGGAACCCCCCGAAGAAATCGCCCTCTATGACCGCCCCGAGACGTGCTTTCCCGACCTTGGCTCCCTCAAGCTTGAGGCCGAGCCGCGTTTGCCGAACGCTTGCACTTGTGTTCCCGCTGCCAGTAGGTGTAGCAAATATCGGAACGTCGGCGTTATTTGTGCCGCCACTATTTCCAAATGCGTGGAAAAATATCGTCCCGTAGGGCGTCAGGCGTGCACTGCCTATATCGACGCCAAGGTCTTTCTTCTTTTGAGGCTCTGCGTCTTTAGTGGCCACGGGAGGTTTTGGCACGGCGTCGGCAACAGTTGCCTTCTCATCCTTAACAGTGCTGACTGCCGGTGAGTTAGCCTGTTTCAATTTGGCAAGCTCCACGGTGATCGCTTTGAGTTTTGTTTCGAGTTCAACAATCTGATTCTGTAACTCCGTCAGGGTAGGTTGACTTGGCGTTTGAGCATGGTTCACGGAATAAAGAACAGTCAAAAATCCTGTTAGTAAAAGTGTACGAACTAAATATTTCATTTGAGTCGCCTCGTTCTCTACTATTGATTATCAAATTCCGGTCAATCGGTTTATGATTTGCCTCATAAAATGTGAATATTATTTTTGGGGATCGTTGCGGGTCGTTCCTACGTACATGAGTCAAATATCCGACCATTTAAGTGCCGAATTAACGGAAGGTCTTTTTGCGATTGGCAGCAAAAGATTGTTCGGTTGCGGCGAACACATTTTTTTTGAGGGTGATCGGGCGACATTCTTGCCGATCATACTTTCTGGAAAGATCAAAATGGTTCGTTACCCCGAAGCGGGAAAGGAGATCATAATAGGCATTTTTAATGCGGGCGAGATATTTGCCATCCCGCCGGCGATGGACGGAAAGCGATTTCCCGCAACAGCCGTCGCAATCGAGAACAGCTCGCTTCTAATGATCCCGCGCGGTGAGTTTCTCGCTTTAATGGAATCATCGTCCGAATTTTCTTCCCTTGTGCTTGACCGAATGTGTGGCATTCTCCGTGACCGTGCCGATACCGTTCAGATTTTGGCCACGCCATCCGCCGAGCAGCGTATTGCGAGCGTTATTTTAAGGCTGATAGGTGAAATGAATGGCGGCGACGTTAAGAAGATCACCCATCGACGTCAAGATATAGCTGAGATGGCCGGGCTTTCGCTCGAGACTACGATCCGGACCATCCGAAAACTCGCGGAAAAGGGCTATCTGAAAGTAGTTGGCGGAAGAATACTCGTCGAAACGACGGACCACCTTCGTACTCTCGTGCGTGAGGCTATATTAAAAAGTGATCTGGATCATATTTCAGCCCCCATATTCGTGTTAAATTTCTCCCTCGAAAACTTGTGTTGAGAAATAGATCATGAAACTCAGAATTAGAGAGAACACCCTTCGTTTTCGTTTAGGACGCTCTGAAGTCGAAACTTTTGATCAAACAGGAACCATCGGGGGCAAGGTGCGATTTGGCCAGAATTTGGCAGAATTTGGTTACTCGCTTGAAACGACGCCCGAATCTGGGTTTTCGGCCTCTTTTACTGACGGTAGGCTAGTGGTTCAAGTGCCCGCCTCACGTGCCAATAGTTGGGCCAACTCGGATGAGGTTAGCCTTGCCGGAACCATTCTGCCGGACGAACAAACCGAACTTGAAATATTGATCGAAAAGGACTTTGTTTGTCTAAATGCCCACAACGACGAAGACCAGTCTGACCGCTACCCTCATCCCAAAGGCGACGCAGCATGCTAACCTCATTAATTTTTGGAACATGACCGAGATCATATTCCCTCCCCGTAAACATCGGCGACAATTGTGCTGGAGTATACATCGGAGGATTTACTAATGATCAGTGTTCAAGGTAAGACAGTCCGCGAAATTGCACTTGAGAAGCCGTTGACAACCCGCGTCTTTGAGGAATTCAAGATCGATTATTGTTGTCACGGAGACACCCCGTTCGACGACGCCTGTCGAAACGTCGGGGCGAGGCCGGAAATAGTCAAGGAGAAGATCGATAGCGTTCTGGATGGATCAACATATAGTGACCAGGAAACATTCTCCAAAATGGACTTGAGCGATCTCGTCGATCATATTTTGGATAAACACCACGTCTATACACGCGACGAAATGAGCCATTTGACACCGCTGATGGCCAAGGTAGCTAGCCGTCACGGCGATCGTAATCCCTATGTTCTCGAGTTGAAAGATCTGTTCCAAGCACTGTGTGATGATCTGGAACCGCACATGATGAAGGAAGAAATGGTTCTTTTCCCATACATCCAAAAACTAGAGCATAGTCTTTTGAATCATCTTCATTTAGCGTATCCGCCGTTTGGAACTGTTCAGCATCCGGTGAATATGATGAACATCGAGCATGAAGAGGTTGGCGAGATATTGGTCAAAATGCGGAAAGTGACCGACGACTATACTCTGCCCGCCGAGGCTTGCCCGAGCTTTACCGCCCTGTATCACAGGCTCGGAGAATTTGAACGTGATTTGCACCAGCACATTCACTTGGAGAATAATTTGCTCTTTCCACGTGCGATCGAACTCGAACAAAAGGCAAGAGCCTAACCCTCGCTCGGAATCAACGAAAGTATGTCGACTGCCGCACCGATCACAGCCCCCGTTCGAGTTGTTCGCGTGCGGCAAGTCGCGCTACCGGTCGAACACGGGGGATGGGCATTTTTGCTTGAACCCATAATCGCCGGCCTGGCGATCGCATTTTCTGCCGGTGCCTTGTGGATCGCGTGCCTGGCGATCGGCGCGTTCCTAACCCGGCAACCGCTGAGGGTTCTAATAGCCGATCGTTTCGGCATGCGGAACAGGGCTCGAGCGAGCGTCGCATTTCGATTTGTGCTCTGCTACGCTACGATCTTCTTCTTGGGCCTTGTCGGAACTCTCGTAACCGTCGGAGCCCGACCGCTTTTTCCATTCGTTTGGGTTCTACCGTTCGTTGCATTTCAAATATACATTGATGCTACGGGAAAAAGTCGAAGGCTGATACCCGAATTGACCGGAGCTGTCGTTATGTCGGCCTCGATAGCCGCGATTGGACTAGCCGATAACTTGCCAGTGGGTCATGCCATCGCTCTTTGGGTAGTCTTTGCAGCAAGGTCAATGGCCTCAATTCTCTATGTTCGTAACCGATTGCGTCTCGAAAAAGGCAAGCGGTATTCTCGGATGATACCGATGCTCGCCCATATCGCGGCTCTTTTTCTGACCATAGCTTTGGCTTATTCCGGGCTCAGTCCGTTTCTAACGACTCTGGCCATATCGGTACTGGTTTACCGAGCTGTATCCGGGCTTTCACCTAGCCGCAGTAAAATGAAAGCAATGCAGATCGGCGTCTGGGAGATCATTTACGGCACGATCGTCGTATTATCGGTCGTGATTGGACACTATGCCGGATTCTGACCGGAGTCTCGAACACTGCGGTGCTGACGATCAACGATACGGCGAACCAGTTCAAGAACACGGCACCGATCGCGATCAATAACGGAATACAGGGCGGCTTGTATCCCGAACGCGGTAATGCCTGACGAAGACACTACCGACCGCTGTTGCCTGGTAAAAGCCGCAAATCTCGAGAGTCAGGCCGCGTCCGCTACGCTGCCGCTCTCTATGACAGACGCAGCCTTGATCCCAACCGCGTTCCGCGGCTACGTTGCCGTCGCTTTGCAAAACGGCTTTATGACTCTTGACGGCAATCAATTTAATCCAAATCGTGCCCTTACACGTCTCGAACTCGCCAGAGCCGTTTATGCCTTACTGCATTAACCGAACATGTTTTTCGTTTCCCCGAAGAACAGTTGCACAGGCCCGCGTCAGGGTTCGAAAACAGTCATTGTTGTAACTTTGAAAAATACCTGCCTGAAACCCTCCAAGATTTCGCCCGAGGAAGGGCGGATCTTCCATCGACTTAAACGTGACGGCCATTTTGACGAAATGCCTAAGGTACTTACAAAACGCGACCTGAGAAGAATCGGGTCCAGCTAGTTTTGGTCTCAACTGACCGTAATTTCTTGCAATCGCGGTTAAACGTTTGCGAGTGCTCTCTGGCGGGTTTCTAGCTGATCCTTAAGCCTGCTGCAAACCAGATCGCACAAGTCGAAGATAGTTTCGTCGGTCACGCGGTAATTCGCTGTTAAACCTTCCTTTCGGCGGGTTACGACTCCCGCTTCCAGCAGTACGCCGAGGTGTTTTGATACATTCGCCTGATTCGCGGCGGTTGCGGCTACAAGCTCACTTACAGTCATTTCCTTATCACCCAGCGTGTGCAATATCCTAAGCCGCATGGGCTCCGCTAAAAGGCGAAACCTGCCGGCGATAAGCTGCAACGCCTCGTCACTCAATTCAATATTTTTCATCCCAACAAAACTCCTTTTGATCGAATACAGGGTCGTCAATAAACCGCAACGATATTAATTACTATATTACGGTTTAGTGATGTAATGTTCAAGATAACCTTTTGACCTTCAGTAATATTCCCAACGAGGACTTGCTCATATAGGTTCACAGTTCTTTTGGTCAAGGATCTTACAGTGTCTTGTTTCCCTTGCAATCACCGGTTATCATTCACGGCTTTTTAGGGGACGCAAGTGAATGTTCTTTCATTGGGAAAAAAAACCACAGAAGAGCATTGCGATACTATATTGCTATATAGTAATATCACTATGGAATGACTTTGGGTAGGAATACAACGAGGGAATGCCCACCGGCCCGATCAAGGCTGTTGGCTCATACTATTAGGGGGAGATAATGAAAATTCTACTAACGATAATGGCAGTAGCGCTTTTTTTTAGCGGTTGTAAGACTGCAGAAACAGAAATAGTGGACTCTGGTGCGCCGAATATGACAAGCGATATCAAGCAAGTTTCGCCTAGGGAAACGCTGACGGCGGTTTCGAAAGTGAATTCACAATTTATCGACGTACGCACGGCCAAAGAATTCTCCAGTGGCCATGCCGCCGGGGCGATCAATATTCCTCTCGATTCTTTGAATGCAAACCTCAGCGGTCTCGAAAAGAATGAGCCCGTTTACCTTATTTGTGAGACGGGTAACCGCTCAATGAAGGCCGCCGTGATACTAAAGGATGCGGGATTCAATAATGTGTTGAACGTGTCCGGCGGCACTGTGGCGTGGAAAGCCGCAAATCTACCAATGGAATCAGTTTCACCGGATTTGCAAACTTCGATATCGAACAAACTCGATGAAAAAACATATAAGGCCCTCTTCTCAGCCCTTGAAGACGAACGGCGAGCCCAGGCGACCTATCAGGCGGTCCTGAACAAATTTCCCGGAGCCCGTCCTTTTATTAACATCATCGAGGCCGAGAAAACACATGAGGCACTGCTGCTTCCGTTGTTTGCTAAATACAGTGTTGATGTGCCAACGAACGAATTCGATCCGGCAAAGATCGCGGTGCCCGCTGGCATAGCCGAATCTTGCAAAGCCGGTGTCACTGCGGAAAACGAGAATATTGCTCTCTATGACGAGTTCCTCGCGTTTGTGAAGGAATCCGATATTAAGGAGGTATTCGTTCGCCTTCAAAGAGCGTCTCGAGAAAATCATCTGCCTGCGTTCACGCGTTGTAGCGAAGGCGGGTTGGGTAATGGGAAAGGACGAGGCCGGCCATTCTAAGGAGATAGCTACGATGTATGAACTATTTATAGTTGCCGGCATATTTGGGTTCTGGCTATTGCTGCAGCTCGTGATTCTGCCAAGACTCGGCTACAGCACCTGAATGAAAGGTGCATGTGACGTCGAGTCTCGGCGTTCAAAAACCAATCAAATATCACAGGAGCAAAAAAATGAAAACAATTAAGATCCTGGGCACGGGCTGTGTCAAATGCAAACAAACCGAAGCAGTTATCCGCGAAACACTCGACGAAATGGGAGTTTCTGTAAATGTGGAAAAAATCGAAGACATCCAGCAAATAATGGCCTACGACGTGATGTCTACGCCCGCGGTTGTTTTGGACGAGAAGGTGATGATTCGCGGGAAAGTGCCGAGCAAAGACGAGATCAAGGCAATGTTCGCCTAACCAATGTTTGACTGGCTACAACATATTGCCGATTGGCTGATCTACAGCGTTTTCGGCATCGAAAAAGGAACTCACCTTGGCGATGCCCTGAATTTTTTCGTTTACGATACCGTTAAGATCCTGATCTTGCTCTTCGTTATCACGTTCATAATGGGCATTATTAATGCCTATTTTCCTGTCGAGAGAATCCGTTCTTTTCTTTCTCGAAACAAACTTTACGGGCTCGAATATCCTTTTGCATCGATCTTTGGAGCGGCAACTCCGTTTTGTTCCTGCTCTTCGGTTCCTCTCTTCATCGGATTTGTGAAGGGCGGAATTCCGCTCGGCGTAACGTTTGCGTTTCTAGTTACGTCGCCGCTCGTAAATGAAGTTGCGGTCGCCGTTCTACTGGGTTCTTTCGGATTAAGAACGACAGTAATTTATGTAACAACGGGAATTTTGCTTGGTGTCGTTAGCGGCTTGATACTCTCCGCTCTGAAACTTGAACATCTTTTATCTGACTGGGTGAAAGAGATTTGGGAAAAAGCCGAAGCCGAACGAGAAGCGTTTCATGGCGACGAGAAAACACTTCGCGAGCGAATACCCGAAATTGCCAGAGACGCGTTCGGAATCGTCAGAAGTGTTTTTCCGTATGTTTTGATCGGCATCGCGGTTGGTGCGGCGATGCACGGTTACATTCCCGAGGGATCCTTTGAAAACTACATCGGCAAGAATACTTGGTATGCTGTGCCGCTAACCGTAGCTGTTGGCGTTCCGATGTATGCAAATGCGACCGGCATCGTACCGATCATTCAGGTTTTCGTTAGCAAAGGAATTCCCATCGGAACTTCACTTGCCTTTATGATGGCGGTTGTAGGGCTTTCAATACCGGAAGCGTTGCTGCTCAAAAAAGTAATGACCGTAAAACTGATCGCTGTATTTTTTGGCGTTGTAACGGTTTGTATCATCATTTCGGGCTACTTTTTTAACTGGGTATTATGAATTCGAAATTATATTATTCGTTGTTATTTTTAGGCTTATTTCTATTTATCGATATAGGTAGTTTTCAGGCCTGCGCGCAGGTCGTCAATAAGGATAAGATTACAACTGCGAATTCGGTGGGTAATAGCTATTCACTATCCCTGGAGCCGGTTGCTATTGCTGGTTTTGCGGGACTTCAGTCATTCGCAGCCGCACAACTGGATGGTAGGTGGTTGCTGATTGGCGGACGAATCGACGGGCTCCACCGAATGCAGCCTTTCGCGTCATTTGCCGAAAGCGGCAACAACACCAATATCGTCGTTATCGATCCCGAGGCCAAGCAAAGTTGGAACTCGAAAGTCAGCGATCTGCCGCCCCCTCTGAATGAGCAATTGCAATCTACCAATATGGAGTTCATTCAGCGTGGCAAAACCCTCTATTTGATCGGCGGCTTTGGTTACAGCAAGACGGCCGGTAACGATGTTACCCACAACAAACTGACGGCCGTTAAGGTTGATTGTTTGATCTCGGCAGTCCAAAAAGGAAGTTCAATTGCGCCATGTTTTCGACAGATCTCAGATTCTGCTTTTGCCCTGACCGGGGGGCAGATCGGGAGAATTGGCGAAACATTTTACTTGGTCGGCGGTCAAAAATTCGATGGGCGATACAATCCTATGGGGCCGGATCACGGACCCGGTTTTTCTCAGCAATACAGCAATCAAATAAGAAGATTTCGGATAAAGGACGATGGCGTTTCACTGGCCGCCGAAATTCTCCCCGGCGTGACTGATCAGGTAAATCTGCATAGGCGGGATTTCAATTTGCTTCCACAGGTCTTTCCAAACAATGTGCCGGGATTTACGGTTTTTTCAGGAGTGTTCCAGGTTGGTGCCAATTTGCCCTATACGAATACGGTAGATCTTTTCGCGGACAAACATGTTGTAAATAGTTCGTTTACGCAGTATCTCAATCACTATCATTGTGCAAAGGTTGCGTTGTATGATTCGGAAAATAATAAGATGGAGAATATTTTCTTCGGCGGGATCAGCCAGTATGAAGAAAATGCAGGTACACCCATCAGCAACAAAGATGTGCCCTTCACTAAAGCCATAGCTAAGGTCAGTCGCGAAAAGGATGGGAAAATGATTGAAACGAAGATCGCTGATTTACCTGAATTCCTAGGAGCAGGGGCGGAGTTTTTGATCAATTCAAATTTGCCGACGATTGAAAATGAGATCGTAAAGATCAACGAGGTCAAGGCTGACCGCGTTTTACTTGGCCATATCGTCGGCGGCATTCACAGCACGCGAAAGACTGTTTTCTTCAGCAACAGCGGTAGAGAGAGCAGCGCAAGCAACTCGATCTACAAGGTGTGGTTGACGAGGATTCCAAAACAGAACCGCAAACTTTTACCTCGAAAGCTAATAATAAGAACTGAGCGCTATCATCATCAACTTACGACGCGACCTGCGAGCATACTTTTTTTGCCATAAAAGCATTCTCCAGGTCGTTGCAGTTCGTTTCGGCTATACATTCCTGCATCTAGATTCCGATCTTTTCCAGCTTGACACTTGCCGACAAGAAAGACTATATTACTATATAGTGATTTATGGATAGAGTTTCAATATGGTTTGAGGTGAAGTTATGACTATAGGAAGAATGATAGATCTGATCGCGGGTTTGTTTGTTTTTGTGAGCGTTGTTCTTGGGTTTTGGGTTAGTCCCTACTTTTTCTATTTTACGGGCTTTGTTGGCCTTAATCTGGCTCAGTCCGCATTTACAGGCTGGTGTCCGATGATGACGATATTGAGAATGGCGGGTGTCAAAGAAAGTTGATCGAGGGCTTCGCTGCGAGCAATTTATGTTCACCCTTATACGAAATGCCAGGCTCCCGGTTCCGCTAGTTTTCCTGATCTTGTTGGCCATCCTTTTTGGTTCAGCATCAGGCATCACAGCCCAGAGCACCTTCCCTCCAAAACTGGATATTGAGGAAGCTATTGAAAAGGCCTTGGCGAACAATCCGCAAACGAGGGTCTGCGAATCCCGGATCAAAATCGCGGATCTCAAGATCCAAGAGGCTAAGACTGGAAAGAAACCATCTGTGCAGTTTAGCCAATCGATCATTCGTAGTAATAATCCGGTTTTTGTTTTCGGTTCATTGCTCGAACAGGGACGGTTTGGTATCTCAAATTTCGCCATCGACGCTCTTAAGAGTCCAAACGGACTTACCAATTTCCGGTCGTTGATCAGCAGCCATATGCCCCTATTTGACCAACATCAGACAAAGGATCGAGTCGAACTTGCGGCTGCGGCGAAGAGTCAGGCCGAACTACAGGCGGAGTCGGTTCGTCAGCAACTGCGCTTTGACGTAGTGCGAAATTTTTACGGTGCGGTACTCGGCAAAGAAATGCTAAAGGTTAGTGATGAAGCCGTCAGGTCGGCACAGGCTAACCGCAAAAAAACGAAAGACATGGTTGATGTCGGTATGACGACGGACGCTGATTTTTTGGCCGCCGAAGTCGAGCTCGCAAACGCCGGCCAGCAAAGGCTTGAGGCTGAGAGCCAACTTACCGTAACGACCGCGGCATTGAACCTACTGCTCGGAGACAAACCTGAATTTCAACGCGAGATCATTGGAGATCTGCAGGAAAAGTACTTCCCGGTGGACGATCAGGACGAGTCGATCCGCACTGCTCTCGCCAACCGGCCTGATTATCTAAGCTCAGAATTAGCTATCAAAAATTCAAAGCGGCGGACCAAAGCGGTTAAGGATCTCAATTTGCCGAAGGTCGATGCCTTCGGCAATTTTGGGTACAGCTCACCCTATATTGCGAATGGTAGCACGGATTATACGGTTGGGGTAAGCCTAACTTACACGCTATTTGACGCCGGCCGCAAGGCAAGAAGCGAACAGGCGGTTGAAGCCGAAACTCTCGCGGAAAGCGAGAAAAATGTATTAGCGAACCAGATCAGCCTCAGCGTCGTCCGTGCATTTCAAGACCACAAAACCGCAAAAGCGAAGATCCAGGTGTCGATCAAGAGCATTACGCAAGCGGAAGAAGGACTGAGGATCGTGCAGGATCGCTACCGCTTTGGACTGACGACATTTAATGAGGTTATCAGATCCGAATCGGCATTGGTACGGGCAAAGCACAACCTCCTGACTGCTCGATACGAGTACTACGTCTCGTACGCGTCGTTGCTGCTGGCCACAGGAAAATTAGCAGATGTACGGCTTTTTGATTAGACGGTGAAGGTATGAAAACGAAAATTGCATTGATACCGGCGGCGATGATGCTCGCATTCTTTGCAGCCGGCTGTAGCAAGGAAAAAACTCCGGACACGTATATTCCTGCAGCATCCGAAGTGAGGAACGTAATGATCGTCAAGGTCTCACATTCGTCTATTGAGGATTTTTATGAGGCGACCGGTACCGTTAAGGCAAAAACGACGACGCAGGTTTCGGCGAATATGCTGGGCCGCATTGTCTCGTTCTCTGCCGCTGAGGGCGACACTGTTTCTCGCGGTCAGGTGCTGGTTGAGATCGATAACAGCGAAAGCAAAGCTCAGCTCGCAAAGGCCCAGGCGGGCCTGAAAGAAGCACAAGCGTCGCTCGTCGAGGTAGCACGCTCGGTTGATAGTGCCAATGCCGGTGTACGGACAGCGGATGCAAATAAGCAACTCGCGGAGAAGACATTCGCGAGATATAAGGAACTGTACGAACGCCGTTCGGCAAGCGCACAGGAATTTGATGAGGCTCAATCGCGGTTGAGCGCCTCAACCTCAGAACTTGAACGCGCTCGTGCGAATGTGCAGACGATTCTCTCAAAGAACAAACAGATCAACGCACGGATCGAACAAGCGAAGGCCGAGATCGCAAATACTCAGGTTTATGCCGGCTATTCGAAGATCGTTTCGCCGGTTTCGGGTATCGTCGTTAAAAAGTTCGCCGAGGCCGGAGCCACCGCTGCTCCGGGAACGCCGCTGCTATCGGTAGAGGACATCTCACAATACCGGCTTGAGGCCGCCGTCGAGGAATCGCGTTCCCAATCGATCCGTGTTGGCGGTCGTGTATCTGTGCGGATCGATGCGCTCGGCGATGGCGAGTTTCTGGCTAACATCGCAGAAATTATGCCAACGTCCGACGCGGCGAGCCGCAGCTATACGATCAAGATCGATCTGCCGGCAAATCCGGCATTACGGACTGGACTTTACGGTCTCGCAAGGTTTCCGGTTGCGCAAAAAGACGCGATTACCGTACCGCAAACTGCGATCGTGCAGCGCGGCCAGCTAAGCGGAGTATATGTGGTTGGAGGCGAGGGAAAGGTTCAATTCAGGATCGTTACAACGGGTAAAACCTCCGAGGGAATGACTGAGGTATTGTCCGGCGTGAGCGAGGGCGATGAGATCGCGAACTCTGAGATAGAGAAACTGAACGACGGCACAAAGGTCAGGTAAGGAAATGAAAGATCTCGGAATCGCAGGAAAACTAGCCAAAGCATTTATCGAATCAAAACTGACTCCACTCATTGTTGCGGCGTCCGTTTTGCTCGGCATTGGTGCGGTCGTTTTGCTGCCACGCGAAGAGGAACCGCAGATCATCGTTCCAATGGTCGATGTCATGGTGCAGATGCCCGGCGCTTCATCTGAGGAAGTCGAAAAGCGCGTTACCAAGCCGATCGAGAAGCTGCTTTGGGAAATTCCGGGGGTTGAGTATATTTATTCGACGTCTTCACCTGGGGCATCTATCGTTATCGTGCGGTTCAAGGTCGGACAGAATGAAGAAGATGCCCTCGTCCACCTCAATCAAAAGCTATTTTCCAATGCTGATCAAGTTCCGGTCGGAGCATCCCCACCGCTTGTCAAGCAGCGTTCGATAGACGACGTTCCGATCCTCGCCCTGACATTGTCCGGTGCCGGATACGATCATTTCACGCTCCGGCGGGTCGCGGCACAGGTCAGCGATCAAATTAAAGAGGTAACAGATGTCTCCGATGTTCAGATAATCGGCGGACAGCGGCGGCAGGTTCGCGTTTTACTCGATGACGCCAAAATGTCATCCCGGAACATCGCACCAGCCGCCATTATCCCGATGCTGCAGCAGTCTAACCAGCAACAGGCATCGGGAAATTTCTCAGCGAAAAACCGTGAAGTCGTTGTCGAGACCGGCAATTTTCTAGCGACCGCTGATGATGTCGGTAATGTCGTCGTCGGAGTTTTTGGTGACCGACCTGTATTTCTTCGTGACGTGGCGTCGATCATCGACGGCGCGGCGGAGCCGGCAGACTATGTCATGTATGGCGAGCGTGGAACTGGTGGCGTCGATCCTGCCGTGACGATATCGGTTTCGAAAAGAAAAGGCACCAACGCGATCGAGATCGCTCATAAGGTCATTGAAAAGGTCGACTCGCTCAAAGGCGTCTCGATCCCCAAAGATATACGCGTTACAGAGACGCGAAATTACGGTGAAACTGCCTCCGAAAAATCGAACGAGCTGCTCCTGCACATGCTGATCGCGATCGCTTCCGTTTCGGTATTGATCATGATTGCACTGGGAATGCGCGAAGCTGGCATCGTCACGATAGCCATTCCGGTAACGCTCGCATTGACACTCGCGGTGTTCTATTTCTACGGCTATACACTTAATCGAATTACACTTTTTGCTCTGATATTTTCGATCGGTATTTTGGTCGATGACGCCATCGTTGTGGTCGAAAATATGACGCGCCATTACAACCTGCCTGAAAACAAGGGGCGTCCACTAGTCGATATCGCGGTAGCGGCGGTTGACGAGGTTGGAAATCCGACCATCCTAGCTACGTTTGCCGTGATGGCGGCCATTCTCCCAATGGCGTTTGTTGGCGGATTGATGGGGCCATACATGCGGCCGATTCCGATCGGAGCTTCGGCGGCGATGGTGTTTTCAATGCTTGTGGCCTTTGTTGTCACGCCGTGGGCCAGCCTCAAGCTGCTCAAGCGTGATGTCAAGCACGAGCATGGAAAAGAGGGTTACACGACACGGCTTTACCGCAAGGTGATGAATCGGATCATCGTACGGCCCGTTTGGCGGTACGCGTTTCTGGGTGGTGTAATAGTTCTATTACTCGGGGCTATGTCGCTAGTCGTTCTGAAGTTCGTCAAGGTCAAGATGCTGCCGTTTGACAATAAGAGCGAGTTTCAGGTGATCGTCGATATGCCCGAAGGCTCACCCTTGGAACAGACAGCAGCTGTGACCCGGGAACTCGCTGGGTATGTCGGCTCGATGCCTGAGGTCGTCAACTATCAGATGTATGTCGGCACTTCCGCTCCCTACAATTTCAACGGTTTGGTGCGTCACTATTTCCTGCGGCGAGGTTCAAATGTCGCGGATATTCAGGTCAATCTCTACTCAAAAGACGAACGCACGTTGCAAAGTCATGACATTGCAAAACGCGTCCGGCCCGCCCTCCAACAGATCGCACAGAAGTACAATGCGAACGTCAAGATAGCCGAGGTCCCGCCC
>JBEBJB010000075.1:0-4060 GCA_040080065.1 Pyrinomonadaceae bacterium
ATCGCAGTTTCTCTCCTGCCTTCAATCTTCTACCCCTCGCCCCTAAAGCGGACATCTCATTTGCTACTGCTACCGGACATATAATGTGCTAGCTACAGTCAGCCTGAATTTTGCTTGACTTTGACAACGTCATTTTTTATATTTGAGCGATATTTCCGAACTATTGCAAGCGGTCGCTTGAGGGATTTGTGCCTGGGATGGGTCGCGGTTGTTGTCGGTATCCATTTGGCATCCAGCCGGTAGGATAACCTCGGCGTGCTTGTAAAACCGGCAATCGCGAACCCAGAATAAACACCGAGGTTCCAATTTATCCCTATGAAAAGCCTACTCTTCTTCGCAACGCTTTCTCTATATCTTATGGTGACCTTAGCGGTATCACAACCGCCACGCCAACTTACTCGCTGGGTTGAGGGCAATGAGGTGAAGGACGACGAGATTTACGAATACAACGGTAGCTACGCTCTCGTCATAGGGATGACCGAGTATCGGTACCATCAGCGACTACCGGGTGCAAAAACTGACGCCGACGAAGTAGCAAAAGTACTCAAGGAACATGGATTTGTTGTAGACGTTCAATACGACCTCGATAGCGATAATCTCGAATCGACAATCCGTAACTGGGTCAATAAGTATGGTTACGAGGGTAAGCGACGACTGCTGCTATACTACGCGGGCCACGGTCATACAATGAAGGTTCCGGATGGTCGCGATCCGGGCTATATAGTACCAACAGATGCACCGGATCCCGCGAAGAATCCGGTGCTGTTCCAGCAAAAGGCTATCAACATGAGTACTTTGCGGGATTATGCGAGCAAAATTACAACCCGACATTCCCTTTTTGTGTTCGATAGCTGCTTCTCCGGGGTGGTAAATCGCTCTGGCGGGCAATCCCTGCCTCCTGTAATTCAGCGGGCGCTATCGAATCCAGCCCGGCAATTCATAACTGCAGGAACCGACGGGCAAGGCGTGCCGGACGTTAGCCTTTTCAGAGAGCATTTCGTTGCAGGACTTCGCGGGGCAGCCGACACTGAACGCGACGGCTTCATTACGGCTACGGAATTGTACAGATATTTGGACACGAAAGTAACAAATCTAACCAATAGCGCCCAAACCCCAACATACGGAAAGATTGAGAATGAGAATATGCGATTTGGCGATATGGTCTTTCCTCTCACGCTCAATACGGCCGCAACCTCGGAGGACCAGGCTTGGGCCGCTACTCAGGCAAAGAACTCGATCGCCGACTACAATATTTTCCTTTCCACGTATCCTAACAGCAAATATAAGGACGCAGCATACACGGGATTCCGAACCGCATCGTTGAAAGCAGTTGACGAAAAGAGGGCGGCGGCGGCCAATATTGGCCTTGTTCCCACAGCACCAACGGTTGATATTGTTTTCAGAAGTCCCGCCGCGGTTCCTAAACCGATTGAGTTTAGTACGCGTGAAACCAGTAGTTCGGGTGTTTTAACCCCAACCGTTACCCTGAGGCGCAATGCGATTGTTGAGGAACTCGGCGATGGCGTCACAATGACGCTGGTCGATATCCCTTCGGGAAGCTTTAGCATGGGCGGCGAGCACGCGAGCCAAAAGCCAATTCGACAGGTGACCGTCGGCGGTTTTTTTATGGGCGTTCACGAAGTGACCAGGCGGCAATGGCAGGCGGTCGCGAATATGACAAAGGAAAAGGTGGATCTTCCAAAAGATCCATCACAAAGTCTAAGTAGCGAAAAACTTCCGAAGGCTAATATTACGTGGGAGCAGGCTAGGGAATTTTGCGAGCGGCTTGCTCGAAAAACCGGACGGAGATACGGATTACCATCCGAGGCTGAATGGGAATACGCGGCCCGAGCTGGAAAGACCACAGTGTTCGCGTTTGGCCCAAAGATCACCGTCGACCTAGCCAACTTCGATGCCGCAGTCGATTCGATTGACGGTATGAATGGTATGTCCCGGAAGCGGCCAATTGAGGTCGGCGAACTTGGATTCGCAAATGCTTGGGGCCTCTATGACATGCATGGAAATGTCGCGGAATGGTGCGAGGACGGATGGATCAAGAACTACGATAAGGCCGCACCAAACAGTCTTCCGCGTGAAGCGAACGGTATTGAGAAAGTTATCCGAGGAGGCTCATATAAGCTCGGAGCGTCTAGCGTTTGCTCGGCCTGTCGAGCGCCCGCAGAACTGGCTGATGAGTCAATAGGATTTCGTGTAGTAATGCGAAGTCCCGTCCTAAGCGAGAATCCTTGATAAACTAAGTCCATGATTCAAAAGCATCAGAGTTTCGCAGCCGTCACAGCAGTTGCTTGTTTCCTGATAGCCTGTTCCTCCGGGGTTTGGGGACAGGCAAATCGAGCCCCTGTTTCAGAAGATGTATTCGTAGTGAACTATCTTGCAAACAAGAAGTTTAAGATCCAATTTCTAGCAAAGGCGGCCTTTCAAGCAGCGACCGGAAGCGGAGAGATTGAACTAAACGATAAGGGCATTGCAACTATAAAGGCCGACTTCAAAAGCTTGAAATCAGTTTTTGTCATTGGCGGGCGTTATTCCACGTATGTGATATGGGCGGTTTTAGCTGACGGATCGGCACAGAATTTAGGCGAGATAGAACACAATGCTCGGCCGTTAGAATCGGACGGAAAATTCAAAACGGAAGTGTCCTTAAGTGGCAGCTTTGGCTTGTTGGTTTCCGCTGAGCCACATGGGAAGGTTACCGTTCCAAGTACCTTGGCCCTGGTTGCAGGAACGCCGACGGAAAACAAGGGGAACTTGACGATTCTCAAGAAGGTTCAGCTCTTTCTAAGTGACACGGACCACTCGGGATCACGAGCAACCTTGAAGAAGAAGGATGAAGAACGGTATCGCCAGCAAAATCCGATCGTCTTTGGGGCCGAGTATGCAATCGAGATGGCGAACGAAGCGGGAGCGTTGACCTACGCGACGGCTGAGATCAATGCGGCAATTAGTTCTAATGAAAAACTTAAAGCCATCGTGAATTCGGGTAACGCACTTCAGATTGAACAGGCCGCTCGCGGCACGATTGAGCTTGCGGCAGATGCAGAGAAACAGGCCATTGCAAGAAAGCGTCGTGCACGCGAAGCGCAGATGGAGGCCGGGACTACGACGCGAATAAGCTCGCTTGAGAGTGACCTGTCGAAGGCGAATGACGAAATAACGCGTCTGCGGGCCGAACTTGGAAAAGTTACAGGTGAAAGAGATCTCGCTAGGGATGCCTTCCAGGAAAAGAGAGTTCAGAGTGACAGGCTGGAGATTCTAAACGGTCGCTTGACGTTCGAACTTGATAAGGAAAAACAAGACGTGCTCGTCCTGCGAACAAGGGTCAAGCTGCTTGAAGCAGACGTCAACCGTCTCAAAGGCCCAAAGGAATATGCAGCCGACCGGCCCGATCTGGAAGAGTTGCTTCGAAATTTTGGCAAGGTGCAACCCCTTTTGGGGTCGCTCGGGCTACAACTCACGCTTGCCGATACATTTTGGATGAACCCGGATTCGGAAGCTATAGCCAACGAGAAAGTGGCAGAGATCGAAATGCTGGCCCGCCAGATCGGTAGCCGCAGGTATCTCACCGTCGACGTGGTCTCATACGTGACTGACAATGAAGATATAGTCGCGGGGCAGACTTTTGCCGAAAAGCGGGCAAAATCGTTGGAGGCGTGCCTTGGAAAGAGCGGCATACCAGTAGACCGACTTCGAAGTAGGGGCATAGCCACATACCAGCCGCCGCTATCAAAAAACTCCAAGAGGATCCAGCAAAATTTGAATAGGATTGAAATCCTGCTGAAAGTGCCCGAATAACCTGCTTAACCGAAACCTGTAAAAATCTGGGTACACAAAAACCTGGGTCAGCCGAACATGACGCCATTGTGTCACCATTAATAATGAAAACGGAAGCCGTCAGCGGCGGGCGTTGCTCTGATTCTAGGTGTATTTTCAGAGCAGTCCTGCAATATTGCAATTGTTCGCGGCTGCTTCGCCTTGGGGCATGGGCATCTGATCCAACCGGAACCTGCGGTTCGAGGCGGGCGTGCATAGGGTTTGTATG
>JBEBJB010000028.1:0-71612 GCA_040080065.1 Pyrinomonadaceae bacterium
TTGCTTACGCGCGGGCTTTTGCAAGTGAATTTACATCTGCCCTTCATCCGCTGACGGCCCGTAGATCGATGGCACCGGAATGTCATTCAATCTTAAATACACGGAAAGCTGGCCGCGGTGATGGATGATGTGGTTGAGGACGAAGGTTCGCATGACGGCGACCTTGGGCATGGTGAAATAGACCTGTTCGCCGTTTTGCATGGTCCAGTCGGTGAAGAACGTTTCATCAGTCGTTTCGCCGAGGATGGTTTTTGCCGTTTCGATGTGTTTATCGAAAAAGGCGAGCAGTTCTTCCGTTGTCTTCGGTTCGAACGGCGTCATATCGGCCGTCGCAAAATCGAGAACATCCTGTGTCAAAGTTTCCTTCGTCCACCCGAACATCTCGGCACAATGGACGGCGAGACGGCCAAATGCCATCGATTTTTCATGCGGCTTCCAGTCCGATTTATCGAGCGGCACTCGCGAAAGGCATTCACGCGTGATCTTTGCCTCATTATCCAACTCTGCCAAAAAAGCGGTCGCCAGACGTCCCTGGCCCGCTGCTGCACTTGTACTCATATGAATTTACTCTCCTTGTTTCTGAAATTAGAATTCCATTATACATAACCGTTGCACAAATGCAACGTGAAACGACGGGTCGGTACCACCCGCGGTAGCGGGTGGGGTTTGGGCTCGCGACGGAAATCCCCACCCGCTACAGCAGGCGGTACTGACCTGCTAGGCCCGCAAAAGATGTTTTGCGATGACGATCCGCTGGATCTCGCTCGTGCCTTCACCGATGGTACAGAGCTTACTGTCACGCCAGTATTTTTCTGCCGGATAATCTTTTGTGTAGCCGTAGCCGCCGTGGATCTGGACGCTTTCCTCGGCCACGCGGACGGCGGTTTCTGACGCGTAGAGCTTGGCCATTGCCGATTTTTGTGTGACAGGCTTTTTCGCGTCCTTGGTCGCGGCGGCTTGCAGGGTCAGCAGGCGTGAGCATTCGATCTGGGTGGCCATATCGGCGAGCTTGAACTGGATCGCCTGAAAATCAGCGATCGGTTTCCCGAATTGCTGGCGTTCCTTGGCGTATTTGACCGCCGCTTCGTATGCTCCCTGAGCGATGCCGACGGACAGGGCCGCGATCGAGATGCGGCCGCCATCGAGCACCTGCATGGCCTGTAGAAATCCGTCACCCTCGACGCCGAGCAGGTTCGCCGCTGGTACAAAGCAATCCTCAAACACCACCGATGCCGTCTCCGAAGCACGCATTCCGACCTTGTTTTCCTTTTTATCGCCCTTAAAACCGTTCATCGATTTATCAAAGATGAACGCCGAAATGCCGCGATTTCCTTTTTCTTTGTCGGATACAGCGACGGCGACGAGCGTGCTGCAGGCTAGGGCGTGGGTGATGAAATTCTTAGAGCCGTTCACCTTCCAGCCGCCGTCCTGCTTGACGGCATACGTTCGAGTTCCCGACGCGTCCGAGCCCGCCTGAGATTCCGTCAAGCCCCAAGCGCCAAAACTCTCGCCTGTGACGAGCGGTACGAGATACTTCTGCTTCTGAGCTTCATTGGCAAACGTGTAAATGTGATTCGAGCAAAGCGAATTATGCGCCGCGACCGACAACCCGACGCTGCCGCAGACCCGCCCCAACTCCTCGATAATGGTCGCGTATTCCACATAACCCATCCCCGCACCGCCATATTCCTCAGGAAAAAGAATGCCCATCAGCCCAAGCTCGGCGAGTTTCGGCCGTAATTCCTCAGGAAAATGCTGGGTCTCGTCCCATTCCATCACATGCGGTTTTATCTCGCTCTCGGCAAATTCGCGTATGCTGTATTTTATTTGTAATTGCTCTTCGGATAGTTCAAAGTTCATAAATGCGTATATAACAAACAATTATGATGACATAATGACGCAAGCGCGGGCAAACTTTTCCTGCTGAAATTATTTGCTTGCAGAGATGGTGAAGTTGTAACTAAACTTGGCGTATGAACTGGAAAGATAACATCCTGACAACTGACGACCAGATCAGGGAACTGCTTTGCGAAACCAAGACGATCGCCGTTCTCGGTATCAAGCCGGAATCTCATGCCGGGCAGCCAGCGCATTACGTCCCAAAATATATGGCGGACGCGGGTTATGAGATCATTCCGGTGCCGGTCTATTATCCTGAAGTGACCGAAATACTCGGCAAACCGGTCTATCGCGACCTAACGCAGGTGCCGGGCGAGATCGATATGCTGAATGTCTTTCGGCGGTCGGAGGATATTTCGAAACACACGCTCGAAATACTGGCCAAGAAGCCGAAATCGGTGTGGTTTCAGTTGGGAATCCGCAATGACGACGTCGCCGAACGCTTCGCCGAGGCCGGGATCAAGGTCGTGCTGGATCTGTGTCTGATGGTGGAGCATCGGGCTTTGCTGCGGTAGAAAATCCCAACATTTCAATCGATAAATCTTGAAAGTGATGTCAAATAGTAGTATCATCGAAAAGTGAAAAGCAAAGATCGGAAATTGCTGGAAAAGATCTTTGCGAGACCCGTTTCCGGCAATATTCGATGGACTGAGATGGTTTCATTGTTCAAGAGCCTGGGGGCCGAGATTTCTGAGGCGCAGGGTTCACGTGTTCGGGTTTTTTTGTTTGACGAGATCAGAGTGTTTCACAGACCCCACCCGAGCCCGATGATCGATAAAGGAGCAGTCGAATCCATTAGAAAGTGGTTTTCGGAACACGAAGTAGAACCATGAGAAACACTATGAAATTCGGTAAATATTCGGCGGTCATAAGTTATGACCCGGATATTGCGATGTTTCGCGGCGAATTTGTCGGCCTGAACGGCGGAGCAGATTTTTATGCCAGCAGCATCGAAGAGCTAAGAAAAGAAGGCGAAACCAGTTTGAAAGTTTTTTTAGACTTTGCTAAGGAGAAGAATATTTCGCCTGAAAAGGCATATTCTGGCCGGCTCGTACTTCGTCTCGATCCCGCGCTGCATCGAAAATACAAGCTCCTTGCCTCCGCAAAACATATCAGCCTGAATCAGCTCCTCAACGAGGCCCTGGAAAAAGCTCTTTAACCCTACTTCGATTTGTTGCAGGGTTTGCTGTCGTAGCTATCTGCGGAATGCCGGTTTCTTTGGCGCGACCCTGCCCATCAGAATATCGTATTCTTCCTTGGTCAGAGATCGGCTCATGCCGGGTTTTAGGTACGGATCTCGTACGGTTCCGATGGCGACGCGTTTTAGTTTTACTACGGAGTGGCCGACGGAGTCGAACATTTTGCGGATCTGCTGATTGTGGCCTTCGTAGAGGATTACTTCGTACCAGCCGTTCTTGTCGGTTGGCTTGAGATCTTTTATTTCTGCCGGAGCGGTTTTGAATCCATCTTCTAACAGCACGCCGCGGCGGAGTTTGTTGATCGCGACCGGTGTGGGCAGGCCTTTTACCTTAACCTCATAAACCTTGGGGATCGTCTTGGAATTCGCGACAAAATTCGTGAAATCGCCGTCGTTGGTAAGGATGATCAGCCCGTCGGTGTTGTAATCCAATCGGCCGACGGGGTGCAGGCGGCCGTAGCCTTTGACGAGGTCGACGACGAGCTTGCGACCTTCGGCGTCGGCGGCGCTTGAGAGATAGCCCTTTGGTTTGTTGACGAGGATGTAGACGTTCTCACGGTTTTGGAGCTTGGCGTTGATGAGCTTGCCGCGGACCTTGATGTGGTCTTTTTCGGGGTCGGCCTTCGTCCCAAGCTCGGTCACGATCTCGCCATTGACCGAAACGTCGCCATTCCGGATCAGTTCCTCAGAGGCACGCCGCGAAGCGATACCGGCCTGAGCTATTAATTTTTGTAATCTTTCCTGCATGCGAACGTGCGATTGTACAGCATTTGGATTGATTCCGCGAATTGAGCCTAAAAATAGGGATTCGCGAGGATGCTTTCCATCGTGCCATGCGGCATGTCGTCGAGTGTGTTAACGAAATCACGCATGAGACGAAAGCTGTTCGGGATGTACTCATCAGGGATGTCGCTGGCACGGTCAACGAAAACCTTCATCTGCCGAGCCGCGACGACGGCTGCGACATGCGTTTTTGCCATCAACTGATCATGCGAATCCGGCGTGAATGCGGAGCCGCTCGGATCGGTGCGTTTGATGGTGGAAACCTGCGAGAACGTGTCGAGAAACTCGCGCTCGGCTTCGGCAAATGGGCTGTCGGTGGCGACTTCGCGCGTCAGGATCGAGTTTCGTTTCTCAGCCGGCGTTCTCGCACCGAATAGCGGATGGATCGACGTAACATTCGGGGTGTAACGCAGTGCCATTTCGGTGCTCGGTTTCTGCACGCTGCACACATTGATCAAATGCCGGTCGCGATGGCCCGAAGCGAGACTGTCGTACGCCGAAATCGGAACAGCGAGAATGACGCTGTCCGCCGATTTGTCGATCTCGAAGATCGGGCCGAGCAGTTCGTGAAGAAAGCTGCCGAACGAGCCTTCGCCGATGATTTGTATCTTCATGATGTCTTTCTTTTCCCCCGGTCGTGGCCCACACGGAGCACAAGCCCGCGCGTAAGCAAGGGCGTATCGTTCAACTTGAATGGTTTCCCCTTGCTCACGCGCGGGCTTGTGCAAACGGTGTTCTTGGTCGCGGTAAAGCGCCCTCTACGTTACTAGATCCTCAAAATCCTCAATACTCGGAAGTTCGCTCAGGTCTTTCAAACCGAACTGCATCAAAAACTCCTTCGACGTGCCGTACATCATTGGTCGGCCGACAGCTTCTTTGCGGCCTTTGGCGATGATGAGGCGTTTGTCGAGCAAGGTTTTGATTGCTGACGCTGACTGGACGCCGCGAATCTCAAGGATCTCGGGCACGGTCACGGGCTGTTTGTAGGCGATAACCGCGAGCGTTTCGAGCGAGGCGAGCGACAGCTTGGCCGACGGACGCGTTCGCAGGAACTGCCTTACTTCTTCATGCAGTTCTGTCCGCGTCGCAAGCTGCCAGCCGCCGGCGATCGCTCTGACTTGCAGGCCGCTGCCGCGTTCTTCGTATTCGCGTCCTAGTTCCTCAGCCGCCGCGTCGATGCTTTCTTTCTCTTCGCCCAAAACCTCAGCCAGCAATTTTGATGTCACCGGTTCATCCGCAACAAAGATCAATGCCTCGACGAGCGACATAAGCTCCGCAGGCGTGCGTGCAGGTTTAGAAATTTCCTCGATCTCTTCGGTCATAGTCGGAATCTAACAGGATAGACAGGATGGGAAGGATAATCAATCGAAGAACGGGAATTTCACGTCGAAATGCAGAAGCCTGCGCGTAAGCAGGGGCGTGTCACGCACTTGAATGTTTCGCCCTTGCTTACGCGCGGGCTTGCGCCGCTGAGCATCTATTCGAACGAAGGGCCAAGTTCGGCGGTTTCTGTCGCTTTCATCAAAATAATATCGCCGAAAGTTTTCCGCTGAACCAATTTCACGCCGACCGTCCGCACTATCTCGAGGACCGCAATGAAAGCAGTCACGAGTTCGCGTTTTGAGTGCATCTCCTCGAAAAACACGAGCAGATTTATCTCGCCGTCTTTGAAAATCCGATCCCTCAACGTTTTGATCATGTCAGAAAGCGAGATCTCTTCGCGCTCGATCTCCATTTTGATCTCGTCGACGTGGCGGGCGACGATTTTTTGGAAAACGGTGAGGATATCAAAAACGGTTGCGTTGACCTCGGCGTTGCTCGCGTCAGACTCGATCGGGCCGCGGGTGAAGATTGCTTGTTCGATGGTCGAGCGCTCGTAAAGCATTCCGGCGGCGGATTTGAATTTTTCGTATTCGAGAAGGCGGTCGACAAGCTCTTTACGCGGATCTTCGAACTCTTCTTCCTCGGTGAGCGTCGGATCGCGAGGCAGCAGCATCTTCGATTTGATCTCGATCAGCGTTGCCGCCATCACCAGGAAATCGGCCGCGACGGCGATGTCGAGCCGCTTCATGAGGCGGATGTATTCGAGATACTTCTGTGTGATGCGGGCGATCGGTATGTCGAAAATATTCGCCTGCTCCTGTTTGATCAGAAACAAAAGCAGATCGAGCGGCCCGGCAAAATCGCCGAGCTTTATCTTCAGATCCTCCGACGAACCGCCCAATATCTGGGCTTTTTCGTTATGAAAATCAAAGCTGAACTGTTCGGCCGTTTGCTCCATGAATAGAGCATTCTAGCGTAAAGCGGCTGTTACATAAAGGAGCGGCTTCTGAAGAGATCAACCACGTAACGTCATTCAGCAGCCAGTTCGAATACCGCCGACTTTCTGTCTGGTCGGGGATCGTCCCGGCGGCCGGGCCACATCCGGCACTTGCTGTGATCGTTCCCAAGATGATCTGACGAATAACGGTCACATCACCAGCATCGATCTGGCCGTTTCCGCAAGGCAGATTAACATCGGATCGCTGAAATTGATTCGGCGTCGTTACGGGCGTCGCGGTTCCAAGAATAAACTGCCTGATCACGCTAACGTCATTAGCCAATATGAACCCATCGCCCGCAGGTCCGCCATTTCCGTCCACTACATCCCCCTCAATGCCCGTCTCCACGATCGGCGTCGGAGTTGGCGTCGGTACGGGTGTCGGAGTCGGAGTTGGAGTCGCCGTTGGAGTCGGAGTCGCCGCCGGAGTTGGCGTCGGCGTCGGAGTCGCCATCGGAGTTGGAGTCGGCGTCGGAGTCGCCATCGGAGTTGGAGTTGGCGTCGGCGTTGGAGTTGGCGTCGGAGTTGGCGTCGGAGTTGGAGTTGGAGTTGGAGTCGGAGTTGGAGTCGGAGTCGGAGTCGGAGTTGGATTCGGCGTCGGAGTTGGAGTCAGAGTTGGAGTCGGCGTCGGAGTTGGAGTCGGCGTCGGAGTTGGAGTCAGAGTTGGAGTCGGCGTCGGAGTTGGCGTTGGAGTCGGAGTTGGCGTTGGAGTCAGAGTTGGAGTTGGAGTCGGTGTTGGAGTTGGCGTCGGGGTCGGTGTCGCTCCGCCAGCCGCGTTTACTGCTGCAAGGGCGTCGATGCGACCGTAGCCGAAGGAATTGTTTGGGATCTGTGTTGATGGGATTCCGCCGCAGGTTTGAGCGGCGACACTCACCGTCGGGTTCGCCGTATTTTGCAACATAGCTTTTGTCGCAGCGATGTCGCGAACGAGGGCTGGGCGAGCTGACCACAACAGTGCAACTACGCCTGCTACATGCGGGCCCGCCATTGAGGTTCCGCTGAGATTTGCAAACGCCGTATCGCTCGTTCTGGTCGCAGATCTGACATTTACGCCGGGTGCTGAAATGTTCGGTTTCAGCAGGTTTGGTGTGTAATACGTGCTTGGCCCGCGGCTGCTGAAGCTCGCCATGGAATTATTGATATCAAACGCTCCGACCGAAAATGACGCCTCATAGATCGCCGCCGGCGTGCTGACGGACGAACAGCTCGGGCCCGAATTTCCGGCGGAAACCGCAACAAATATTCCGGTGGCCTGCGTATTGTTGACGATCGTCTCGAGTTCAGCCCGCGTTGTGCAGCCTTCGCTCGCCGGGCAACTCCAGGAGTTGTTCAAAACGTGCGGGCGAAGCGTAGGATTGGGGTTGTTTCCGGTCAGATCGGTCGGGGCTATCATGAACTGAAAACACTCGGCATACGTGGCGGGAGTGCCGTCGCCGACGTTCATATTGCGGCAGCCGATCCATTTGGCTCCGGGAGCGACACCGACCTGATTTCCGGTGCCATCATCGCCCACAACGGTTCCAACCGTGTGCGTTCCGTGACCATCGTCGTCGCAAGGTGCAGTTGTATTCGCACCGCAGACGCCTCCACCAGAATGGATAGCGTCGAACCAATTATAGTTGTGATCCGCTGTCGTTCCATTCCATCCGCGATACTTGGATTTTAGTGTGTTATGTGTCCAACGAATCCCCGTGTCGAGTCCGCCGATGACGATGCCTTGGCCATTGAATCCCATCGTCCAGACCGACGGAGCATTGACGTTTGTCACGCCCCATTCGACGGCATTCGGCGTATCGGGACGAGCGGCATCCACAGCAAATTTAGCTACTTTGGGATCTTCGATCCACCTTGTCGGACGGTTCGAATCTATGCGAGCAACGTCCGGACGCGCGGCTAATTTTTGCAAAAGGGAGTGGTCCGCGGACGTGACGATCATGTTTGCCGCCCAGTACGACTGGTATTTTCGCCCTTCGTTGTCGAGTAAATTCTGGAGGCTTGCCTGCGTGCGGTCAGCTTCACTCTTAAGCGTTCGGTAAACGAACCAACCGCGTTCGTCCTGATCGGTGATCGAATATGCTTTGCTGACATCGGCTTGTTCCGCGAGCAGAATGACGATCGGTGTTGATTTACCATCCGCCGTATCTCTGCGAACATCAGGCGAGATCTTGTCTTCCTGACCAAGAGTAAACGGCGGGATCGCGGGCGAAGTTAGGCCGAAAACCGAAAGAAAAGTCGGTTGAATACCAGTATTTACGCTCGCTTCGCTAACCGGAGAGATAATCATCCATCCTGCGACCAGCATGAGTAAAACCGCTCCAAAAAAAACACCTCGTCCGCGAGAAAATGATCGTGACATCTAAATCTCCTAATAAATCGCTAATTCAAGTGTATTTACCCGCAGAGCTTCGTGTCAATGTTTTGTCCGGCCTCGTAATTGAAAAAGCTCCTGCTAAGGCAATTCGCTTATAGCTCGTGAAAGGTCGTCGATCAATACGTCCGCTTCTTCCAATCCGACATAAAACCTGATCATACTGACCTGCGGATCATCGGCCGGGACGAACGCACATTTTGGCATAATGAGCGATTCGTGACCGCCCCAGGAGACGGCGATGAGGAAGTATCGGAGCGATTCGCAAAACCGTTTGATCGCGGCAACATCCCTTGTTTTCAACGCAATCGTGAACATTCCCATCGGCATTTTCATCTGGCTTTTTGCTAGTTCCAATTGCGGGCTGTCTTCGTTGAACGGATACCAAATTCGCTCGATCTTGGGTGAACTGCGGAGGAATTCTAAGACCTTCAAAGTGCTTTCGGATGACTGCTTGAGTCTGATCGGCAGTGTCCGAAGGCTGCGGAGCATCAGCCATGCGTTTTGCGGGGCCAGGATGTTGCCGAAGGTCATGAATTCGTTATGAAATATCTGCGTGATCTTCGCCTCAGAACCGCAGATCGCTCCGGCGACCACATCGCTGTGGCCGTTGTAATACTTGGTCGCGGAATAGATGACGAGGTCGATCCCGAGATCGATCGGCCGCTGGCATAGCGCAGTGCAATAGCTGTTGTCGATCACCGTCGTGATGCATCGCCGTCTGGCAAAACTCGCTATCGCGCGTAGATCTTGAATCTCAAACGTCCACGAATTCGGCGATTCGAGATAGATCAACTTGGTCTCGTCGGAAACCGCTTTCTTAAAATTCCTGGGATCGGTTCCATCGACAAAGGTTGTCTCAACATCGAATCGCGGGAGGATCTTGGTCATCAGGTGATTTGCCCAGGTGTAAGGGTTTTGTACCGAAACGATGTGGTCACCGGCGTTTACCTGTGACATTACGGCGTTCGTGATCGCCGCAGCACCGCTGCCGACCATCAGACAATCTTCGGCGCCCTCGAGAGCCGCCATTTTCTTGGCGAGCATGGTTACGGTCGGGTTATTGCCGCGCGTGTAGATGTGCTCGTCCTTTTCGTTCGTAATCGCGTGGATGAACTCATCGACCGTTGGATACGCAAAATTGCTCGTCTGAATGATCGGCGGAGCGACCGCGTGGAAATAATTCTCGCGGTCTTCGGCTAGCTGGTTGATGATGAAGGATTCGTTCATGCTTCTAAACTGGATTGGGTCTTACGAAATACCACGAAGAAAATGCATCCGAGAGCCAGAAAGATCAGACCGGCAACGGCTTCCTGGGGCTTTTCATATAAGGTGTTGACGATTATGAAGCCCGTCATTGCGAGAAAGACAAGAGCCAGAAAGCTGCCAAGCAAGTTCTTCGATTTGATGAGAAAGAAAAAGCTTAATGCTGTCAGGAAGAAAAATATCTCATCGACAAAAACCACGAAAGTTATAAGATTTGAAAACGTTTTCCAGAAAACCAGCAGGACGATCGTCCACGCGGATTGGAACACGATAGCCCAAACTGGCGTGCCGTATCTGGTGTGGATCTCGGCAAATTTCCTAAAGAAAAGCTTGTCGTCTGCCATTGCGAAATATATTCGTGGGGCCGTCAAAATGTAGATACCGATCGTCCCCACGACCGAGACGATGATCAGGAACGAGACGAATTTTCCACCGAGGCCCCAGATCGTGTTGATCGCTTCCGAAGCGACACTTTTCGATGCGGCAATCTGCTCGATCGGCAGGAAGCGGAGGTACGCGACGTTTATCGTCAGATATGCGAGGCAGACGATAAGTATGCCGATGACCAAAGCTTTAGGGACGATCTTCGCGGCATTTTTGACTTCGGCAGCGACGAACGTTGCGTGTTGATAGCCGCCGAATGAGAAGGTAACGCCGATCAGAGCCAGGCCGAAAGCTGAGATAAGCGACAGATCGTTAGCTATAGGAGCATAGCTCGTGTTCAGGTAATTTACATGCTGATTTGTTCCGAAAAACAGCCCGAGAAAGACGACGAACAGAATTCCCAAAAGCTTCGCTGACGTAAAAATGCTGGCAAACAAATTACCGAATTTTACACCAAAAACGTTCATCACGGTCAGGACAACAATTGTAAGGACGGCAATGACGAGCTGGGCGTTGTCGGATAGCGGAATGAACGAACTCAGATAAGAAGTGAAGACCAAACTAAGAGCTGCGAGCGAGCCGGTATTGATCACGAGCAGCATCGACCAGCCGAACAGGAACGCGGGCAGTTTGCCGTACGCTTCTTTCAGAAAAACATAAAACCCGCCAACGTGCGGGAATTGTCCGGCGATTTTTGCAAAAGTCAGAGCTCCGCACAGAGCGATCATGCCGCCGAGAGCCCAAACGATCAACATAAGGCCTTCGCTCGGGAGGTAGCCGGCAATTTCCGAAGGCGTCCGGAAGATGCCCGAACCGATACTTGACCCGATCGCGATCATCGTCAGGCCGTACAGGCCGATCTCTTTTTTGTTGAGTTCTTCCATAAGATGTGCCGACGGTGCGAAAGCCCGCGCGTGAGCAAGGGCGAATCACTCAAGTTGGAGGTTTCGCCCTTGCTTACGCGCGGGCTTTCGCAATAAGCTATTCCACCGCGTGCCGCTTTAGGTCTTCGAGGCTGACGACGGTTAACGCTTGAGCGTGAGTAGCTTCGAGATAAACGCGCGGAGCCATTCCGGCTTCGAGGGCTTCGCGCCAGCGGAGCATGCAGAGGCACCATTTGTCGCCCGACTTGAGGCCGGGAAACGCATATTGCGGCATCGGCGTTGAAAGGTCGTTTCCGGCGGCTTTGGAGAACGCCAAAAACTCATCCGTCGCCTCGATGCACACCGTATGTCGGCCCGTATCGTCAACACCCGTGCGGCAATAGCCGTCGCGATAAAATCCCGTCATCGGGTCGGTGCAGCAGCTTTGCAGTTCCGTGCCGAGGACGTTTTTGGGTTTAGGGGCGTGGCCGTTGCCGTTTCCGTTTGTGTAGCTCATGGTTCGATATTCTAACAGTCGGCGGCGATAACCGACTGGAGGGGCGAGCATCTTGCTCGCCTGTGGTGGCTTTTCCAGACGAAACGGGCGAGCAGGATGCTCACCCTCCAGTCGTTATTTCTTTGCCATTGGGGCCGAGACCTTTCCGATTGCATTTCCGCCTGTTGGTTCCGTAACGGTCGGACGCCGGCCATTTACGTATTTTGAGTATTTTACCGTATTCTCGCTGCCGTTCAGGACGAACTCCAAAGCCGCCTCGGCCGTTACTTGGTTGCGATCGCCATTTACCATAATCTGTTGGCAGCCGCCTTTGATCGTGACGGTGTTATCGTCGCCATTTACCATCACGCGATCGAATTTTTTGCAGGCGGCGGTTTGGGTTTCTTTGTAGCCGTTGACCGCAATCGTTCCGCCCTCCAGAGACGTATCAACCGTCACAACATCCGCCGGATCGATGGGCGACGGTGTGGGGACCGGCGAGAATTCCGGAGTCGGTTTGGTCTCGAACTTCTCCATTTCCTTTTTCGCCGTCTCGCTCCGAACGTCGCACGAAACGAGCGTCAACAGCAATGTAAATATTAGGATTACAGGGAGTTTTATCATGATCTTATGCTCCGATCAGTTCCAAAGCCTTCTCGATCGGCCTCGCTAAAACTGCCTTATCGCCAACCTCAACGATCGGCCGCTGGATGATCGAAGGATATTTCACCATCGCCGCGATGACTTCGGCGTCGCGAGAATCTTTATCGATCCCAGCGAGCTTGTAGTCTGGCTCAGCACGACGAAGAACGTCAAACGGTTTCATCCCCGTCTTTTTAAGCAGGGAAGTGAGCTTTTTTTCGTCGAAAGGCTCGATGAAATAGTTGACCTTCGTCCAGTCAACCCCGTTCTCGATGAAAAGCTTATTCAGCTTGCGGCATGTCGTGCAGGTTGGTTTTTCGTAGACGGTAATGTTCATAAGGTTCCTGATGCGAAAGCCCGCGCGTGAGCAAGGGCGAATCATCCAACTTGAGTGAATCGCCCTTACTTACGCGCGGGCTTTTGCACCGATGCTTTCCTCGTAATCTCCGTAGTGAACGTCGGTCAGGTTCTGATATTCGTCATCCGAGAATAACCTCGATTTGGTGACAAACCTAAGCCCAAGCGGTATCTCCAGCGAAAAACTTGCACCGCGACCCGGAACGACATCGATCGTCAGTTCGGTGTGTTTCCAGTACTCGAACTGATCTTTCGCCATGTAAAAATCGCAGCCCGCAATCTCGCCCAGCCAAACGTCCGAGGAACCGACCATAAACTCGCCTTTCGGATAACACATCGGCGAAGACCCGTCGCAGCAACCGCCAGATTGATGGAACATGAGTTCGCCGTTTTTTTCGAGGAGTTGATTGACGACTGCGGCAGCCTCGGGCGTGATTTTAACTCTACGAATTCGCATATGCCTTCCAATGAGGGCGAGTGTCTATCGCCCCTACGGGGCTTAGGACTTTATTGTGAGCTAACCCCGGGTTCCGCTTTGCTTCACCCGGGGCTACATTCTGTCGCTGCTCCGCAGCTAAGACCGATTAGAAAAATCCCATCGCCTTCTTGTCGTATGAGATAAGCATATTCTTCGTCTGGCGGTAATGGTCGAGCATCATTAAATGATTTTCGCGGCCAAATCCTGACTTTTTGTATCCGCCGAACGGGGCGTGTGCCGGGTAGTTGTGATAATTGTTTACCCAAACGCGGCCCGCCTGGATGGCACGCGGGACACGATAAAGCTCGTGAGCGTCGCGTGTCCAGACACCGGCTCCGAGGCCGTAGAGCGTATCGTTGGCGATGGCTATGGCTTCGTCGACATCCTTAAAGGTCGTGATGCATGTGACCGGGCCGAAAATCTCTTCCTGAAAGACACGCATCTTATTGTGGCCTTTCAGCACGGTTGGTTCGATATAGTAGCCGTTTTCGAGGTCGGCATTTTTGTAGGCGTTGCCGCCGACTAGGACCTCGGCACCTTCGTCTTTGCCGATCTGGAGGTAATTGAGAATTTTCTCGTACTGATCCTGGCTCGCCTGTGCTCCCATCATCGTCGAAGGATCGAGCGGATGGCCCATTTTAATCTGTTTGACGCGTTCGATGAATCGTGGGATGAATTTGTCAGCGATCGATTCCTGCACCAGCACTCGCGAAGGGCACGTGCAGACCTCGCCCTGATTTAAAGCAAAAAGCGTCGCACCTTCCAGACACTTGTCGAAAAATTCATCGTCCGCATCCATCACGCTTTCGAAGAATATATTGGGCGATTTGCCGCCGAGTTCGAGCGTGACGGGAATGAGATTTTGCGAAGCGTACTGCATGATCAGGCGGCCGGTCGTGGTTTCGCCGGTGAAGGCGACCTTCGCGATGCGGTCGGATGTCGCAAGCGGTTTTCCGGCCTCGACGCCGAAGCCGTTGACGATATTTACCACGCCTTTTGGCAGCAGGTCACCGATCAGTTCGAAAAGCACCATGATCGACGCCGGAGTTTGCTCGGCGGGTTTGATCACGACGCAGTTTCCGGCTGCGAGTGCCGGAGCGAGTTTCCAGGTAGCCATCAGGATCGGGAAATTCCACGGAATGATCTGCCCTACGACGCCGAGCGGTTCTTTGATAATAACGGACAGCGTGTTCTGATCGAGTTCACTCGCCGAGCCTTCTTCAGCTCGAATGACGCTTGCGAAATAGCGAAAATGATCGATCGCCAGCGGAATATCCGCGGCCATCGTTTCGCGGATTGGCTTGCCGTTGTCCCACGTTTCTGCCCTGGCGAGCATCTCGAGATTCTGCTCCATCCGGTCCGCGATCTTGAGCAGGATATTGCTGCGTTCGGTCACGGAAGTCTTGCCCCACGTCGTAAACGCCCTATGGGCTGCGTCAAGAGCCGCATTTACGTCAGCTTCGTTGGAACGTGCAACCTTGGTGAACGACTTGCCGTCCACCGGCGAAATGCACTCAAAATACTCGCCGCTATTCGGAGCGGCCCACTCGCCGCCGATGTAGTTTTCGTACTGCTCTTTGAATTTTGGGATGTCGAAAGATTGTTTTGTCGATTCCATGATGAACTCCTTATGAAAATGTAAATCTAACCGCCTGCATTGACAGGCAAAAAGGTACCGAAGGTATGAGGAAATTATATCACCGCCGGTGCGAGAATCGACAGAAAATTAACAGAACCTTGGCGTGCTTTTGCTTCCTTCGCGACTTTGCGGGAAACCGGATGAGTTTCCCGCAAAGTCGCGAAGTTAGGCAAAGATCGCAAAGATATGGGAACAGCTATCTGTTAATCGGCAAATGCTGATTCAGATATCGTGTCAGCAGTCCGTAAAGGTGCAGAGTTGTCCCTTGGCCCTCGGAGATCCCATGTGTTCGGTTTGGGTACGCCATGATGGTGAAATCTTTGTTGGCGGCAATGAGTGCATCGACGAGGCGTTCGGTGGCCTGATAATGCACATTGTCGTCGCCGGTGCCGTGTACGATGAGCAGATCGCCTTTGAGATTGCCCGCGAAGGTGGTCGGGGCGGCTCGTTTGAACACATCGGGGTCGTCTTTTGGCAGGCCGAGATAGCGTTCGGTGTAGATGGTGTCGTAGTAGAGATTGTCGGCTGGCGGGGCGACGGACATTCCCATTTTGTAGACGTCGGGATAGCGGAACATCGCGTTCAGCGTTGCCGCTCCGCCGCCACTCCAGCCCCAGATGCCGACGCGTGACGCGTCGAGGTATGGCATTTTTGCGACCAGAGCCTTTGCCGCATTTGCCTGGTCCTGTGAATTCAACACGCCGATCTTCTTGTAGATGCTTTTGCGAAACGCACGTCCGCGAGGGCTCGGTGTGCCGCGATTATCGACGCTCGCGACGATGTATCCCTGCTGCGTGAGCATAGTAAACCAAAGGTAATTTGCACCCGACCAACTATCCATCACGGTCTGCGAGGCCGGTTCGCTGTAGGCGTAAAACAGGACGGGATATTTTTTCGCAGGGTCAAAACCGGGCGGTTTCATCATCCAGCCGTCGAGCGTGACGCCGTCGCCGATATCAATTTTGAAAAACTCCTGCGGGCCTTTTTGGATCTTATCCACCTTTGCCTGTAGCTCGGCGTTGTCAACAATATTTCTCGCGACCGACATTTTGCTCAGATCGAGCAGATCGATCTTCGACGCTTTCCCAAACGACGAACTCGTCTGGATCGCCCAGCGGCCGTTCGGCGAGGTGTTGTAGCTGTTCACGCCTGAAAAATTAGCTGGTGTGACGCGTTCCGGTTTCGAGCTGCTGCCGTCGAGCTTTGATCGATAGAGATAACGCTGCGTCGGGTTGTCGGGCGAGGCGATGTAATAGAGCCAGCCGTTTGCCTGGTCGATCGCCTGGATCGAAATGACATCGAATGCACCGATCGTTATCGGCTTGCTGTCTTTGCCGTCCTGCGAAACCGAATACGCCCGACTCCAACCGTCCCGGTCACTTATCCATAAAAAACGCTTGCCGCCATCGAGCCAGCGCATGCTCGGCAGTTCGAGATCGATCCACGCGTCGTCTTTGTCGGTGAGGATCGAGTTTGTTTTGCCGCTCGTCGGGTCGGCGACGAGCACTTGAAGCGTATTTTGCAGGCGGTTGAAGTGCTGCATGTAGATCTGCCGCGAATCACCGGTCCAATCGACCGACACGATGTAACTGTTTCGCAGATCGCCCGGCGTCTGCATCCAGCGGATCTCGCCGCCGGCGGAGCTGATCACGCCGACGCGAACGGCGGCGTTCGTCGTTCCGGTTTTCGGATACGGAATGTGCGTTAGCGTAGGGTAAAGCGATCCTGTGTTGTTAAGCAGCACAAAATCTTCGATGCCCGAAGCGTCGAACTGCCAGAAGGCGATAGACTTGCTGTCCGGGCTCCAACGCCAGCAGTCGCGGAGATTGAATTCCTCTTCGTTGACCCAATCGGACGTGCCGTTGATCATCGTCGGCGATCCGTCTTTGGTGAGGCGGGTGATCTTGTTGGTTGCGACGTCTTCGACATAGAGGTCGTTCTCGCGGACGTATCCGACCTTTGTACCGTCGGGCGAGAATTTGGCGAACATGAGCGTCGAAGGTTTCGCATCGCCGCCGAGTTTGGTCAATCGCCCACCCGGCCCTTCGTAGACCCAATAGTCACCGCGTGTGTTCTGCCGCCAAACCTTTTTTGAATTCGTGTAGATCAACATCCGCTGATCTTGTGCTGTCCAATCGTAGCCCTGAACCGAAAGCGGCTTTGTCTCGCCCTTTGGGATCAGCTTTTCAGCGGCGAGGAGCACGTCGCGTTTGTTTGTGTCGATTTGATAGCTAACCAGGTCAAACGCTCCATTCCGCGTCGGCGATGGGTTGAATTTCGCGTAGGAGTTGCCGTCCTTCAACCAACGAAACCCGCCAAATCGGGCGGGCTGAAATTCACCGCTCGCGTAGATCCTTTCAAGCGTCAGCTTTGCCGGATCGGGCGTTTGCCCGATCGAAAACTGCGTGGCGACAGCAACGATTACGGCGAGAATGCTGAACGACAGTTTGCGAGCGATGGATATTTTCATTATGCGATTCCCATTTTTTGATAGACGTTCTGAAGCGTTTCTGCTGCGATACCGCGAGCTTTCTCGGCTCCGGTCTTTAGAATCTTGTCGAGCGCTTCATCATCGAACTGCTTGATCCGCTCTTGGAATGGCCGGAGGAATTCGATCGTGACCTCGGCGAGTTCGCCTTTGAACTGGCCATAGCCTTTGCCTTCGAAATGAGAAACGCTTTCATCTACAGTTTTGCCGGTCAGAAGATGGTAGATCGTGAGCAAATTCGTGATCGCCGGGCGTGTCGGGTCGAAATTGATCTCGGTTCCGGAATCGGTCACTGCTTTTTTGAATTTTTTCGTGATCGTATCCGCATCGTCGAGCAAAAAGATCGAACCATTCGGATTTTCATCCGACTTCGACATCTTCTTCGACGGATCTTGAAGCGACTGTATCTTCGCTCCGACAGGCGGGATGAAGGGCTCAGGAACTACGAATGTTTCACCGAAATCGCGGTTGAAACGTTCGGCGAGATCGCGAGAAAGCTCAAGATGCTGCTTCTGATCCTGCCCGATGGGAACGAGGTCGGTTTGATAGAGCAGAATATCCGCCGCCATCAGAACCGGATAGGTGAAAAGGCCAACTCCCGCACTCGAATTTCCTTTACCTTTATCCTTAAACTGCGTCATCCGCTCAAGCTCGCCCATTCGGGATTGAGTTGAGAGGATCCACGTCAATTCTGCGTGTGCGGCAACGTCGGACTGAATGAACACCGTTGCTTTTTCCGGATCGACGCCGGCGGCGAGATAGATCCTCGCGAGGTCACGCGTTTTTTGACGCAGCGTGTTTGGGTCTTGCGGCAGAGTGATCGCGTGGAGATTTACAATGCAGTAAAAGCTTTCGTACTCGTCCTGCAAAGCGACCCAGTTCTTGAGTGCCCCGAGATAGTTGCCAATATGAAGCTCGCCGGTCGGCTGGGCTCCGCTGAAGATGCGTTTTTTCATAAGAACTAGAGCCTTAACAGGAAAATTAAGCCATAAAAGAACGGTGTGATAATTATCCTGAGAACTCCTATATAGATGAGGGCCATCAAGATCAGAAATCCGTATTGCTCAAAAAGGTTGAAAATAGGAGCAGCACTCGCGGGCAAAAATGTCTGCAGGATCTTGCTGCCGTCGAGCGGCGGAAAAGGGAGCAGGTTAAATACGAACAGCGACAGGTTTAGCGTCATCAGATAGCCGACGAAGATCGCGAGAGGATTATTGCTCTGGCCAAAGAAATCGGCGACGCCGAAGCCCTGCGACATCATTATCCTCGCCGCGACAAATCCAACAATCAAGAGGATAAAATTAGCGACGACACCGGCAACTGAAACAGTGACATTTCCTAATTTGTAGTTTCGCCAGTTACGCGGATTTACGGGCGTTGGTTTGCCCCAACCGATCAATGGTATCGACGCCATTGCTCCGCCCATCGCGCCAAAGAGGAACGAGATCATCGGGATTAGCAGCGTTCCGATCGGGTCGGTATGCGCAACCGGATTGATCGTAACGCGACCCAACATATAAGCCGTGTCGTCACCGTTTTTATAAGAAACCCATGCGTGGCCTGCCTCGTGCAGCGAGATCGCGAGAACGAGTACGACCATGTAGATCAAAAGGTGGCTGACCAGATCCAAAATATCGATGTTTCCCATATAGATCGCGTACCGGCTTTAGCGATGTCGCTTCCAACCGCAATTCTAAATATTCGTTGTCTTTACTGCTAAATTGTGCCATTCTTTTATGTCAAAATAAAATCTGCATCCAGGAAACAGACTGGCCGTTATTCGTCTTTAAGAGTATCAGTTTATGCAAAAACACATCGCGATCATTGCGAGCGATTTCAAGGGGTCGGAATTTGTTGAGGAATGTCATAATGCCGGCTGGCATGTGACGCTCGTTACACGAAAAAAGATGCTGGACAGCGCGTGGCCTTGGACGGCGATCAATGATGCGAGAACGGTTGAGGACGATGCGGGTGTATTGGATTATGTCAGGGCCGTGACAAATCTCGCTGGTTCCAGGCCGATTGATAAGGTTGTCGGTCTCGACGAATTTGACGTATTGACCGCAGCAATGGCGCGTGAGCATCTGAGTCTGCCGGGCATGAGCCGTTCGTTCGCACTGCGGTTTCGCGACAAACTCACCATGCGTGAGATCGCCCAAAGGGCGGGAATTCCGTGCCCGGAGTTTGTCGGAGCATTTAACGCTGAACAGTTAAATCATTTTCTGGCCACGGTTCCCGCACCGTGGGTCATCAAGCCCAGGCACGAGGTTTCAGCATTCGGAATCAGAAAGTGCTACACCGCTGAAGACGCCTGGAGCGTCTTAACAGAGCTCGATAACCGTAACACCTGGCGCGACCATCCGTCGCAATTCTTGATCGAGCGGTTTATTGAGGGCAAGGTCTTTCACGTCGATTCGGTCGTTGAGAACGGCAAAGTTGTTGCGTGCGGCGTTAGCCAATATGGCATCACGCCGTTCAATGTTTCGCACCACGGCGGTGTCTTTACGTCGTTCATAACGCCGTATAAATCTACGGAACGTAAGCAGTTAGAGGTTATGAACCGGGCCCTTTTAATGGCTTTCGAATACGATCGCGGTGTTTCGCATGCGGAGTTTTTGCAGAGCGACGAGACTGGCGAGTTCTTTCTGCTCGAGGTTGCCTGCCGTGTCGGTGGTGCATATATCGCCAACGTTCTCGAATACGCCTGCAATTTCAACCTCTGGCGCGAATGGGCAAAACTCGAACTTCATACTGAAGAGCGACCGTACAAACTACCAAAACTCCGAAAGGAATTTGCCGGCATCACGCTCGCCCTTGCAAACTCCGAGGAGCCGGACATCTCCGCCTACGTTGACGACGAGATAGTCTATTCTGTCAAAAAGCCACGGCATGTTGGTTTTATCTTCCAATCGAAAAAGCAGGAACGTATCGACGAGCTTCTCAGCACATACACGGAGCGCATCACTAGTGATTTCCTGACGATTGCCCCGGTCAAGGAGCGACATGATGACTGACTGGAACGCAAGCGTCCCGCTTGCGTGCGCTAAGCCATGCTCGTAAGCTGTTAAGTGTTTTCACTCGCAAGCGAGACGCTTGCGGTCCAGTCCTATATGACATCACCCGCCGATAGCATCATCGGACCGCCTACGGTTCTTGATCACGATCTTAATCAATATTTTCCCGACCTGTTGAAGTTCGAATCGAACGCCGAAATGCAGGCGTCGGACCTTTATAAAAAGATCCGCCCCGATGTCGAGCGGATCATGAATGCGGTGGTTGTCGAGTCATTTGCTCGGCCGGTCGGGAACGATAGCGAAACGATCACGGCCCTCGCCTGGAACCTCGAACGCGGTATTCAGTTCGAAGGCATTCTCGACGCTCTCAAAAACCACGAACGGCTAAAAGACAAAGACCTGCTGATCCTGACAGAACTCGATTACGGCATGGCACGCAGCGGGACCCGCTTTGTTGCACAGGAGATCGCGACCGAGCTTGGGCTGAATTACGCTTTTGCGCCAGTCTACATTCCACTCCAAAAGGGAAGCGGTGTCGAATCGGATATGGATGGCGAAAATACCGTTTCGATCCATGGCCTCGCAATGTTTTCGCGGTTTCCGATGAAAAACGTCCACGCGGTGCCGTTGCCGAACGGCAAGGACAAGATGTGGGGCAAGGAGAAACGCATCGGTTACCTGCGGGCGATCGTCGCCGATGTTGGGCATCCGACGGGCGACTTTCGGGCTGTCACTATACATCTCGACGCACATTGCTCGCGGGCCCATCGCGTATTGCAAATAAAGATAATTCTCGATCATCTCGACACGCTGCCGCCAATGCCGACGCTAATTGGCGGCGACTGGAACACCACGGGATTTAATTCGCAAAGCTCAACGCGGGCGATCATGGGTTATTGGCGGCGAGTTCTGATGGGGCCGAGGAATGTTGCTCTAAATCATTTGCCGCATCCGGAACGATACTTCGAAAAGCATCTGTTCACTGGCCTCGAAAAACGCGGCTATCATTTTCGCGACCTTAACAATATCGGCGTTGGAACGCTTCATTACGATATCGGGAGCATTGAAAAGAACACAAACCTCCGCGATTGGGTCCCTGAATGGTGTTTCCCATTTATATTCTGGGCCGCCGGACGTGTCGGAGGTCTGGTCTCAGCGCGGCTCGATTGGTTCGCGGCAAATGGCCTGAAACCCGCGCCGGGAACTATGCCCCAAACCGTCAGTAACCTTGTCTCCGCCGATAAGAAGCCGCTGTCGGATCACGACGCGATCACGGTCGACCTAGTGCGTTCGACTGACACCTAGCGGCTTTTGTGCCATAATTCTTGCTATGGAAGTAGCATTTTGCCAGACGCTCAGCTTTAACACTGACACTTTTGAATACGAAGCGGCCGCCTCGGAAAACGGGAACGCGACGGTTATTAAATTCGCGGTCGACGAAAAAACGGTTAGTCCCGGTGATGTCGTTGTCGTTGTTAACAGTGAAGGCGAAATCAGTTTTCACGGCCTAATCGGCAAAATCGAGGACGGGCACGCTTATGCCTCCGACCCAAAAGGCTCGCTGCTGCCGGCTGGCGTTCAATAGACTTGCACTTTTTTCTTTTTCCTTTTACCTTTCTTAGTAAGGGGATGTAGCTCAGTTTGGCAGAGCGCTGCGTTCGCAATGCAGAGGTCGGGAGTTCGATCCTCCTCGTCTCCACCACTCATATCAAAAAGCGACGGCCGCCTGAAAGTGGGCGGCCTCGTTTTGTTCCTCAAATGACTGTTTTTTACCGCCCCCAGTTTTTGAATAATCTTGGCGCGGACAAAATTTGCGTCAAAAAGTGTGAAACGTTTCACACTTTTTGTAATATGCCCTGTTTATCGGACAAATATTCGCGCAATGGCTTGATTGGTCGAACGGATCGGCGCCGTTTTGGGGCAATAACAGGTGGTTTGGTAGAGTTATCTCGATGATTGGTCGAACGTTTTCGGGGATTTTAACTTTGACCTATTTGGCCAAGTCTCGACCGTCGTCTCGCAGGGGGAGTTTCTCGACCCTTACCGAGTTTTCGAGGTCAGAAGACTGGAGAGCAACTGCCAATTCCCATAGCTGATCCAGCTCGATCATTCGCTGGGTCACGGCTTCTTTCGACATATCAACCTTCATTTGCCTACTCCCCTCAGAAACTCCAGATCGATCAGATCTTTCGGCCGTCGGGCTCGCTCCTTCATGTCTATCATACCTTGCGTGTCAACCACGCGGTATTCGCCGTTATTCCATTTCACCAACCTTCTGCCACGCCAGGCACTCTCATAGACCTCGGTCGCGAGAATCATATCGAGCGTGATCAGCGTTTTCGTTTTGGAATCTATCTTCGAAAGGCGCCTGATCAAAGTTTTGCCGCCGTCGAAATTCAGCGGTAGGCCATCGATATCAAATCCAAGGTCGATCGCTATTGTTTTTACATTTTCAAGATCCTCAGCGAGTATCAGAATATCAATATCGGTTGTTGCCCGCAGGAAACCATGGATAGCCATCGCCCAACCGCCGCAGACGGCATAGTCGATCTTTCGCACATTTAGAGCGTTGACGATCCGAACGAATTCTTCGAGCAGCGAGGCCATATCTAACGTATATCCTAAGAACTCCTTCGAGTGAATTGCAAATCACGCGCTTCGGGAGCAAGGTCTGAGTCGCTACTTCCTCTTTTTACGGATCTTCGATTCCGGTTCTTCGACTGGGACGTCTTTCAATATTCTTCCGACCGGATAAATTCCGACCTTCTGATTCAAAAAATAAGGCGAGCGTTCGTAAAAGAATCTGAGCCTCGCCTGTGGGCTGCGGGCGAAGGTGGGTTCGAGGAGATTGCGGTCGAATTCTTCTTGCAGCTTTGGGTCTTTGGCGAGCATTTCGCGGGCTAGTTTTTCGAGGATGTAGCCTTCGCCGTATTCTTTTTGTTCGAAGATCGCGTTAAAAAATCCCCAGTAGAGAAACGAATCGGGGCCGTTTGGTTCGAGCAGATGGATCGCGACGGCGGCGGCTTCCTGGTCGAGGCGGATGATGATCGAACCGGCCAGAAATGTCCGTGTTTCTCTGTACGGAGTCTGCTTTGCGGTCAAAGTAACGCGGTTTTCGAAGGACGTTGGCGACCATTTTGGTTCGGTGAGTTTGTAACTTTCGACCTCGATCGTCAGCGGTTTTTTCAGGCGGTCGAATTTGAGGCCGTGGGCGGTGATGACGTCGATCACATCCTTGTATTGCGGCGGAATGATATACGCGAGCGGCGGTGCGACCGACGCGGTTACTTTACCCTCGTCAAATTTTGGGATCTTGATATTGAGCGGAGCGGTGCCATAGACGATGCGTTTTGTGTTCGAGATCGTGCTGTCTTCGAGCTTATACTCGGTGCCTTTGAAATTGATCTGCGTCGCTTTTTCCGTAACGCCGAGCTTGAGCGGGAATTGGCGTTTGTCGTCGTACATTTTGCCGCGCTCGACGCTTTGGGTGTCGGCGGTTACGTTAGCGATGAAAAGGCTGGATTTCGCCTTTGCAACTTCTTCGATCGTGTATCGCAAAATATCGTAAGTGCCACGAACCCGCGACTTATACGGTTTGTAAACGTGCGTTTCGATCAATAATCCGGCACGGTTCCTGAGCGGCGCGTAGCCCGTCGCGTATCGCGGTGTGGCGATGAATGTCGCGACACCGCTCGTTACTTCACGGCCGGCGAACTCGACGTAGTGCGTCATCAGATTGCCTTCTTTCTCGACCAGCGGGACGACGTTACCGTCAAAATGCTCGTCCATCCATGATTTGATCGAGGGCGAAACTTCCTGAAAGTGGGCGTATTCGTATGTCAGGTTGTACTGAAACTCGGCGCCGTCGGTAACGTGGCAATCGATGAAAAGGTCGGGCTTCCATTCATTCCAGAGGTTTAGCCACGCGCGGGTTTCCGGCGCATTGGCTTTCATGTAATCACGGTTGAGATTGAGGTTGTTGGCATTACCGCGAAAACCCATTTCGTCGGGGCCGTTCTGGTTGATCCGCATGTACGGATTGAAATTCTCGTGGCCGTCGACGTTGTAGATCGGAATGAAAAGAATGATCGCGTCCTTCAGTAGATCGATCCGTGTTTTGGTGATCGCTATATCGCGAAGCAGTGCGAGCCCGGCGTCTTTGCCGTCGATCTCGCCGGCGTGGATGCCCGCCTGGATAAAGACAATCGGGCGGCCCGTTTTCTTCGCCCACTTCGGTGAAAACGCATTATCCCTCGCCGCTATCAGAAGTGGAATATCCCGGCCTTCGCCGCTTTTCCCAATGGACCGATAGCTAATAAGGGCGGAGGCTTTATCGAGCCGCTTTGCGTACGCTATTGTTTCGTCATATCGCCAGGTCTGTTTGTAATCGGTCGATTCGGCCCTGGTCTGCCATTCCGGTGGAATGGCGCCGGCGTCGCTTTGAGTGAACACGGATGATGATGCCAATAGAAACAGCAAAAAGCTGTTGACGATCGGCCTTATTACAGAAAGAGAGCCATGTAAAACTTCACGGTAAACCATGGCTCGATTATACAACTGAAACGGCCGGAGCTATTTCTCTACACTCAAATAGAGAAAGATACCGCGTTCGCCGCGGCTCGGGCCGACGCCGAGCGGAATGCCGATACCGGGCACGATCTGGAGTCCGTTCTTCATATTCCATGCCCAACGGATAGCCGGATTGATGAGCAGGCTGTATTCGGATTCGGTGCGGTTGCGGCCGATAACCTTTTCGTTGTAGTTCCAAACCGTTTCTACGAGGACGTTAAAGTTCGTTTTGGCGAGGAAAACGGTACTTTGGCCGAGGTTGAATCCCTTGGTGTTTACCTTCTCGCCGGTAATACTTCGAGCTTTGGGGATGAAAGTCGTGCCAGCGTTCCAGTGAGTGACGAACTTTTTGGAATGCGTAACAGAAACGGGAAGATTGAACTGAAAACCTAACGCACCGCTGCCGGTCTCGCGGCGATAGCTGCCGGTTGGCAGGATAAGCGAAAAACGCGGTGCGACCGCGATCTTGTCCTCTTCCTTCAGCCCGGCCATCTGATAGCGATAATTGATGTAGGTATCGCCGAAACGGGTGGTGCCGTCGTTCCGGTTTACGTTGATCGTGTAGCTGAACTGATGCTGCTGCTTCTTGATCGGCATTTCGTTCGTAAAGCTGTAGACGAAATTGCCGCCGCGTTCGCGGTGGAAAGTTCGGATGTACTGGATGACGCCTTTTTCCTGGTTATACGCTTCTTCCAGCAGAAAGCTATTGTCCTCGATTGGGCCTTGAGCGCTGATCGCAATAGCTCCCAGCAGCAGGGCGAATGCAAGTTGTATTGTTTTCATTTCCAAGCATTGTCCTACGGGCGGCGGTCGTTGGTCAATTTCGGCTTGTGCGTTTGTAATTTGTTACGGGATTAGGGATTCCAATGCCTGGTTTTGATCGCTCATCTGTGATCGGTTCTCCGGTTTCGAGCGACATCGGCAGCACACCTGCCCAGACGTCGAGCGCGTAATCCTTGTCGTCATCGACCGGCGGGCCGGTGCGAATTTTGGCGGAGGCCTCGGTTATCGGCAGTCTCAGAACGCTCGTCGCTTTTAGTTCAAGTTCGGTCGGCGGCCGCACCTCGGCCCATCGGCCGGGAATTATTTGTTCTGAGATCGCGAAGAGAGCCTTATTTTTCTCGTCAGCATCGGTAACCAGTTCCGCCTTGCCGAGAATAACGACGGAGCGGTAGTTCATCGAGTGATGAAAAGCCGAACGCGCGAGGACGAGGCCGTCGAGGATCGTTATGGTTACGCAAACGTCCATGCCGCCGCTCAGATTTCTGAGCATCCTGCTCGCGGCTGAGCCGTGAATATACAGGTTGTCGCCGATTCGCCCGTATCCAGTGGGAATCACATACGGCTGGCCTTCGACGGTGAATCCCACATGGCAGATAAAGGCGTCGTCAAGGATCGAATTTATCGTCTCACGTTCGAAATGTCCGCGTTTTGGTATACGTTTTAATCGCGTCTTCGGGGTCTCTGGAATATTCATCGTGTTCAATGTTAGCGCGAAGCGTCGAATTTTTTCGAAGCGCCGCGAGAAAACTCTCACTCGGCACGACCGAATCGTTGCTGAACTCATTCGGGAGCACTCAGCAAGCCTTTAAGTCTCCTAAACACAATAGTTGCAAAAACCAGTGGAATGCCGCGCAAACGGCACGGCGATTGCGCGCTTAAATGAGTGATTATGTATTTCGATCTCTATCTAAGCTCTCGTTTTGCGCCCGGTATCGGGCATTTCCTCATGGAATGAGGGAGGTATTATGAAAGCCACACGTCTACTCAGCAGTTTTCTCTCGATACTTATTGCTTACTCTTTAGTTGTTACCTCCGCGGTTAAGATCCCTCCGGAACCCGCTCGTTCGATAATTCAGGAATCTGCACCTACGGCCGGCGAACTTCTTATGATGGAAGAGCCGGCCGAGCTATTTCCGGGCTCCAACGGGCCGTTTCAGGAAGGCATCGATGCCGCGACAAAGAACTTCTTGAAGGGACTTTCCGGAACGCGCCTCGAGGTCGCGATGAGCGTGATCCAGACCGTAAACAAGGCCGGCGGTAAAGTGGTTTTTGTCGGAAGCTGGATAAGCGGGAAGAATTTTGCCGATCCGCTACTTGGCGGAACGTCGGATTTCGACATGCGCGTGGTTTTCGATGGCAGTGAGGACCTCGCTAAGGCGAAATACAACCAGCTGCGACGCGAGATCACAAACCAGATCAATCAGCGTTTTGGCGCCGACGCCGCAAAGATATTGAAAAGCACGAATGTTTATCCGCCCGAAGTGATCCTCGAGGGCATCGATGATGCCGAAGAAGCATTGCAAAAACTAATGGATAAGGGCATCAATCCTAATCTCGGCGGAGCCAGTACTGAAGGTCTATGGGGAAAGGGAGCGAAGGCTTTTCGCGATGCTTATGAAGCACAGGCAGGACGCGTGATCTGGAAAGAAGGAAACACGATCCGTTCCGGGCTCGCTGATCTGCTGCCGGCGTTAGAGAGCGCCGGGGTCTATACGATCGACGGAGCGGGAAATACTTCGCTGCAGTTCGTCGAAAAGATCGAGGATGCACTAAAAGCGGGCGATACGAAAAGTGCGGCAAAGAGCCTCGACCGCCTTCGAAAAATGATGAGAAAAGGCCGGGATCTGGGCCGGTTTGGCGAGGCGACCTATCTCGATGACATTTTGCGGGAATGCTGCCAGTCTTTGCAGCTCGTCAATGGCAAAGAGGCGCTTGTGATCGATCTCAAAAAGGCTGCTGAGGAGCTTGCAAAACCAAGCGTAAGAGAAGGCCTGGGAAACAGTCTTCGCCGGGCGAAGATCGAGGCCGAGCTGCTCATAAAATTCGCTTCTGAGACCAATCCGCAGACGCTCCAAGCCATCCGGGAAATGCTTCAGGCCGGCTCAGGCAAGTGGAAGCGGGTGATGGAAGCCTTTCTTCACTACGGAGGACGAGTAGCGGAGATCGGAGGTAAAGTTCGTTGGGACCTCGCGTTGAAAGGGTTCTTCGGCTTTCTAATGGTTTTGCAGGCTAAGGATTACCTGAAGAAAGCCACGCAGGGAGATCTCGAAGGGCTCGTCCAGAATATACTCCTTGATGCGACCTTTATGGTCTCGTCGAAATTTGTGATCGGGTTTGTGCCATTGATATTGAAGGCGATCATGGATGACGCGATCGCGGCTGGCTACAACATAGTCACGGCCCAGCAGGAATGCCGGGATCTGATCGCGGGAATTTATGAGGTCAAGGGCCGCGAATCGCTCGATGTGAATCAACGCACCGAACGGAGCATCGAGCAACTCGCTACGTTATATACAGAGGAATCCAAAGTACTCGAGGTCGTTGCCGTACACGCCAGAAATGCGTCCGTTAGAAATAATAAAGCCGACCCTGAGATCGAGAGCATTCTCAACGACAAATGCGGCCCTGAGATCGTCAGCCGATGGCGAACGCGCCGGATCGAACTGATCGCGGACGCAATTGATGTGTTGAAGAAAGTTGAGAGCGATTTCAACGCGAGCATGCTGATCGCAAACGCGGAACCTGACGAAGTGACGCTTATTCCGGATCAGGAAAGCGAAGTCAACGTAAAAGCGACCTTCGAGGGAAGTACTCAAAATATTCAGAAAGGCCTCGCGGAATTTGATAAGCGGATGCGGCTGCTCGGCGGCCAGGACAAACTGGTTGCCGTTGAGGTCACGCAGGTATATCGCTGGAAACCATTCAATCTAACTGAGGAAGAGAGTTGGTCACCTGTATTTCCGGTCTTCGCACCGGAAAAAGCGGCGAGAAAATTCAAATTTACCGGAGATACGATAAAGATCCTCCGATTTGAGTACGAATTGAACATCGACGTAAAAACCATCGCCGATGACGTACTGAGTGCCAAATCAGAACTCGATAAACAGCTAACTAAATCGGTTCCCTTCAATATCATCGTTCATCGGCAATCGGGCGAGCTAGATATTGGCGTTTCACCTAACCCGGAACCCGAAAAGACTATAACGCTGACCGCGATCCTCGATGACGAGCTGAAGAAGATCAAAGACCGCCGACTTGCATGGACCGACCTGACAGTCGGCGGCAGCCCGAAAGCGGGCGATTCGTTCTCTTTCACGCTCCCGGAAAACAGTTCCAAAAACGTACGCCTCGAAGCGTTTGCCAAGGTGAACGGCGTCGAGGTGAGGATCGCTCAAGCTGAAAAGGCTGTGAGCGTTGGTAAAAAAGTCACGAAACCATCGCCCACTCCGACGCCCGCAGATCAGGTGGTCGATACGCGAAAGCTGATGTTCGCGGGATCCGTTCCGGGAATCTGGGATGGAGGAAACAATGCTCAGGGTTTTGATCTGGCCCGACAGCACGCGAAAACCAAAACGCCCGGCGAATGCCAATGGGAAGCTCAGGTGCATTCCGAGGTGTGGGGAAGGATAAACCCGTCATTTGCTCCTCGAACGGCGGCCGAGCTAGCCCAAAAGATCGATGATCTTGTTGCTGACGCTAAGCGTTGGGGATTTACGCTGAAGGTTCGAAGCTACGCAATCGGCGACTTCAAGGGACAATTTGTCGATTCGTCAGTCAAGTTCTCTAATGGCGCATGGGTTGGATATGGGTACAACGCAGACGGCGTGCAAGCTTATGGCCGCGGTTGGGCGATCAAGGGACGGGATGTCGTTGAGGTCGGTTATAACGCCGGCGGCTCAGGATGCTGGACGAACGTTGATCGCGGTTTTCTCGAAGCTCACACCGCATCCGCTCAGTCAGAAGCGATCGGGATCGTGAACAGTCTCGCGCTCGTTGAGAAAGGTGAATTCAAGAAAATACCTTATACCGGGCCGAAACTCGATGGTTCGGATCTGCCGAAGGTGACGTTTTCGCCGCCTTCGCTCGAAAAGCTGAAGGTCGGGGAATCCGCTCGTGTGACGGTGATGGTCGAGAATGCCAAAGCGGAAGATTCGCCGTTCAAATACGGCTGGGGTGGTGTTTTCGAAGGGAAACCGGAAACCTCGCGAGATGTTGCAACGGTTACCGTCAAGGCTGCAAAGCCCGGCAAGTTCCCTCTGTCAGTTGGCGTCGAGGGAAACAGGTACTTTCTCGGCTCCGCTTATCTAGAATACGAAGTAGCCGACTATAAGGCAATCATCAAGCAGGACAAGCCGAACACGCGAAAGGTTGCGGTCGGCACGCCGGTAATATTTTCAGCTCAGGTACTCTCAAGCGGAGCTCCGGCGACAGGCAATTTTGTCTATCAGTGGCAGCCGAATCCCGAAGTCACATTCGATCCGGTCGAAGGCCCGAAAAATACGGCGATCGCAACGTTTAACCGTCCAGGCCTGACGAAGGTCTGGGTCGAGGTCTTTGAAAAAAAGGGCCAGGTTCTCGTGCCCCTCGCCGAAGCCGATCAAATAGAGGTTGAGGTCGTAAATCCGGATCTGAAAGTGGTATTCACACCTGAAAAGGGCTTTATCGGTAAAGAGGTAAAAGTCCGCGTCGAGGTTACGCCGCCAGAGTTGAAAGACATCGACTTTCGCTGGCAAATTACCGCAAATGGCAGACTGACGTTCGAATCTCAGGATAAACGTGAGATCACGTTCATTCCACAGAATGCAGAGCCTGTGACGGTAATGGTCAGAGCTCGCGTTCAGGGTAAAGGCGACGATTTTGGCGAGAAATCGGGCACTTTTACGGCAGAAAAATACGATGTAAAGGTCAACGTTCTCGGTCCGGAAGGCCCGAAACCGCAGATCTGGAGGGAAGGCGTTGGGCTGGTGCCGCTGGAGAAGGGAATTGCCGTTCATCAGTTCGTCGGAATGCGTGCTGAGGTTACGCCAGCGGTGGAGGGAGCAAGATATGAATGGTCCGTTAACGAAGACACGCATTTCGAGAGCAACAATATTTCTCAGCAGATCAGGCTGTCACGCAGCCAGGTCGGCACCGGCATCGCGACGGTAATTGTTCGTGATATGAACGGTATCGAACTCGGTCGGGCGAGCAATTCGTTTGATGTCTCGGTTTCACAGGCAGATCTGGATAAGCGGCCAAAGGCCACTCCGACCCCAACTCCGAGGCCGACGCCAAAACCGACGCCTGTTACGATTCCTTCGTCGAAATTTGCCACGAGGCTCATCCAGGGCGAAGCAATGTCAGGCGAAGCGCGGGAGACGCAAGGGCCGAGAGGTAACAAGTCCTGGCCGTTTACGCTGCGGATAACCAGCTACGATCCCGCGACAGGCTCTGTCGAAGGCGAGATCTCGTGGCCGAGCCTGCAATCGGTGCATCGGGTTCGCGGCAATTTCTCGGGAAACACATTAGAGCTTACGGAGAAGGAAGCGATAAAAGCAGGCCAGGCTCACTTGAATGTCGACTACACGATAAATGTTACTGACAGCGGAGCAACAGGCACGTACAGCGACCATGCTGACAATACCGAAGGCTCGGTCAGAATGCCCGCGACGAGCGAAACGGGCACGGGCAATCCTGCCGCAACCGCTATCAAACAGGGCGATACGCTCTACGACAACGGAAAATATCAACAGGCAATAGACGCCTACAACGATGCTCTTTCGTCGGATCCGAATTCTGCAGCGGCTTATGCCGGTCGCTGTCTTGCCAAGCGCAGCCTACAGGATAGTGCTGGAGCTTTGGCGGACTGCAATCAGGCACTCAAGCTCGATCCGAACAACGCGAGTGCGTATCGCGGAAGGAGCATGATCAAACGGGGTAATAATGACTTCAATGGAGCGGTGGCGGACGCGACGCGGGCTATTCAGATCGATCCTAACGATTATAAATCATATCTAACACGCGGACTCGCAAAGGACGCACTGAAAGACTACGCCGGAGCTGCCGCTGACTACGATCGTTCACTCCAGATAAATCCAAATTACCCGAACGGCTATTCCTACCGCGGTCTGACGAGGATTAATCTCGGTGACAATCGCGGAGCGCTATCCGATCTCGACAAGTATATCTCGATGAATCCGTCGAGCAGTTCGGCGTTTAATAATCGTGGGCTGGCCAAGGAGCGGCTGGGTGATATTCCGGGAGCTGTCGCGGATTATGAAAAGGCGATTGCACTCGACCCAAAGAATGAGACGGCGAGGAGGAATCTTGCCACTCTAAAAGGTAAATCTACAGGCTCTCCGAAGGCCGGTTTGTATCGCATTGATGGCAGCGGAGTCACTTTTGAGTTATCTGCCATAACTCCGAACACCATGAGAGTCCGTCAATGGCAGACGATGACGCCCGAACCGCCGGAAAGGGGCGGCAGTTACTACAACGCCGGAACCGCTACTTTGCTTGGCGACGGCATTACATGGCGAACGAAAAATCGTGACGTTGAGGGATACTGCTGTGGCAACAATGTCGAATTCGAGTTTCAATTCCTCTCTCCAACAAGCTTTAAGGGCATCCGTTACCGATTATGGCCATTGGGCAGCCCGTCACCGGGAGCGAATGATTCCTGGCAGGCTCATCCGCCCGACGAATTTCGGTTGGTCGGAAACGTGCCGAATTCGACAGTGATTTTGCCCACCGCAACGCCGATTACTGTCTCGTCGGCCACGACAGAAACGGTCATTTTCAAGAACACAAATATCGGCGGAGTAAATAACGGGCCGACGGCTGCGACTCAGTTCACGATATCGACTCCGCATATGATCACATATGTTTTTACGTATCACTGGAACGATGGCCGCGGAGCCGTTCGTCCCGGCACGATCTCGCTGCGGAGGTCAGACGGTACGATCTATGGCCCATGGAGCACGACGGGAACTGCCGGACAGGGCGGCGTACCTAACGCGAATTGGGAAGCCCATCCAAATACCGTAATCCCCGCAGGCACATACACGATCGTCGATTCCAGCCCGTCAACCTGGGCACAGAATGGCGAAAGCGGCGGCCGCGGACACGCGATCGTCAAGGGCTATCCCAGTGGCAGAACGCCCGTTGCCGATCCGGTTTCGACCGTTAAGCCGACTCCAACGCCACCGAAACAGCCCGTGTCGATCAGCGGACGTTACATTACCGCGATATTCGAAAATCGGTCCGGCGAGGCGGTTCATATATTCGCCGAGGGGCTGAACTTCGGCCCGGAAAACAAACTCGCTCCGGGAGAAAAGCGTGAGGTGCGGGTCTTAATGACGGCGACGGGGCGGATCAAGTTTATCTCAGGCCGTAGCGGACAGGTCATCGCTACCAAATTCTGGGACGGCGATCCGGAAGCTCTTAGCCGTTACCCACGTGTCATTTTTGACGGTTCCCAGTTGCTCATCACGACAGGACTGCGTTGACGCATTTTGTCGTGGAGGAGGTTTTATCATGCTTAGACTAATTATTCTATTTACGACATTCGCTCTAGCGGCAACATCGACGCTTTCTCAGGGTGCTTTCAAACCTCGGGATGCAGATGAGGAGCAGGCTTGGCGAATTCACACGTCCTATAAAGAGGGCAGGAAAAAGGAGGACGAGTTAACACGACAGATCGCTCTTTTGCGACGTGATATCGCCAATTCGTCTGTCAGCACGATCGGCGTCTTCGGCAGCGACGCCAAGGATCGCGAGCGGTTAACAAAGATGCGAGAGCAGCTCACGGCCGAGCAGGCCAAGCTCAGAAAACTCGAAACCGATTGGGATCAGAAATTTTACGGACGTTATGGCCACCTACAGGATTCCGATGCGACGATCGTCGATCCCGTGACAAAGCGGACAATGGATAAGGTCGAATTTCGCCTCATCAATTTCCCGTTCAACGACGTGAAGAAAAAAGAACCCTTGCCCACAACCTCCGGCATCTGGAGAAAGATTCGCGAAAAATTCTGGCCCTTCACCTCAACACCTAATGAGCCAGACGAAAATCAGGAGGAAAGCGGCGCTCCATACGATATCACGTACGTAAACAACTATTACGACCGAAACGGCACCCGACGTTGGCAAAAAGATACTTCACATGCGATGTGCCGCTTAGATCTCATCGACGCAGACCGCGTTGCCGCTGGGCAAAAAGTAAAGGTTCATTGTTCGCTTAACTACAAGGCGGAACACTACACGAGTGGAGCTATGGCGTCTTTTTGGGCCGGCGAACCGGCGATCGAATTTCCAAATGGCTTCAAGCAGGACGGATCGCTATATCCGATGTGGGGCTACTTCACGGAGCCGGTGCTTCGGGTTAGTGCCGGAAACAATGCCACGGGCGAAGCATCGGGTGAGTTTTCATTTCCGGCGGGCCCGAGGTCTGATAAGTCTCCGTTCTGCGTGAAACTCACCTCGGGCACACACGGTACCGCAGCCGCCGAGGTTTGCTACGAATGGCAGGCGGGCTCGACTGCACGGGAACTCAAACAGTCCACAAAATGGGAAGGTCAATGGCAATCCACGTGGGGAAATATTTCAATAACGCAGGCGGGGAATAGCATAACGGGAACCTATGAGCACGACAACGGCCGGATCGTAGGCACCATTGTCGGAAACAAGATCGTCGGCACGTGGTCCGAGGGGCCAACTTTCACGGCTCCGGACGATGCAGGCGATCTGGAGTTCACACTTTCAGCCGACGGCAGCGGCTTTACCGGTCGATGGCGATACGGTTCAAACGGTGCGTGGCAGACGAAGGAATGGACAGGTACGAGGGCAGGAATTCGATGACCGTTCTTGGTAAGGAGGATAATATGCTGCAAAAGCTTCTCAATTTGATCGTGATATTGATCGCGATGTTTGCAGTTGCGGCGGGACAGGGAACATTCAGGCCACGTGATTCTGACGAAGAGCAGGCCTGGCGGATCTACAACGGATACAAGGCAAGCAAAAAGCTCGTTGCGGAGCTTCAGCCTAAGATCCGTCAGGTGCAGAGCGATATTGATAACGCTTCACAGAGCTCCATAGGAGCACTCGGAGCACATCCCGAAGACGTGGCAAATCGCAACGCAATGCAGGCTCAGGTGAAAGCCGAGCAAAAACGACAGGCGGATCTGCTTGCTTCGTGGCAAAAGAAATTTGCCGGAAGATACGGCGATCTTAAGTGGTGCGATGAACAAATACGCGACCCGAAAACGAATCGGGACATGGATCGGATAGAGTTTGCCCTCACGTATTTCGCATTCAATTACAAGCCCGAACCACCGAAGGCTGTAACGCCAACGGCCGTGGTTCCGGTCAAACCAACGCCTCCCGCAGCCTCGGCATCGACCAGCCTGACGCTGGAACTTCCGGGGTACTGGGGCCATCTCAGCTACACGATCTCAGGAGCCAGACTCGATCCGCCAACCGGATCGGATCGCGGCAACGTCGGCGGCAGGCAATACAAAGGCGAACTCACAGGAAGCACTCTCACTGTCTCGGGAAATGCAGTGAGCGACAATCCGTCGAGCGGTCCTGGTTCGATGGATTACTACGAGATCGTCGTTTCCGTCGATGTCGGGAAGGAGAAAAAATACTACGGATACATTGCCCAGAAAGGCGAGAAACTCAGCAAAGCATTCTCACTGACAGTGCCCGTGACGCCCGGGGCGTCAGGAAGCTTCAGCATAAGTTTGATGGAACAAAACGCGAATTATGGGCCGCACGGCTGGCTCGTTACTGGCAGCCTCGCACCGATGAAAGCAGGAAGTACACCCGCAAAGGCGACGACCACAACAACTGTCACCAACAAACCGCCACCGAACAACACTGCGACAATTCCAGCGGGCGAACCCGTAACTTTTTTCAAAACCGGCAACGATTACGCAGTCTCAAATGGCGGTACGCCGCCTAGTTTTGTGGCAAAAGCCCCAGTAACGATCACGCAGATAATGACATACCACTGGAACGGCGGTCGGGGATCGAATGGAGGAACGATCGCGTTACAAAATTCAGACGGCAAGGTCTTCGGGCCGTGGGTCGTGAGCGTTCGGAACGGTGTCTATTGGGAAGTTAACCGAAAAATAACGCTGCCGCCGGGAACCTACTCAGTTATCGATTCTGAGCCGTCAACATGGGCACAGAACACGGCAAGCGGCGGCAAGGGAATGGTCGAGATCAAGGGACTAAAGCCCTGATACTTTGTCATTCGAGCAGCGAAATAGGAGGTCAAGAAGATGAATAAGCCATTGATGATGTTTATATTACTTGTCGCTTCGGCAATTGCGGCATCTGGCCAGTCCGGCACGATATCGGGAAAGCTGGCCTATCCGAGCGACGGCATTCCACGCGACATGATCTTATGCGTTAAGGCAACGAATCTTTACGCAGAGCCGGTCTATTGTTCTGACAACAAAGCCACAGCCCCGCGCAATGCAAAAGTCAGTTTCAAATTGAATCTAAGGACGGCAACCTACAAGATCGACCTTCCGGCGGGAACTTATCTGCTTTACGCAATGACCGGCGAAATGCGCGGACACAAGGCGTATTATAATGAATTTGTGAAATGCGGCATGAGTGTCGATTGCCATTCGAAAAAGGCGATCCCTGTAAAGGTCAAAGCCGGGCAGAAGGTTAAAGGCATCACGGTTGGCGACTTTTGGGAGTGATTGACGACAGGTTATCGATAGTAAGGAGGCTCGGAAAAGATATGTTTTCAAAGATCGTCGCAATTGTCGCTTTTGTTTTCTTCATCGGCTCGTCGATCTTGGTCGCCTCGGGGCAAGAGCCTTTCAAACCTCGTAGCGGGGCAGAGACGCAGGCTTGGAGATTCTACCAACAATTCAAGGAAAGCAAAGCGAACGAGGCCAGGCTTAAGAACGCTATTACTCAGGCAAAAGGAGACTACTCGGACATATCACAAAGCTCGATCGGCGGCCTCGCCGGGATCATCACCGGCGAGGCGACGGATCTGGCGAATTTGAGAAGGGAACTGGCCATTGAATTGGCTCTCCAGCATCAACTGCTTGAGATCTGGGGAAAGACATTCTTCTGGAGATATGGCGAACTCAAGGACGTCGACCGTCCGGTGAACGACAAGACCTCCGGAAGAAGAATGGATCGCGTGGAATACGCTATACGGAACTTTCCTTTCTATCGGGATCAGGTAACAGCCGCAGGTACTTCCGTAACCGCAGAAAAAGGTTCGGCAGAAGCGTGGTCGCACCTACGCGTGTCGTTGTCCAATGTGATCGACTTCAAGTCAGCTGATTCCCCAGGATGGCGAAACAACGGGACGCGTTTTACTGGAAAGGCGGCACGACAGGGAAAGGTTCCGGTTCGGGTCGAGATCGTCGGAAAAGGCGGAGTCTCATATTTTGACTACGACTTTAGCGTTTCCGTAAACGCGCAAGGTGGAGCCGTCTTGCTGAACGAGAAAGGGAAATTGTCAAAGGATGGAGGGATAAAGACTTTCAGCTTTGAATGGGATCCAAATGTGAATCCAGGATCGCTAAGCATTATGGTAAATATCGGCGGCGGTAATCCCGAGAGTTTTGTCTATTACGTATCGGGTACGATCGAGGCACTGCCGTAACCTCTAAATTGATCACTTCGCATTCATCCAATTGTCGCCGACACCGATCTCGACAGTAAGCGGAACGTCGAGTGTTGCGGCTGCTTCCATTTCTCGTTTGATCAGGGCTGATGCGGCTTCGATCTCGCGTTCGGGAGCTTCGAAGAGGAGTTCGTCGTGAACCTGCATTATCATCATGGTTTCGAGCTTTTCTTCTTTTATGGCGTTCGCAACGCGGATCATCGCGATCTTGACAATGTCGCTCGCGGTTCCCTGGATCGGCATGTTGATGGCTTCGCGTTCGGCACGGCTGCGGACCGAAAAGTTGCGGTCGTTGATCGACGGGAAGTAGCGGCGGCGGCCGAAGAGCGATTCGATATAGCCTTGTTTTCGGGCTTTCTCGGGCGTCCGGTCCATGTATTCGCGAATGCCTTTATAGGTTTCGAAGTAGTCATCAATGACCTTGCGGGCCTCGGCGCGGCTGATGCCGACTCGTTGCGAAAGGCCGAAGGCTTCGACCGCGTAGGCGATGCCGAAATTAACGATCTTCGCGAGACGACGCTTTTCCTTGAGGTCCTTTTCGTCGGTCGCTCCGAACACAAGTCGTGCGGTCTGTGAGTGGATGTCCTCGTTATTCTTGTACGCCTCCAGCATTCGCGGATCCTGCGTTATGTGGGCGAGGATACGAAGCTCGAGCTGGGAATAATCGGCTGAGATCAGTTTGTTGCCTTTTTCGGGAATGAAAGCTTTCCGAATACGCTGGCCGAGTTCGGTGCGAACAGGAATGTTTTGCAGATTCGGATCGGTTGAACTGAGACGGCCCGTCGCGGCGACTGCTTGATTCAACGCTCCGTGAATACGGCCATCGGCGGCGATCATTTTCGGCAACGCATCGGCGTAGGTTGCTCGTAGCTTGTCGAGTTCGCGATAATCGATGATGTGCTGGGCGATGTCGTAGGTCTGGGCGAGATCCACCAGAACATCATGGCTCGTCGAGATCTGGCCGGTTGCGGTCTTTCGGCCAGTTTCGATATTTAACTCGCCAAATATCTCGCCTACCTGTTTTGGCGAGCCGATATTAAACTCGCGGCCCGCGATGCCGTAGATCTTTTCCTGTAACGTCGCGAGTTCTTTCGTGATGAATTCCGAAAACGTTTTCAGGCTTTCGCCGTCGACCTTCATCCCGACGAGTTCAATGTCGGCGAGGATCGGAATTAGAGGGAGTTCGATTTCCGTGTACATTTTTTCGAGGCTGTTCTCGCGGATCTTTTGGCGAAGAACCGGAGCAAGACGTGCGACGAAATCGGCCTTTTCGGCGGTGCGAAACGCGGCTTCGTCAAAACCGCCGGGAACGCCGTGTGCCATGTCGAGATCGAGATAAGCCTGAGCGAGAAAGTCGATCGGGTAGCTGGCACGCGTCGATTCGAGCAAGTAGGCGGCGACGAGAATGTCCTCGCGGACAGGCTCGGGCCGGATGCCGAGAGCGAGCAGCGGGCCAAGATTTTTCTTCTCGTCGTAGGCGACCTTGTCCATGAAGACATTTGTCAGGATGTCCTGTAACGGACGTTGCACCGCTTTGATCCCGCCTTCGAAATTCAGTAGATCGACGTAATACGCTTCGCCATTTCCCAGGCCGATGCCGATGCCGAGCGGAGCTTGTTTGCCATAGCAGCTCGCTTTTTCATTGGTGCTGTGATCATTGACGAAAAAGCTCCATTGCTCGACCTCGAATAGGCGGCGAATCATTTTATCGATGTTTTCGCTGGTTTTGACGACAGTATAGTTTGTATCAACGACTTGGCCCACGGTCGGAAGACTGTCGAACAAACCTCCACCACCGCTCGGAGCTGCGGCTGATTGAGCGATCGCGGCACCAGCAAATTCATTAGTCAAGGCTTTGAATTCCAACTCGCGGAAAAGCTCATACGCTTTCGCCCGGTCCGGCTCACAATGTTTGAGAGCGTCGAGGTCGAGCGAGACAGGAACTGTAGTGTGGATCGTCGCAAGTTCTAGGGATTGCTTGATGATGTCCTGATTATTGAGCAGGCTTTCACGCTGAGTTTTGTGCGTGATCTCCGCCGCGTGTTCCATTGCATTGAGAGCCGAACCCCATTCAAGAACGAGTTTCAGGGCCCCGACCGCACCGATTCCCGGAGCACCCGGAATGTTATCTACCGCATCGCCCATTAGTCCGAGGAGATCGATGATCTTGTCTGGCGGCAGTCCGAATTTGTTTTTGACCCAGGCTTCGTCGCACCATTCGACCGCCGGGACAGGCACTTTGCGTTTTACATTCGTCGAATTTTGCCTCATCGCGATGATGTGCGGATCGACTACAAGTTGGCAGAGATCCTTGTCGTTTGAAACGATCACCGCCTGCATGTCTTTTGCCTTGATCTGCTGGGCGAGAGTGCCAATGACATCGTCAGCCTCAAAGCCATCCGACTTGACGATTGGAATACAAAAAGCCTCGCAAACGCGGATGATATAGGGAATTTGCGAAGCGAGATCGTCAGGCATCGCTTGCCGGTTTGCTTTGTAATCGGCATACGAATCGTGTCGAAATGTCGGCACATCCGTATCGAACACCGCCGCGATATACTCGGGCCGCTCGTCATTAATGAGCTTGCGGAGCATGTTCGTAAACACAAAAACCGCCTGCGTAACCTGGCCTTTGCTATTGCGCAGCGGCTCCTGCTTCATGCCCATCGGGGCAAAGAATGCGCGGTAGATATGCGACATTGTGTCGATGAGGAATACTCTTTTCATTTAGAGAGATTCTATCATGCAGTATTATGTAATGCCCTCAACGGTAAATCGCAATCCAAGAGCTCCAACCAACTGAACGATAGTTTCGAAACGTGGTTTTGAATTCTTGTCTTCGGCGAGGATTTTGTAAAGCGATTTCTGACTGAGTCCGGCGTCCTTTGCCAAAGATTCGAATCCGCGAGCCTGTGCGATCTCGCGTATGGCCGCGACGATAGCCTCCGGCATGTCGGAATTCTCCTCAAACGAGGCTTTAAGATAATCGCGTTGATTTTCGGGGCTTTTTCTAAGCCAATCGATCAATCCTTGTTCATGAGAACGACTGTTCTTAAGCATAGTTCCTCCTTTTGAAATCTGACCAATATCGCTTGGCCCTTTCAATGTCCTTGTCCTGTGAACCTTTGTCTCCGCCACAGAGCAATACCACGATCGCGTCTCCATGTCGGGCAAAATATACTCTGTATCCACTTCCAAACGGCATTCTCAATTCACTAACCCCGCTGCCGATTGCCTTTGCGTCACCAAAATTGCCGAAAGCGATCCTTTTCAACCTAGCCTCGATTCGTGCTGTCATCATTCGGTTGAGCGAATCGAGCCAATCGCGAATGGGGCGTTCGCCGTCTTCGGTTTCATAATCTAGAAGTATTCTCGGATTCGCGTCCACAAAATGATAGTATCCGAATGGATACGGAATTTCAAGTTTTTAGTCGCAGAAGTCCGTTTGACAGGCTAAATGCCGTGCGGTATTCTTCTTGTTCGCCTTTTGACGGGTGGAGCGATATTTGTAATTTTCATTTCCCTTTGTGTCCGGTTCGTCTAGGGGTTAGGACACCGCCCTTTCACGGCGGCAACACGGGTTCAAATCCCGTACCGGATACCATCTCAAAGCCCAAGTTTTGCATCATATTTCTTTGTACAATTCGCTCATCACCTGAGCGAATTTTTGTTTGGAGTAACAGATGCTGAAAAAAGTCCTTATATCCCTTCTATTTACGCTCCTTTTGGCGGTTTCGGCCCTTTCGCAGTCGCCGCAGAGTTCGAGCGATACGATTCTGATACTGCCGTTCGAGAATACTTCGGGAAAGCCTGAATTTAACTGGGTCGGTGAGAGTTTTGCCGATTCGCTGTCAGATCTTTTAAAGGTGCCTACGCTGAATGTTGTTTCAAATGAGGAGCGAAAGATCATCCAGCAGCGCCTGAGAATTCCGCTTACAAATATCCCGAGCCTCGCGACCGCTCTCAAAATGGCAAGAGATTCCAATGCAACGTTGCTGATCTCCGGCCGCTACACGATCGTTCCGGCCGGAGCGGAAACTGCGGCAACGATTAACGTTACTTCCAAGATCATCCGCGTGAACGAAGGCCGTTTCATGAGCGAAGTCATCGACGGACGCCAGGTAACCCGCGACATCAACCTGAATGACGCACTCGGCAACCTACAGACGATGCAGGGCCAGATCGCTTATCAGATCCTGTATCAGCGGGACAAGGCGTTGCCGTACTCACAGAATCAATTGATCGAGGCAGCGAATAAAGTTCCTGCGAGAGCGTTTGAGGCTTATATAAAAGGACTGCTGACGCCGTCGCCCGAGGCTCGCGAGAATTACTTTAAGAACGCATCGAGGCTGTATACCGAGGCAACGCCGGACGCGACCTACACTGAGTCCGAGATCGAACTCGGCCATCTTTACCTCGGCCAACGCAAGTTTCCCGAAGCGATCGGTTCGTTTGAAAAAGTCGTCAGTGCGAGCCAGAAATGCCGCGATAAGGCAAAGGCGGACAACAAACAGGCCCAGTGCAGCGATGAGAATTATGCCGAGGCATCGTTCTATATCGGGCTGATATTTTGGCAGCAGGGCAATTACGAACCGGCTCTCGCCACTCTTCGCCCGCTAACCGAAGACCTTAAATTGACCACCGTTTATAACGCTTTGGGAGCGATCGCTGTTCAGGCATCGCGAGCTGAGAAGAAAAACCCGGCGAAGGCCGCCGCCCTACTCAACGAAGGAATGGAGCTTCTGAAAAAGGCTTCGGACTCGGCCCCGGATGATGCGAATGTGCGGTTCAATTACGCGACGGCGTTGTTTTTGAATGGAAATACGGTCGATGCGGCAACTCAATTGCGTTCGACGATCGCCGCAAACCCGCGTGACGGAGAGGCTTACTATATTCTCGCCAAGGTGCTCGACGCCTTAAAAGATCCAACGCTCGCCGATATCAATAATCAGGCTCAGCGGTTCCTGACGGATAACAACCGCTACGCCAAGCTCGAGACCGAGTGGCTCAAGTCGAAGACGATCAGCGAGATCACGCTTCGGGTCAATCAGCCGGCGAGGAAGGACTTCGTCGCGGTTGTGCTGAGCCGAAAGCCTGTTTCGACGGGCACCGCACAGATCAGCGAGACCGAAAGCCTGCTTGGTCTCGCACGCACTCTTATCAAGAACGGTAATGACGATGAAGCTATGACCACGCTCCGCCGCGTACTGGCGAGCGAACCAATGAGTGCCGAGAGCTATCTGCTGCTCGGCAAGATCCACCTGCGCCGCGGCGATATGGATCAGGCGGTCAGTTCGTTCAAAACCTCGATATTCTGGGATAACAAGCTGATCGACGCTCACATCAGCCTCGGCAAGATATACGTTGAAAAAAACGATTGCCTGCAGGCGAAGGCTTACGTTGCATCTGCCCTCGAGATCAACGCAGAGAACGCCGACGCCCTGGCACTGCAAAGATTGTCGGAACGATGCTCCAAATAACGCAAAGCGTTTAGTCCAAAGTCTAAAGTCCAAGGCCCAAAGTCGGAGACCGCACGCGATTGCAATTTTCTTTTCATCAAAAAGCCCGAGAAATCGGGCTATTTTTATGGTCCGAAAGCTTTGGACATTGGACGTTGGGCTTTGGACCGATCTTTGGCACGCAACGTGCATTAGTAAATAGCGGCCAGCTTGGTTTGGGAATCAAGACCTGCCGCCACAACTACAACGAGCACGAGTTCAGCCACTGTGCTTTTAACCTTCCGAGCGTTCCACCAGTTGACCAACCTTTCAAGCCCGGCCGAATCGGCCGGGCTTCTTCCTTTTCAATCAGTCGTTAGTGTGGCGTCCGGAGTCTGGAGCAGAAACCCGGAAGTACGTGGATCGCACCTCAACCATCACCGTTCCCATGGATATATGAACATCGAGATAACCTTTGTTGAAGAATCCGGGGGAGCTTTTTCACCTGTCATCTAAAACCGACAAATTTAAATGTGAAACGTTTCACACTTTTTGTGAAACGGCGATAAATATTGCACGAAAGTTCGACAAACAGGGCGTTTGGTCGAAGGAATGCGGAGCTTTGCCGGGGATAAATGCCTCGATTGGTAGAGGTAAATGCGAGATAGGTCGAAGGTTTTTGGAACTAAAAACTTCGACCAAAAAAACCGCGACGCGCTCAAAACTCTCGACTGCGAACTCGCCACTATTCCGTGGCACGCTATATGCAATAGAAGCAGTGGCCAGCTTGGTCACCCGATCAAGACCCTCCGCCATCACTACATCGAGCGCGGTTTGCCACTGTGCTCTTACACCTTCCGAGCGTTCCTACAGTTGTCCTTCCTTTAAGAGCCCGACTCACCCGAGTCGGGCTCTCCTCCTTTTAAACTCAGTGTTTTCGGGCTTTCCAGTAAATACAGGGCTATCGTTCAATTTGAATCAAATTCGTTCAATCTGCGTCAGGCGTTTCGGGCTATCTGACCTGTCGCCTGAAGGCGAACCGGTTATCTGACAGATTTTGTCAGTTGGAACTGACGCAAATTGTTGTTTTGTCATTTTGAACGGTCAAAATGGTTTAACTGGAGGGCGAGCATCCTGCTCGCCCGTTTTTTGTTAGAATAAATTTTGATCGACCGTCCTCTCCGAGTCAGAACCGCCTGCGTAAGCGGGTGGAACGAACACATGGTGGGGACGACCCAGGATGTCTGAAAAACGGCGAATTTGAGAATGTCGGCTCCATAGGAGCCAAATGTTTGTAGAAGACGATGTCTAACTACGAACATAGCTCCGTAGGAGCGACCCATCGAGGTCGAAGCGGTGCCGCTCCTAAGGAGCTTTTTACTTCTGTTGTTTCTGTTTCTACAAACATACCGCTCCGCTGGAGCTAAAACCGTACCGATATTACGATGAGCCTTATATCCAAAATACTCCCATCCTGGAAAACCGCTCTGCTCGCTATCCTCGCAGCGGTTTTGTTGATCGTGGCATTTCCCGATTTCGAATGGTGGTTCACGGCGTGGTTCGCTCTGGTTCCGTTGATGTGGGCGGTGGAGCGAGAAAAGGAATCGGTGGTGCGGTCGTTTGTGGTTGGATGGCTGTTCGGAACGGTATTCTTTTTTGGCACGTGCTGGTGGCTGACGTTTGCTCCGATAAACTACGCAGGATTTCCGCCGTGGCTCGCGTATTCGGGAATGGCGTTCGTAGCCGCCGTTGTCGGGCTGTTTCCGGCACTGTTCGCGGGCATCCTGGCGGTGTTGCTCAGGCGGTTCGGTTCGTGGGGTTTCCTGGCGGCTCCGTTTGTTTGGGTATTCACCGAGTTTCTACGGTATTGGCTGGCGGGGAATAACTGGAATGCTATTGGGTATTCGCAGGCATTCGTTGAGGTATGGCCGGTGTTCCTTTTCTGGACAGCTCGTCTCGGAGGTGTTTTGCTTACGGGCGCCGTGGTTGTGAGCGTCAACTGTCTGATAGCTCGTACATTTGTAGTTCTGATAGGGGCAGACGAAATGCGACCGAAGCTCAAACAGTGTTTCATCGAGTGGGCGGCCTTCCTGACAATTTCGTTGATTGCACTTATTGTGAACTTTCTCACTATTGGGGAGTTACGGTCGGAGGTGCCTCGGTTCACGGTAATTGCAGTTCAACCAAATGTTCCAATGAGCTATCTTGATCCAATAAGGCTTGAGCAACTTCGTGAACGACAGATCAACCTTGCCGAAGCGGAAATCGCAAAACTCACAGCCGAACAACGATCAAACATCTTAGTTGTCTTCCCCGAATCCCCAATGAACTTTATGTACACGGATGACCGAGAGTTTCAGAAGTTTATCGGGGATTTTACCCAACGAAATAATGTTAGCGTCCTGTTTAACTCGGCTGAGCCTGACTCAACCAACGCCAAGTATTTTAACTCGGCGGTGATGGTCGGAAGTGACGGACGAAAGGTCGATGAGTACGACAAGATATACCTCCTGCCCTTTGGTGAGGCCATTCCGTCGCCGCTCGACGGCATCATGCCAGGTTTTGTTGGGAATTTTTCTTATGGCCGTGAATACGATCTATTTCCCGTAGGTGATGCCAAAGCGGGCGTTATGATCTGCTTCGAATCGCATTTTGGAGCGTTGAGCCGCGAGTATGTCCGCAAAGGGGCGGACGTTCTAATTGAAATGACCAACGACGGGTATCTCGGTCCGACACCTGTCCTGCGACAGCATCTGGCCAACGCCGTTTTCAGGGCAGTCGAAACGAAAAGACCTGTCCTTCGGGCGACGAACGTCGGTATAACAGTACGCATAAATCAATATGGCGATATGTGCGATTCGCTAATTAGCTGTGGCCCAGAATCGTATACTGAGGGAGCAAGCGTCTGGAGCGTATCAAAAAGCGACGGTTCGCAGACGTTTTACGTAAAATACGGCGATTGGTTTGCGTGGCTGTGTTCTGCGGTGACATTAGGAATATTGGCATTGAGCCTTAGGAGAAGATCAACCACATAGGAACATAGGACACATAGGCTGAAGATATTTTGGTCCTTTTCTATGTGTTCTATGTATCTATGTGGTGAAATGTAACTGGAATACTAAAAATGGAACTAACCGACCTACAAACCAAATTCGACGAGATCAAAGAGAAAGTTGCCCAACTTGGGAGGTTTCTTTGACGCGCCTGCCAAACAACGCGAATTAGACGAATCGGAAAAACTTATTTCGACGCCGGGATTCTGGGACGATCAGGAGTCGGCGCAGAAGGTCGTGCAGCAGCGGTCGCGGATCGAGAAGGCTTTGTCGCGGCAGAAGGCGTTTGAGACGGGCGTTTCGGATGCTGAGGTGTTGTTCGATTTTGCGGCTGAGGATGCTGATTCGGCGACGGAACTTCAAGCATTGATCGAGCGTTTGGATAAAGAGGTCGCCGAGGCTGAGACCGAGAGTTTGCTGTCGGGCGAAACGGACGCGAACAACGCGATCTGCTCGCTCCAGGCCGGAGCGGGCGGGACGGACGCTCAGGATTTTTGCCAGATGCTGCTGCGGATGTATCTGCGTTGGTGCGAGAAAAAAGGTTTTAAGGCCGAGGTCATCGACGAACAATCGGGTAGCGAAGCCGGTTTAAAATCGGCGACATTTCGTGTCGAGGGCGATTACGCCTACGGGTTGCTTTCCGCCGAGGCCGGAGTTCACCGGCTCGTGCGCATCTCGCCGTTCAACTCGGGCGGCAGCCGCGAGACTTCGTTCGCATCGCTTTTTGTCTCGCCCGAGATCGACGAGACGATCGAGGTGAACATTGAGGACAAGGACCTTCGCATAGACACCTATCGCTCGTCCGGAGCGGGAGGGCAGCACGTGAACGTGACCGATTCGGCAGTAAGAATCACGCATATTCCGACCAATATTGTTGTAACATGTCAGAACCAGCGTTCGCAGATCCAAAACCGGGCCGTTGCGATGCAGGTGCTGCGGTCGAAACTGTACGAGGTCGAACTAGAAAAACTAAGAGCCGGAGCCGCCGAATTAGAGGCCACCAAACAAGACATCGCCTTTGGCTCGCAGATCAGAAATTATGTGCTGCATCCGTACAAACTCGTGAAAGACACGCGTACTAAATTTGAAAAATCGGATGTCGATGCGGTTTTGGATGGGGAGATCGATGAGTTTATTAAGGAGTTTTTGGTGTTCAAGAAATCCAACGTCTAGCCGCATAACATCTATGCTAAAATGCCCGCGAGGCAGAAAATATGATCTCGATCGAAACTATCAAAAATAAACTTGAAATGCTTCCGCCGTCCTCGCGGAAACAAGTGCTGGACTACGTCGACAGTCTGCTTGCAAAGCCGACTGAGTTCAATAGAGAGGAGCGAATAGCGGCCATCAAAGAGTGGGCTCAAAGTCACGCAAACAATCGCGCAGTTATACATGACGACAGTCGCGAAGGGCTTTATGAGGATTGATGGGCGTGGAAAAGATCGTCGCCGACACAAACATCCTTTTACGGAGTGTTGAGCCTTCTCACGAGGCCCATTTCACGGCGGTAAACGCCCTCGTTGTTTTAACTGCGGATTACGGAGAGATCTGCGCGTTCCCCCAAAATCTTGTTGAATTCTGGAACGCGGCTACACGCCCACTCTCAAATAACGGGCTAGGTTGGGACGCGATAGCTGTGGAGAAGGAGATAAATAGAATTGAATCACTTTTCACGATTTTGCAAGACTCGGAATTCATCCATCAAGAATGGAAAACGATCGTGAGTGAAAAGTCGGTTCTTGGGAAGCAGGTTCATGACGCTCGGATTGCCGCGACGATGAAGGTTCACGGAGTTTCCAAACTCCTGACATTTAATGTCAAGGATTTCACGCGATTCGATCGCATTGAAGTTATCGATCCGAACGTTCTCATGTCCACTGATAACTAAGCTCATCGCCGAAATCGTTACCAGAAATGAAAACCTGCCCTACATGCAACGAGGTATATAAGGACGACGACATTAATTTCTGTCTGGCGGACGGTACCACTTTGCTTAAAAAGCGGGGGGCGAAGGCGGCGAAGCATTCGCATTGGAATGATGTGGTGGCGATCATTCTGGCAGCCGTGGCGGTGTTGGTTTTGTTGTGTCTGATCACCAGCAGTGCCGATGACCGTTCGTTGATATCGACGGGCGGCGGATCTCCGAAGCTGAAGAATTGGGTCGGCGTCGTCGGGGCAAATATTGCGGCAGTGCTGTTCAGTACCTTTGGGTGGACGGCGTATTTGATACCGGTTTTGATCGCGGTGATCGCGTGGAGGGTTTTTCAATCTGACACTCTGATCCCAAGAGCCTCGCGGGTCGCGGGATATGTGTTTTTCGCGGTTTCGCTGTCGGGCCTGATCACGCTTTTTGGCGGTTACGGGGCGATCGTCGGTGAGGCGGCGGCTCAGGGAACGGCGTATTTTATCGGTACGGTCGGAACGGGCATTTTGCTGACGGCGATATTTATCAGCTCGGTTCTTTTGATCACAAATTTCACGCTCGCTGGTTTCCTCAGCCATTTCGACGTTGCCGGTGAAAATATCAAGATCCGCATCGACGAATGGCGTGACAAACGCCGCGAGGCACGCCACGACCAGATCGAGGCGGCTCAAATGCGTGCCGATAGACGAAAGGGCAAACGTGACCCGTTCCCGAAAAAAGCCGACGACGAAGATCTGCCCGCGACCATTCCGGTTGGCAATATGGATTCGCTCGCAGCCGCTGCGGCCGTCGGCCGTTCGGAACCGCTGTTTGACGACCCTCCGTCGATCCCGACTATCGAGAAACGCGAAGATCCGTACGAAACTCAGAAGGTCGTCGAGCCGGAATTCGAAGAAATTCCGTTCGACATGCCGAGGAAACGAACTCGATCGAAGGCGATCGATATCGAGGAAGGCCCGACCATTGACGATGCCGAAACGCCGGTCGAGCTGATCGAAAAGGGCGAGGCTCAGGATTACGAAGATTATATTTTGCCCGATTCGAGCCTGCTCACCGAGGCTCCGGCGGCGTTCAAACATCAGGAAGCCGAGCTTCGCGAGGTCGCGGCTTTGCTGGTACAGAAGACGACGGAATTCAGCGTGCCGGGCAAGGTGATGCACATCGCTCCCGGGCCGGTGGTGACGACGTTTGAGTTTAAGCCGGACGCTGGGGTGAAGTATTCGCGGGTGACGGGTTTGGTTGACGATCTGTGTTTGGCTCTCAAAGCTCCTTCGATCCGGATCGACCGCATTCCGGGCAAAGCGTATGTCGGCATCGAGGTGCCGAATCAGAAACGCGAGACCATTTTCCTTCGCGAAGTGATCGAGTCGCCGAAGTTTGCGACTGAGTCGGATTCGCTGCTGACATTGGCTCTCGGCAAGACAATTGATGGTGCGAAATACGTCGCCGATCTCGCCAAAATGCCGCATCTGCTGATCGCTGGTGCGACCGGTGCGGGTAAATCGGTCGGCGTGAACACGCTCGTGATGTCGATCCTCTTTAAGGCGAAGCCGGATGAGGTGAAGTTCATCATGGTTGACCCGAAGCGGCTCGAGTTGGGACTGTATGCCGACATTCCGCATCTCGCGGCTCCGATCATTACCGATCCGAAGCGAGCGGCGACCTCGCTCAAATGGGCCGTGACCGAGATGGAACGCCGCTACAAAGACCTCGCCGGCTACGGTGTGCGAAACATCAGCGGCTACAACGAAAAGATCGACGGATACAAAAAAGAAGGCCGTCTCGACGACAACGGCGACCCGTATCGCAAGCTGCCGTACATCGTCATCATCATCGACGAGCTCGCCGACCTGATGATGGTCAGCGGCAAAGAGGTCGAGGAATCGATCACGCGGCTCGCCCAGATGGCACGTGCGGTCGGGATTCATCTGGTGCTCGCAACACAGCGGCCTTCGGTGGATGTTATTACGGGTTTGATTAAGGCGAATTTTCCTTCGCGGATCTCGTTCCGCGTGTCTTCTAAGGTTGATTCGCGGACGATCATCGACGGCAACGGTGCAGAGGCTCTTCTTGGCCAAGGCGATATGTTGTTTTTGCCGCCAGGGAATTCGAATGTAGTTCGCGTCCACGGAGCCTTTGTAAACGAAGCCGAGATCGGCAAGGTCGTTGAGTTTGTCAAAGCTCAGGGCCGCCCCGAATACGACACGACCATCACCAAAACCGAAGAAGAACTCGACGACAGCGGCGACCTGCCCGGCCGCCGCGATCCGCTTTTCATGGACGCGTTGAAGTGTGTGGTCCAGGCAAAACGCGGCTCTACGTCGTTATTGCAGAGGCATTTGAGAATTGGCTACGGGCGGGCCGCCGCTATTCTCGACGCCATGGTCCGCGAAGGCTACATCGGCGAAATGGACGGCGGCTCACGTGCTCGTCCGGTTTTGCCGAAGGCTTATGAGGATCTTCAGGATGTCGAGGAAGGGGCGTTGGGTGATGAGTGAATGATATGAAAAATCTGATATGCTTGTTATTGAAAATGAAATTCGTCAAATTCTAAAGGAAGAATATTAGAATAAACGCTAGCACACATCGGCATGAATGAGGGCATGGAGTGTGTTTGTTGTGCCGCGAGGCACATCGGAAAATAGCCCGATGCGTAGCGTCGGGTTACGAAGCCCAAAGAGATTTCCACGCCGCAGGCGTGACGGAACAAAAACATGGCCCAAACTCACCTTAGCCTCCAAGTCCATCTCGTTTTTCATACATCTGACAATCGAAAAAGCATCAAGCCGGAATGGCGTGAACGACTGTACGCATTCCTTGGTGGATGCATTAAGGCCGCGGGATGTGTGCCCTTGGCGATCGGCGGTACGTTTGACCACATCCATCTTCTAATCGGGTTTCGGGCGACACACGCGCTCGCCGACATCGTTCGGGACATCAAGGTGGCATCGTCCAAATGGGTGCACGACGAGATCGGTCACAGAGCTTTCGGTTGGCAAGGCGGCTACGGCGCGTTTAGTGCGAGTCCGTCCCACGTCGATCGTGTTAAGAATTATATAGCGAACCAGATGGAGCATCATCAGGTTCGTTCGTTTCAGGACGAATATGTAGAAATGCTCGATTCGGCCGGCGTGGCCTATGAGGTGAAATATTTGTGGAAATGATTCGCTCCGCCGCCCCTGCGAGGCGGGGAAAGGTGTGTGGGGATTCGGCCCCGACGCTACGCGTCCGAAGACGGACGCTACGCATCGGGCTAATTTCCGGTACGCCTGCGGCGTGATATTGATCGCGATATTCCTGGCGTCCACTGCCTGTAGCTCAAAAGTTGTACATGAGCCAGATTCTCAAACTTTTTCTCGGGGTGAAATAAATATCAACACGGCGACTATAGACGAGCTAGAAAAACTGCCGCACATTGGCCGCAAGACGGCGGAAGCGATCGTTGAGTTTCGCGAACAGAACGGCCCGTTTCGACGGGTTGAGCATCTGATGCAGATTCGCGGGATCAGCGAGCAACGTTTTCTCGACCTTCGTCCATTTATCAAAACCGAATAATTAATACGATGCCCGAAGATCGTCTTCCTCCCAAATTCAACCGCAACCCGATGCTCTGGCTCGGGCTGGCGTTTGCGTTGGGGATATTGTTGGCGAGCGTAGTGAGCGTCGATCTGCGGATCGTGGCGGGTACGGCTTGTGTTTTCACGGTGGTGGCATTTGTTCTGCGTTCGAAGGCCATTTCAACGTCGCTGATCCTTGTCGCTTTCGTCTTTGCAGGAACGTCGGCAGCGATCGCGGAAAAGCAAAGCGTATCGCTCAATCGGCTAAAAATCCTCTACGATAACGGCACACTGATGTCCGGGGACCCGGTCGAGGTCGAAGGCGTTTTGCTCGGACGGCCTGAATCATCGGTCGACGGTGCAGTCCTAAACCTCGCGGTCGATCACATTAAACAACACGGCACTGAACGAAAGGTCAGCGGCAACGTCCGTCTCTACGTTCAAACCGAGAATCTCAAATCTGAAATCTCAGATCTCAAATATGGCTCCCGCCTGCGTATCGCCACCAAACTCGAACGCGACGATGAATTCCTAAACCCCGGTGTGATCCCAAAACGCGAGATCCTCGACCGCATCGGTGTCGATGCGACGGGAGCGGTGAAGAGCCCGCTGCTGATCGAAAAGATCGCTGACGAGAGCGTTTTCCTGCCGTTGGCGTGGGTTTACGATCAGCGGGCGAAGATGATCGAGAGCTTTCGCCAGAACCTTAGCGGCCCATCCGGTGGGGTGATGATCGCGAGTTTGTTGGGGAACAAGCAGTTTTTGGATAAGGACACGGCCGACTTGTTTCGTGAAGGCGGGACGTTTCATATTCTGGTGATTTCGGGATTGCATATCACTTTCATTGGTGGTTTGCTGCTGCTTTTTCTGCGTCGACTTACGCCGAATCGCTGGATTCAATTTTCCGTAACGACGTCGGTTTTGTGGGCATATACGCTGGCTGTGGGAGCCGATGTTCCGGTCGTTCGGGCGGCTTTGATGTCTACGGTGATGTTGTTTTCGTACAGCATCTACCGGCGATCCGGTTTGCTGAATTCGCTGGGGTTTTGCGGGCTGGTCTTGCTTGTTTGGCGGCCTTCGGAACTGTTCAATTCATCGTTTCAACTGACCTTTGTTAGCGTTGCGGCGATCATCGCGGTTGCGTATCCGTTGATCGAGATGCTGCGGAATATCGGCGGTTGGATGCCGACCAGAGAGCGGCCATTTCCACCGGATGTGCCGATCTGGCTCAAACGTGTTTGCGAGACGATCTACTGGAGCGAAGACCGCTGGCGATTCGAATCGAAGCGTCAGATATGGACCGCAAATATCTTCAAATCTCCGATGCTTGCGACAAAGATAACGAATGGCGTTCAATTTGCCGTGCGGTATATTTTTGAAGGCATCCTTGTTTCGCTGATCGTCCAGATCTGTATGCTGCCGCTGTCGGTGGTTTACTTTCATCGGGTGTCGCTGATCTCGGTGGTGCTGAATTTATGGGTCGGGCTTTTCATCGCTCTGGAGAGTTTTGCTGCCGTTCTAGGCGTTGTGGCGGGGCAGTTCAGCGAGCTGCTTGCTCGCGGTATTTTCGCTTTTGCGGAACTGTTTAACTGGCTGATGCTCTCGCTGCCACGCCTGTTTTCGGATAATAGCTGGCTGAGCTATCGGCCGCCAGCGTATTCGGGGAATGGACGGGGGATCTACTTGCTGTTCTTTATTCCGGTTGTGATTCTGGCAATAGCTCTGAGCCGTTGGCGTCCGTTTGATATTAAGCCGAAAGCGGCGATCATTGATCGAAAAGTGCTTGTGCCGACGACTGCTGTCCTTGCCGCCCTAATAGCCGCGATCATATTTCATCCTTTAAGTTCACCACGGCCTGACAGCCGCCTTCATGTTGATTTTCTAGATGTCGGGCAAGGCGATTCTGCATTAGTTACATTTCCAGATGGCCGGACGATGCTGGTTGATGGCGGCGGGCAGCAGAAATACAAGAAGGCAGACGAAAGGGAAGAACCGTTTGTACCTGACGCTCAGGGCATCGGCGAATCGGTCGTTTCCGCCTTTCTTTGGCACCGAGGCTATTCGCGAATCGACTTTATCGTGGCCACGCATGCTGATGCTGACCATATTCAGGGATTAACGGACGTTGTGAAGAATTTCTCCGTCGGTTCCGCGATCTTTGGCCGCATGCCCTTGAATGACCCTGATCTCGCTAACCTTGTCGAGGTTCTGAAACGTCGCGGCATCGGAACTGAGATCGTCGAACGCGGCGACGTGTTCGAGATCGGTGGAGCGAGCGTCGAGGTACTTTTTCCGGCTGCGACGGACGATCCGCAGGCGGTTTCAAATAACGATAGTTCCGTCGTCCTTCGGTTGGTTTATGGCAGCCGATCGATATTGCTGACGGGCGATATCGAGCAGCGGGCGGAGAGGGAATTGACCGACGGCACAACCGTTTTGAGTGCCGACGTTGTCAAAGTTCCGCACCACGGCAGCCGGACGTCATCGACTGCGGCATTTGTAGAACAAATAGCCGCCAAGTACGCAGTTATCTCTGTCGGACGAACCTCGCCGTTCGGACATCCGCATCCGGAGGTTGTTGAGCGGTGGAAAGCCAGCGGGTCCGCCGTTTCAACGGCCGGAGCGCGGGGAACGATCACGGTTTCGACCGACGGCACGGATCTGGTCGTCACAGATATGACGACTGCAAACAACAACTAAAGGCGACCGGATGACGACAACCACCCGATCGCCCAGCCTTTACATCGCTGGCGTTTCAAACATGAACGCCAGCTTCCATGCCTCGCCTTCTTTTACATAGACGGCGGCTTGATAGAGCGGCCCGTTCTTTTGGCCGTCGCAGGTGCCGTCAGATGTACCTTTCAAAGTTAGAATCTCGACCGTTGGCGAGATCGCTGAGGCAAAACCGTCGGTGACGCCCACCTTGGTTATGCCTTCGCATTTCATGGTCTCGGTCCATTGTTTGATAACGTTGGCTTTGCCGTTGATCCATGTTCCGATCGGGTCGACGATAGCAAGATTGCTGGATGAGATCTCTTCGAACTTCTTAGCGTCTTTTGCCTTAAATGCTTCCCAGCCCGAAGTGTGAATTTTTACAAGAGCTTCGGTGTTCGCACCCGGCTGTGGGGCGGCGGGCTTGTCCGTTTTGGCGGCGTCATCCTTCTTGGGCTCTTCCTTTTTCGCTTCGGCCTTTGCCGGTGGCGGTGGAGGCGATTTTGGGTCGATGATCATAGTTTCGCCGTGAAAGGCACCTTTCCACTTGTCGCCATCGCGGACGTAGATGCTCGCTGCCCGAATCGGGCTCGGCAATTTTTGAGCCTTTCCGTCCTGCCCTGTGCACGAGCCGTCGAATGTGCCTTTGTAGCTAATCGCGTATGTGTCCGCGTTTATCATCGACATCTGCGGGTCTTCGAGATTCCACGTTTTGACATCGCACTTGAACGAGCCGATCATCCCGAGCACATCCGCACGGTTCATCCGTTGGCCTTGCTCCATGGAGACAAACTTATCGGAAAGAAAGCCCTCGAAATACGCCTCGTCGCCCTTGATCCAGGCTTCGTTCGCCTGTTTGTCCATTGCAAATAGAGCATCGACCGTCGGTGCCGCCGCGACAGGTTTTGCGGCATTTGCGTTTGAAGCGTTAGCATTATTCGCCGTTATTTTGTTATCTGCGGGAGCTCCGCAAGCTGTGAGCAAAGCCGCAGCTGCTAAAGCAAAAGTAATCAAACTCGTACGTTTCATAAATTTTCTCCATCGGAAATTGAATATCTCGAAACTGTTCCCAAAGGTGGAACAACCAACTAAGACTCAGGTAATAGTCACGTTTTTGCTAATCAGCTTATATGAATATAAGAATTTGTCAAGACATATCGCGTTGCAAAAGCCCGCAGGTCAGTAAGGGCGTTCTGTGGCACAAGCCCGCACGTTAGTAAGGGCGTTCCTGTGGCACCATCAGTAAGGGGGTTTGCGTGGCACAAGCCCGCATGTCAGTAAGGGCGTTTCGCTTGAACGATTGATTTTGATTCGAGACACGACGATGCTCCTGCATACCGCTTCAATGTGCATATCGCCCTTACTAACGTGCGGGCTAGTGCAACGATGGTCCTCGCGGTGCAAAAGCCCGCGTGTAAACCAGGGCGTTCTTGTGGCACAAGCCCGCATGTCAGTAAGGGCGTTTCGCTTGAACAATTGATTTTGATTCGAGACACGACGATGCTCCTGCATACCCCTCAATGTGCATATCGCCCTTACTAACGTGCGGGCTTGTGCCACGATCGCCTTAATGTTCATACCGCCCTTACTAACGTGCGGGCTTGTGCCACGATCGCCTTAATGTTCATACCGCCCTTACTAACGTGCGGGCTTGTGCCACGATGGCATTAGGCGGCTGGATTTTCGAACGTATAGACAATCTTCCATTCCCCAGCTTCTTTCAAAAATATCGATGTGCCCCAGAAGCTTTCGAGCGGCGGGCCTTCGCAGGTTCCGGTGGCGTTGCCTTTGAAGGTGAGGATGCCGATGACGGGTGAGATCTGGGTGGCGATGCCGTCGGACGGGGCGGCGGTTTTGATGTCGCATTTTGGCAGGATCCACGCATCGACTACCGCATTTCTGCCGACGGTGACGGTTCCGGTGCCGTCGACGAGCGTGAGGTCTTCGGTTAAAAGATGTTCCATGGCCGCACGGTCGCGGGCCTTCCACGCATCCCACACCTTTGTTTCGACAGCGAAAAGCTCGCCGGTAAAGGCTTCGCTCTTCGGTGCCTCGGCTTGCCTGGCTGCGGGCTTTTTCGGTGCAGCGGCCTTCGGTGAAGCTGGTTTCTGAGCCGCCGCCGGATCGAGTACCACCACATCATTGTGGTACGCCGAACGCCATTTGTCGCCGTTTCTGACGTAGAGCGAAGCCGACATCACCGGGCTCGGCAGCTTTTGTCCGCCGCAGGTTCCGTCGATGGTGACCTTGACGGTCAGAGCGATGGCATCGTTGCCGACCGGCGTCATCTTTTCGTCCGACAGGGAATAGCTCGCGACCTCGCATTTGGTTTCGGTGATGCGTTTGATGATGCCCGCTTTGTCGACTCGCGTGCCGCCGATGAACGAGACATAGTCGTCAGCGTAATACTCCTTCCAGAATGCGGCATCGCCTTTTTTCCAAGCTTCCAAAGCCTTCGTTTCCAGCTCAAGCAGCGAGCCTTTCGTCGGAGCCGCCGCAACGGCCTTCTCGATCTTAGCCGTCGTCTCAGCGTTCGCCGGTACAGCGTCAGCATTCGCCGCACCGCCACCGCAGCCCGCAAACAAACCAACCGCAACCATAAACCCAACAAACACAAACCCTTTCATCATCTCAAAAGCTCCCCACGCACCAAAAAACACAAAAGCCCGAGGGCTTTCAAATATTAAAAACCATCCGAGCGTGGGAGTTATATACTTGACAAACCCAAATCATTGTAATATCCTTTAATCATTGAGGATATAACGATGAACCTTGCCCAACTTACCAAGATTGTAGCAGACGAAGATTTAGCCCGCGAATTGCTCGAAAAGATGCGGTGGAACGGTAACGCCGTATGCCCGCATTGTGATGCAGAGAAAGCCTATCAACTTACTCCGAAAGAGGGTAGCAAGACCCGCAAAGGTCTTTGGAAATGTCGCGTGTGCCGCAAGCAGTTCACGGTCACGGTCGGCACGATCTTCGAAGGTTCGAGAATCCCGATCAGCAAATGGCTAATGGCTTTGCACCTGATTTGTTCGTCAAAGAAAGGCATCTCGGCTTTACAGCTTTCCCGCAACCTAGGACTCACATACAAATCAGCTTGGTTTATGGCTCACAGAATCCGTTACGGTATGAGTCAGGAACCTTTACGTACAAAACTCAAAGGTACGGTCGAAGCTGACGAAACGTACATCGGCGGCAAGGCTAAGAATATGCACAAAGCGGAACGCATCAGAGCAATGGAGGGACGCAAAGGCGGCACTCACTCCAAAGCTCCGGTCGTAACGCTCGTAGAACGCGACGGACGCGTTAAAACGCACCATATGGAACACGTAACGGGAGTGAACATCAAACGCGTTATGCGTGAGTGCATCACACCTGACAACGCTTTCTTGATGACTGACGAAGCATATCCTTATAACGGTGCGAATCGTATGTTCTTAGGACACGCAACGGTCAACCACAGCGAGAAAGAATATGTTCGCGGTACTGGAGCGGGCGCAGTTCATTGCAACACCGCTGAAAGCGTTCACGCATTGCTCAAACGCGGCGTGGTTGGTGTCTATCATCACTGGAGCAAAAAGCACCTTCACCGCTACTTAGCAGAGTTCGATTTCCGTTGGAATACTCGCAAGATCACGGACGGTGAAAGAATGGCAGAAGCGGTTACTATGGTCGGCGGTAAACGGCTGAAATATTCTGACCCTATTAAGAAGCATTAGCTAGGGCTTTTGCTTTCGAATAGGGCAGAATCCGCCACTCCAATTTTGAGCGGCGTTGTGAAATATAATTCCCCGTTGCCGTCTGATAGTTGAATTTCGTAATCACCTTCAACTGGAAGCACTATCCCACTAAGCTCTACTCCAAGGAGCATTTTCGAATCGGAGTTCTCAGGAATTGTAAAATCTGCAAGCGGTAATTCAACTAACACCTCTTTCGATGGCAATTTCAACGTAAATGTTGATTGATGCACTCCCGCCTTGCCGGATACGTAAAAGCCAATTATTAAGTCGGCTACTGATTTATTTATTTCTTTTAAGTTGATTCGAACGTCCGGAGCAATCCCGAAAAGCCCATTGATCGAGATTTTGCCTAAGATTTCTTGCCGAATATCTTCACAAACTAAACAATGTCTAACTTCAATATCTGCCATAAATCTAGCTCCACTTCCCTAAAGCGAAGTTCGTGTTAACAGATGCACTTCGCGAATGTAATGCCCCAGGTATCCGTTTGTTAACCATCTTGGCGGCTATGCACACAAATAACGTGCTTGCCGCAGCTTGTCTTACAGCGTATTCAGCCATCGTAATGCGGCTAATTGCCTGTGGCTTTTTAAGCGCAGGGCGCCCGCCTTTCATTCCATTCGCTCTTGCCGCGATTGCTTTAGCAGAAGTCTTTTTACTCCCACCAAGCCGTGCGATCGCTTTCATCCATTCCTTCGTGCCAAAAATATTTGCGGCTAATCCTGCTACTGTGTAATGAGCGTTAAGATTATCCCAATGGATTGCATCTCCCGATTTTGTAACATAACCCTTTCGAATCTCAGCCGCAGAAGCATTTCTAAGTTCCTTTATTTTATAAACTGGGAAATCGATTCGGATGCCGTCTTTAGCTCTTACTGATAAGACTCGCCCTTTCGGAATAAACCTGTATGAAAGGGCAACGGGCTTATCCTTTACGTAGTCCTTATAAAGTGACTTACCGTGCTGGATTTGCGCATCTAATTCATCGTCGGTGAAAACCCACTCGCCGTTAACTTTTTTTGCCATTTCCTTTCCTTTTGTCTTCTGTTTCGTTGAAAAGCTTTCTTAGCCGCCCTTGATTTGCCAAAAATATTCTAAAGGCTCGCTTTGCATCATTGCTTTTTATCCGAGGATTCATCGGACCGATCTCCGGTGGCGCATCATCGCTGCCAAAAATCATTTTCATTTTCATTCCATCCACTTCCGCGTCAATATGAGGCGGATCGTGATCGTTGGAATATGCATTAAAGCGAATGCCCTGTATTGTCTTTGCGCCCATTTAATGGAAGTTTTGCTACTTAGGAGCGCAATCAACTACTTTGATGCTAAACCCAAGCGGATAGGTTTGTCAATATTTTTTAAGGCTCTTTAAGTTTAAGCAAATGTAACGGAAAGTGAACGAGCCTGTCAATTTAGGGGCTTGTTTAAAATGCACTACTATGCTAATAATAAATGCGGACGGCGGGATTCGAACCCACAAAACCCTGCTAGGTCGCTCGTTTCCTGAACGAGTGCGGTTACCAGTTTCGCCACGTCCGCGTAAGAAAGTTGAGGCTTTAACCGAGCCTCTGCGGTTTTTAGTTAAATAGGCTTAATGCCTATGGGGGCACTACAATTACAACGATCATAATAAGCATGTGATTGTCCTCCATTCTTAAGAAATCGGCTTGTGATACTCGCAATATCACGGGCCGTTTTTGCGTTAAAGCAAACTTGCTGATTCGTCTTGGCTTTCTTTGGATACCGCCTCGTATTCATCGAACAGATCATTGAGGGCAAGAATAAACTCCCGATCTCTACCTTTTTTCAACTCAAGCACGTTGGCATCAGATCCGAGCCATACGATCTTGCCGCTATCGGCGAGCGTGATGATCTTCATGGCTTTAATCACATTATCGTTGTCACCGCCTATAGCTCCATGGGATTTTTCCTTGCTAACGTCTGCCTCTTTTTTGACCGCTCCACTTCCAGCCATTGAGGCCGCCCCGTTAGCTTCGGGTTTCTTCTTTCTTGGCGAACGGATTCGTTGTGTCAGTAGCTTGGAATAGGCGGTTCCGGTGTAGTCGAGTGCCCCAAAGAAAAAAGCTCTTGCTTTCTTCCGTGTGTCCCCGTGGACGTTGTATAGGTCAGACGAAAACAGAGATTCGAATTGTGAGGGGCTAACCCTTGTTAAATCTGCCGCAAACAGGTTCTCGAACTTCTTCAACAATATCGCTTTGAGGTAGCCTTTCCGGTTCTCTTTATCCGAAACCAACCGATCAAGTTCGTCTTGTGGAATCCCTTTATCATCGATCAGCCCCAAAAACAGCAAGGCGCTCATTATCTGGCTTTGCGTCGCTCCACTAAAACTCGGAAAAAATGATCTATCCAGTATATTCGGAACGCCATGTGAGTGTAGGTGATCAAGTGTCGTTAGAAACGTCTTGAACGGAACATACGGTGCGGTCAATGCCTTTGTCTTTTCCATAATTTACCCCCAATGCGTTTAAACATACTCGTTACCCCGTAATGCTGTCAATACCTGATAGTAAAATATTTAGACTTTTTTTGGAGATACGAAAAAGTCCTAATAAAATAGGTCTATGAACTTAATAGATTTATACACAAAGGGTGACCGTATCATCGTAAAAGCCTTTCCAGATCGAACGTTAGAGCGCCGGGTGGCAGGCATGTTAGACGGCAAAACTGTCTTTGTTTGTAATGATGAAGAATTTAACGCCGCATTGGAAGAAGGGCGGGAACCGACCTCAATTGGCTTTCCGATCACTGATGTTATAATCAATGACTATGAACAATGAGAAGAAAGAAAAAGAACCTAAAGAACCTCTCCGAATCCCACTAGATTTTGAAGAGACTTTAGGTGATCTGCTCAAAGTAAAACCGCCACCGGACAAAAAGCCCAATGGCGGTAAACGAGAAGATAAGAAGTCGAGTAAGTAGTGTCAGCCTGTCACGCGCAGGGATATGATACTAAACCGCAATGGGTTTGCGAAGTATATAATTCCCCCGAGCGTTCCCCAGTCGTCCTAATTGGGTGTAGTTTAAACACTTATACAAGATATTGCAAGAAAAAAGTTTCACACGGCTTTCACGAGCCTTTGTATGTCGCGGAATGGCTGGAACGATCCCGATCTTTGCCCGCCCAAAATCGTCTCACTTTCATGCGCAAAGTGAGACGGCTTAAATGTAATTTCATCAACCACATACGGCCCAAAATCGTCTCTTTTTGTAAAAAACATCATGCTGAGTGAGACGGCCGGTCGTTCCCACTTTTGTGCGCAAATTGGAACGGGTTAACTGTTGTGAAAACAGCGCCTTATCGGAAAATATCGTTCCATTTTGAAAATTTCTTAACCTTGGTCGTCCTGAAACAGGTTTACATACGATCCGCCGCCCCGCAAAGCAGTTCAGCAGCACCTTGCCGCCACTCTCGCCTATCGTTAGGCTCTGCTCTCTATCATCATGTGCGGGGCACCTAGCGATAAAGCCATACTGGCTCCTCTTGACCCCACTAAGTTATTGAGTAATGTCAGTGATCGACATATGTTTCGAACTCACTCTGCGGTTGCTTCGTGAGTCTCACATATTGGCACACCTTGCACAGATGATACAAGCACGGTATGCACAGATTGTATAGTTATGCGGGTTTTGCGTACTTTTTCGGCGGGTGTATCGGCTGTTTCAGTTGTTGCAGATTGGGATGGTGAAACAGCTACGCAGCGTCAAAGACTCACTCTTATTCCTTCTCGCCGAGCGGAAAAGCTATGCTTTTCCGTGAGTCTCCCGCTAAACCAACGCGGCTATGCCGCCGCCTTCGAAGCCCGGCGGCACAGCCTCGTGATCAAAAAAGAAGCTGCCGGAATAGCACAGCATTTCCGCTCGGCGATGCGGTGGAACCGCAAAGAGGCTTTTTTCTGCCGACCGCTGACCGCCGACTGCTAACCGCCAACTGATTCCTAGTGTTTAAAATGCCTGATTCCCGTGAATGCCATGGCGATGTTGTGTTCGTTGGCGGCGGTGATGGATTCTTCGTCTTTGATTGAGCCGCCGGGTTGGATGATGGCTGAGACGCCGAATTTGGCGGCTTCGTCGACGTTGTCGCGGAACGGGAAGAACGCGTCGGAGGCGACGACCGAGCCCGCGAGCGACAGGTTAAAACGTTCGGCACGCATGGCGGCGATGCGGACGGAATCGACGCGGTTCATTTGCCCGGCACCGACGCCGAGGGTTTGGTGTTCGTTGGCGAAGACGATAGCGTTCGATTTGACGTGCTTGCAAACCGTCCAGGCGAGCTGCATGGCGTGGAGCTCGGCTGTCGTGGGCTGGCGGTCGGTGACGATGTTGAGGTCGGCTGGTTTTAGGACGTGAGCGTCCTGACCCTGGACGAGGAAACCGCCGCTGATTTGCTTGTATTCAATTTGAGATCTGAGATTTGGAATTTCAGATCCTTTCGGATTTGGAGCTACACGCAAAACACGTAAATTCTTCTTTGACTTAAAAATTTCGAGTGCCTCTTCAGCGTATTCGGGGGCTACGATTACCTCTGAGAACACCTCGATCACGGCTTTGGCGGTTTCGGCATCGACCTTTTGGTTAAAGGCGACGATGCCGCCGAAGGCTGAGACTGGGTCGGTGGCGAGGGCTCGTTTGTAGGCTTCGAGGCTGGTTGCGGCCGTGCCGACGCCGGATGGGTTGGTGTGTTTTATGATGGTGACGGCGAGCTGGTCGAAGTCCTGGACGAGATTCCACGCCGCTTCGGCGTCGACGTAGTTGTTGAAGGACATCTCTTTGCCGTGAAGCTGCTCGGCTGAGGCGATGCCTTCGGAGCCGTCTTCGGTCGTGTAGATCGCGGCACGCTGGTGCGGGTTCTCGCCGTATCTTAGATCGGTGACCTTTGTTAGGTCGATGGAGCGGTATTCGGGGAGCGGTTTTGTCACGTCAGAGAGAACCACCCCGTCAGCCGAAGCGGCTGCCACCCCTCCTTCGTAAGGAGGGGAGCTAAGATCTGACTCGTTTTCAAGCTCAATAAACGCCAGATGCCCCTGCGGATTGAGCGGTTCCAGTCGGTCGAGATCGTCGTTTGATAGCTGTTTGGCTAGGTACGACGAGATGGCGAGGTCGTAGCTGGCGGTGCGTGTGTAGGCGAGAGTTGCCAGACGCTGACGTGTTTCCAGCGAGAGCGAGCCGTCGTTCGCATCTAATTCCTCGATTATCTCTGCGTACAAACGCGAATCTGTTACGACCGCAACATCACGCCAGTTTTTCGAGGCGGAGCGGATCATTGCAGGGCCGCCGATGTCGATGTTTTCGACTGCTTCTGCGAGACTGACGCCGTCTTTGGCGATAGTTTCTTCGAAGGGGTAAAGGTTGACGACGACCAAATCTATTGGCTCGATGCCGTGTTCGTGCATCGAAGCAACGTGTTCAGGATTGTCACGCAGAGCTAGAAAGGCTCCGTGCATCTTTGGGTGCAGCGTTTTGACCCGGCCGTCCATCATTTCGGGAAACCCTGTAACAGCAGAGACGTCTGTAACATTTGAGACAGTTTCGCGAAGGCTCTTCGCGGTTCCGCCGGTTGAGATGATTTCGACACCGTGTTTGGCGAGAGCCGCTGCGAAATCCGCAAGGCCGGCTTTGTCCGAGACGCTGATAAGGGCACGTTTGATCTTTCTGAGTTCGCTCATAATATTGTCGTTTGGAGTCCCGCGTTCAGGCGGAATTGCCGAGCAGAGGCCGCCTAAAGGCGGTACTCTGAACGAAAAACAAAAAAGCGGCTCACATGCCGCTTCATCAAACACTAATATATTGCATTACGAACTCACCTACAAAGACGCTGTTGAGAAAACAGTAGGCGTTTAGAAGAAGAATCGTCCGAGGAACAACAGGCTCAAAACGACGATCATCGCGAAAATAATGACTTTGATAACACTCATAAATCCTCTATCCTGTGGGCAGAGCCTTGTGTGAAAGGTAATTCTATTCCCGCCCAAATAGCGATGTCAAAAATTTTAGCACCAATTCCCACCGTTTTAGCCGCGTTCGTGCTGATTTTACAATTCTTTACATTTGCCGAGGGTCAGGACATCGATGTTCTGATCAAGATCAAGGCCGAAAAGGCTATAGCAGCCGATGTAACGGTCTCGGTAAATGTTACAAACAAGGCTGAGACCCTGTGGTTCATGGATCAATACGGCGACGTTTCGCGGTTGCTGACGGAGCGGTTTTCGCACATCTATTTCTACGACAAACCCGGCTTTCTCATTGCTCGCAAACGAATCCAGCCGAACGAGATGGTCAACCTCAGAAACGTCGGCAAGCTCATCTACACCGTCGACCTCACACCTCGTCCGGGCACGTTTGCAGCCGCACATACTTCATGGGCGAAGGACGATGGAGGCATGCTGGTTCTGGACGATCTGCTGCCTCAGGCGGTTGGGAAGACGGCAAAAGTGAGCTTTGAATTGCCTGTCGGGTGGAAAGTCGCAAGTCTTGCTGTTCAGCCTGTCGCTGTGCCAAATATTGAAAAGGCAGTGTTTTACGTCGGTTCAAACATGCGGGAACTGGCAACCGGCCCGATTAGGCTGGCGATCTCGGGCGAATGGCAGTTTACGGACGCCGAGGCTGCTGAGATGGCGGTGTCCATTGCTAAAGAGTACGAGAAGATTTTTGGGAAGCTTGCTGAATCAAATGTCATCGTGCGGCTGTCGAAGTTTCCGAATCAAGTCGGTTTTGGTAATTGGGAGGGCGACACACGCAGCTCAACCGTGACGATCGTGTCGTCGGATATGCCGTTCAAGAATCAGTCGGTACAGCGTTTGCATGAGCAGCTGCGGCACGAGATGTTTCACCTTTGGATACCGAACGGCGTGAATCTGAGCGGGAATTACGACTGGTTTTACGAGGGATTCGCGTTGTATCAGTCGTTGAAGGTCGGTGTCGGGGTGAACCGGCTGCGGTTCGAGGATTTTCTCGATACGCTCTCGCGTGCGTACGCGATCGAGGAATCGCAAACCAAGCGAATCTCGCTCATCGACGCTTCGGCAAACCGTTGGAGCGGATCAAACACAACGGTCTACGCACGCGGAATGCTGCTCGGCTTCCTCTGCGACATCGCCATGCTCGAAGCCTCAGGCGGCAAACGTTCGGTCACAGACCTCATCAAGGAAGTCATCTCGAAACACAGTCTCAGCATGCCGCGAACGGACGGGAACACGGCTCTCGTCGCAATTTTCAAATCTCACGCGGAACTCGCCGCCATGGCAGAGCGTTATATTTCCGGAAGCGAACCTTTCGCGATCGAGGCAGCACTTTCATCAGCAGGCATCGAAATAGACCGCTCAACGGGCGTTCTTAAATTCAAGGTGGTCAACAAACCGCCAGGGAAGCAGAGGAAGATACTCGAGAAGTTAGGGATCGATAATTGGAAGAAGAATTAGAAACACCGGATTTCGAAAGGACATATTTTCGCCCTTCGGTTATAATACTTGGCGAATGAAGGCGGATGGTTTGTAGATGAAGATTCACGTTATTCTATTGGTCGGGCTGGTGTTTATAGGGTTGTCGCAGCTTGGTTGCGGCGGTGTTACGACGGGTGTTTTTGGGGCGAGCGACACTGCGACGGTGATCGCTAAGACGGCCCAGATACGCACTTCGTACGCGGTTGTGGCGGCTGATCTGCTTGAGGTCAAACGCGGCGAGAGCCTTGACGTGATCGATGATTTCGAATACGAAAAGGTGTGGTGGTACCGGGTTCGTGCCCATGACGAAGCCGCAACCGAAGGCTGGATCGAAGCCCAAAACGTCATTACAAGCGGTACACTCGCCAAATCAAAGGCTCTTGCCGAGGAATTCAAAGATCAGGCACCGCAGGCCGCAGGCGTTATTCGCTCCGCCTCGAACCTGCGTGCGGCTGCTGACATGACGCCTGAGAACGTTCTATTCAAACTGGCAAACGGCTCGACGTTTGAGATCATGGCATGGAAGTTCGTTCCAAAGGCAGAGGTTCCCGACGTTGACGACGCTCCGAAGGGCCAGCAAAAAACGGGCAAACGCTCGAAGAACGCCGATATCGAGGCCGCCAAGGAAGAAGGCGAACCGGAGAAGATCGAGGACAAATACGACATTTGGTATCAGGTCAGGATCGACCCATCCGTATCACCGGCTCCGGCCGGCTGGCTTTTTGGCCGACAGGTCGAGCTGCAGGTACCGACCGATATCGTCTTTTTCCAGCAGAACAACCGTAAGTTCGTGACGTGGCAGCGGCTCGATGCAGATTCGGCCAACAAGGTCGGTTCAGGCGACAAATCGCTTGCTCCCGGCAATTGGGTGATACTCGCCCGCAGCGGCTTTTCTAAGCCTATCGACGGCATTGAGCCTGATTTTGACAGCATTCTGGTCATGGCGTTCGACAAGTACGACCAGAGCTATTACACAGTATGGAAAACCTCGCCCAATACCGAAGTGTGGGGCCGATTGCCGCTCAAGGTTGACGGTAAAGGCGATAATAAGACGTTCAGCGTCACTATTCGCAATCCGTCAGGACAGATGGACGAGAAACGTTTTATCGTCTTTAAGGACAAGAACCGCCTGCGTGTGACACCGCCTGAGGATATCGCTCAGTACGAGACAAAAATAAAACAGTGACCGATGACCTCAACGATCCATTCCCCGAACCGGTTGAAATTGAGATCACCGATTCGATAGACCTCCATTCGTTTAGCCCCAAAGACATCCGGGCCGTGGTCGAAGCGTACCTTCCCGAAGCCCACAAGAAAGGCTTTTCGGTCGTCAGAATAATCCACGGCAAAGGCGTCGGCGTCCAACGCGAGATCGTCCGCAAGGTATTGTCAGAAACGGATTTCGTGAAGTCGTTTAAGAACGCACCGGAGTTTTCTGGGAGTTGGGGAGCGACGATAGTGCAGTTAGACGTTTGACACGGTTGATATAATGTTTATATGACTACGCTCGAAGAAACGTCCACAGTAAAGTTCACAAGGCGAGAGGACGGAAAAATCCTCATCTCAGACTCGCTTGTGTCTCTCGATTCCGTCTACTACGGATTCCGCAACGGCGATACTGCTGAATCCATCGCACAAGACTATCCGCCTATTCAGTTGGGAGATGTGTATGGTGCGATCGCATACATTATCCAAAATCGCGAAACAGTCAAAGCATACATACGCGAACAGGAAGAAGCCGGAGATTTGGCGGAGTCGGAACTTCGCAGGGGATTTGGGCGAGAGATGGCAGAGTTTCGTGAAAGACTTTTAGCCCGCGAAGCAGTTAGGCGTGGCCTCGTGAACGCCGGTGCTTTAGATCGTAGTAGACAACGATTTCAACCACCGCATTCTTCGCGGACTTAGGCGTCGGGTGCCGTGGCTGGATTCCGTCGCCGCTAGCGAGATCGGGCTCCGTACTGTTCACGATATTACCTTACTAAGATGGGCGGCTGAAAATGATCGACTATTGATAACACACGATCGCACGACGATGCCCGGGCATTTTGTAACAATGTTTCGAAAGGCGAGGTAGTGAAGGGTATTTTGATCGTCTCTCAGAACATGCCTATTGGTTTGGCTCTCGATGAACTTGAACTATTTATTACTTGTGAAGAGCACGGAGACTGGATAAACCGCATCCACATTATCTGAGCAATGCTCTAATCCTAAAGCTCCTCGATCACATCAGCCCAGACCTCATCTTCCTTGCCAAATGCAGGATAGGCAGTTTCAAGCAGTTCTTTCTGCTCGGCGAGGCGGCGTTCGGCTTCGGCGAGGCGTTGGGATTGGCGGGCGTATTTGGCTTCAAGCTGACGCAGATAGGTACGGCGTTCCTTGTAGAGTCTTTCGACCCAGAACATATAACTGAATTGCAGCCCGACGATGCCGACAAGGACGAGAGAGAGTCCGATCAAAAAATACATGAGCATAATGCTGGTTCACACGTTCAATTAGCTTTATTCGGATTATACTCTTGACCTTGGCCAAAGGAAAAGTAAAATTTAAGGAACGCCCTCAGTTTTGTAACAGGCTGTAACATCTTGTAACTGTCCAGAATGGTGTTACAGATCCAGTCGATCTGAAGAAAGCGGGCAAATAGGTATTTAATGCAACAAATGGAATCGAAAACACTTAAGTTGATGTACACGCTGCTATGCGACGACGTTCGCATCGAGATGGGCAATAAAATCTCGCTGATGGGCATTTTTCAGAACATCATGGTCGAGAAACTGCCAGTTTCGCTTATCAAATTCGCTGTCATCAACCACTGGCAAGGCCAGGGCGGCCACGAAACCGAGGTCCGCATACTCTCACCAGATAAAACAAACCTCATCGTCACCTCGCAGCCAACCAAGATCGAGCTGGCCGAAGGCGGCTTCACCGATAACGTCAGCTTCTTTGTAAACGTCGTCTTCCCAAACGCCGGAACCTACTGGATCCAAACCATCGCCAACACCGTCGTCCTCGACGAATGCCCCCTCATAGTCGCCGACCAAGCCAACATCGAAGCCATGCGTCCACCTGAGGAGATCACTGAGACAATCAACTAAGAATTTGTAACCACGAAAATTCACGAAAAGGCACGAAATAAGGCAGGTCTTAATTTCGTGTCTTTTTGTGTTTTTAGTGGTTACTCCGGTTTTGGTCTATCGATATCCAGGTTTAGGGCAGTTCGGTAGACCATTGCGGAATCGACATCAATGGTTTTGATCGCTTTACCTTCTTTGTAGGTGGCGGTGAGCCTGATCTTTGCGGTGCCTTCCCGTTGGCTGAAGTTGAATTCGCCTTGGTAATCGCTGCCGGTCTCGCCGAGCTTTTTGACCGAACCGTCGCCATTCAAACGTTCGACAACGACCTTTGCACCGGCGGCGATGAAGCCGTCTTTGAAGAAGACGCTGCCTTTAACGATGACACGCGAGCCGCGATCGACCATCAGGATAAGACGGTCGCCTAGGTCGCGGATCTTGCCTTTTTTGATCTCGACATTGTATTGAACCGCTGCCGAATAGCCGCGGGCTTCGAACGCGAGATTGTAAAGGCCGGGTTCGAGGCCGTCGAGGACGAAGTTGCCTTTCGCATCAGTCTTGGCGGATTTGAGATCGACGCCTTTCTGACGGGCTGAGATCGTGGCGTTCGCAATTCCTTCGTCTTTGAGGTTACGGACCTTGCCTTTGGCTCCGCCGGTGTTTTGAGCGGAAGCGGAAGTGAGTAGCAAAAAGCCAGTAGCCAGTAGCCAGAAGCCGGAAGCCAAAATCCAGAGTACCGAATTCGACATCGTGATCTCTTCTTTCTTCCAGCTTCTCCCTTCTAATTGCTCACTACGCATTGGTCTCATTTCTTATTCTGACTTCCGACTACTAGCTTCCGGCTTCTAAGGTTTTCCCGCCCCGCATTTCATCCGCAACATCATTGATGATGTTATCGAGCGATCGGGTTGGCTGGTAACCTATCAAACGCTTGGCTTTTTCGAGGTTTGGAACGCGACGCTGCATGTCTTCGAAGCCGTCACCGTAGACCTCATCGTAGGTCAGATACTTGATCTGGCTCGAACTTCCGGTCAGGGCAATCGCACGTTTAGCAAGCTCATTGATAGTAACTTCTTCGCTGTTTCCGAGATTCACGACTGTTCCAAAACAAGCCGGAGTCTCGATCAAACGCGTCAAGCCCTCGACCACATCCGAGACGTGGCCAAAACAGCGTGACTGTGTTCCGTCGCCATGCACCTCGATCGTTTCGTTCTTCAGAGCCGCCTGGACAAAGCGGGGAACGACCATTCCATATTGTCCCGTCTGTCTTGGGCCGACCGTGTTGAAAAGGCGGCAAACGACAACGGGAAGCTGCGTTTCCTTCCAATGTGCGAGGGCGAGGAATTCGTCGAGCGTTTTGGCACACGCGTACGCCCAGCGGTGCTTATCGGTCGCACCTGTCAGCAGGTCGTCATCCTCGTTAAAGGGAACCGAGATGCCCTTGCCGTAAACTTCTGAAGTGCTAGGGATGAGGACGCGTTTGCGGTAACGCGAGCAGAATTTCAGAACCGTATCGGTGCCGTGAAAGATCGTTTCGATCGTTTTCACGGGCTGTTCCATGATCAGGCGAACGCCGACGGCACTGGCGAGGTGATAGACGCGATCGGTTTCGCGGATCAGCTCTTCCATCAGCGAAGCGTTCAGCACGGTATCGATAATAAGCCTGAAATTTGCGTGATCTTCGAGGTGCGAGATATTCGAATAGCGTCCGGTCGAAAGGTCGTCGATGACCGTGATCTGATGCCCTTCGGCAATGAGTTTGTCGGAAAGGTGGCTGCCAATAAAGCCGGCACCGCCTGTGATAAGAATTTTCATTAAAAATCTACTATTTTGTTAGTCCGGCTCTAGTTCTGTTCTAGACGTTCGATTCTACTGAGCTGTGATGCCGAAGCATGTCTGAGTTCCGCTATACCTTCTTCATTCTTTAGCTGAGCGTCAATCAACGCATTTAGCTTAAATTCAAAATCTTCCCTTGACCGTTTGAAATCGACATCAAATGTGTCAATTCGCTCCTCATGTCTGACAATGAGTTCCTGCATAAGTACCATCGCTTTCTCGATTCGCTTAACGCGTTCTTCGGTGCTCATATTCCACTTCCCTCGATTACTTTACTAAAGTATAACGCCGTTTTCTTCAATCCTTTAGCGAGTGGAACTGTCGGTTGCCAGTTTAGCAGCGAAGTGGCCCGCTCGATATTTGGCTTACGCTGTTTCGGGTCATCCTGTGGAAGCGGGAAGTACTTGATCCGTACGTCTTTGCCAGTCGCAATGCCAACTTCCTCAGCCAGTTCCTTCATCGTGAACTCGCCGGGGTTGCCGAGGTTGACGGGCATGTGAATGTCGTCGCCCTCGGCGTTCATCAGTTTGATAATGCCGTCCACGAGGTCGCTGACATAGCAGAACGAACGCGTCTGCGAACCGTCGCCGTAGATCGTCAATTCCTCGCCACGCAGAGCCTGAACGATGAAATTCGAGACCACACGGCCGTCATTTTCGAGCATTCGCTCGCCGTAAGTGTTGAAAATACGTACGATACGCGTGTCGACGTTGTTCTGGCGGTGATAATCCATCATCAGCGTTTCGGCGACGCGTTTGCCTTCGTCGTAACAGCTTCTCAGGCCGATCGGGTTGACGTTGCCCCAGTAGCTTTCCGTCTGCGGATGCTCGATCGGGTCGCCGTAAACTTCGCTCGTCGAAGCCTGTAATATTCTCGCTTTCACGCGCTTTGCCAGGCCGAGCATGTTTACCATTCCCATCACATTGGTTTTAACGGTTTTGACGGGATTGTATTGGTAATGAACCGGCGAAGCTGGACACGCGAAATTATAGACCTGATCGACCTCCAGAAAGATCGGCTCAGTCACATCGTGGCGGATGACCTCAAATTGCCGGTTATCGATCAAATGAGCGATGTTCACCTTGCGGCCCGTGAAAAAATTATCGAGGCAGATGACCTCATTACCTTCGCTGAGAAGGCGCTCACACAGATGTGAACCGATGAATCCGGCTCCGCCGGTTACGAGTATTCGCATAAGCTGCTATTTTCCCACACTTGAACCATTATGACCATAAAACGTTGACGCAAATGAATTTGGCTCATTTTTGTCCTAACTTTGTCCCACGCTTGTCCCACGGGTCTCGTGGGACAAATAACTCTTTTGTTTCCAACTAAATACATTGCTTTTTTGCCTTGTTTTTCCGATTTTTTAAAAAACTTTTGTAAGACAATGTAAGATGACTCGTCCTGAAAAAAGTTGACACTTTTTGATGGTTTGTCCTCCTATGAGTTTACTGACTCGCCCTGAATGAATAGAAGAAATGTTTCAATGATAGCACAAATTTGCACAAATGTCAAGAATTCAATCACCACGGTGTAGCTAGCACATTATATGTCCGGTAGCAGTAGCAAATGAGATGTCCGCTTTAGGGGCGAGGGGTAGAAGATTGAAGGCAGGAGAGAAACTGCGATG
>JBEBJB010000076.1:0-4018 GCA_040080065.1 Pyrinomonadaceae bacterium
CTTGGGACACAGACGGCCTTCGTTAACCGGAAAATCGTAACGCGGTTCTACGCCGACAACATGATTCTTTTCAACCAGCAGATTCATGCCACACTGCATTCCGCAATACGGACAGTGGGTGGGCACCATCTTGTCGACTTTTCGTTCGGCGCGCCAACCGCCTATCGGCTCATCGTGCAAATGAGGGCCGAAACGATCAATGATACTTGCGAGATTCTCAACTTTTGACATTATTTGCTATTCGCTGTCGGCGCGTGAGCCGTGAAAGACCTTATCGGGGCGATCCATTAGGACGGAGTATGCAAGGCCCCGCATTACACGTTTGCAACGCGGACAATAATCCTGCAACTTCTCACCATTTTCCATTGTGTAGTCAAACCCTACTTTTTCGACGACGCTCTTCAGATCGCCGAGCCACATCACGGACGCAAATTCTACGCCGCACCGCAGGCATTTCGCCTGCTCCATCTCTTTTGCTCGTTGCTGATAAAGTTCCACACCGATCGATGCTGGACGCTGTACGATATGAAACAGCTTCCCAAACGGTAGGAAGAAAAGAGTCATTATCACTATCGCTTGATGCGTAAGAGCGATGAACGAGTACATGTACCCACCGAAATACGTGCTGGATGCCGTTAGCATTAGTCCCGAAACACAGATAGCGATCAATAAAAGATGGGGAACAAAATCCAAAAGAAATTGCTGAACGGCAATTGCTCCACGGTCTTTTAATCGGCGATGGATCGCAATTGCGCAGCCCGCCAGCACCATGAGAGCTGTAAAATTAAGGGCCTTGAACGTGAAAAATGCCAGCACGCTGTGGACGTCCATCGATTGCATTGGAAAGCCGAATACGTAGGCCTTGTAGCCTGTTTCGCTCTCAAGTTTGAAGTGTATCCAGCCCCATACCAGCGGGAAGGTGATGGCCGCTGACAAAATACAGCCCCACATGATCAGAAAATGCATCAGCCATCTTGATTTGGCCCGTTTGAAGATAAACTTCTGGGCGAGCATGTTTATGCCAACCGTTTTTGTAGCGTCAAGCGTGTTGCGTGCAAATTTCTTTCGCTGGAAAAATAGCTTCAACCCTCTAGAAAAATATGCTCGCGTCGCCGGACGCTGAAGCCAAAGTGCATAGCGGAAAAAAATCGCACCGATCGCGACGATACTTGCGATCAGATATCCGAATAGCGCCGAATCGAAATGCTCAAGATTTCGCGAACCGACAATAACAAGTGCCGTCAGAGCCATTGATGCCCCGAGCCCGATCAAGGTCGGGTTGCGATAATTAATCGAAGTAGCTGGCTTGGTGATCTCGATGGGCATTCGTTTTTTCTATAGGGCAACCATCTGTCGTCTGCAAAATGAGTGCCAACCTAAAAGAGAATATGGTGCGTACAACTAATGAGCAATTCCTTGGGCTTAGATAGTTATCATATATTCGAAACGTTACAGGCGAAAATACCAGTGCGCGTATTTATGCGGATCGGCAGCGTGAAAACTCGCGGTCAAAGAAGATCCGGATCGATAGCGAGTAATGTAAGAATGAGTAGAAGGCCCTTCGTAAACGGGATAGATCACAGTCGAATTTCCTGTTAGTAAAAGTGTACGGAGAAAATACTTCATGTGAGTCCCCTCGTGCTCCCTGATTAAATATCAAATTCCGGCCGTTCGATTTATGATTTGGCTCATGAAATGTAACTATTGTTTTGGGAATCGCTGGGGGGCTTCATACGTTCATGAGTCAAATATCCGACCATTTTAGTGCCGAACTAACAGAAGGTCTCTTTGCTATTGGACGCAGACGTTCGTTCGGTGGCGGCGAGCACGTTTTTTTCGAGGGTGATCCGGCCACATTTTTGCCGATCATATTGGCTGGAAAGATCAAAATGGTTCGCTATCCTGAGGCGGGTAAGGAGATCATCATTGGCACGTTTCAGGCTGGCGAGATATTCGCAATTCCGCCGGCGATGGACGGAAAGCGATTTCCCGCAACAGCCGTTGCAATCGAGAACAGCTCGCTTCTAATGGTCCCGCGGGGTGAGTTTCTTGCTTTAATGGAATCATCGTCCGAATTTTCTTCCCTGGTGCTTAACCGAATGTGCGGCATTCTCCGTGACCGTGCCGATACCGTTCAGATTTTGGCCACGCCATCCGCCGAGCAGCGTGTTGCGAGCATTATTTTGAGGCTTACGGGTGAAATGAATGCGGGCGAAGTTAAGAAGATCACCCATCGACGGCAAGATATAGCTGAGATGGCAGGGCTTTCGCTCGAGACCACGATCCGGACTATCCGAAAACTCGCGGAAAAGGGATATCTGAAAATAGTCGGCGGAAGAATATTCGTCGAAACGACTGAGCATCTTCGCACTCTTATCCGTTAGCCATATGCAAAAAAAGTGATCTGGATCATATTTCGGCGACCGTGCTTCGTGTTACGTTCCTTATTCTAAGACTTGCGTTGAGGATGGATCATGAAACTTCGAATTAGAGAAAACACTCTTCGTTTTCGGTTGGCCCGTTCCGAAGTCGAGACTTTTGATCAAACAGGAACCATCGGGGACAACGTGCGGTTTGGGCTAGGTAAAAACGACTTTGGTTACTTGCTCGAAAAGACGCCCAACAGTAATTTTTCGGCCTCTTTTGCGGACGGAATAATCGTGGTTCGCGTACCTGCCTCCGACGCCAATAGCTGGGCCAACTCCGACGAGGTTAGCCTTGCCGGAACGTTTCTTGCGGACGAACAAACCGAACTCAGAATATTGATCGAAAAGGACTTTGTTTGTCTAAATGCCCACAACGACGAAGACCAGTCTGACCGCTACCCTCACCCCAAGGGCGACGCCGCGTGCTAAGCCGCATGATACGACCATCTGAGGTAACAACGGATTTTCCCGGTCCGACCATTGCGGCCCGGCGATTGACCGAATTGCGTTTTTACTGATGAGTTTGATTAGTTTTTGCCCGCTTTGCGCGCGGTTTCGGATTTCAACCAGATGGAAATGATCTGATCGGCTAATCGAGTATTTTTCAACTGTCTGAATCTTAATAAAGTTTCGGAGGCAGGTTGGGGGTTTGTCAAAAATGAAGAGAATTTTGTTTTTAACTGTAGTTTTAGGAGTTGCTCTGATGATTACGTTCATCGGTTTTAATGTCAATAGTCAGGAAAGAAATATGCAAAAGTTGAATTTACAAACTAAAATCGGCGACGGCAAAGATAAAGAGGTTACGCCGCTTTTTGATGGTGATCGCCGAAAAATCGTCCAAATCACGCTACGCAATAAAGCCATTTTGGATGCTCATAAAGCCGCCGAACCGATTACGATTCAATGTGTTGCGGGAAAAGGCCTATTAATTGTCGGCGAGGAAAAGGAAGAGGTTGAACTAAAAGTAGGTGTGTTGGTTACGATCGAACCAAATGTCGTTCACGAAATAAGAGCTTTATCAAAAGTTTCCGTATTATTGACCAAATTCAAGGAGAAGTGATTTTTCGAAAGAGCTTACTGGAAACGATGAGCAGTTAATGAAAGGCGGATACACAAAATCGTTCTTGAGAGTCCTTTTGGCAGTAGGATTTTTGGCTCTGGCCGGGGGGCTTTTGTGGTTTTGGCTGCGCCCGCCACAAGTTACGGTTACAGAAATATCGGAGAGGAGAATCACGCCATCGATTCAAGGCATTGGAACGGTTGAATCAAAAATCGTTGTAAATATTGCTTCGAAAATACCTGGGCGATTAATTTCAATTGACGTGGATCAAGGCGATACGGTCTCAAATGGACAGGTTTTAGCGACGCTCGAAGATTCTGAATTACGGGCTGAAATGGAGCGTGCCGAATCCACATTGCAGCGTTCAAGGTCAACTGCGGAAGTTCGTCGGGCGGAGATTCAACGGGCGCTATCCGCCGTTGAAGTTCAGCGAGGAGCTAGTATCGAAAGTTGTGGAAGAGGGTAAAAAAGAAAGTAGCGTATCCTTGTTTTGATCAAAAAACAAAACGGTCGATAAGGACCGAAGGAGGAT
>JBEBJB010000029.1:0-67352 GCA_040080065.1 Pyrinomonadaceae bacterium
GATCGGCTTACGAACCCGGCAGCGGTATCACGATCATGGCGTATGCCGGTATCTGCGGAAACCAAAATCTGGCGCTGAACAGTATCGACACTTTTCACGTGAAGAGCCTGGAAGTGATCGTAGCTTACAGCCAGACCGGAAACGGTAATACATGTGCTGTAACGACCGCGACTGCGAACACGCCACCTGACGTTTCGGTTGTGGGCGGTCCGGTGTTTGATATTCCCAAACAGACGCCTTTCACTCTGACCGCGACCGGCAACGATATTAATGGCGACACGCTTACCTTCGACTGGCAGGAATATGACCTGGGAGCCGCGACGACCGCCGTTCCGAATACTGACGCAGGCGGTGCGTTGCCGATCTTTAGGCCATATCTTCCATCCACGAATCCGGCGAGAACATTCCCGTCGCTCACCTATATTCTTAATAACGCAAACGTACCGCCGGCAAGTTTCGGTGGAGGCCTGCTGACCGGTGAACTCATGCCGCAGATCGCGCGATCAATGACATTTCAGGTTATCGCCCGCGACAATCGGGCAAACGGCGGCGGCATCAATACGGCAACTGCAACGGTCGCGGTCGACGGCAACAGCGGCCCGTTCCAGATAACGTCACAGCCAGCGGGAACCGTCTACAGCACGGGATCGACACAGGCCGTAACTTGGGCCGTGGCCGGTACGACAAACGCCCCGGTGAGCGCGGCGACCGTCAAGATATCCTATTCAACTGATGGCGGACAAACGTTCCCGACGGTTTTGGTTGCTAGCACAGCCAACGATGGATCGGAAAATGTGGTCATCCCGAATACTCAGACCACGCAGGGCCGCATTAAGGTCGAGGCGACCGGAAAGATCTTCTTCGATATTAACGATGGAAACATCAACGTGATCTCTGGTATCGTTCCAACACCGACGCCGACCCCGACACCTACGCCGACACCCTCACCAACGCCGACACCGGGAGCAGGCCAAACGGTTAGTTTCACCGGGCCGGCGGTTACCGTTCCTGATAATGTACCGGCGGGTGTCAACATTCCGGTCGCTGTCGGAACCGCCTGTACGATCACTGACCTAAACTTCAGGTTTGACGGAACGCAGAGTGCAACCGTAAACGACCCCGGAGTTGGCGTGACCCATTCATGGGTTGGCGATCTCGCCTTTACACTAACCTCACCAGCAGGAACGACTGTAACGTTCTTCGACCGTCCGGGCGTACCGGCCACGGTAAACGGATGTAACAACAACAATATTTCTCAGCTTATCCTTGATGACGACGGCGGATTCCCGGCGGTTGAGGGCCAGTGCGCCGCAGGTGGAGATGCTGCGGCCTTTCCAACTGGATCGTTCTCGCCGAACAATCCACTGTCCGGTTTTGATGGCCAGGCTGCGGTTGGAACATGGACGCTGAACGTCAGCGACAACGCAGGCTTCGACACGGGTACTGTCAACCGCTTCTCGCTCGTCTTCACATGTGCTGGCGGCGGAGCAACGCCAACTCCGACACCGACCCCGACGCCAACGCCAACACCGGTTGCAACACCAACGCCAACCCCGACGCCGGTTGCAACACCGACTCCAACCCCAACGCCGGTTGCAACGCCGACTCCAACCCCAACGCCGGTTGCAACGCCGACGCCGACTCCAACACCGGCAGGAACGCCGACGCCGACACCGACACCGGGCGTTCGTACGATCCGTGTGGTAAATGTGGCGACTCAAGCTGGACAGCAGGTGGTCGTGTCGTTCGAACTGCTTTCGCTCGGTAACGAGTCGTCAGCCAGTTTCTCGGTACAGACCGATCCGGCGATCCTTAGCAATCCGGTCGTGACGATTGGAACTGGTGTACCGGCAGGAAGCAATCTGGGAACGAACCTGAACGACGTCGCTGCTGGTAGAGTTGGCGTGCTGGTCGATTCGACAAACACGTATGCCGCGGGCACACGCCAGATCATCACGATCAGGTACAATGTCGCGGCAAACGCGCCTATCGGATTGACGCCGGTCACTTTCGGCGGCGTCCCGACCGCGCAAAGCGTCTCCAGCGCGACTGGAGCACTGCTGACGACGACCTATCAATCGGGTAACGTTCAGGTTGGATCGACCGCCGCCGGCGTCGTCGTTTCCGGCCGGGTCGTTACACCCGATGGCCGAGGCGTGAGAAACGCGAGGGTGACTATAACCGCGGCTGATGGAACCAGACAGACCGTAACAACAGGATCGTTTGGTTACTACCAGTTTGCCGATGTCGAGGCCGGACAGTCGTACGTGATCGGAGCATCGGCGAAACGCTACCGGTTCAGCTCACGGATCGTACAAGTTGTCGATACGCTTTCGGAGATCGACTTCGTCGGCATGGAATAGACTGAAAAGCCTATTCATAAAACCAAAAGGCTGCCCGGGAATCCCGCAGGGCAGCCTTTTCCGCATCTTTTTTTAATACACTATTCGATATTGAAATACTTCGCGTCCGGGTGATGAATAACGATCGCGGATGTCGATTGCTCAGGATCGAGCATGAATTCCTCCGTCAGCTCAACGCCGATGCGTTCGGGCTGGAGCAGTTCGAAGAGTTTCGTTTGATCCTCGATATTCGGACACGCTGGATAGCCAAAGCTAAAACGCGAACCCTGATAACCTTGATGAAACAACTTCGCAAGCTCCGGCGCGTCATTTCCGGCGATGCCAAGCTCTTCACGAATCCGCTTGTGCCACATCTCGGCCAAAGCCTCAGCCGATTCGACTGAAAGGCCGTGAAAAAGAAGATAATCAGTGTAATTATCTGATTTGAAGAGCGTTGCCGAATGCTCGCTCGCCTTGCGGCCCATTGTGACGAGTTGGAAAGCAACAACATCGACGCCGGAGCGCGTACGGGCAGGATGCCCGCGCTCCGTTTCGGACGCAAAATAATCGGCAAGACACAGATTTTTCCCGCCACGCTGCTCGAGCGGCTGACGCGGGAAGGTAAATCGCATCCTTTCTGTCTTCTCATCGTCCTGATAAATAATCAGATCGTTCCCCGACGATTGACACGGGAAATAACCGTAAACAAGCTTTGCCTCAAGCAGCTTTTCGCGGATCGCCTGGGCTTTGATCTCCTTGAATTTCGGATAAACCGTCTCGTTCAGGATCGCGTCATATTCTTCTTTCGATTTGCGGCCTTGCTTGTACTGCCACTGGCCCTTGAAGAGAGCCGTCTCGTTAATAAAATCGAAAACCTTTGTCAGATCGGTGATCTCAACCACCCTTGAGCCATAAAACGGAGCCTTTGGCCGATCGACATTCTCGGAAATATCCGACCGGGTCGTGTGTGTCGTGTCGCCTGCCGAACGCGTCGAAACGCGGGCCGCAGCCTTACCAAGCTTGGCGTCCTCGCCGACCAGGTCCTCGGCGTCAGTGATCGTCTCGATGGTGTCGTCCAACCCAGTCGGTACCGTTCCCGGTTCTGACCCGTTTGCCGTTGCAACTTTGGACATCTGACTTTGGGCTTTGGACTCAGGTCCTTGCGTCAGTTCGTCCATCGCGTGCAATCCGTCAAACGCATCGCGAGCGTAGAAAAGCTTCCCTTTATACAACGGCACGAGATCCGCATCGACATAACGCCGGTTGAGCGCCGCTCCGCCGAGAATGACCGGAACTTTGATGCCGCGTTCGTTCATCAATTCGAGATTGTCGCGCATGATGAGCGTCGATTTAACGAGCAATCCGCTCATCCCGATCGCATCGCATTTCGCTTCTTCGGCAGCGCGAAGAATATCGTCGATCGGCTGTTTGATTCCGAGATTGATAACCTTGTAACCGTTGTTCGTTAGGATAATATCGACCAGATTTTTGCCGATATCATGCACGTCGCCCTTAACGGTCGCGAGTACGAGCACGCCCTTGTTCGAGCCCTCGACCTTTTCCAAAAATGGTTCAAGAAATTTCACCGCCGCCTTCATCGACTCCGCCGACTGCAAGACAAACGGCAACTGCATCTGGCCCGAACCAAACAGCTCGCCCACCGTTTTCATGCCATCCAGCAAAATATCATTGATGATCTCAAGCGGCGGATATTTTTCGAGCGCGACTTTCAGCGAATCTTCGAGGCCAATGCGTTCGCCGTCGATGATGTGGTGTTTTAGCTTTTCCTCGATCGGCAGATTCGAAATATCGGGCTTGATCGACTGGGCCGATTTGCCTTGAAACATCATCGAGAATTCGCCCAGCGGATCGTAAAGGCAGATCGAGCCGGGAACGCGGGCGCCATCGCGGGCAAGACCGTCGGCGTTCCCGGCGAAACGTCGGCGGTCATAAATGAGATCGCGCGCCGTATCGATCTCTAGCTCGCTAAATCTCATCAGTGGCAAGATCTTCGACGCGTTCACGATCGCCGAGTTCATTCCAGCATCGACGCAGTCGTGGAGAAATACCGAATTCAGTACAACGCGGGCAGCCGGATTTAGGCCGAATGATATGTTGGAGACGCCCAGAATAATATTCGCGTCAGGCATTTCCTCGCGAATTTGCCTGATCGCGTTGATCGTCTCGACGGCATTTTTGCGGTCTTCCTCGATGCCGGTCGAGATCGGCAGAGCAAGCGGATCGAAGAAAATATCGTGTCCCGGAATTCCGTTTTCGACCGTCTGTTTGTAAGCACGACGAGCGATCCTGACCTTATCGTTAAACGAACGGGCCATTCCGTCTTCGTCGATCAGCCCGATGACAACACCGGCACCAAAACGTCTGGCAAGATCAAGAACTTTTAAGAATCGCTCCTCGCCGTCCTCATAATTTGTTGAATTCAGGAGAGATTTGCCGCCCGCGTGTTCGAGCCCGGCTTCCATCTTTTCCCACTCGGTCGAGTCGAACATGAGCGGAATTTTCACGGCCGTTGCGAGCCGCGACGCCAGCTCATGCATATCCGCAATGCCGTCACGCCCGACGAAATCTACGTTGACGTCCAGAATGTGCGCACCTTCTTTCTCTTGCGATTTCGCGAGAGAAACGAGACCGTCCCAATCCTCGGCATCGAGCAGATCACGCATCTTCTTCGATCCGGATGCATTAACCCGCTCACCCACGATCAAAAACGAAGCGTCCTGCGTGTACGGCTGTTGAAAATAGATCGACGACGCCGACGGGATCAGTTTTGCACCACGCTGTTTTGGCGAAACGCCCGATAAACGCTCGACCACGAGCCGCAAATGCTCTGGCGAAGTTCCGCAGCAGCCGCCGACGATATTCGCTCCAAAATCGTTAGCAAAATGCTCGACCTGAGCCGCAAAGCTCTCCGGCGTCTCGTCGTAATGCTGTTTACCATCCTTTACCTCGGGCAACCCCGCATTTGGCAACACGGAAACGGCAATCGGCGAATTTTCGCAAAGATAGCGGAAACTATCAGACATCTGCTTCGGCCCGGTGCCGCAGTTCATGCCGATAACATCGATCGGAAACGGTTCGAGTGCGGTCAAGGCCGCACCGATCTCGGTGCCGTTAAGCATTGTGCCGAAAACTTCGATGGTGACCGACGCGATCACCGGAAGTTTGATCTTGTACTTCTCAAAATGCTCAAAAATTGCCGCAAGCGCCGCCTTTGTCTGTAGCAGGTCCTGACACGTCTCAACCATCAAAAGATCGGAACCGCCATCGACAAGCCCGCGAACCTGCTCGCGATACGCGTCTTTCAGGTCGTTGTATGTGATATGCCCAAGCGTCGGCAGCTTCGTTCCTGGCCCGATCGAGCCCGCGACAAAACGAGGCTTGTCGCATGTTGAATACCCGCTCGCCACACGTTTCGCAAGTTCCGCCGCCTTAAAATTAACGTCGTAAGTCTTGTCCGCGATCCCAAATTCGACCAGGACAACCTCGCTCCCGCCGAAGCTGTTCGTCTCGATCACGTCGCACCCAACATCCAAAAACGCCGAATGCACCGCCTCGATCGCGTCCGGCCGCGTGTAAAGCAGATTCTCCGAGCAGTTCTCAAAATTCGCCCCGCCCCAATCCTCGATCGGCAAACACAGCGACTGTAAATACGTCCCCATCGCACCGTCGAACACTACGATCTTTTCTTTTAATAACTCTAAGAAACCCAAACTCATAAAAACCTTAACCGACTATCGGCTGCTGATCTGAAAAATATTGCCTTCCGGGTCGGCTCCGTCGCAGAATTCGATCTCACCATACCGCACGGTCTCGTTCATCCGCACGCCGCAATCGAGGAGATATTGCCTGTCCGTCGCCACATCTGATGAATAAAAAACGAACTTAACGTACGTATCTTCGCGTTTCGGATAATCGTTGCTTTCAGATTGGTGCTGCGTCGGCAAACTATGCAGGCAAACTTGCGATGCACCTGCCGCAAAACAAACCCATCCGATCCGCCCGGAAGTTTTTCGAGCCCCAAAACTACACTATAAAAATCCGACATCTTCTCGATGTCGTCGACAAACAATATCAGCCGTGACAGTTCCGCTTTCATCGCAGTCGCCCCTCAAAATTAAAAAACTCGGTGCCAAACAAGCACAGAGTTTCGATAAAATCGTTGATGTTACTCTTGCTGTTTAGCGGTTTATTTTACGTGGCCGCAAGTTGCTGTAACTCACCACATTTATCAGTTTATAAGTCTAAAGAGTCGAGGGCCGCGAGTCAACCTACCATATCTCGCGAACGTGCAGTTCAAAGCCTTTCAACACATCCTCGCCCGACACGATCGCGGGATCGTTTAGAACTTCAATCTCGCCATTTGCTCGATAGACATGAACTCGCTTTTTCGAGGGATCAATGAGCCATCCGAGCCTCACACCGTTCGAAATGTACTCGGCCATCTTTTCCTTGAGAGTCTTGAGATTGTCCGAACCAGATCGCAGCTCGATGACAAAATCGGGAACCAGCCGGGAAAATTTCTTCTTCTCGATCTCCGAGATCGCATCCCAACGATCTTTTATTATCCAAGCCGCGTCCGGTGCTCGCTTTGCACCGTTTGGAAACGTGAAGAGCGAGTTCGAGTCAAAAACCTTTCCAGTTCCATCGTTTCGAGCCCACGCGGTGAGAAAGAAAATTAGGTCGGCGTTTTGCCCGCCAGTATAAGGTAATGTCGGCGCCACGATTATCAATTCCCCCTCGGCGGAAAGTTCGATATTCAGATCCGGATGATTGCGGGCGAGGCTTTCGAATTGCTCGTCGGTTAATGTGAGCGGCCCGAAATCGAAAACGGTCGGCACATAGTCAATATTTTTCAGCACTTCCTGCATTGTTTCTGCCTGCTTTTCTCGTAATCTTAGCACACATTTTTCTACAAAAACATCGAAAAATCCACGCAAGTTTGTCGCGTGGATCTCAGTTTCGCGCACAATTTGGAACAATTACCTCTTCTCGGCGTTTAGTTATATTGGAAGCCAAAATTAAGGCGTTGGATTCCGATGACATAATACATAAAATAAAAGGCGGGTCTTTTGATTTCCCCGCCTTTTTCTTTTGTCTGTATTATGGTTTGATCGCCGCCTTCAAAGCCGCTTCCTGAGTCGCGACGAATTGCATCGCTCCCGGATTATCCTTAAATTTCACCTTCAGCATATCGATCGCTTCCTGGCCGCGGGGGTCCGCAAGCTTTACGATCGCCTGAATGCCGTTGACGATTCCCTGAACGTTGCCCGCGTCGTAAGCCGCCTTAAATTTCTCAAAGATCAACGGATAAGCACGAGCGTCGCCTTTGCCGGTAGCACCAACCACACCGAGGGCCGAGGTTCTGACATTGAACGGCAGGGTTTTGTCGGTCGCAGCCTTAAAACCAGCATCAAATCCGCGCTTGTCGGCTAACTCTGCCAAACCGTTAAAGCCCGCGATCTGAATACGGCCCTTCCACGAACGCGTCGCCGTTAATTTTGCAAGCGCGTCGTAAGCACGGCCATCTTTCATGCGTCCCAAGGCAAGTGCGGTCTGGTCGATGACCTGATAGCTGCGGTCGTTGACCATGCCCAACGCGAGGTCAACGTGTTTCTTGTCCTGCGTCTCACCGAGCAGTTCGATCGCGTCACCGCGGATCGCCGATTCCTTATCCTTTGTCAGGCGGATCAGCATGGCTTCGACATTTGCGTCGAGTGTTGCCGCCGGACGCGGCTGGCCCGGACGCGGATCAGGTGAATACAAATTCGCGATCACGGACAGTGCGGCACGGCGAATACGCCAAAATGGATCCTTCTCCGCCGACACTATCAGAGCATCAACAACGCGTGCCTTTTCAGCAGGATTCGCGGCCCTCTTCTCTAGTTCAGCCATTGCCCAGCGGCGGCCTATGACGTCCTTGTCGTTTGCCATCTGATACAGCAGATCGTCGGTCGATTTCTCGAACTTCATCTCCTTGAGCAGCGTGCCTTCGTAATCGAAATTCACGAGCTTCGGCTTCGTTGCCAAGTCGAAAGTAAAGACATTCTCAGCCTTCGGTTCGAGCCAAACGCGTGAGACTTTGTTGTCGACCGCCACATCCACATACGTCTGGAAAAATTCCGTCTGCGGAAACTCGTTGTTGATATCGAGCTTCTGGGTCTGCTTGACGTTCAGCGTCAGCTTTTTCGCCGCGTCGTCGTAGCTTTGCGTGACCTCAAAAATCGGATGGCCCATCTTGTAAAGCCATTCGTCGAAGAACCAATCCATCGACTGTCCGGTCGTCTCCTCGACCGCAATGCGAAGGTCCTCGGTCGAAACGGGCTGATGAGCGTTCGTCGTTAAATAATGCTTGAGCGAAGCCGAAAAAAGCTTATCCCCGAGATGTTTGCGAAGCATATGCAGCACGCTGCCGCCGCCCGGATACGCGTATGTATCGAACATCGCGTCCTTATTTGCGTAGTATTTCGTTACGATGGGGCGCCGGTTGCCTGAGTTCCACGTGCCGATAACGCTGTTCTGATTTCCCCGAATGTCGGTATACAGAAACTCCTCATGGCCTTTGAGCTTCTCGGTCCACATCGTCTGCATATAGGTCGCAAAGCTCTCGTTCAGCCAGATCTGGCCCCAATCGCGACACGTTACGTAATCGCCAAACCACTGATGGGCCAACTCATGCGACTGTAACGATTCGCTATCCGTATCGAGCAGTTCGCGTTCGTCGTGGATCATTTCCTCGATCTGCGTCGTCGCCGAGATATTCTCCATTCCGCCGCCAAAATCTTCGACAAATGCTTGTGAATATTTAGGATACGCGTATTTCACACCGGTCACTTCCGAGAAGAATCGCATCGTCGCCGGCAGATTCTTCACGGTCGCCGCAACCTCTTTCGTCTCGTTCGTGTAGCCGTAGTTGTAAACCGGAATGCCGTCAAAATCCTGCACGACCGGCGTTGTTTCGGACACGACGATCGAAGAAAGATAGTTGGAGAACGGAATGTCCATTTTCCAGTAAAACGTCCGCGTGTTGTTGCCGTTGTCCTTGGTGTCCATCAACTTGCCGTTCGAGACGACAAAGAACGGCTTTTCGACCGTCGCACGCAGTTCCTGAGTGTGAAAATCATTCGGCGTGTCGTACGACGGGAACCAGTATCGGTTAAATTCCGTCTCGCCCTGCGACCAGATCTGACGCGGCTTCGAAGGGTTATCCGCCGTCGGCTTGATAAACCGCAGACCACGCCCAAATCCGCCGATCGCGGTATCGCCCTCAGCCTTGTTTACGTAGTTGGTCGCGTAATCGACAACGACCTTTACGTCCTCGCCGGCCTTGTAAACGTGATCAAGCGTGACATCGAGATTGTCGCCGTCTCGTTTGCCGTCGTAGGTGTACTTGAGATCAGGCCCGCCAACGAGTTTGACGGAGTTGATCGTCATCATCGCCGCGTCGAGTTGGAAAGTGTTCGTGTCGTCGAACGGTGCAAAAGTCACCGTCGTCACGCCGATCGCCTGATCCTTGTCCCAGTCGAATTTTAGATCGATCGCAATATGCTTCACATCGATCTTGCGGCTGCGGATATAATTGACCGGCGGCAGCTTCTTTTTCTCATCCTGCAGAAAAACCGACGGAACCGGCAAAGGACGAGCCTGAATAACGCCCGAAACCGCAAATGTCGCGAGCATCAAACCCGCAAACAAACGGCGGGCAAAACTATTACGCATAAAATTTAAACCTCTGATTATCGAAAATAAGCCAATTTCTAAGATGCAGGTATAACGAGGAGGATGCGAAATTTGTTTCAGGTAACTTTTGGCGGGTCTACTTTGCGACTTTCGGCTTTTTGCCCTCAGCTATCGCGAGATTGTACGAGCGGTGGATCATGTCACCAAGAGCCTCTTCGCTCACGTTTGTCAGATTGACGAGCACATACGGCCAATTGAGATAATGGTCGGTGATAAAATAAACATCTGCGTCTGCTGCCATTAACTCCTCGCGTTCCTCAAACGTGGTCTTCAAAACGATCGCATTGAGATCCTCGCGAAGCCGCACAAACAACTTCTTCCGCACCTTGAGTGCCGGTGCTCCATAGGAAAGACCGTCCTCGACACTTGGAAGTGCAATAGCGATTTGACGGACGGTTTCGTATGTAATATTCATTTCCTCATTAAACACATTCTCGGTTGGCGGATCGTCCGCCCGAGAAGGATCAAAATCAAGTCCCACGAACGGTGAACTTCGAAGAATTTGCGCAAGGCTTTTATTTCTCATACGTACTTAGGCACCGGAATTTTATTAATTCCAGCGATCCCAAACCGCCTTCGCAACCTTAGCGATCACAGCTTCGCGGAGGTCCTGACCGGCTGGTGAATCGGAGACGAAAACGGCGATGGCGATGTGTTTGCCATTTGGCAGATAAATGATGCCGATATCGTTGGTAGCACCCGTAATACCATTTTGCGTCCCGCCGGTTCCGGTCTCGTGGGCTACGACGGTTCCTGCCGGCAGCAGTCCCTTGAGGCGTCTTGCTCCGGGATTCGATCCGGCCATGAACCACATTACGATCTCGTCGTTGGCTTTGTCTTCCGCAAGTTTGTCGCCCCCTTCGTTGTCATCAATCTTTTTCGCATTTGCGGTTGACGTTTGAAGCCATCGGAGCAGTTCGATTGCGTCGGCTGGTGTCGAATAATTCTGATACTGCGTCTGCCAATCGGGTGCGAGTTCCTTCTCGGTATTAGCGACCCGCATGTTTTTGACGCCGATCTGCGTCAGGAAATTCTGGATCTGCGGAGCTCCGCCAGCGATGCGCATTAGGACGTCGCTCGCGGTGCCGTCGCTTTCGACGATCGCGAGACGAATAAGTTCGCGGATAGTGAATTCCCCGCCGTTCGGATTCGCGTCGCGAAGAGGTGAACGCTGGCCTTCAGCGACCATGTCCTCTTTCGTAACGCCTATCTTTTCGTCAAGATCGAGTTCGCCGCGGCGGATCTGGTCCATGACGGCCATCGAGATCGGCAGTTTATAGACGCTCTGCATCGGAAAACGTTGATCGCCGTTGAGCGTCGCGGCGTCACCGGTTTCGAGCAAGAGTGCCGCGACGCCAACTTTGCCTTTCGCTGCCTCGGCGATCTTGGCGATCTGCTTCTCAAGCTCCGCGTCGGGTTTGAGTGTCATCTTTTCGAGCGGTGTCGCCGGGCCGATCGGCGGCGGAGTCGGAAATTCCGTTGGAAGGTCTTTCAAGTTGCAACCGGCAATAAGCGCTGCAATCAATAGCACAAAAAACAACCTTTTCATCGCATCAAAGCCTCCACATGTGATTTGACGGTGCCGCCGAGAGTTTCGAGGTTGTAACCGCCCTCGAGCACCGACACGACGCGTCCGCCGCAGACCTCGTCCGCCCATTTTAGAACCGTTTCAGTCATCGAAATATAATCCTCATTCTGCAGCCGCAATTGCCCGAGCGGATCGCTCAGATGAGCATCAAAGCCTGCCGAAATTAATATAAAATCAGCCTTGTAGTTAGTCGAGATATCCTCGATCGCCGCCTCGAACATCCGTTTCTGCTCCGCTGCCGGCGTATTGGCTTTGACGGGCAGATTCATCGTCGATCCGAGCCCGCGGCTGTGGCCCATTTCCCCGCGAGTTCCCGTTCCCGGATACCACGGATATTGGTGCATCGAAAAGAAATGTACGCTCGGGTCGGCGTAAAAGATCCCTTGCGTGCCGTTGCCGTGATGCACGTCCCAATCGACGATCGCGACACGGTCGATGCCTTTGTAATTTTGAGCGTGCTTGGCGGCGACGGCTATGTTGTTAAATATACAAAAGCCCATCGCATGCTCACCCGACGCGTGATGCCCCGGTGGACGTGCCGCGACAAACGCATTCTTTGCCTCGCCCTTCATCACCGCATCCACCGCCGCGACCGCTCCGCCCGCCGCAAACATCGCCGCCTCGAACGATTGAATCGAGATCGTCGTATCCGCGTCCAAACGGTCGAGTCCGTGCTCGATCGCACCCTCGACAAACTTAAAATGATTAGGCGTATGCGCCGCCTGAATGTGTCCCTTTGTCGCGATCTCAGGCGTTATCTCGATCAGGTTCTCCCAAACGGCCGCGTCTCCCCGCAGTGCGTCCATCACCGCCGTGTATCGCAGCGAAGTCTCAGGATGTCCGGGGCCCGTGTTGTGTTTTTGGTAGATCGGATGGTGAATGAGTGCGGTTTTCATAAAGCTAATATCCACAGATTAACACAAATCGACAAAGATATTTTTGGAGAAAAAATCGATTTCCCATCAGTGTAAATCTGCATCTATCTGTGGTTTAATTCTTCATATCTTATGTCCGAAATCACGCGAATTAAGGCCATCGACTCGCACACCGGCGGTGAACCGACGCGCGTGGTTATCGGCGGTTTCCCCGATCTTGGCATCGGAACGATGGCCGAGCGGCTTGAGAATTTTCTCCGCGATCACGACAAATTGCGATCAGCGGTGGTACGCGAACCTCGCGGCCACGATGCGGTCGTCGGTGCATTATTATGCGAGCCGGTCAAGCCCGATTCTGCTGCCGGCGTCATTTTTTTTAACAACGTCGGCTTCCTCGGCATGTGCGGCCACGGCACGATCGGGGTCGTCAAAACCCTCGAACATATGGGACGCATCGCGGCCGGCACTCACCATATCGAAACACCCGTCGGCACCGTCGAAGCCGAACTAAGGCCCGACGGAATGGTCACCATCACCAACGTCCCAAGCTATCGCGATGCCAAGGATGTCGCGGTTGATGTGGAAGGCTACGGCACGGTCACCGGCGATGTCGCGTACGGCGGCAATTGGTTTTTCCTTGTGGGCGATCATCCGTTAACATTAGAACTAAAGAATTTAGAAGAGTTAACTACCTTCTCGGCCCGCATTCGCGACGCTCTTGTAAAAAACAACATTACCGGGGCAAGCGGAGCCGAGATCGACCACATAGAGCTTTTTTCCTCGACGCCAACCGCCGACAGCCGAAATTTCGTCCTCTGCCCCGGCATCGAATACGACCGCTCGCCCTGCGGCACCGGCACCAGTGCAAAACTCGCCTGCCTCTACGCCGACGGCAAACTAGCAGAAGGCCAAACATGGCGACAGGAAAGCATTATCGGCAGCGTGTTCGAGGGTAGTGTTAAGATCAACGGCGACAAAATAATCCCTTCGATCCGCGGTTCGGCATTCGTGACCGCTGAGCTCGAATTGATTCTCGATCCGCGTGATCCATTCTGCTTCGGTATTTGAGAGCATAGGGAGAACCACCCGCGTAAGCGGGTGGTCTCTGCGTGGGTCAGAACAACGTATCGTTTTTAGGAATTAAAATATCGTAACCGCAACTCGACCACCCGCTTACGCAGGTGGTTCTCCCTTTAGTTTTATGACTTTCGATGTTGCCATTGTCGGAGCCGGGATCGTCGGCGCAGCCTGCGCCGCGAGCCTTTCGGCGGCTGGGTTGAGCGTTGTCGTGATCGACGCATACGCCGTCGCAACCGGAACGACCGCTGCCGGAATGGGTCACATCGTCGTTATGGATGATAGCGAAGCTCAGTTTGCCCTAACGAATTATTCACAAAAGCTATGGAACGATCTCGCTCCGACGCTGCCCAAAAACAGCGAATACGAACACTGCGGCACGATCTGGGTAGCGGCCGATGACGAAGAAATGGAAGAGGTGCGACGCAAAAAGGATCTTTACGAGAATCACGGCGTCGAAGCTGAAATACTAAACGAAACGGCACTCAGAAATGCGGAACCCAACCTCCGCGAAGGTCTCGCCGGGGGATTGCTCGTTCGAGGCGACAGCGTCGTTTACCAGCTATGTGCGACGTACTTTCTGATCGATAGAGCGGGGCAGAATGGGGCGGTTATCCAAACCGGTAAGATGGCAGTCGAAATTTCGGACGACGGCGTGAAACTTGAAAATGGTGAAAAGATCGTTGCCGGAAAAGTGATCAATGCCGCCGGAGCATTTGCGTCAACCTTGTCGCCATCGCTTAAAATATTAAAAAGAAAGGGTCATCTTGTGATCACGGATCGATATCCCGGTTTCGTTTCGCACCAGCTCATCGAACTCGGTTACCTGAAATCGGCGCACGGCAAAGACGCTGATTCCGTCGCCTTCAACGTCCAACCGCGAAGCACGGGCCAAATCTTGCTCGGTTCATCACGCCAATTCGGTTCAGAAGATACGGAGATCGACCATAAGATTCTAAAGCGAATGATAACCCGGTCGTTCGAATACATGCCGCGTCTAAAACGGCTTTCCGCCGTGCGAACGTGGACAGGCTTTCGCCCGGCGACGCCTGACAATCTGCCGTATATAGGGTTGATTCCGGCTCATAAAAATATTTATGCAGCCGCCGGACACGAAGGTTTGGGCATCACGACTTCGCTCGCGACCGCTGAGTTGATCACCGATCAAATTCTTGGCAAAGAGTCGAAGATCGACCCAAATCCATATTCGCCGTCAAGGTTCGCAGCCTGACTGGAGCTCAAGCGTCTCGCTTGCCAGCGTCCAAAGGACGCTAAGCGCTGAGGAGGTGAGCAACATAACACGGGTCGGTCGAAAAAATGATAGAGATCACGATCAATAAAACTCCTATTTCAGTCGAACCCGGCACCACGGTCGCCGTGGCGATCCTGAATGCGGGACTCGATCATTTTCGCACCTCGGTTACCGGCGCCGAACGCGGCCCGCTCTGCGGAATGGGCGTTTGCTTCGAATGCCGCGTGACGATAAACGGCATCCCGCATCAGCGAAGCTGCACGATGCTCGCAGAAAACGGTATGGAGGTCAACACGTCAGAACCGCCTGCGTGAGCGGGCGGAGCGAACTAAACCTTCTTTCATGAGGATCATAAACACAAGCATCCTAGTAGTCGGCGGCGGCCCAGCCGGAATGGCGGCGGCTCTGGCCGCTTCGTCAAAAAACGAGGCTCGCATCACACTCGTTGACGACAACCCGCGTCTGGGCGGCCAGATCTGGCGGGCGGAATTGGGGAAAACGAAATCGCCGGATGCGGTCAAACTCATTGCCGCCATTGATGCCAAAAAAATCAACATCATCAACAATGCTCAGGTTTTCGCGGCATCGAGTAAAAACTCGCTCCGGGCCGAAATACCATCCGGTACCGTTGAAATTGAATTCCAAAAACTTATCCTCGCAACCGGAGCCCGCGAGCGATTCCTTCCCTTTCCCGGCTGGACACTGCCCGGAGTTTTTGGCGCCGGCGGCTTGCAGGCTTTGGTCAAGGGCGGACTAAAGGTTGAGAATAAACGAATTATCGTCGCGGGTACGGGGCCCTTATTGCTTGTCGTGGCGGAATACCTCAAATCAAAAGGAGCTAAGGTCCTCGCCATCGCCGAACAAACTCCCGCCACAAAGCTTAACAAATTCGCCGTCGGGCTTTGGCGTTATCCGTCAAAGGTCAGGCAAGGAATCGAGCTCAAAGCAAAGATCCTCAATATTCCATATCTCACCAATTGCTGGGTGACCCAATGCGAAAGCCCGCGCGTAAGCAAGGGCGAAACGCGCACGTTGGATGATTCGCCCTTGCTTACGCGCGGGCTTTTGCATCCAAATCCCGAGCAAGAACGTAACTGCGTAGAACTTACGCGTAACGGAAAGACATGGTCTGTTGACTGTGATTACCTCGCCATCGGCTTCCATTTGGTTCCAAACACCGAGCTCGCATCGCTTCTCGGGTGCACGATCGAAAACACTTTCGTATCCGTCGATGAATTTCAGCAGACAACGTGCGAAAATGTTTATTGCTCAGGTGAACCAACCGGGATCGGTGGTGTCGAGGCGTCGCTCGTTGAGGGCGAGATCGCTGGTTTTGCTGCGACCGGTCAATTCGAAGAGGCTCGCAAGTTATTCCGCGAACGCGAGAAAACACGGCGGTTTGGGGAAGCTCTTAACAAGACATTTGCACTGAGAGATGAATTAAAAACGCTCGCAGATGACGAAACGATGGTTTGTCGATGCGAGGACGTCGAATACGGACGGCTTGGATCTTTTGACTCGTGGCGAACTGCAAAGTTACAGACGCGATGCGGCATGGGGCCGTGTCAGGGGCGTATCTGCGGGGCGGCGACTGAATTTTTGTTTGATTGGACGGTTGGAGCGGCGAGGCCGCCTATATTTCCGGTAAAATTGGAGAATCTATGAGACTAGCTTGGACTGGTGTGATGCCCGCGATCACGACTTGTTTTGATGAAAATTTGCAGATCGATCACGAATTCACGGCCCGCCACGTAAAATGGCTGGTCGAGAACGGCTGCACCGGCATTGTCACAAATGGCAGCCTCGGCGAGGGCGGGGCTTTGTCGATCACCGAAAAGATCGCCCTTTGGAAAACGGTGGTCGAGGCCGTCGGTGACAAAGTTCCCGTCGTTGCCGCGATCGCCGCGATGACAACGGCCGATGCATGTGCTCAGGCAATCGAAGCCGAATTGGCGGGCTGCACAGGCCTGATGGTCTTGCCGCCATACGTCTATCGCAGCGATTGGCGCGAGACCAAATATCACATCACCGAGGTCTGCAAAGCGACGAAACTCTCGTGCATGCTCTACAACAATCCGGTCGCGTACGGCACCGATTTCATCCCAGAACAGATCGCCGAACTCGCCGCCGAAACTCCGAATCTGCACGCTGTCAAAGAATCGAGCACCGACGTTCGTCGTGTGACCGCGATCCGTGCGCTGCTCGACGATAAACTCACGATCCTTGTCGGCGTTGATGATTGCATTGTTGAAGGCGTAAACGCCGGTGCGACTGGTTGGATCGCTGGCCTCGTAAGCGCGTTTCCAAAGGAATCCGTTGATCTCTACAACTACGCGATGAACGGCGATGCCGACAAAGCACGCGTTCTCTACGAATGGTTCCTGCCGCTTCTGCGTCTCGACACGGTGCCAAAATTCGTCCAGCTCATCAAGCTCGTCCAGGAAAAGGTCGGGATGGGCAGTTCCCGCTGCCGCCCACCAAGGCTGGAACTGGTGGGACAGGAATTAGCGGATACGTTAAAAATTATTGACAAAGCAATTGCAGAAAGGCCGTAAAACTGCAAAAGCCCGCGCGTAAGCAAGGGCGAATCATCCGACGTTCGTGAATCGCCCTTGCTTACGCGCGGCTTTCGCACCAACATTCGTAACCATAAACATGACAATAACAGGAACATCGATCATCGGCTCAATGCGCGGCATTGAGGGCGGGAAAACTTTCCGGGCATTCGACCCGCAAACCGGCGAAGCCGTCGAGCCGCCTTTCCACTCAGCCTCGCTCGACGAACTAAACCGTGCCGCCAAACTCGCCGAACAGGCTCGAATTCCCTACAGCAGCCTTTCCGGCAAAGTGCGGGCAAAATTCCTACGTGCAATTGCCGACAATATCGAAGCCCTCGACGATACGCTGATTGAGCGTGCAAGCCTCGAAACCGCTCTGCCGAACGCCCGTTTCGTCGGCGAACGCGGACGCACGTGCGGACAGCTTCGAATGTTTGCCGATCTCCTCGACGAAGGCTCGTGGGTCGACGCCCGCATCGATCATGCAATTCCTGATCGCCAGCCGATAGCAAAACCCGACGTTCGCTCGATGCTTCGTCCACTCGGTCCGGTCGCCGTCTTTTGTGCGAGTAATTTCCCGCTCGCCTATTCAGTCGCAGGCGGCGATACGGCATCGGCTCTCGCCGCTGGTTGCCCTGTTATTGTAATTGGGCACACAGCCCATCCCGGAACCGCAGAACTCGTCGGTACGGCGATCGCCAAAGCGGTTGCCGATTGCGGAATGCCCGAAGGCGTGTTTAGCCTTTTGTTCGCGGACGGTTACGAGATCGGACAAGCTCTAGTGAAACACCCTGCGATCAAAGCGGTCGGCTTCACAGGCTCACGCCGCGGAGGCCGTGCATTAATGGACATCGCCGCCGCCCGGGCCGAACCGATTCCCGTTTACACCGAAATGAGTTCCGTAAATCCAACGTTTTTCCTGCCAAGCGCGATCGAAAAACGCGGCGAGGCCCTCGCGGCGGGCCTTCATGCATCAGTCACCGGCGGCGTCGGACAATTTTGTACAAAACCAGGGCTCGTGTTTCTTCCCAATGGTGCCGCGGGCGAGAATTTCATCGACGCGTTCGACCCGTTGATCGAACGTACAGAGCCATTGCCGCTGCTGACAGGTGGGATCGGTAACGCCTATAGCGAAGCTGCAAGCCGAAGGAAACGTGACGCGACGGGATTTACTTTCAATTCAAATACCAATCTAACGGGCTTTTCGGTCAATCCCGGGGTGTTCGAGGTATCCGCTGAGGAATTTCTTAGAATTCCCGAACTCAGCGATGAGATCTTCGGTCCGACGACGCTTTTCATTAAATCGTCAAAGGAAGAATTGCTCGACATCGCCCGCAATCTCGAAGGCCAATTGACCGCCTCCGTTCACGGCGACGGCGAAGACCTCGCCGAATACGCCGATCTGATCGCGATCCTCGAAACCAAAGTCGGCCGCCTTATATTTAACGGCTTCTCTACCGGCGTCGAGGTTTGCCCGTCGATGGTCCACGGCGGCCCGTATCCGGCAACGTCGGACTCGCGCTCGACGGCGGTTGGCTCGCGGGCGATCACACGGTTTGCGCGACTGGTTTGTTTTCAGAATTTCCCGGACGCGGCTTTGCCGGAGGAATTAATGGAAGAAAATCCACTAGCAATATGGCGTATGATGGACGGAGAGTTTGGGAAGTAGCCCGTATGCGCAAGCCCGCGCGTAAGCAAGGGCGAATACGAGAGTTCAGGATATCGCCCTTGCTTACGCGCGGGCTTGTGCCACAGAAAGGCAGATCACTCCGATTCAAACCCTGACAATTTCAAAACAAACTCAGGAACCATCGGCTCATCAGTCAATACATTTTCACGACCGCGATCGAGAGCCCAGCGATGGAGCCACGAAATTCCGGCTCTGCCAGTAAATTTGTCCGGCAAACCATAGGCTTCGTCTTTGAGCGCGGTTTCGAGATCGACAAATTTATATCCGCGTTTTTTGAACATCGCAGCCAAATCGTCAAAATAATCCGAGTTAATAAAATTCGCGTGGATGAGCAGCGTTTGGCTCATTTCCCTGCCAAAAAGCTTGACCGACTGACGTTCCCAATACTCGAGCTTCTTTTCCATGTACGGAATGTACGCATTGCCGACCTGTTTCATCAGTTTTTTGTCGTTCTTGTCGAAGGCAGTGTCGTACGCTTTCGAAAAAATATAATCGGCGTTGTCGAACGTGATTGGAGCAATGCGATAGCCGTGATCATTCAGGAACGAATCGAATTGGGCCTTGATTTCGAGCGTTCGCCCGGTCTGCAAAAATGGATGGCGAAAAAAGCGGATCTTTCGGCCCTTTTCCGCCAGCAATTCCTTAGTTATCTTTTCGCCTTTCAGTAGATCTGTTTCATAATCGGCGAGCGGTATTTGGTTTAAGCCTCGATGCGAAAACGTATGATTGCCGAGTTCAAGTCCGGCGGCGAGCCACATACGTAGTAGATCAACGTGCTTTTCGTCGCGCCTGTCACCCGCATAAAGCTTGTTCTCGTTTACGAAAGCAATGACCGGAACTTTTGCTTTAGTGATGTGCCCGATCAGCTTTTTCGTGATTTGTTGCCGGTTTTTCAGATCGGTCCGCGTTGAGACGACAGGCAGATCGTCGATCGTGATTGCAACGGTGCGAATCGGCTGTTGGCCAAGTGTCGAAAAAACCACTAGCGCGACGAAGATTACTGACGAAAGATATTTCATAAATACTTAGAACCTTTCACCCAAAACTTCTAACTTATTTCGGAAAACCGCATCTCCGAAATAAGTTATAGGTGATAAGTGAAAAGTCATAACTTACTTCGCAAACACCTGCGAAAAATCGTTAAAGGCCTTAAATTCCAATGCGTTACCGCTCGGATCGAGAAAGAACATCGTCGCCTGCTCACCGACCTCGCCGGCGAAGCGAACTTTTGGCTCGATCACAAATTTCACGCCGCTCGCCCGCAAACGTTCCGCTAATTCGTGCCATTTATCCATCTCCATAACGATGCCAAAGTGGGGAACAGGCACGTGATCGGAATCGACCTCGTTCGCCGTTTTGATGCCGGAATCAGCAGCGAGATGTGCGACGATCTGGTGTCCATAAAGATTAAAATCGACCCAATGCTCAGAACTACGGCCTTCTTCGCAGCCAAGCAGTCCGCCGTAAAATTCGCGTGCGGCGTTGAGATCGTTGACCGGAAAGGCGAGGTGAAATAAGTTTTTCATTTTGTGCTAACCTTTTTCTAGATGTCAGAAAACGCGGATATATTTTTAGAAACCCTTGCCGAAAGCCTCGAAAAAAAGAATTTCGTAAAACTAACCCTCGGCAATTATAAAGGCCCGGACACCCAGCTGCAAAAAATGCTTGTCCGGCTCGTCACGACGAAAAAAGGCACTCGGCTCTACTTTCTTTATCGCGGAGCGACGCGCGATACGGCGAAGAATTTTGATCTCGACACAGGCATTGCCTTGATCGGCGATGCTCTCGACAACGGGTTTCGCAGTGCACATCTTTTTACCACGGAACACGACTACCAACTCGAACTCGGCAAAAAAGGTAAATCACGTCTAAATATTGGCAAACCTACGTTTACCGCTGCCCCGGCGGCGGCACATGACCGGGATAAAAAGGAACAGGTCGATGCCAATAGTTTCTATTTGCGTTCGCTCGGCATTACCGACGACAATGGCCGTATTCGCGACCGCGAACAACACAAATGGCGGCAGATCAATAAATTTGTCGAGGTACTCGCGAACCTTGTCGACAAATCGGAACTAAAAGATCAGACAGAACTTCGGATCGTCGATATGGGCTCGGGCAAAGGCTATCTGACCTTTGCGGCTTACGATTATTTTAAGAATACGCGAAAAGTCGATGTTCGCATGACCGGCGTCGATACAAAAAGCGAGCTCGTCGAACTCGGGAATGGAATCGCCGCCGCGGCAGGCTTCGACGGACTCAATTTTGTCGTCGGCAGCATTGCTGACTATGACGTTGGCGAGGTCGATATCCTCATCGCCCTCCACGCCTGCAACACGGCGACCGACGACGCCATTTTTAAAGGCATCACGGCCAAAGCCAACCTCATCGTCGCCGCTCCGTGCTGCCATCAGGAGATCCGCCCGCAGATAAAGCCGCCCGCAATGTTCCGCGACATCCTAAAACACGGCGTCATGCTCGAACGCACTGCAGAAACCCTGACCGACGGCTTGCGTTCGCTGCTGCTCGAACGCAGCGGCTATTCGACTAAACTATTCGAATTTGTCTCGATCGAGCACACGCCAAAAAATAATATGCTGGTGGGAACTCGCCTGAAAAAGCAAAGTGAAGCCGAGCAGTTTGAAAAACAGATTGCCGAGATCAAGTCGCTTTTCGGAATAGAAAAACAGCATCTTGAAACTCTGCTCGAAAATGGTCAAGCGCCCTGAAAGGCTGGTAGTGGGTCAGTTTGAATGTTTTAATGGACGTAGGGAAAAGTTCGCTCTTAAGCTGCGGAGCAGCGGAATAATTGTAGCCCCAGGTGGAGCAGAGCGGAACCTGGGGAAAGCCCGCCAATTATTTTGCGAGCCTGTGAAACAGGCGAAAGGTCCGATACGGATTGATCATTTCGCCTATTTCACAGGCTCCGGCCAAAAACGGCATCTCCTACACGTTCCGCAAAGCTCCACGTGTAGCTAATATCACTCTGCCCGCTCCGCAGGCTAAGAATCACAATTATTTCAAACTGATCCACTACCGAAAAGCTACAACTATTTTTGCCCGATCGAGATCGTGGTAATATGATCTTAATTTTTTTCGAAGTGACTTACGATGCAATCTACAGCAAAAACACCCGATGCATACATCGCCGGCCTGTCTGAAGACCGGCAAATTGCGATCTCGGCGATCCGCAAGGTTATCAACGACAATCTGCCTGCGGGATTCAAAGAATGTATTGGATACGGCCACATCGCCTGGGTCGTCCCGAAGGAAACGTATCCGCCGGGCTATCATTGCGACCCCAATCTGCCGCTCGGGTTTATGGGCCTCGCGTCGCAGAAGAATCACATTGCTCTCTATTCGATGTATTTGTACGGCGTGAAGGATCAGCTTGACTGGTTCGTCGCCGAGTGGCCCAAGCGCTCCGGGAAAAAGCTCAACATGGGCAAATCGTGTATCCGCTTCTCAAAACTCGCGGACGTGCCGCTCGACCTGATCGGCGAACTCGCCTCTCAGGTCACGCCGCAGAAGTGGATCGAGATCTACGAAAAAATGCGCGGCGTCGCTGCTTAATATTCCGTCTAGATTGGTAGAGTGGTGAACCTTTGACCAATCACGCAAATAACTCTACCAATCGGCCAGTTTTTGGTCGAAAACCGCACCTGGACCATCGACCAATCGCCCGTTTTTCTCACATTTTGTGCGAAAATACGCCTGTTTTAAAAAAGTGTGGCACGTGCCACATTTTTTCTGTCGTTTTTTGCGTTTGCACAAAATCTTCCCCCAAAAATTGACTGGAGCGCAAGCGTCCCGCTTGCTGGTGATAGATTTTCGGCTAGTCGTCTTCCTCATCCACCGCCAAAAGCGATGCGCTGGTGACGAGGTCGTCGTCGCCGCATTTGATGAGCGTGACGCCCTGGGCCGATCGTCCGGTCTCGCGGATCTTGTCGACACCGAGGCGGATGAGCTTCGCCTGCTGCGTGATGATCATGATCTCGCTGTCATCCTCGACCGGGAACGCCGCCACGACCTTGCCGGTCTTGTCGGTCGTTTTCATATTGATAACGCCGATGCCGCCGCGCTTTGTCAGGCGATAGCTGCCGACCGTTGTCTGCTTGCCAAAGCCTTTCTCTGACACCGAGAGGATCTTCTCAGTTCCCTCGGGCGAGACCGCACAGACCGACACGACATAGTCGCCGCCACGAAGGTTGACGCCTCTCACACCGCGAGCCACACGTCCCATCGGGCGAACGTCCGACTCGTTAAACTTGACCGCCATACCGTCGTGAGTAGCAATAAATATCTGGCACTTGCCGTCGGTGCGGATGATCTCAAGCAACTCGTCGCCCTCGTCAATATTGATCGCGTTGATACCGGACTGGCGAATGTTCTGATAGTCGGCGAGCGAGGATTTTTTGATGATTCCCTGCTTCGTGACCATCGTCAGATAGATCTCCTCAGCAAAATCACGGACCGGCATAACTGCCACGAGTTTGCGTTCGCTGGATAGTTGGACCAGATTGACAACGGCCTTACCACGAGCGGAGGTGTCGCCCTCGGGGATCTCGTGGACCTTCATCTTAAAGACCTGCCCGTCGTCGGTAAAGATCATTAAATAAGCGTGCGTCGAGGCGATAAATAGGTGCTCAACGAAATCGTCATTCTTAGCCTTCGCTCCCAAACGCCCTTTACCGCCGCGGCCCTGTCGGGTGTACGCGGTGACCGGAGTTCGCTTGATGTAGCCGGCATTTGTGACCGTGATCGCAACGTCTTCATCGGGGATCAGATCCTCAATGCTGAGTTCAACACCGGCATCGACAATGACCGTGCGACGTTCGTCGCCGAATAGTCGCTTAACCTCGGTCAGCTCGTCGGTAATAACCTGGCGGAGTACGCTTTCGTTCTGGAGGATATTTTCGAGTTCGGCAATGTATTTGATGATCTCGGCGTATTCGTCGAGAATCTTCTGACGTTCGAGAGCCGAAAGTCGCCGTAATTGCAGGTCGAGAATCGCCTGAGCCTGAATCTCGGAGAAATCCAGTCCGACCACAACTTTCGAAAGTTCCTTTTCAAACTGAGCCTTCGATTTGTCGCCGGTGACGCCACGCCAGGTTGAGATATCGCTCGCACTCGCGAGATTTGCCGTCAGCCATTGTCTAGCTTCGTCAACCGAACGCGAGGTGCGGATCAGCGGAATGATGTAATCAAGAGCGTCGATGGCCTTGTTCAGGCCTTCCAAAATGTGAGCACGGGCCTGAGCTTTCCTTAGGTCAAACTCAGTACGGCGTCTGACAACCTCGCGGCGAAATTCGACAAACGCCTCGAGCATTTCCTTGAGAGTCAGAACCTTTGGCTGGCCGTCAACGATCGCAATGCTAATGATACCGAACGAAGACTGCATCGGCGTTAGCTTATAAAGCTTATTGAGAACGACCTGCGGCACCGCATCGCGTTTTAACTCGATGACGATTCGCATGCCCTCGCGGTTCGATTCGTCGCGGATCTCGGAGATGCCGTCGAGGCGTTTTTCGTGGACAAGTTCCGCGATCTTCTCGATCAAACGGGCCTTGTTTACCTGATACGGAAGCTCCGTGATAACGACCGCATCTTTGACGCGATCGCCGCGGCCGATCTCATCGACAACCGCACGAGCGCGAACCTGAATGATGCCGCGGCCAGTCTTGTAGGCACGGTGAATTTCCTCACGGCCATAGATAAATCCTGCCGTCGGAAAGTCAGGGCCCGGGACAAAATGGATCAGCTCATCCACCGTAATTGCGGGGTTTTGGATGAGTTCTATCGTCGCATTGAGGATCTCAGTCAGATTATGCGGCGGGATCTTCGTCGCCATACCAACGGCGATTCCCTCAGAGCCGTTTACGAGCAAGAGCGGAATGCGCGTCGGCAGAACCTTTGGCTCAGACAGCGATTCGTCGTAGTTCGGCTGAAAATCGACTGTTTCCTTCTCAATATCGTCGAGCACCTCGCCGGTGATCTTTGCCATGCGAACCTCGGTATATCGCATCGCTGCCGGATTGTCCCCGTCGATCGAACCGAAATTCCCCTGCCCGTCCACCAGCATATAACGCATTGAAAAATCCTGCGCCATTCGCACGACAGTATCGTAAACAGCCGTATCGCCGTGCGGATGATACTTACCGATGGTATCGCCGACCACACGCGCCGATTTCTTGTAGGGCTTGTTAAAGGTGTTGCCAAGCTCGCTCATCGCCCATAAAACACGGCGGTGAACCGGCTTAAGGCCATCGCGGACATCCGGCAGCGCCCGCCCGATGATGACGGACATCGCGTAGTCGAGATACGACCGGCGCATCTCGTCTTCGATATTAATTTGATTACGGTCTAAGAGTGAATCCATTGTTTATTTTCCGATATGTGCGGGCTCAAGAACGCGACGTGAGACCCAGTTTCTGGAATGTTGCGCGTCTTAACTGTTTCTATATTTTACAGGCAAAAAGCCTGGTTAGCAAACTGTCGAACTCCCCATTTCTACTGAAAAAGGCAGGTTTTATTTAACCCAAATGCTTACCGCAACCAAAGATCAATTTCCTTCGATCGTCTCGGCCGCTCCGCAAACAGCGGCCGAGAAACAGAACCGTAGGATCCATCGGATCTCACTTCCACTTCCGATCCGTGTCGAGTTCAAGATCGACAAAGAAACGGCCATGAATGAAATAACGCGGCTTAGTGATGTCTCGGCATTTGGAGCGGGATTTGTTACCAAAAAGCCCATAAAACGCGGCCGTCTGGTGCTTCTCACGCTGCCGATGCCGAGGCAGCTTCGCTCATTCGATTTCAGCGAACCTCAATACAAGATATGGGCGGTCGTCAGGCGGTGTATTTCGGTTGGCCGGTCTGTAGATAGTCCTGAATATTCGATCGGCGTTGGCTTCATCGGTAAGACGCCGCCGGCCTCCTATTATGCCAACCCGGCAATGCTCTTCGACATAGCTCATCGCGAGGGGGAGGATGACGGATTCTGGCACGTCGGAGCTGCTGACCTAATGGCCGACGATAGCGACTTGCCTATCGAGATTCGAAAGCAAACCCGCTTTTTCATTCCCGAAAGCCTCCGCATCGAGCGTATTGATCCGCTCGGAAGCGTTATCGAATCGGAATCCACGGTGACTGAGAATATAAGTCTTGGCGGTGCAGCAGTTTTCACGACGCTAAAAGCAACTCCCGGAACATTTTTACGTGTTTCCAGCGACCGATTTAATGTTACAATACTGTCCGTGGTGCGTGGTGCGCGCGTCGGTCAGGATGGTATTACAAGGTTACATCTGGAGTTCATCGACCGCCTTTTCCCACTCGAAGGCATTGGGTAAGTCCTTTCAAATCCCCCGCTAACCACATATCTCTCATTTTATGTCTTTAGATACGGATTTTATTGCGACAACTGCGCCGGAGAATCGTCGGGTGGATAGAGTAGATCTAGAATTAAAAACGATCGTCCAGGTCAAGGAAAGTGATGCTGAGACGTGGAAGGAAGTCACAAAAGTCACGACGGTTTCGCGAAACGGAGCCGGTTTCAGCTTGCCGCGCTCAGTCGGAGTTGGGCGCCTAGTCACGCTTGTCATGCCGCTCGATCCTGAGCTTCGGGCGTATGATGAGGAAAAAGAGTTGTATCCGGTTCTAGGTCTTGTCCAATATTGTAATCAAGGAATGGTCGACGGCCATACCGTTTTTCATGTTGGCGTTGGGTTTGTCGGAAAGCAAATACCGGAAAGCTTCAAGGCCAACCCGAATCAGAGCTATCGCATTAGCGGTATGAAGAAAGACGGACTCTGGGAAATTACCGAGGCCGAATCGCAGTTCAAAAATCGCAAACAGCCTAGATACTGGATATCGCTTCCCGTCACCATCTCACTGCTTCAACGGGCCGAACAGCCGATCGCCCGTGAAGAAACCTATACGCAGAATATCGCCGCAGGCGGCGTTTCCGTTCCCTGTTCTCTGACCGCCGGTGTTGGCGACAAGGTCAAATTTGCGTGTAAGGAAATCGACTTCTACGCCGTCGCCATCGTTCGTAACCGAAAGGTTCTGGCGAATGAAAGCCCAACACTCCACCTACAATTCGTTGACGCCGAACTGCCGATCGAAAAGGTCATCGCTTCGCGCACCGTTCCTGTCACTTGACCGGACACCCAACGCAGCTAAATTTTAGTGATGACATTCGCTCCAGAGATTCAGTACAATAGAATCAGCCGATTATGGATGGCTGAAATTCTCACTTATTTCCCATTTCTCTCATCGGCAAAAGGTAAATAAACTTTAGCCAATTAGTGAATAGCATCACATATTCATCCTATGCAAAACGAAAATACCGAGCACGTGCAACGCTCTCAGCCCCGGCTTGCCATCGACCTTGAAGCCATTGTTCAAGCCAAGGAAGCAGACGGCAGTAGCTGGAAAGAAATAGCGACCGTCACCACGATCTCGCGAAATGGTGCGGGTTTTTCATCGCCGCAGCCGTGCAACGTAGGCCGCCTCGTCGCTCTTGTCCTACAGATGCCGCCCGACCTTCGAGTCTACGACAAGAAAAAAGAACTCTATCCCATTCTCGGCCTCGTTCAATACTGCAATCCCAGCCGAATACCGGAAGAAGAGGGTTACGACATTGGTGTCGCTTTCGTCGGCAAAAAACCTCCGGCGAGCCACGAAGAAAATCCCGGACTGCATTATCGGATCACGGGGATGGCAAAGAACGGTCTGTGGAACATAACCGAGGCCGTGACGGCATTTAAGCCGCGTAGATTCCCGCGATATTCGATGTCATTGCAGGTTGGCGTAAGCCTTCTACAAAAAGAAACCCGAAGCGTTGTCAAGAATACTGCTACCACGCGCGATATCAGCATCGGCGGAGCCTCGTTAAAATGCAAACTCGATGCAAACGTCGGCGATAAGGTAAAATTCGCTTGCGAGAAGCTCGATTTCTATTCGCTTGCGATCGTAAGAAACCGTGAAGACGTCGAAAGCGATGAAACGCTGCTGCGGCTTGAGTTTCTGGACAGCGAATTCCCGGTCGACAAACTGCATCTGGTCAAAGAGGCAAAGCCCGCACCGGCAGTAATTGCGGTTGGGGGTTCATACGATGCGGAAACATCGGATGAGCCCGACGCAATTGACGACCCGACTGACGGAGAGTTTGAAGTGGAGGTAGAGGTCGTGCAATTCTAGCTTTTGCAGCTCCGGCAACCCGGTTTGTACGATCCTAATGACCGACACCTCTTCGTTCAAATACCCGCCTCAGATCATAATGGATCTGCTGCGCTTTATCGGTTACACGGTCAGCAAAGCTGTTTGGTTCATCCGCTACGAAGGCCGAAATAATATCCCTCCGAATGATTCGCCGCCATACATCGTTGTTGCCAATCATCAAACGTACATCGATCCCGTCTGGATCTGCCTGCCAATGCGTCGGCGAGTCAGATATATGGCGTTCGCTCCGGCATTCGAATGGCCGATCGTGGGCCCGCTTATCAGATACATCGGAGCCTTCCCTGTAGTGCCCGATCCGAGATCTGCGGCCGGAGCGATGAAGGAAGCCGTCAGGGCTCTTCGTGGAGGAGCTATTCTCACGATATTTCCAGAAGGCGCCCGGGAATTCGCTGACGGCAAGCTATTTGAGTTCAAAACCGGTGCGGTGCGTGTCGCGATGAAAACAAATGTTCCGGTTTTGCCGGTTACCATTAGCGGCGGCAACCGCATTTGGCCTCAAAAGCAAAAATATCCGTGTCTCTTCAGGCGTGTAATTGTCAAATATCATCCGCTGCTCAATATTGTCGAAGATCCGTCGCTCAGCCACCGCGAAAACCTCGACCTCTGGACCGCAAAAATAAGATCGGTAATCGAAGCTGAGAACGCGGTCTAATTCTCGGGCTTCGGCGGGATCGGCGGACGCATCTGCGGATTATTTCGCAAAACCCGCTGTAGCTTTTGCCGCTGAGCCGGCGTTAACTTTCTCAAATCAAAATTTGGCGGCAGAAAAGGATAAGGCCCCCCGTTCGGCGGCGGACGTTGTCCATTTGGCGGCGGCCCCGTTGGATTAACGCGGAGCGTTGTGACCTTGCCATTCTCGTCCCGATCCGTTAATACAACTCCTCCACGAGGAATATCGTGGTCATCGATCTGAACATCCATTACGGTATCGTCCGGATTGCTTGTATTGTTTGCCTTTGTGGAACCGGTTGCTTTGGTTACGTTTTTGGTCGTTTCCGCCGGTTTCTCAGGTGCCGCGGGGCGAACGTCCTCGGTCAGCACTTTGGCAGTGTTTGCCTCACCTTCGGGAACGTTCTGTGCCGAGGACGTTGCGGTTGCGTTGCTCGGATTCGACGTAACTGTGGAATCAGCAGTTACAGGAACTGTCGTTCCCGTATCGCCCGTTTTGCCGCTGTCGTTGTTGATCCCGAAAACCGACGGTTTAGCCAGATAGATGCCACCGGCCACCACAACCCCAACAAGAAGCACCATCAAAGCTCCGGCAGCAACACCCAGCCCGCGGCCTTTCGCCGGCGGAACAGAGGTCAGCGGAGCAGCGACAACATTTGTTTGTTGTTCCGAGCCGTCTGCGCGAACTGAAGTAACCTGTGACCCAAAGCCAGGAAGTACCTCGGTTTTCGCATTTGGATCGCTGAAGATCGGCTTCGTTCCCTCGGGCATCAATCGCGTCGGCTGCGCAAAAACCTGCGGGTCCGAAATTCGATGGGCAAAGGTCGCAGATTCAGCAAGATATGCATAATTTTCGCTTTCCCGCAGCATTTGACGCATCTCGGCTGCCGAGTTCGGACGCTCGCTGGCGTTTAGGTCCATCGCTTTCTGCAGCACACCAGCGATACCTCGCGGAACCTCGGGGTTTATCGAATTCGCCGGAGCAAGCGGATCAGGCTTTTGGCTTAAAACACTCATCGCCCGTGTCAACGCGTCTTCAGGTGCAACGCCGGTCAGCAGATGGTAAAGCGTAGCGGCGAGCGAATACAGATCGCTTCGCGGATCGGTTCCGGTTCCCTGGATCTGTTCGAGCGAGGCGTAGCTTCGCGAATATCCAAAAATGCTCTTCGCGGCCGTTTGATGGCTCACATCTGACGGATTGCCTTTTGCGAGGCCGAAATCCAGTAGAATGACCTGCCCTTGCGGTGTAAGTTTCAGGTTTTGCGGTTTGATGTCGCGGTGGATGACGGGGATCTCTTGATGGTGTAGATAATCAAGAGCGTCGAGCAGTTGATCGCCCCATTTGACCATCTCGTTAACCGGGAACGGTTTGCCGCGTTCATCAAGCACGCAGCACAGGTCTTCGCCGGGAATGTATTCCATCACGAGAAACATGATCCCGTTTTCCTCAAAGTGATCGGTCACTTTCGGCAGGGCGGAATGCTTGAGGCTGTTGAGCAGACGGGCTTCGCGTTCGATGGCCTTGCGGAAACTGTCGTCCATGCAAAGCGTTTCCTTGATCGCGACCGTCGAGCCAAAACGCTGGTCCGTGGCAACATACACCGCACCCATTCCGCCCTGGCCGATCTGTTTGTCGATCTTGTATCGCTGCTGTAGTACTGTTCCGGTCTCGATCATCGCTTTTGCCTCACCGCTTCGGTTTTTCAGCCATTCTACTACAAATCAGTAAAGAAGGATTAAGATATTAGACGTTAATCCTTCCAACTTTGTTTCCTTCGAAAATTTGCAATTGAAACACCGGCCTTTGTCCATTTCCGATCATTTCGATCCCATCCCGGTGACTCTTGTCCCACGTTGGGACAACTTGGGACAGCCACGGGACGGTCATAAACTGTTGAAATGATATGGTTTAAGGTCATTTTCTCTGTCCGTCCCACTGTTCCACACTAAATGAAGATCTGTTCATATTCCGTTCATCTCGACTAAATCTTCACATTACGGAATGCCTGATATTGTTTCACATTTGCAACAATTTGTCAAGCCTAAATCTCGTGTCTCAAGCAAAAAAGGCGAGTCGACCTGAACGACCCGCCCGCCATGTAAATTATGTTGATGCCCGCCCGCAGGCGTTAGTTGTAAGCATTCGCTCCGACGCGAGGCAAATTATACACGTCGGCCAGGCTGTTGAGTTCGAACCTGACGCGCGACCAATTCCCTTCCGCCGCTGCTCCAAACTTATAATTTCGCATATTCCGGTCAATGTCCGAAGCGATATTCAGGCACTTGCGGACCTCGTCTTTGTTCTCGACCCAAAGGTCCCGCCGGTCAAACTCGCGGCGAAGCTCGTCCGTCACCTTTTCCAGATCCTTGGCCCGATTGTTCAACCAATCCTCACGGCTCGAACCGTTCAGCTTGCTGCGGTCGAGGGCCTTGTCATAATTTTTTACGAAGTTATCGACCCTGTCTTCAACGCGATCGATAATGACCTTGACCTGAGCCTTGCTCAGATTCCGCCCACGCGATTCCCGCCGCGTATTCTGTGCACTGACATCAGCCACCGCCACAAACATCAAAACCGCCGCGATACCCGCAAAAAACCTAATAATATTGCTCTGCATAAATATATTTCCTCCAAGTCCTTGAATATAAGAGCTACCAAAGCTCGCTCTTCAGACGTTTGGAGTTGGGAAATGGTCGAAGTAAGTTTTCAAGCGGGCCTTCTCGATTTCCACCTCGACTATTAGATAAAGGCGTCGGTGCTCATTCTAAACCTTTCGGCGAGACGTTTTGCCTGGGCCTTGCTTATCGTTCGGCTTCCGCTCAAAACCTTTGAAACAACTGCCTGAGAGCCGAATACATCGCCAAGATCGGATTGCCTAAGATCATTCTCCTGCATCAGGAATCTCAAGGTCTCCGCGGGTGAGCTATTCTCAAGCTTCGGTAGGGTTCGCTGCTCGTACTCTTCCAGAAGGTTGGCTAAAAGTTCGAACAAACGATTCTCCTCCGGGGAAAGCCCGTTCTCTCCTTTGCTAATTAATCCGTTAAAGATCGATTCAATACGTCGATACTCCTCCTCCGTGCGGATGATTCCCGGAACTGCATCGGATAACAGCTGTCCATAAATCTTTTCGTTGTAAGCCATGGTTCTAACTCCTCGGGGTTCAGAGACAGTCGGATTGCCAATTGGACCGCAATTGGACCGCGGGCGGCCCGCCCGCAGGAACGCCGCAAGGCGTTCAAAAATATTCAATCTTCCTTGATGATAAGATTCCCGGGCGGGCCGCCCGGGCTCCCGGCACTTCCGGCACTTCCGTAGGGCCAGTCGTATATTGATTTACACAGACCGGCCTTTACCGGATTGAGGTTTATATAGTCCAGCGTCCTGACAAAGTGGTCATAGTTACGAATATACCGGTCAAAGTAATCGACCTGCCAAAACTGTCCACTACGGCCAAGTATCCTATTTGCTTCATGGGAAGTGTAGGACTTAAATTTCTGCATTATCTCGGAAAGCGAGATGTCGCCGTTCGGCCTGATCAAATAATGGATGTGATTTGGCATTATTATCCAGGCGATTAATTTGTACCGCTTGCCGTCGTGGTGGATAAGCGATTCCTGCACCATTAAGGCAATTTTGGGTTGGCCTAGATAACACTCGCCGATCCCTCGATCAAGGTATTTTTCGACCCCCCAATAAAGTTCCTGTTTTTTCTTTTCGTCCGTTTCGTTTTCAAGCTCCGCTTTCCACTGCCGTATTACCGATAGCGGCATCGCATCGCCCAAATGCACGGTTATGAACTGCACAACCTCGCCGCCATCAAAATGCGGTAGATATCCACGACTATGCCAACCTCTAGGTTTCATAAAAATTGGACCACGGGCGGCTCGCCCGTGCTTAGAACCGGACGAGCCGTCCGGGCTCCAGTTAGTTTATCCATTTTTCGGTCATATCGCACCATATAACTAAACCGCGCCACTCGCCGAATTTTTTGTAGTATTTTTCGATCTTTTTGTCGTCGCATTTCTTTTCGGAATTGTGGTTTTTGTAGAATTGCGAGCGGAGCCATGAGTCGAGAGCGAGGCCGTCGTAGCGGCCGACTAGTTTTAGAAGGTTTTCGGCGGCGTAATCGCCGACGCCTTTGACCTTTTTCATTTCTTTTTTAAGCTCGCCGGTTGGCAGATCGCTGGTAAGCCACAGTTCGGGGTCGAGTTTGCCCGATGCGACGGCTTCGGCGAGTTCGACAAAGTACGGAGCACGGTAACCGGCACGCATTTCGCCGCGGTAGAAATCTTCGGACATGGAAGCCATCGCCGCAGCCGTGGGAAAGGGAGAACCACCTGCGTTAGCGGGTAGTACGGCGGTGTCGGCTCGACTTGTTTCCTTTACCCCGGAAGCGTCCTCACGGTTCAGACCACCCGCTAGCGCAGGTGGTTCTCCCTTGGCCTGCGACGCCGGAGCTACTGACACCATACCGAGATTCTCGACCAAATTGTTTACCATTATCTTAGTGAGAGCCCAGGAGCAGTTCGTGGTGCAGATAGTTTTGACGAGGTCCTCAAAAACGGTCGGCGAACGTAGCATTCTGCCGGCACGGCGTTCGCCGACCCAATTCAGGCGTTCGTGACCGGCGATCGACGCGTAAAAGCCGTCGAGGTCGTCATCGAGTCTCAATAAATGCCGCACATCGCGGAGCAGGCGATCCTCGTCAACACCATTTCCATCGACTTCGATCCGAATTTTCTTTTTTTCCTCAAAAATGACCGCCGGCACCGCTCCGTTTTTCTCATCGCGAAAAACGTAGCTCAGCCGCCAGTTTTCTGTGTCCAATGTGAACGGCGCCAGCTCGCACCAGCCGTGGCTGTACACCGTCGCCTTAAAACTAAAATTCTCCGGAGCCTCGATAAATACTGTGTTTGGCATACTTAGCAAGTGGCGCAAAATTAGTCGTTTTACATATCTTTACATTTGTTCGACTATCGCAGTATATTGTACGTCTAAGTAGTCGGTAACACATTTTTAGAACGTTGTTTTGCGGTAAAATATTATGCTTGTCTTTATCGCAAAATTGTTGTAAATTTAGTTTGTAAAACATTATTAAACGGGTACAGCTCCTTCGTACTCCAGAATCTCTTTTATTTCGGCAGTTTCGGTTCAGTTTATTTCTTCAGGAGGATTGTATGACTAGCAGAATATCGCGAATGTTTTTGCGAATTTTGACTTCACTGGCATTAGTCTCGGCCACCACCCTGGCGGTCGCAGCTCAAGATGGCGACCCGAACTCGCCTACGCCAGTATTACTCAGCGAACGTGACTCGACACGGGCGCTTGCACAGGAACAGGGGACGATCCGCAGTACTGCGGACCTTGCGAGAGCGACGAGCAAGGCGTTTCAACCTGAAGATAAAGTCGAACTTTTTGTCACCAGCCTCGACCTGATGGAGGACGAAGGTGCGAACGCCCTCCGCGTTTACGCTCTCGACAAGAACGGCCATCAGTTCCGCTTTCCGGTGATCGGCCTCGAACCGGTTAACGGAAACGACGGAGTATACCGCGTAACGATCCTGCTAAAAGACGAGATCGGATTCTGGGACGCTCCGACCGCTGACGGTGACCTGATCATTTACCTGACATGGCGCGGGCTGTCGAGCAATCGCGTCCGGCTCGGTTTGGGAAGCATCGGCGGCGACATCAAGGAAGACCCGGCATCACGCCCGACACCATTCGGAACCAAGATCGCCCGCACCGTTTCCCGTACGGATTCCCCCGACGGCATCTCATACCGCTGGGCCGGCGACCGCTTCCGCTTTGCCGAACAAGCCGCCTTTGGCCCAAATACGACACTCGATAACAAACTTCGTCGTATCGGCATTAGGTCGTGGATCAATGAGCAGTTCGCCGCGCAATATCCTTCCGCAGCAAATCCGTTTCCGAGTAACGCTCTGCAGCCCATTAGTCAGCAAAGCAACTGCAACGACAATGACACTGACGGCACGGTTAATTTATATCCGAATTGTGGCCGTGATACTTACACTCAATATCAGCCGCAGACCTGGTTCATGAGAGAAGCTTTGTATGGAGATAATCAGCTCAAGCACCGTGTCAACTGGGCTCTGTCTCAGATCTGGGTCACATCTGGCAACGACATCCAGCAGGGCCGCCACATGGTCGAATGGTGGAAGATCATCAACAAACACTCGTTCGGCAATTACCGTAACCTGATGAAGGAGATGACGCTCAGCCCAACGATGGGCGACTATCTCAGCATGAGCCAAAGCACACGACTCGCTCCAAATGAGAATTATGCCCGCGAGATCATGCAGCTTTTCACGGTCGGACTGTTCTTGCTCAATCCGGACGGAACGGTACAACTCGACGCTCAGAATAACCCGATCCCCTCTTACACGCAGGATACGATAAATAACCTGACCCGAGTGATGACCGGATGGTCATTCTGCACAGCTTTGACCGCAGCATGCCCAAATTATGTCTCGACGACGACGTTCGATTACATTGATCCGCTACTCGTCAATCCAAATGTTACGACCGGGGCTAACAATCGGCATGACATAGGTGCCAAAACGTTATTGGTTTACCCAGGCTCGACAACGTCCAATGTCGCGGCTTGTCCTACGACGGGTGCAGGAGCCTGCGGACTTATTTGCAACGCGGGAGTCAACTGCACGCTCGTCGCCCCGACGACAAACGCTCAGGCGCTGGCCGGAGTTCAGGCGTACGCCAGTACCACGCTCGAACAGGCTCTTGACAACATCTTTAACCATCCGAATGTCGGACCTTTCGTCAGCAAGATTATGATCCAGCATTTGGTTACCAGCGATCCGACGCCGGCTTATGTCGGACGTGTCGCCGCAAAATTCAACGACAACGGCTCCGGTGTTCGCGGCGATATGAAAGCCGTGATCAAGGCGATCCTGCTCGATCCGGAAGCCCGCGGCGACGTCAAGACCGATCCGAACTACGGCAAGCTCCGCGAACCGGTCTCGTTCGCAACCAATTTCCTGCGTGCCTTAAACGCTCGCGGTGCCGCCGGCACGGGACAGTTTGACGGCTTCATCACCGGACGCGGCGAGTTTAACGGAATGGCCCAGATCCCATTCATGTCACCGACCGTGTTCAATTACTTCCCTCCGGGCTACGGAGTTCCGGGAACGACGCTGATCGGTCAGGAGTTCGCCATCATGAACACCGGCACGTCGATACAGCGAGCAAATTTCATGAACCGCATGATTATGCCCGGCGGACTTGGCAGCACAACGGTTCCGATCGCCGTGGCCGTGCCAAATTCGCCAACAGGCTTGTCGCTCGATTTCGCCGACCTTCAGGCACTTGTGACGGCCGACACGACGAGCAGCCAATTGCTCGACGAACTCAACCGCCGCATGCTGCATGGAACGATGACGGCACAGAACAAAACCACGATCCAGACGGCAGTCAATTCTGTGACGCTTTCGCCCACGCCAACGGCGGCACAGATCCTGAGCCGCGTTCAGCAGGCTGTTTATTTAGTCGCGACTTCGTCGCAATATCAGGTACAGAGGTGATCAATATGAAAGAATCAAGACGCGACTTTTTAAAGAAATCAGGCGGCTGTGCCCTCAGCATGGCGGCTATGGCTACTCAAATGCATCACCTTGGCACAATGACCGCAATGGCCCAAAAGGTCATCGACAGTCAGCCCGACGGCGGAGCAAACTACAAAGCCCTCGTCCTGCTTTATTGGGACGGCGGCAACGACACCAATAACATGGTAATCCCGATGCACAATGACGCCAACGTGAGCAACTACACAGCTTACAGTGCGGAGAGATCGGCCTCGGGCCTAGCGCTGACGCAGGCCGAATTGACGAACACGCAGATCAACGTTCCCCGGCTCGGACTTCCCTATGCACTACATCCGGCACTCGGTACCGGAACAGCCGGAGCCATCAACAATGGCATCCACGAACTATACGGTCAGGGCAAGCTCGCTATTGTCGCCAACGTCGGAACGCTCGTGCGTCCGCTGACAAAGGCTCAGTATCAAAGCTCGGCATTCCCGAAACCTTATCAGATCGGATCACACTCGGATCAGAAGACGCAGTTCCAGACGAGTATCTCGAACACTCAGGCATTCACCGGTTGGGGCGGACGCGTTTCTGACAAACTTACGGCCGCGCAAAATCCAGCCGGGCTCGTCCCGATGGTTACATCCATCGCGGGTGCTCAGCTTTTCACAGCGGGGCAAACGACGCTGCCGTTGGCTATTTCTGATTCGAATACTTCTCTCGCAAACGTGTTAGCTCCCGCCGGAATGACCGGCACGCTAACGGGATCAACGCTTGCTCGCTATAATGCGTTCAACGCACTGCGGCAGCAAGATCTCTCATCAAACTACATCTCAGCCGCAAGTCACGTAACCGACCTTGCGATCCAGGCGAACATAGCATTGCAGGTAACTCAGGAAGTGACCGTCGCATTCCCCAACACTGGTATCGGCCGGCAGCTCAAACAGGTTGCCCGGCTTATCAAAGAGAGATTTGACCTCAACGTCAACCGCCAGATCTTCTACGTGCAGATCGGTGGATTCGACACGCATACAAACCAGGTGGGGCAGCAAACTACCTTATACAGCCAGTTTAGTCAGGCGATGCGTGCATTCTATGACGAAATGGTCGTTCAGGGCGTCAGCAATGACGTGACGACGTTCACCATGTCCGAATTTGGCCGCACATTCAACCCTGCCGGAACGGTCCCAACCACGGTCGGATCGGATCACGGATGGGGCAGCCACATGTTCGTCATGGGCGGTGCGGTTGCGGGCGGTGACGTGTACGGCAGCCGGCGACCGGATGCGACCGGAAGCGGCAACTATTTCCCGACGCTCACCAAGGCGGGCCTCGACGATGCCGACTCAGGAACAAACGCACGCGGACGCTGGATCCCGACGACCTCGGTTGACCAATACTCGTCGCAGTTCGCCAAGTGGTTTGGTCTGCCCCAAGATCAGGCAACGCTCAGCGCTGTGTTCCCGAACCTCGCCAATTTCAATACCGGCACATTCCCGTCGCTCAACTTCTTGCCATAGATCGCATTATCAAGGGGGACATAAAAAGGCGGGCTTCGGTCCGCCTTTTTAATTCGACCGCAGGCGTCCTGCCCGCGAGTAAAAAAATCAGCCAGGCAAGATTCCCGCGCACAACCGGCTAATTGAACTTTCCTGCCATTCCTCCTAAACTCTAACCAACCGTGAACCTGCCAAATTACATCACGCTTGGCCGCATCGTCGTCGTTCCGCTTCTCGTAGTGGTACTGCTGACGCCGGTTGCGGAAAAGTGGTTCGGCATGAGCGGTTACGCTCTCGCGATCATACTTTTCATCGTTGCGGCTCTCTCAGATATCGTCGACGGGCAACTCGCACGCCGCCGCAAACAGGTCTCGACTCTCGGTAAATTCCTCGACCCGATCGCCGACAAACTCCTGATCTCAGCCGCCTTGATCGTCCTCGTCGAAAAGCATCTGGCGCCCTCTTGGGCGGTCGTTGTGATCCTCGGGCGCGAGTTTATTATCACGGGACTTAGATCCGTCGCCGCGAGCGAAGGCATTGTTATTCAAGCTCAGGGAATGGGCAAATTCAAGATGTGGGCGCAGTGCGTCGCCGTCGTCGCCCTGCTCGTCTGTGCAGCAAACGGCACGCCGCCCGTCTCTAACTTCGGGCTCGACTATCCCGCGGCGTTCTGGGAAGTCCCGGAGGTCCAAACGGCGTTCAGCAATCTCGCGAAGTTCACGATCAACTCAAATGACTGGAAGGTTTTCGGTTATCTGGTCGGTCGCTCCGCCCTCTGGGTCGCAGTTCTGACCGCAGTTTGGTCGATGTACGGATATTTTGCTTTTTTTATCAGAGAACGCGCAGCCCGAACTGACGCCTGACTGGATCACAGCCATCTTGCCTGCCAACGCCGGGGCCTCCGGCGCAAAGCATCTGTAGTTCGAGTTCAAAAAAAACCGGACGACAGACGCCCGGCTTTCATCACTTAAATATAAACTATCTTATTGTATTTCAACCCAATCGCCGGTGTGTATTTCCTGGCCGGTTCGGGTTATTACGACCGTAGCAGTTCTTTCCTTTACGTTAAGAACGACCGCTTCGCCGACAACCTTTCGGAGGTATTTGGGACGGTCGTTGCGTGCGTCCCGTGTTCTTACTTCCTGGCCTTGGGCTTTGTCGCCGGTTTTGCGGGCAGACTGATTTGAGAATTTCCCGCCCTTATAGACGTCGCTTTCAAATCCGTAGTCACGCGAGCTGACGCCTTCGCGATCAGAATTAAGGAACAGATTGCCTTTCTCCAAAGGACGAAAAACCGTCAGTCGATCACCGATCTTTACGCTGTCATCGGCTCCGAGATCGACGTATGCGATCTGATCGCGGGTCATCATCTCATGGCCGTCGCGGCCCATCAGGATACGGCCCGTAGCCTTGCCCGAAGGATCGCCGAAACGATTAAGCGGCGCGAGCTGTTCAACAACCGGGCTTGTTCTGATCGGTACAAGCTCGACCAGATCGCCGAGTAAAAAATTGTCACACGATGTCTTGACCCGCACCACGGAAACCTCGCGTTTTACATTCACGACCTCAACGGCCCCTACTTCCTGTACGTAAAACCCGACGTCCTTAGTGGTCCATTTGCTCTTCACGCCGCCGCGTGGACGCACAACGGCAAAAACATCGCCGACATTTACGCCCTTGTCATTCCCCATGTTGATATAGAGATAATCGTTCTGCGCGTAAAGATATTTTTCCGCTTCGTCCTGGCCGCCAATGATCTTGTTTGCCGTACTGATAGCGTTCGACTGAATGTAGCCGGCACAGTAAAGATTATTGCGCCCGGCGATCGCCTGCGCGGGTTTCGGCTTCTCGTTTAGCGTCACCTGGACGACCGGCTGCTCGCGATTGCCCTGCCCAAACGCGACGAACGGCACCGCAACGGCAAATAAACTCAGTAAAACTAGGCGGAATGAGAATGTTTTTTGAAAATTCACGATTTTCTCCTTTTTTGTTTCAGATGATTTCGCCGCGAGAACTCTCTGAAGGAACCTCAATGCACGGCTCTAGACGGTGTTACCCAATGGGCCTTCATTATTATAAAGCCCTCGAGCAATGTTGGTCAACAAGTTTTTACGTTATTAAACACACAACACGATTTGCGTCCGGGAAGCCACTTTTGCTAGTATCTTCGTTTGCGGTCAAACACCCCCGTTCGACCCATCAGCCGGTGTAGCTCAGTTGGTAGAGCAGTTGATTTGTAATCATCAGGTCGTAAGTTCGAGTCTTATCACCGGCTCCATATAAAAGTAAACAGAAGGTTTTACAACCACGAAGAGCATGTCGGAAAAGTCCGAATCACGGCGGCGGAGCCGCTCAAAGATAATAGCCAGACGTGAAACGTCTGGTCGTGCCGCCGGGACCCCGTCGCCCTGAAAGGGCGAAAGAACGGGCGTCTTCCGCACTTTCAGTGCGGAGAAATCAGTTTCCAGCCGTCCAGACGTTCCATGTCTGGCTAGTATCTCCAGGCCGCTCTGCGGCAAAAATTCGGACATTTCAGAAATCCTCTTCGTACTGTGTACTCATGATGTGCCAAAAACTAGAATTTTGGTTGCGAACATCATTTTTCCGAGTTTGTTACCGAAATACTCAACGGTCTCACTATATGCTGGCGGCTTAACAAATAGAACATTCTGTTTAAGCATAAACAGAATGAGAATTGCGAACGGTCAACCCTTCTGCTTTCAATAACCTGCGTGATAAATATTCATTTACAACTTTAGGAAAGTTGTGTATGATCGCAAAAGAATTTGTTTAAGCGCCAGCAAATTTTGCAACTCTGACAAATTAAGATTCATCAATCAACCGGTTCTAAAGACCGGGTCAATCTAGTTCAAACTATTCGTTGTTGGTTTGTGTTCTCGCGTGTGCGGAGGAAATATGTTATTTAAGCCCAGTTATTTACGTATCGTCGCGTCGTCGTTCCTTATCCTTACCCTGTCTATGCTCTCGTTTGCGGACACGCTCCGCCTGAAAGACGGCAGCATCATCAAGGGCAAGATCACCGGCTTTGGTGGCGGGAAATTCACCGTTGCGATCGGCGAAGGTTCACGCAAAAAGCAGTTGACCTTTACTGCGGGCGAGGTGGAATCGATCGCCTTTGACGCTCCGCAGCCGCAGCTTTCGGACAATTCGAACCGCACCGCGTCGTACAAGGAACCGGTTTCTGACAAGCCGCTGATGGTCCCGGCAAAAGTAATTACCGAGGACGAACCGGTTCGTCAGACATCGAACCCGAACCGCTCGACCGAACCGATGAAACCCATCGAGTGGAAGGTCAAGGTGCTTGCCGACAATACCGCCAACGGCTGGACGAATTCCGGCTGGGTCGTTCGCAAGGGCCAGCGCATCCGCATCACTGGCGACGGCAAAGTTAACCTCGGCCGCGGCAGCAGCACGACCGCATCGGGCCTGCCATCGCTCAACGATGACCAAAAGCTGCTCAAAAACGTCGCCACCGGTGCCCTGATCGCCGTGATCGGCGACGACAATAACGATTTTATCTACATCGGAGCCGAACGGGAATTCGTCGCAACCCGCGACGGAGCTCTTTTCCTCGGCCTCAACGAAGGCAATCTCGATGACAACTCAGGCTCTTTCAATGTAAAGATCGAGATCATGCCCGACAACGACCGATAAGCTTAAACGAGATTAAATTAAAGAGGCTCTTATGACAATAAGGGCCTAATTTTCATTCGCGGTGGCGAATCGGGGTTCATGACTTACTGTCAGAAAAGTCTTCCTCTAGTTATAAGAATTGCCCCGAAGATGGTTGCCCCAGAGATCTGCTGAGCGTTTTTTCGTCTTGTTCCGTGTTTTTCAGTGCATTCCGTGGTAAATTCCTGAGATTTTCACCACGGATCACACGGAACAACACGGAAAGAAGAAGAATAAAAGACGAATGATGACTTTTGAGACATACTCTTTTTCTTTACGCCAAACCGAACGGCTCATTCGAGCCCGACGAAGTCAACGTTCGACAGATTGCTGTTGATCGTGATCGTCTGCGGTGCGAACCGGTAGCGTTTCGACCCAACACTTACAATATAGGTCACGCCCGCGGGAATGTTGCTGAAAGTGTAAATACCAAACGAACTTGTCGTCGCCGTGCGCCTCACATTTTGTGGATCGATCAGGGAAACAACGGCATTTCGCAGCCCGAGGCCAGTCGGCGTGGTTACCCTTCCGCTAACGCTGACGACGGTTTGAACGCACGTTGTTGACAGCGTGATGTCATCGATCAGGAAGTTGTCGCTTCCGGCTGCCCCGCCCGGACGACTGTAATTAAAGCTGAGAGACCTCGGAACACCATTGGCAAAAGCCGAGAGGTCGACTGTTCGCAAGGTATAGGCAGATTCGGCGACGGCCGGTTCAGCGATCGTTTGGACGACCGTTCCGTCGACCGTGATGGTAAGGACCGAATTCGAGGGGGCCGCAACGTTGGCGATCCGTAAATAGTAACTAAGCGTCGCGGTGCGGCCCGGCTGAATGGTGATCATCTGCTGAGCCGTTCCGTTCTCCGCTGCTCCTGAGCCGGTTCCATCGAACCACAGCCAGCCATTTCCCGTCCGCGGCGTAGTCAGCGTGCCGCAGCCAGCCGCCGTACATAACGACGTGCCAAAGGCAGTCGAGGTAGATGCCCAATTCGGGTTGGTCCCCGCATCTGTATTCGCCTCAAATCCGCCGTCCTGAACCAGATTCGCATTCGGCGTACAACTCGGAGTCGGCGTCGGCGTCGGCGTTGGAGTTGGCATGACAGGAGTTGGCGTTGGTGTCACGACTGGTGTTGGGGTTGGCGTAACTACCGGTGTCGGCGTCGGAGTTGGCGTTGGGGTCGTTGCCGGAGTCGGAGTCGGAGTCGGAGTTATAGTTGGAGTCGGCGTCGGTGTCGGTGTCGCACCAGGCGTCGGAGTCGGCGTTGGGGTTGGCGTTGGCCCACCGGCTAAGGGCAGTTCGTACGCACCTCGTCCGTACGTTGCAATTTGGATAAGTCCGTTTGCCTGTGAAGCAAATTCCATAACTGCCACTGGCGGCAAACCGTTGTTGAAAACTGACCAGCTTGCGCCATTGTCGGTTGAGCGAAAAACGCCGATGTCGGTGCCCGCGTAAAGCGTGGTCGGCGTCAACCGGTCGATCATAAACGCGCTGGTGGGGATGTTTGGCAGGTTACCGCTTATATCCGTCCAGTTTGCCCCCGAATTTGTCGACCGGAAAACGTGACCGCTTCCGTAACCGGAGACCGTTAGATAGACCAGCGATGGATCGGTGGGGCTGACCACGATACTTCGTATCGAACGATCCGGCAATCCTTGCGTAATGTCGGTCCAATTTGAACCGCCATTGGTGCTGATCATGGCCCGGCCCTGTGTCGATCCGGTATAGATGACGTTCAGGTTGCTGCGGGCTATGGTTATTGCACTTAATACGTCGCTACCGCCCTTTGTTTGATCGAACATTCCGCCCGGCGCCGTCCACGTAGGCGGCGTGCCGCCGTCAAGATTCCTGCTTAGGTCGTCGCAATCGGTGCAGATAAACAAACGCCACGATCCCGAATAGATCCTGGGGTCGACACCGTTGCTGACGATCGGCGGATAAAATCCGATTCGAGCGCCGTCGCCCTGCTCACCAAACACCGCGGCGCTCGCGATAGCCGCCGATGTTCCGGTGCCGTCGTTCGTGACTCGCGAGATGTTACCGTTTGTGAAGCTGGGAAACACCATTGTCGGATTGAGCGGGTTGATGACGGACTTGCCGCCATCGCCGCCGACGAATTCCGTCCAGCCGAGGCCACCGGACACGCGTCGCTGCGTGCCATTGTCCTGCGCTCCGCCATAGCTTCGTGTCGGGTCGCTCGGATGAAGGCTGATGCCAATGAACTGGACCAACGACAGCGTTTGATTCAGCGAGGTAAATGTCGTGCCGCTATTCGTCGTCTTAATGCCTCCGTCATTGCCTGCATAGAAGATAGTCGATGAACCCGGTTCAAACGCGAATGCCTGCTGGTCCGTATGTATCTTTTGCAATTGCTCGGTAAAATCGCCCGGATCGTATGGCGGGGCATGTGAATTGATTAGGTTTGTAAATGTCACGCCGCCATCGGTGCTCCGAAAAGTATCGCGGCATCCGATATAAATCGTGTTGGGATCGGTTGGGCTGGCCTCGAGATATGTGTTGTAGCCAAACTGGCCCGGATCGAGGATGTTATTTGAGATCACACCACGATTTGTAAACGTCGCACCGGCATCATCGCTCACCTCGATCCGCAACTCTTTCGGCGGACCATCGGTTCCGAAATATGCATATACGCGATCAGGTGCCGCAGGAGTGACAGCGACGCGAATGTCCTTGGTCGAACTCTGGGCGGCAGTATAGGGCGATGCAAGTATGTTAGTCCACGTCTGGCCGCTGTTGGTCGATTTGAAAACTCCGCGCGGCACCGCTTCGCTACTTCCAAACCGTAAAGCCGCATATAAGATCTGCGGATTCGTCGGGTGGATCGCAAGATCGGTAGCCAGCCCCCGGAGCGGTGCGGTCCAGTTCACACCGCCGTTCGTTGATACAAGGACACCTCCGATCACAGGGTCGCCGGTCGTTGGATTCTGAAAAGTGTTCAGTGCGAGATAGACTCTGTTTGGATCGGCAGGATCAACCTGTATTCGTGTCGCTTGGACCCTGTTAGGTAGACTAGTGTTGTTGACACGTGTCCACGTCGCACCAGCGTCGTTCGATCTCAAAACGCCCGTTCCCCAATAGCCGTTGTCACTGTCGCCAAGTCCGGCATATACGATATTCGGGTCGCTCGGCGCAAAGGCAATTGTCCCGACAGCGAGGTCGGGGAGAGAATCTGTCACGGGAACAAATGTCGTTCCGCCATTTGTCGAGCGCCAGATGCCGCCGGTGCCGCCCGCAACGAGTATCAACTGAGTATTTGTCGGCGAGATCGCGATCGCGTTGATACGGCCTGAGACGGCGCCGCCGGGACCCGCTCCGGCTGTCGGTGCCGGCCCGATCGGCGTCCATGTTGTTCCAACCTCTTCGGGACCAAAACCCTCTCCACGATCAAGCACCTCCTGCCAGGCTCGTCGTCGGGCATCCTCGGGAAGTTCCTTATACGGATATAGACGCTGCTGCATAAACCAACTTACACGTCCCTCGGGATCATCAGATTGGCGCGAGGCGGGCTCTCTATCAGCCTTAGGTATTTCGACTCGGGCGATTTCAACCGGTTCCGCTAGTTTTTCGGGCGGTCTATTCGTCCGGATTATTCCGGGGTAATATGGCTGCGAGCGCGTGACATCAGGAACCAGTCCAACTGGATCTACCGCCACCGTCTGTTCCGTCACCGTTTCGAGCGGAACCGGTTGTTCCGGATCCAATTCCGTCCGCGGCTCCGAAAACTCAACCCGCGTACCCGCCGTTTCGCCGCCATCGGCCCAAAATATGTCGCGAATGGAAGGAAGGCAAAAAACAAAGGAGATGCCTACGATCCCTACTAATAACGCCCCAAAAGCTATTCGATTTTTCATTGGACTTGAGCTCCTTTGGTCTGAAAGTTGTAGATCTATTTATCCCGTTACCTATTTAAACGAGAAACAGTGATAGATCGGGGCATGGAATTTTGACGAGCGAAACGTTTAAGGAAGGACGGTACGCGGGAATGGCGCGGGAATGGACAAACATGCTGCCGATCCCGTGGTGGTGCGACGGAGTCCGTTTCCTGGGCCTTCTTTGGGCCTATGGCCTAGTGCTGTGCGGAAAGGCTGTGCCTTTCCGTAGATTTCCTTAGATTTCCTGAGGCCACGCCTTAGCTCCGGCGCCATTTTATTTGCCTGATATCCATCTCCAAAGGCTCATTTTCACGCGGGCAGCCTTTCCAAATTCTGGCACTGGAATAAAGGTAATCCTCAACCATTTCCACCAAACCTTCTTCGACTGGATTTTGGTGAATATAGTTAACCTTTTGCATCAAAACGGCCTCGCTTTTGATCTCGAAGGTATTTGAGTGGTGTTCCCAGAGCGTGTGTTTATACTCGCGCTTCTTTGTCTCCGTGCGAAGCTTGGCTAGTGATTTCTCGTAGCCGTTTTCCTTCAGATGGCCGATGACGCGCCGGGCGGAAATTCCATTCAAGTATCTGAGCGTGTCGGATTGGCTGAGCTTTGATTCCGTAATGATGTGAAAATGCTCAGCCATTATCGCATAGGCAAAGATAAGGAATTCGGCACTTTTTCGGGCTTCGTCGAGAGCTGCGGCCATTATCTTCTTAAATTCATCCGTTCGAAAAACGGGAAGGCGGTGATGTGTTACCGACGTGATGAAGTAAAACGGGTTGTCCTTTGAGATCGTCTGCATCTCAAACGGTCGAGGCGTAGCCTCAAGATTTATTTAAATTCTCTCGGAAAGGCGGAGCCTTTCCGCACAGCACTGCGGCAAAGCCGCGAAGAGAGACGTAGCCTCGTGAAAAATTTAATAGAACATTAGCACAGCTATGTGCGTCTACAAAAAAAGCGATAGATTTGGTATTTGCCGGCGTTTCAACGAGGTCTCAAGAATTTACTCGCAGCAAACGCGAACGGATGTGATTTGGTCGAGGAAACACGTCATTTACACGTTCGACCTATCCCAGAAAGTCCTACGACCAATCTCTGTTGTTTGTCGCGTGTCGCGGTCGTTTTCCTGTGACCAATCAGGCGTGTTTAGGCTTGAAGTGTCGGAAAACAGGGCGTTTTAGAGGAAGTGTGGCACGTGCCACACTTTTTGGGGCCGATTTTGGCGCGCAGGTGTTTTTGCACGAAAATTCCACCCCGGTTTTTTGCGTTGAGCTACTCTAGTCCGACGAAATCGATGTTAGATAAATTGGCCGTAGGCGTGATTGATTGGGGAGCGAAGCGGTAGCGTTTTGAGCTGACGCCGACGACGAAGAGGACGCCGGTTTGGACACCGGTGAACGAGTAGATACCGAACGAACTCGTCGTCGCGGTTCGCCTGATGCCCTTTGGATCGGTCAGGGCGACGACGGCGTTACGAACACCCAACCCGCTCGGCGTCGTGACCCTGCCGCCGATGCTCACAGTCGCCGGAGGCGGTTCGGATTGAAGTTCGAAAGCCCCTATATCCGCACCGTCGCCGCCCGAGGCGTTTGCCGGCGATAGGTCTACGATCCTCAGAAAACCCGAACCCCGTTGATCGGTTGCCGAGGCAAAGCTCATCCCCGCATCGATCGCCTGGCTCGCGGGGAGCAGTGCATGTGTCTGCGTCGGGCCACCGTTGCTCGCGAGCGGAGCAAGACCCGCCTGGGCGTTGAGCTTGTCGGATGGCTGAGTGAGGAAGCCGTTTCCGCTGCCAGTCGTGAGGTTAAAACCCTGCGAAGCGATCGATGCGGCCGCATTCTGGGTACGCAGGTTGGGCTCCGTATTATTTGCCACGATCGAGCTGCGAACCGTCGCTGCGGCGCTGGTCGTACCGGCGGAAACCAGCATACCGCCGCCTGAATTCGCGGGAGCTGTGTTGTTCGCGATCGTACAGCCGGTTACTTGCAGCGAGGCGTTTGCGTCGACTGAGTTCACGAACAAAGCAGCTCCCGCAGCCGACGCGTTATTGGCTGTATTTCCGCTGACCGTCGAATTTGAGATGGCGAGGCTGCCGTCCTGGACGATCGCTCCGCCGCCCTGCGAAACGGCGGTGTTTCCGCTGATCGTAGAACGGCTGATGTTTGCCGCGGCATTCAGGAAAAATACTCCGCCGCCGATGCGGGTCGAGTTGCCGCTGATGGTCGAATCCGTAATGGTCAGAACACCGCCATCGCTCAGCACGCCACCGCCGTAACCGTTGGCACTGTTCCCAGTGATCACGCTGCCTGTGATGGTAAGCGGGCCCTGAAAATTGTCGATCCCGCCACCGCCGCCAAATGAACTCGTGCCGGGAACCGTATTGCCGGAGATCACACAATTGCTGATCGTCAGGCTGCCGAAATTCTTTTCGATACCGCCGCCGAAATCATTGTTCGGAGCCCGTCCGCCGCTGATCTTTATGCCGGAAATCGTTACCGTAACGCCCGGCAGCGAGCCTCCGACATTGAAAACCCGAACCGCGTTATTGCCCGAAACGGTCAACAAATTCGGGCCCGGACCGGTAATGGTCAAATTCTTCGCGACCCGCAATTCGCTCTCAAGGACGATAGTTTGCGGCGAAGCAAAAAGTGGGGAAAACCCAACATTTCCGCCCGAAACCACATCGTCGATCGCCTGCCGCAAACTGCCGGCACCGCTGTCGTTGGTGTTTGTGACGAGGATCGTATTCGGCGGCGGAGTCGGTGACGGCGTTGGTGTCGAGGCAGCTATAGTGTACGTCGGACCGGTGTTGAAACTGCCATTTCCCGCTCCCGTGCCGCCTAGCCGAGCCCCAAGCCCGTTGACGATCGTGTCGTTATCGATTACGTCGAGCCGCAGATTTCCGATCCCCGCACCGGTGTTGATCGAAACCGTATAGATCGTGCCGCTTCCCGAGACATTCAGGATACTCGCACCCGAAATGCCGCTGGTCGTCAGTGCAAAATCAGCCGCATCAACGCCCGTGACCGCCGTGTTAAAGAAAACGCTGTAACCGACCGTGCTGCCTGGGGTTGTAGGATTCGGACTCGTTCGTTGAATGAGATCGACCTGCGGGATCGTCGGTTCGAACCGCAACGTGTAATCGCCAACCCCGCCCGCTGTGCTTGAACTCGCGACGATAGTATAGTCCCCGTTCGCCGGTATCGAAAAAGCCGTGATCCGACGGCTGCCGTTGCCGGGATCAACTCCAGTCGCTACGACTGCTCCGCCCGGATAATTACCCTGAACAAGCCGCAAGCCCGGCACATAGGCGGCCGACGCCATCACGATCTCGATCTGCTGTCCGGCAACTCCTATAAACGTATATCCGTCATAAAGAGCGGTGTTCGGATCGACACAATCGCCGCTTTCGAGAATGCCGTTGAGAAAGTCCCCAAACCCAATCGGCACCGCTCCGCAAACAAACAAGCTCCGGCCATCAGTTGAACTGATGCCGGAGCTGTGAGTAATGTCCCTGCCCGAAAACAGGCACGCCGCAAGGACGGTCAGGAATAAAGCTGGAATTAGGATCTGACGCATTCGGTACTTCTGCTTGTGCTATCAAGTCCTATTGTACAACAACCGGCTCTACTCCAAACCGAGCAGGTCCAGGCCATTAACATTGCCGGTCGGCGTAACGCTCTGCGGGGCAAACCGGTAGCGCTTCGACGAAACCGTCAGGAAATATGTCTGCCCGGACGCAACATTCGAGAAAGTGTAGATCCCGAATCCGCTGGTCGTCGCGAGGCCAAGGCGATTACCTTGAGCATCGCTCAGGAAAACACGCGTATTCGGTATCGCACTACCCGAAGGCCGTCGAACAACGCCGCTGATCGACACCGTCGCCGGCGGCGGTTCGGACTGGAGTTCGAACGCCCCGATATCAGCGCCGTCGCCGCCCGATGCATTTGGAGCGAACAGATCGATCACGCGAAGGAATCCCGGGCCGCGTTGGTCGTTGAACGAGCCTGAACTATTGCCTCCATCGATTGCCGGACTACCCGCAATCAGAGCGTGCGTCAGCGTCGTACCGCCGTTGTTTTGGAGCGGGCCGAGCAATGGATTCAGCGGTGAGGTGCCTGTTCCGGATTGATCTCCGGGCTGGCTGAATGCCGTGATGGCACCGCGATTTCCGATCAGATTGTAACCGCTGGATGTAAAGCCGGTTCCCGCAGTATCGGGTTTGGTCAAGTTGCCGACGTTGGCCGCGCTGATGGTGTTTCGCATCGTCACGCTGCCTCCTTGCGAAAAGATTCCGGCCGTCCGCGTTTGTCCTCCTACCGCATTGTTCGTGATAGTGGTGTTGGTGATCGAGGCAGTTCCTTGCGACCAGATCCCGCCGCCTTCTCCAGTGCTCGATAACACCGTGTTACCGCTGATAGTGGAGTTGCGGATCGTAAGCGCCGCTGCGTCGCTAATGATGCCGCCGCCGTCATCGGTCGCGGTATTTCCTGAGATCGTCGAATCGATCAACGTGAGTGACGTACCGCTGGAAATTCCTCCGCCCGCCCTGGTCGTAGTATTTCCGATAACTGCCACACCGGTAAGCGTCATGTTCGCAGAATTTCGGATGCCGCCACCGCCGCCGCTGGGAGCATTGCCGCCCGTTATGGTCATGCCGCTAACGTTAACTACCATACTTGGGCTGAAAACCGTGTCGATAACTCGGCTGCTGTTGCCACCAGATATTGTGAGTAGGTTGGCTCCCGTGCCGTTGATCGTCATTGCTTTTGTGATCACCAATTCTCCGCTCGTAAGCGTGATCGTCTGCGGAGCATCAGGAGAGTTGATCTCTTCAGGGCCGCTGAACAAAGACGAAAACGTTATCGTCCCGCCCGAAGCAACATCCGCGATCGCCTGCCGCAAACTTCCCGGCCCGCTGTCGTTTGTATTTATAACGACAACATTCGAAGGCGGTGTTGGTGTTGGAGTCGGCGTTGGTGTAGGCGTTGGCGTTGCCGAAGGTTCGTTCTGTTCTTCGTACGCACCCATGTCGGAGCCGTCGCCGCCAGACGCATTTCCAACCGCAACGAGGTCACGCGGACGCAGAAGCCCGCGCTGATCGGTCGTCACGCCGGAGCCTGCATTGCTTCCCTTATCAAGCGCCGGACTGCCAGCAAGCAGAGCATGAGTCTGCGTCGTGCCGCCGTTGTTTGCGAGCGGGCCGAGAAGTGCGTTTAGCGGTGATCCCGACGTGCCGGACTGGTCGCCGGTACCAGCAAAAGTAACTGTTCCGCGATCTCCGATGAGGTTAAAGCCATTAGAATTCCAGGTCGTCCCGGCGGTCGAAACCGTGTCGGGATTTGTCGAATTTCCGGCGACGATGCTGTTTTTGATGTTTAGCGTTCCGTTCGAATCGTTGAGCAGGCCGCACGATGTAGCCGAGGCAGCAAACGAATTATTCGTGATCGTTGTATTGATCACGGTCATCGTGCCTCCTTCGTTTGCGACAGGGGCTCCGCCGCTGCTTCGCGTGTTGCCGGAAATAGTCGAGTTGATTATCGTCGCAGTATTTCCGTTGGAAAGTATCACGCCCGTATTACCTGAGAAGGTTGAATTCAGGATCGTCAAAATTCCGGTATTGCGTATGCCGGCGTGGAATGAACCCGTATTACCCGTGAAGGCCATGCCGTTCAGATTGAGGGTAGTGCTGCTTGCAATGCTCGCACCGACCGCGAAATTTGCGCCGGTGATGGTTAATCCGCTGATATTCACGGGGCCGCCCGTGATCGTAAATACGCGGCTCGCATTGTTTCCGGAAACAGACAAGACATTCGCTCCCGGGCCGTTGATCGTCACGCCGCCGGTGATAGCTAGTTCGCCGCTGGTCAACGTGATCGTACCCGTCAATCCCGCCTGGAAATTGATGACTTCCGCTCCGGGAGCAGTATTTGCATTGGCGGTGAGGATCGTTTGGCGCAGGCTGCCCGGACCGGAATCCGTCAGGTCAGTAACCACGAGCCTGAAGCCAAAATCGGCCGTGTCGATAATTTGCGTTGGTGTGCTTATCACAAAGTTAAGGGATGCGGGCGTCGTTGCGACAAACCCTAGCGGAACCGTTCTAACTCGGATGGAGTAACTTCCCGGATCGAGGTCGGAAAAATTATATAGCCCTTGTGAATTGGTCTGTGCCAGAGGCTCGCCCGCATCAAACACACCGTTCACGTTCGAATCGATAAATACGAAAGCATCGGAGATTCCAGGCTCCTCTGCATCTTGTACGCCGTCTGCGTCATTATCGCTCCAAAGGAAGTCGCCGATTCTAGCCGAAGGCACGTTGACGGTAAATGAGCCGATCGTCCCCGCCGCGACGAAGCTGCCCGCCGTGTCGGCGACCTGATTGGCTTGCATAACGATGTTGTAGGTACCGTTGAACACAGACCGCCATCGGCCGGTCAGTGGTGTGAAGGTGTAGGTCGCGGTTCTCGGTGTTCCGTCACCAGCGGGGTTGACGCTGACCAATGTCGGCGTTACGGTACCAACTGGCCCAACGACCGTAATATCGCCGGTATTGATCGTGCTTGCGTTGATCGCGATGTCGTCTGAGTACGTAACCGTCACCGTCTGCGAGGTCAATGCGGATGTTACGTTCGGTGATGTACCAACGGCGGTCGGCGGCGTGGCCGAAGGCGTCGGCGTCGGCGTCGGCGTCGGCGTGGGAAGAGCGTCATCGTTGATGATAGTGCCTAGGCCTTGACCGTCGGCAATGGTGGCGTTTGTCGGGTTCGACAGATTTACGAAGAAAGTTTCGTTCGGCTCGACCGTCGTGTCGCCGTTGACCGATATCGTCGCCGTTTTGCTCGTCTCGCCCGGATTAAAGGTAAAGGTGTTGCCGATGATGGGCGTTGTGTAATCGGAAGGCGCGGTGGCCGTCCCGTCTGCCGTGGCGATAGTTACAGTTATTGTTTGCGCACTTGCGGCGGACAGGGTGATGTTGAAAGCGAAGGGCGTTAGGCCGCTGTTTCCTTCGTTGTTTGACACGTCGCTGATCGAAATAGTTGGCGTTGCGGCCGGTGTCAGAGCAGCCGTCAGGCCGAGGTAAAACCCTGAACCGTCTCCAATAGGCCCGACCAGCAAAAAAGCCCCATTAGCCAGGTTTACCGTGTAGAAATTACTATTCGCAGTGGCAAATCCGGTCGTGACGCCGCCTACGGAGGTTACTTCAAGGCCATACGCATCGGTCGTTACGACTCCGGTGCTGCCGATAGTTGTCACGGCTCCTCCATCAGGCGAAGGCGTACCGTTCAGCCCGCCGACGGTTACCAGATTGTCATTATCAAAATCCAGGCCATACAACGTCCGCCCACCTTGCGAAAGGTCATTATTTGTATAGGAGATACCATTAATTCCAGAAATCGACAGATTGGTGTCCGTAGATACTAGTGCACCTGTGGTTGGATTTATTCGAAAATTCGTACCGTTTCGACTAATTACACGTATCAGGTCGGTGTTTGGATCGAAATTAAAGCCCAGGAAATTACTATCAGGGAACGTCGTGGTCCACGGGGAGCCCCCAACCGCGGCCGCGGCGCCGGTTGACGGATTGATGGTATAGATACGGCCCGTGCGTGTCGCTCCACCATCTACTAATCCAAGCCCGAAGAGAACGCCCGTCGCTGGCCGTGTATCTATTCCGGCGATCAATTCGTTTGCCACCAGGCCAGTGATACCAACCGTATTGCTGATAGTTCCCGGCGTCGTGCTGTTGAACGTGATCAGAGTGTTGTTGTTGGTCACCGCGTACATCGTCCTCGACGGCGGGGCGACAAAGTTATTAACCCAGGCATCGCTCGCATTCCCGGCGAGGGCGTTGCCGGCGACATCGATGATTCCCGAACCGGCCGAGGTCAGCGTGAGAACATAGTTACCCGCCGTACCCGTTAAACCGCTGAGATTCCCGAGCGTGTAGGTAATGCTGTCGCTCGTCGTTAGAGTTTGGCTGCCGGTGAGCAGGTTTGCACCACCGTTTCGCGTCAGGCTGAGATCGGCGAGGTCAAATCCGCTGACCGCTTCGCTAAAAACGATGTTGATGCTCGCGACCGCGGTCGTTCGCGGATCGGGCGCGACATCGATAACGTCCGCCGTTGGCGCTATCGCCTCGGCCTGAACCTCATACGCGCCGATATCGGAGCCATCGGGACTTGAGCCGTTAGGGATTCCAGCGAGATCAACCGGACGGGTCAGGCCGCGTTGATCGGTCGACACGCCCGAACTGGTATTGTTTCCCTTATCGATCGCCGGACTTCCGGCGAGCAGAGCATGGGTCTGCGTCGGGCCGCCGTAATTTGCGAGCGGGGCGAGGAGCGCGTTTAGCGGGCTTCCTGGCGTTCCCGATTGGTCGCCAGTTCCGCTGAAAACCGCACTTCCCGGATTGCCTATTAGGTTATAGCCACCCGACGTGAAGGCCGTACCATTTGTCACGGTGTCAGGCTGTCCGCTGTTACCGGCAACTATCGTGTTCTTGATGGTTAGTATGTTGTTGTTGTGTTTGCGGATGCCGCTTGCAGCACCTGAGCCGGGCGCGGAGTTATTCGTGATGGTTGAATTAATGATTGAAACATCCTGATTTGATGCCCAAATTCCACCTGCATTCGACGTTCCGTTAGGCGCCGAGTTACCGCTGATGGTCGAATTAGTAATGGTCAAGGGACCGCCGGAACTGATCCCGCCACCGCCGGTACCGTCAGTTCCGGTCGACGTATTACCGGATATCGTCGAATTGTTGACCGTTAAGGTTCCAAAATTCGCGATCCCGCCCCCGCTTGGAGCGTTGTTGCCGGAAACAGTTGAGTTATTCAACGTCAATGTACCAAAAAGTGCGGTCATGCCGCCGCCAATGCTACCAACGCCCGTGTTGCCGGTAACTAACAGGCCGCTAGCGGTCAAAGTTCCGCCAAAGACCAAGATTCCGCCCGAGTTGCCGCCGGTAATGGTCATCCCACTCATGACGACATTGACTGCGACACCATTCCCGATATTGAATACGTTACTTGCATTATTGCCCGAAACCGTTATCAGAGTCGCACCGGGGCCGTTGATCGTAGCGTTGTCGCTGGCCACAAGCTCGCCGCTTGTCAGCGTAATCGTCCCCGTCAATCCCGCCTGGAAATTTATCGTATCGGCCGCGGGGCTGTTGGCGTTGGCGTCGAGGACCGCCTTGCGCAGACTGCCTGGACCCGAGTCATTTAGATTGGTCACGACAAACGTTTGTGGGCTCGCGATGTTTACCATAAACGTTCCGAACGGCCCTGCCGCGACGAAGTTGCCGGAAGTATCCGCGACCTGACTGGCCTGCATGACGATGTTGTAGGTTCCGTTGTCAGCCGCGTCCCATGTGCCGCCCGGCGGGGTGAATGGATAGGTCGCCGTACGAGGAGTGCCATTTCCGCCTGAGACATTGGCGGATGTCGGTGTCGCGTTAAAGCCACTCGGCCCGGTGATACGGATATCCGCCGTGTCGATCGTCGCGATATCTATAGCAACGTTGTCGGTATATGTAACAGATGCCGTATGCGATGACGCCCCGGCGGTCGTGACGTTAGGAGCACTTCCGAGTGCAGTCGGTGCTGTCGTGTCGGCGAGTGCCAGATTCAGCGCATAAGCTCCGACGCCGCCGGTTCCTTGATTTTCAACGTTAAAAGCGTTGGCGATGATCGTGTATGTAGATGTCGAAGGCAGAGTAAAAGAACCGGTAACCGGAATGCGCGAGTTTCTGTTGTTGCCGCCGTCGATATCGTCGTTTTCGGTTACAAATGTGCCACCTGGAAAGCTGCCTTGATACAGCCTTAGCACAGTGTCAAAGTTCGTTGGCCCAGCCGGAGATGTCATCGCGATCGCTATCTGCTGGCCGGCGGTTCCACTAAAAGTGTATGCGTCGTACAGAGCTCCATCATTCCCCGCACTCGCCCCACCGACCTTGATAAAATGACAATCTCCGGGCCCAAGCGTTCCATTCAGCGTCTGTCCAAAGTTGATCGGAGTCGCGGCTTGAGCGCAATTCGGCACGCTTGCCGATTCAAAAGCTCCGATATCCGTACCGTCGCCGCCCGTCGCGTTTCCAACAGGAAGATCGACGACCCGGCCAAAACCCGCGCCGCGTTGATCGGTTGTTATCCCGGCGGTATTCAGTCCCTTATCGATCGCCGGGCTGCCGCCGAGCAAAGCGTGAGTCAGCGTCGGGCCGCCGTTATTTGCGAGCGCTCCGAGCAGTGGATTGATGTCGAGCTGATTTCCGGTCGTTGTTCCGGTGATCGTCGCTCCGGTCGAGTTGCCGATCAGGTTGTATCCCTGGGACGTGACTGAACCCGTAATATCTTTGATAGTCGAGTTCGGAGCGATATTATTCGCGACGATGGTATTCTTCATGTTCAGCGCACAGCAGCTGTAAATCCCGCCGCCCGCCGTGTTTGCCGTGTTGTTCGTGATCGTAGAGTTAATTATGTTAGTTGTCGCATTGTTGAAAATACCACCGCCCGTGTTGCCTGTTCCATTTGCCGTATTTCCGCTAATAGTGGAATTTGTAACGTTCAAAAAAAATTGATTAGCTATCCCGCCACCATAGTTGACCGCAGTATTGCCCGAAATGGTTGAGTTTGTAACGTTAACCGTACCCGATTGAATAAATATGGCACCGCCGAAGCCCGCAGTGTTACCGCTAATCGTCACACCATTTAGGCTGGTCGTGCTGGTGCCGTTAGCTTGAATCGCACCTCCGACCAGAGCCGGAGCGTTCACTCCGCTCAAGGTTACTCCGCTCAAATTAAGGATACTCGTCCCCTGCACATCGAACAGTCTGTTTGCTCCATTAGAAGCTCCAGATATCGTGAGCAGGTTCGCTCCGGGCCCGGTGATGGTCAGATTTTTGTTGATCGCGATCTGGCCAAGGCTGAGCGGGATCGTTTGAGCCGAATTAAACAAAGCGGAAAACGTTATCGTATCGCCCGATGCCGCCGCCGTGATCGCCTCACGCAGCGAGCAATCAGTCGCGGTGCAGGCTCCGTCGTTCGTATCCGCTGTCTTATTGACCTGCAAAGGCCCCGGGACGGTTAGCGTCAATGTCCATCCGCCACTGATGCTGCCCATATCACCAGTGGCGAAATCGACGACAAACAAGTTCCAGGTACCGTTTGGCGGACGGTTTCCAAATATATTGGTCAATGTCGCCACTCCAGCCGGGTCAGGACCGGGAGTGTTGTACGCAAGTAACGGCCCCGGTGCGGGAAATGAATTACCAGACCGATAGGTCGCGGGTTTGAAGGTTCCCGCCGTCAACGCTGTACTGTTAGGCAAGGCGGTCGCTCCGTCATCGCTGATCGTGTAGGTCACATTATTTGCGATCTGGGCGTTGCCATCAGTTACCGCGTTTTGAAGTAGAAGAGTCCCTCCCTCCGGCGAGACGAGCAAAAATCCGACATCATTCGGAAACGTATGACTAAAACCATTTATCGTCACCTTAACGCTGCCGGGCGTATTCGCGATGGTTCCGTTCAACCCCGAAACCACTATCGGTGACGGATAGAGCGAACCGTTGCCTGTTGCCGGGATCGTGATCGCCGCCGAATTTGTAAAAACCGCCGTCGCATCCGGCCGCTCTGATTCGATTGGTTCTGCCGCCGCAGTCTCCTCAGGCGGAGTCGCGACCGGAACCGGCTGCGTCGACGGAGCAAGCAGATCTATCGCCGAAACCATCTCAGACCGCCAAAATGCCAAGCCAAAAACGAGGCAAAACACAAACGCCACGCCCAAAACCACCCGCACACCAGCGCCCATCAGATTAACCTTCCGCTTTACCGTTTGTTTCTGTGACATAACTTCTCCCTCAGCATCAATTACGAATTAATAATTACGAATTACGAGCCGTACCTAGTCAAATTCCGCCCCTGAACGGGCAGTTGGCGTACTTTTTCCTGCCACCGACGGACTGTTTCCTGCCAGCGACGGACTGTTCCCTGCCACCGACGGACTGTTTCCTGCCAGCGACGGACTGTTCCCTGCCAGCGACGAACTGTTTCCTGCCAGCGACGGACTGTTTCCTGCCAGCGACGGACTGTTTCCTGACGCCGACGGACTGTTTCCTGACGGGAACGAAGCGTATTCCGGTAAGTTTTGCTCGTTTGTTGATCTTTTTATCGACATTTGGATACTTCGTTTTAAGTTGCAGGCTGCCAGTCGCTTGTTGCCAGTGCGTCAGAAAACAGTTTTCGTCGCTTTTCATATCTTGGGCTTTGCCCATCGATTTGCGGTGAAGCTCTGCTTCACCGGATTGTTCAATATTCTCTGCGGCTTCGCCGCCGTCCGGGTGTCACGACAAAGCCGCGGTTGAAGCTCTAATGCTCCAACTCGCTGACCAATATCCCTTCGATCTGATACAAACTGTCCTTAACAACAAACCCGCTCGCCCCGGCGGCAAACGCCTCATCGCGCAGGCTGTCGTCGTCAAATGCCGTCACCATACAGATGTTCGCCGACGGAAATTCGGCGATGATCGCACGGATCGCGGTGATGCCGTCAACCACCGGCATGTCCTGGTCCATCAGGACCCAATCCGGCCGGTGTTTCTTAAACGACAACATCGCCTCGCTGCCATCCGCGCACTCGTAAACGTCGCTCGCCGACGCAGGCAAATACTCCCGCAAAAGGCTGCGGATCTGTGGATTATCGTCAACGATCAAAACTTTCATTTTTATTGAAAACGGAATAATACGCTCAGGATAGACGGAGTTCGAACGTGTGGGAATTCGCATGTCTACGTATTTTGTGTACGTAGAACTACGTATTTTAACTGGAGCGCTGGCATCCTGCCCGCCAGATGACTGGAGCGGCGAGCATCTTGTTCGCCCGCGGACGCGAGACCGCTTGTTCGTCGGGGATAGATCAACTTGAGAAACACTTAACGGCTTAACACCGCAGAAGCTGCGGTGTGGCAAGCAGGGATGCTTGCCTCACCACGCGCCGCTCAGGTCGGTTACGCGAAAGTAAGATCAAATGTGAAGATGGCTCCGCCCTCGTCGTGCTGGATGGCAAAGGTTCCCGTCACGCCCTCGAAGCCACCGGTGCCTGAGCCCGGGACAACGTCGCCGTACCATGGCCCGCCGCCCGAGGCATCGCGGACGCCGTAATGCATGATGACAAAAGTGCCTTCGCGACCGTCGGCCGTGGCGGCGGTGACGCGTTCGATGACGACATAGCCGCCAGTTTCCTTCGGGGTCTGCAAAAGCAGTCCATAACCGACGCTCGTGCCTTCGAGTTCGCCCTTGAAAGCCTTGCGAATCGTCGCCCGCCCGACATCAGCCAACTCATCGACGCCGCCCGTATCAGCGACATCCCAGCCTTTTATTTCGAATGTTGAAGTGAATTTCATATTTTTAACCGCGAACTACGCGAAAACAGCGAAACGCCCCCCAATGTTTCTATTGGCTCGTCAAGTAATAGCTCCATCAAATCTGATTTTAGTACCATTCGCGTGTTTCGCGGTTAAATCACGCTGGCGGTTCCATTACTGCTTCACATTCATTACACGTCCGTAGTTCCTTCGACCCATAAAACTTAGCGAAAACGCCTTGAAACTGCGTCGTAATATCAGTTAGTTGGAAATATTCCTCGTACAGTTTGCTGTTGCAGTTTTCGCAGAACCAGAGGAGGCCGTCGAGTTCACCGTCGCGGCGTTTGCGTTCGATCACGAGGCCGATGGTGTTTGCCGGGCGGATCGGGTTGTGCGGGACGCGGGGCGGCAGCAGGAACATTTCGCCCTCGCGGATCGGGACCTCGACGGCACGGCCTTCTTCCTGGATCTGAACCTTGATATCGCCCTCGAGCTGGTAAAAAAGCTCCTCGCCCTCGTCCCAGTGGTAATCTTTGCGCGAATTCGGCCCGCCAACGACCATCACGATAAAATCGCCGTCGTCATAAACACACTGATTCCCAACCGGCGGCCGGAGCAGATGCCGGTGCTCATCGATCCATTGTTTGAAATTGAAAGGTCGTCTGATTGGCATTCGTTATTAAATAAGTCCGACGCTGATCTTTAGTGCGATGTCTGTTCGCTTTAGAGTAAATTCATTCACTTTGCCGATCTTCTTAACAATTCGTGTCTTGTCGATAGTCCGGATCTGATCGAGAACAACGACTGAATCCTGCTTAAGCCCTGCTTCTCCAGCCAGGATCAAAACCTCGGTTGGGTAAAGCTTTTCATCGAATTTAGAAGAGATGGCAGCAACTATTGTTACCGGGCTAAAGCGATTTGCGACATCATTTTGAATGATGATCGCCGGACGTGTTTTCTTGATCTCAGACCCGACCGCCGGATCAAACTCGACAAGATATATCTCGCCGCGTGCAACTATCTTTATAGGTACTTTTGCCAAACTTCGTCCTCCAGATGCGACCATTCCCGGGCCATTTGCAGGTTGCGTTCGGCACGCTCGATCGCACCTTCCTTAAGCTGCTCTCGAAGATTTTGCTGTTCCAGATTTTTTACGCGGCTCTTTATTGCATCGTCAATAAAGGTACTCCGCGATCCTTTGCCCGCCACCCTTTCGAGCAAAGCAAATGTCGCTTCCGGCAACGTGATGTTGATACGTACGTGAGCTGTCTTTTTCATGAGTCAAGAATACACACTCTCAATACACATCGTCAAGGAATTCGCGCCGCCGGCCAAAGGCAAAAAGCATCCGCTCGATTAGATTTTTCGCTTTCGCAGCTAATTTTTCGCTTTTCCAGCGTCCTTTGGCAGGCTATAGATCACCGTACCCGCAGCATCCAGAAAATCAAGTTTTGGCGTTCCATCGGCAGCGACGATCATTTTGATGCGGGCCTTTCCTGCGGCGTCGTAGAGAGTTATTTCGGATTCCTTTTCAGCATTTTTGCCGACATAAACTCGCGTCGGCGATGGATTTTCTTCCTGTAATTTCTTAGTCGCGGTCGTTTTCACCTCGCCGTTGGGCATTTTGGCGATCTCTTCCTGCCGGGTGAGAATCTCGTTGAGCGGTTTTTCGGGTCGGTCCCAGATCTGCAATCCAGTCCGGTATTTGCCCGAATGGTCGTTGTAGACGAGGGCCATCGTCTGGGCCTGCTTGAATTTGTCGAACGAGAGCCCCTGATAAGCACCATATTGGCCTTTGCGCTCGACCGCCCCGAAGACCAGCCCGCCGTTCTCGTCTCCGAGGCCGTTAAAGAAGAGCAGCCCTGCCGGACGTTCCGTCTTCCATGATTTGCCGTTTATCACCGGATCGGGCATGCGCTTGCTGTTGGCGGCAACCATAACAAGTTGCCCGTTCGGCTCACGAACGTTGATGCGTTCGACGTCAATCTCGGTAAATTTATCCCCTGATCGTGTGAAAGCCGAAAAGGCTAAAACCAGAAATACTAGCAGCGAAACCGACGCGTAGATCTCAAGAAATCGAAGCCTCTTGTGAATGTCATTCATAGTAACTCCTCAATTTAGTATAGGTATTTTATTTGGAATGGATCCTTTAATAAAACACCGGTCGAGAAACTTTAGTGACAACAGGTATTCAGTATTCGAGCAGCTTGTTGACGGTTCGCCAGTTCCGCCCCGTGGCGGCGACTTTCAACTTTTTGTCGATAAAACCTTTGCCGACGGCGCTGTCCGTGATGTGGATCTTTAACAGACAAGCGATGTGGCGCCCCCGGATCGCAAACAGCTCATTTTCGTTGCCCTGCTCGAGGAGAAGAGCTACCTGCTCATCGGTCAGTTTCTCGTTCAGAAAGAAAACATGGACGTCCTTGTGGCTTTCAAACTGCCCCTTGAACGGTTCCCATGCAACGATCTCCTCAATCTCGGCCATGGAGCGGATCATTACTGAAATATCGAAGCCAAACTCTTTCTGAATAGCATCGTGGATCTTGGTAGACAATTCTTTCTCAAACGCGATGCCCTTACTTACGTGCGCTCTACTGACATTAAAGATCAGATTTCCGCTGTTGATGTAACTTTTCACATCCTCAAATCCGAGCGATTCAAAAGCCGTCCGGAGCGTTTCCATCTTTATCATGTTCTTACCCGTGACGTTAATGCCGCGTAGCAAAGCAACGTATCTCATAAACAAAGTTAAAGGTACAATATGTGCAGTTCTTGTCCTGAAATAAGTTTACACATAAATTGGTCCGGAGTGGGACGAGCGGTGAACGAGATGATTAAGAAGTAGTTGCGAACGGAAGTAGGTTGAAGTGATTTTGTGGGCAACGATGGCGCGGTTTCGGGCACTAAATTACAGAGTTTGCGGGTGTTTACGTTATACTTGCTAAACAGATATTCCGAAAAACTATATTTCAACAAGGCCAACTATATGAAACCTATTAAAGATCGCTTTTTGTCGCTCGCGATGATCGTCGCGGTGCTCGTTTCGACCTCGTCTTTCGCACTTGCCTTTGACGAAGGGATGTTTGCTCCCGCGCAGATCGCCGGATTGCCGCTCAGCAAACGCGGCCTGAAGATCAAACCGAATGAAATTTACAACCCCGGTGGCGTCGGATTGACCGATGCGGTGATCCGTTTGTCGATCGGCTGCACGGCGGAGTTTGTCTCGCCGGACGGCTTGATACTGACCAATCACCACTGCGGCTTCGATGCTCTGGTCAAGGCCTCTACACCGGACAAGGACCTCGTCGAGACCGGTTTCAAAACCGAGAGCCGAGCCGGCGAGATCGCCGCTAAGGACTATGCGATCTTCATCACCAACCGTGAAGAGGACGTTACCGCCCGCGTCAAAGCCGGAACCGAGGGCCTCACTGGCGCCGCTCTCGCCGATGCCTACAAGAAGAATTCCGATGCTGTTGCCGCGGCCGAGCAGGCAAAGGCAAAGCCCGGTGCGATGGTTCGCATCCAGATGCTGAACAACGGCTTTTTCTTTTACCTCTACGAAACGCAGCAGGTTAAGGACGTTCGCGTCGTATATGCTCCGCCGCGTAACATCGGCGTATTTGGCGGCGACCCGGACAATTTTGAATGGACACGCCACACAGGTGATTTCACCTTCCTGCGTGCTTACACAGCACCGGACGGTTCAGTGGCGGAATACTCGCCAAACAATGTTCCGTTCAAACCGAAGAAGTTCCTCACGATGAACATCGGCGGCCTAAAGGACAACGATTTCGTCTTCGTCCTCGGCTATCCCGGCGGCACAACGCGATATCGCGAGAGCTGGTCGATGCAGTATGCCCGCGATGCTAACTTCCCTTTCCTCGAAAAATACCTCGACGCTTTGAGCACCTCGCTCCGCAAGATCGGTGCAGGCGGTGAAGAAAAACGCATCGCGTTCCAGAGTGATATTGCTAATTACGACAACTCACGCAAGGTTTACGGCGGCGGTGCTTTCCGCCTGCGGCGAGCAAACGTCGTCGAGCAGCGTCAGGCCGAGGAAGCAAAGCTCGCCACCTGGATCGCCGCAAATCCCGAACGCCAGAAGAAATACGGCAACGTGCTGACTGAGTTGAAATCATTGTCGGAAGAAACAAATGCAACCTCGAAAAAGGACGTACTTCTCCGCCGTATGCCGGATCCGCTGTCGATGCCGACCTTCGGCGAGATCTTCAAAGCTGTCGATTACATGGCAACTAACGGCAAGATCCTCGATGGACCGGCCCGCGAAGCCAAGACCAAAGCCATCGCCAAAGTCTATGAAGAACGCGAACCGGCACATGAGATCGAGATGATCAAATTCTTCCTAAAGCAGTTCGACGAGCTGCCGGCGGGACAGAAATTCGACGGAGCAGAAAAACTTTTTGGCTCGCTCAAGGGATCCGCACGACGGGTTGCGGAGGCAAAATTTGCCAATGATATCGTCACTGGCGAGCTTTCGACCGCCGAGCAGACCGCTTCGCTCTACGGCCCGAACATCATGATGATCCGCCCAATCCGCGACAGCATCGTGCAGTTCGCCGAGGCTCTACAGCGTGAACGCACTGCACTTTCCGCTCGTTCAACGAAATTCGCCGCCAGCATCGATCGTCTCCGCGTGCTTTACATGGGAGCGTTGACCGAAATGCAAGGCAAATCGCCCGTCTATCCTGACGCGAATTCCAGCTTGCGATTCTCGTACGGCAACATCAAAGGCTACGCTCCGCGCGAAGCCGAATTCCGCACGCCGTTCACCACGATGAAGGGCATGATCGAGAAAGATACCGGCGAAAATCCGTTCGACGCCCCGCAGAAACTCAAAGATCTGCAGGCCGCCAAAGATTTTGGCCGCTACGGCGAAGGCGACAGCGTTGTCGTCAATTTCCTCTCGACCACGGACATCATCGGCGGCAACTCCGGCTCACCGATCCTCAACGGCAACGGCGAACAGGTCGGGCTCTGCTTCGACGGCAACTACGAGGGCCTCGGCAACGATTTCTACTACGATCCTGACTACAACCGCACGATCTCGGTCGATATCCGCTACGTCCTCTTCATAGTCGAAAAATTCGGCGGAGCGAAATGGGTGGTTGATGAGATGAACTTGGTTGGAAAGAAGTAAGAGATCTTAGCCACGAAATAACAAGAAAAGAACACAAAAAGGTTGAGAATCGCTCATTCCTTTTTGTGTTCTTTCGTGTTTTTTAGTGGTTACATTCCTATATTAATTGGTTACACCAATTCCCGATTTCCCTTATTCGTTTTTTAAATGTAAATTACAGAAAAACCAACAAGGAGACCTAAATGAGAGAAAAGGGATCGAAGACTGCAAAGCAGACGCGGCGGGATTTTATTAAGACCACGACGCTCGCTGCCGGAGCGGGTGTGACGGCAATCTCAGGCTTGAACGCTTTGGCAAATGGCGAAATGGCGATGAATTTCGTTCCTGCACCTCAAGACGTGTCGCTGCGATTGCTCGACGGCAAACTCGCGATGGACACCGGCGTCAGTTTTGGCGTGCCGTGGCCGCAAGGTTCGGTAAAAAAGTCCGACTCTTTTATTATGGACTCACAAGGTAAGCGGTTACCTGTCCAGTCATGGCCGCTCGCGTATTGGCCCGACGGCTCGATCAAATTCAGCGGCATCGCAACGGTTGTACCTGCGGGAATGGATTCGGCAGTGACGTTGTCAGTTGGCTCGGGCGGAGCGGGCGGCGATGTTAAGGTTACGAAAAGCAGCGATTCCGTCTCAGTCGATACAGGTGTTCTCAAATGCACCATTCCGATGTCAGGCCAGAATCTGCTTAGCTCGATGAACATAGGCGGCAAAGACATCGTCGCCACCGGCCAGCTCGTCTGCATCCTCCAAAACGGCCCGCAAGCCGATCCCGAAGACGCTCCGACTCGTGAGAAATTCATCAGCACGGTCCAAAAAGTTACCGTCGAGCAGTCCGGCCCGGTCCGAGCCTGCATCAAGATCGACGGCATGCACAAAGGCACTAAATCGGGCCGCGAATGGCTTCCCTTCTCTGTCCGCCTCTACTTTTACAGCGGCCAGACGGCGGTCCGCGTGGTGCATACGATCACGTTTGACGGCGATCAGGAAAAGGATTTCGTTCGCGGGCTTGGACTAACATTCGGCGTGCCGATGCGTGAGGAACCGCGAAACCGCACCGTCCGCTTTGCCGGTGAGAACGGCGGCGTCTGGTCCGAACCGCTCCAGCCGGGCGGTGGAAATGTCGCCCAGGAAACAGGCCAGCCATACGCCGGAAACCCCGTATTTGCTGCGAACGCGGTCTGGGACGATTTTAAACTTTCGCAGCCAAATCCTGAGGGATTTACGATCGTAAAACGCACAAATCCGAAGAGCACCTGGATCAATTCCGTCGCCGGAAAACGCTCCGCCGGACTCGCGTTCGTGGGCGATCTGCAAGGCGGACTCGCGGTCAGCGTTAAGAATTTTTGGCAGTCATATCCGGCCGAGCTCGAAGTTTCAAAAGCCAGTTCCCCGACCGCGAACGTCACGGCGTGGCTCTGGTCGCCCGACGGCCCGCAGATGGACATGCGGCATTACGACCTCGTCGCTCACACGCTGGCGGCTTCGTACGAGGACGTCCAACCGGGGATGAGCATCGCGTACGGCGTTTCGCGGACGAGCGAGATAACGCTTTACCCATCCAGCGGTTCGCTCCCAACTCGTGCGGCGACGGGCCAACAGGCTCAGGCGGGATCGGTTTTGCCGCTGCTGACCGCTTCGCCCGAATACCTGCATTCGACGGGGGTTTTCGGCGTGTGGAGTTTGCAGGATCGCTCGACGGCGTTCAAAAAAGATATCGAGGACGGGCTCGATTCGGTGCTCGATTTTTATAAGAAACAGGTCGATGCACGAAGTTGGTACGGCTACTGGCATTACGGCGATTTCATGCATTCGTACTCGGCCCCGCGCCACGTCTGGCATTACGACTGGGGCGGACATGCGTGGGACAACACCGAATTGGGCACACCGTTGTGGCTTTGGTATAGTTTCCTGCGTTCGGGCCGAAGCGATATTTTCAAAATGGCCGAGGCCATGAGCCGGAATACAAGCGAATGCAATGTCTATTCCATCGGCCCGATGGCTGGGTTAGGCTCGCGACACAATGTCGTAAAATGGGGCTGCGGGGCGAAAGAAGCTCGAATCAGCCAATGTGCCCACTGGCGGCCGTTCTATTACCTGACGACCGACGAACGCACGGGCGACATTATGCGTTTGATGACGCATGTCGAAAAGGCAATCGCGAAATTCGACCCGATGCGTATCGCCTCGCCGCAGATACCGGGCGAGCCGCAGTTCGAAATGCGGCTTCGCATCGGCCCCGATTGGTTCGCACTTGCCGGAAACTGGATGACCGAATGGGAACGTACCGGCGACACGAAATGGTGTGACCGCATTCTGGCTGGCGTTGATTCGATCATGGCAATGCCGTACTGGCTCCAGACCGGCCAACGAAACGGCCTCAACCCCGATCTCGGCGACGGCAAGATCGGCCCGCTACGTGGTGGTGGCGGAGCTCAAGTCGTCGGATTTGATATGGCAACGGGTAAACTCACGCCGATTCGCGATCCGCTCACAAAAACTCCGGTAGTCGCGAGCTACAACCTCGCCACGATCATGGGCGGCGGCGAGGTCATGTTCGAACTGGTTCCGCTACTCGGACGCGAGGATTTTGCCAAAGCCTGGCTCCAGTACTGCCGCGTCGGCGGTGCCCCGGCAGAGGTTTTGATCAAGGATAAGGAGACAGGGACCGAAGGAGCCGACGCCGCTTACGTTCTCAAAGAACAAAGCGGCCCGCGTCTCGCTTCGTATGCGTACGCTCAGACAAAGAGTCCGGCCTTCGCCAAGGTTGCTCTCGATGGGATCCTTGCTCGCGGCGGTGCCATCGCAAGCCCGAAACTTCTCAGCGGCTCCGATGTTTTCCGTCCGGTCGAAGAGGCTCTTGAGATCAACACAAACGAGGCCGCCCAAACGGGTCTGACGACGATCGAATTTCTCGAACTCTGCAAAGACCATTTGCCGACCGAGAAGCAGGTTCGACCGGTTCGTCAGCCGCGGGGTTAGTTTTTTAACGCAAAGACGCGAAGGAGCAAAGACGCAAAGTTTAAAAAATATAAGAATTTTAACCATCTCTAAAGACGGGGCTGTTGTCAAGGCGTAGTTCGACCGGACCGCTGGAGGCGGTTGAGTTGAACAAGGTTGATTGACGACAAGATTTGTTCAAG
>JBEBJB010000064.1:0-16850 GCA_040080065.1 Pyrinomonadaceae bacterium
TCGCAGTTTCTCTCCTGCCTTCAATCTTCTACCCCTCGCCCCTAAAGCGGACATCTCATTTGCTACTGCTACCGGACATATAATGTGCTAGCTACATTTGAACGGCTTTAGGTTGACTGAATTACTCGTTTCCTGTTATCTTTCCGCACAACTAAGACGAAAAAGTGAATGAAGATCTTTTCTAAATATGCCATATCCCACGGTCGATGAGTTCAAGACCCTGCTTCTCAACAGGGACCTCAATGAGATAGTCGATGAACATATCCTGGACGGGTTGCCGTTTGCGTTCAGGAATGTTCCAGGTGTCATGACGACCTTGCGAGGACACCTTGCTGGCCATCTCCCCATCCGAGCTGAGAACGTGTTTGTCGTCGGCAGTGCAAAGCTTGGTTTTAGCCTCAATCCGGATGGCTATTTTAACCCGTTTACCGAGGGATCTGATATTGATGTTGTAATAGTAGACGAAGAATTGTTCGAGAGAGTCTGGATGATTCTGCTCGACTGGCATTTTCCCAGGCGGTATGGGAACTTGTTGAATAGACACAACTCGACTTGGGCTGGGCGGCGGCAGAAAGACGTCTACTGGGGGTGGATCGTCCCCGACAAGATTCCATATCGCGGAATTATCTTTCCTGATGTATTGCGCCCGTTGAGAGATATTTCTACTCAATGGTTCAATGCTTTCCAAAGTCTTTCTCACTATCCGAATCTGGTAACTCGTACGGTTAATAGTCGCCTATATCGTACTCGCGAGCATGCACGCCGGTATCACAGTGAGGGGTTGCGCAGTTTGCGAGAGTTCTTACGAGGAGCGTAATATGAGCGTCACATACAAATCATCTGATCAAATAGTCCAGTGGTTCCGCGATGAATATCGTAGAGATAACCTGAAAATAAAACCACCGTTTCAACGCAAGCCTGTATGGGCAGCCAAACAAAAGTGCTACCTAGTTGAATCCATTCTTCTGGGTGTGCCGATTCCCGAAATTTATATTCAACGGGAAGTTAGCGCGACCGGAGACGTACAATACGCCCTCGTCGATGGTCAACAGCGAATCAGAACTGTACTCCAATTCATTGGGGCTGATCTTGACCCAAGAGAGCAAGATAGCAATCAATTCATTTTGGACAAGTTGAGAGACGGCTCACCATGGAAAAATCTAACATTTGCCGAGTTATCGGAGGATGAAAAGATTAGGTTCTACAACTATTCTTTTGCAGTGCGGTTCTTAACCGCGGACAGCGAGACGGAAATTCGCGACGTATTCCGACGACTGAATCAGTTCCAGAGTGAGTTAAAGCCGCAGGAATTACGCAACGCAATCTTTGGAGGGCCGTTTATGCGATTGGCTCAGGATCTCGCTGATGACGAGTACTGGGCTGAGAACCGTATTGTTTCGCCTGCCCTTATCCGGCGCATGAACGATATCGAATTCGTCAGTGAATTACTTATCGGTGTGATGCACGGTCCGCAAGGTGGTAGCGCGAAGGACATCGACGAATACTTTGAAAGGTTTGAGGACTATGAAGACGAATTTCCAGGACAACGGGAAGCGAAAAAGCTCTTCAATCTGGCTTGGGATTCAGCAAGAAGTGTTCTGCCGGAGATTAAATCAACTCGATGGAGCAACAAGACGGATTTTTATACGTTGTTCGTCGCTTTTGCCGCCTTGCTTCGTTCGGCCAAACTTCCGGCAAACAAAGTTTCCCCCCTTCGAAAGCACCTTATTGACTTCGCCGATCGGGTGAAGATTAGACTAGCTGATGAAAAGTCGAAAAGTTCGGACAATGTGGTTGGTTATGTTAGAGCAGTTGAAAAAGGTGCCAACGATAAGAAGAGAAGAGGGGACCGACACCTTGCACTGGTCAGCGAAATTGAGGATTTCTTTAAATAGTTTTGTCAGGCTTTCGTTCCATCGTTTGGATAGAGCCTCATGAGCTTAGGAATTGTAACTCTACTCTTTACGTAATAGTCAACGAATCGTTCGATACCAATAGCGGACACACCAATTGCTTCAGCTGCTGCGATAGTCGACCCCGATCCCATGAAAGGGTCTGCTATTATACCTTTTCCGAGAGGCAGGGCCGCGTGCACGATTTTTCGCAAGAACGATTGGGGTTTAAGAGATGGGTGACCCGCAATGTCCTTCTCCTTCTTAGGCGTACGCCCACTGGGTAAAACATCAGTAAAGGGCTTATCCTCCGTAGTTCGTTGTAGTCCACCTGTTTCATACATGCGGAGGCATTCACTAACTTTCATCCCTTTGGGCAATGGCTTCCGCAGGATTCCCCAAGGCTCATAGCAACCACGCGCAAGGCTGGAAACACTCGGAAACTCTTTTTCGGCATCTTTGGGCCTGTCGCCTCCCCGAAATGTCCTTACCATCCGAACAAGCTCCCCCCGAAATTCCAAACCGCCAAGGGAAAGTGCTGAAAACACGAGATGCGAAAGGTACGCATTGCTTGCAATGAACACGTGTCCTCCAGGCCTAAGCGCATGAACCGCTACCTTTGCCCATTCTACGAAAAATTCCGTGATCTCCGTCCGCTGTTTCCGATTTACTTCGGTAAATCGAGGAAGTCTCTGTCTAGCATGCCCGTCGAAGGCGGGGGGCAAACGCCAAATTCCACCGTTACCATTTGCAAGCTTTTCTATTTGGCTGAAATCATACTCGCGTACCCCAAAAGGCGGATCCGTCACGATGCTATGAAGTGTATTCTCTGGCACTCTACCTAACCATTCAAAGCAATCAGCATGCACTATTCTTGAGTTTCCAATCTTGTCCGAGGCGTAGTCGAAAGCGAGCTCTTCTAACTGCACATTCGCAATGCACTTTTTCAGTTTCGTTGTATTCACATTTGGCACTCATTGGATAATCGTACAATTTGTTGAATTAGTAAAATTCATTTGGAACAACGCGACTAAACAAAGATCTTTTTCCAAACTTCAAATGCCACATACGCCTATTTTTTGCGGAGAACTTGTAGGGCAAGACTTGCCGGTGCCGCGGCGCTCCTGATCGGAGTCGAATCGTCTCGAGGAATGCGAATTTGTTGCCGGAAGGGTTCCGTGATGGCCAGGATGTCGGGGCTTGGTCGTGAGGCAGCGCGGAGTGAGGGAGTGAGATAGAGGTTGAGGCCGGCGGTGGTTTGGGTGTTGGGGCGATGTGGCGGGGAAATCGTGGCCGGTGGCGAGGATCTCGGCGGCGGGCCGGGGGGCGATCTGGAAATCCTTGACGCCGAATTGGCACCTCGATCTACGCTTTTTTCTCTTTCTTCTTAGTTGGCATATCTTTCGCGGCGGCTTCTAGTTGTTTTATGTAGTCTTTTTCTGCGGCGAGTTCTTTCGCGAGGCGGGGGTTGGTGGAGTTGGCGTATTCGGTTATGGCGAATTCGTCAGCGAATTTTTTGTTGAATTTTACAATAGGTAGTGGTGGGTTGCCCATTTCGGCCTTTATATGCTTGATTTCGATACTGGTTATCATCTATTCTCTGACTAATCTTTTTTGAAGCCTCTCCTCGGTTTTGAAAGGCTGCTGACGTTTTTTTGAAAGTTTAGCGGCATCCCTTTTCCTAGGTTTATCAACTAACTGCCAAAGTTATGAAAATATCAGCTTCAGCCATTTGGTTTGCGGTTTTGTTGTCCGTTGCGAGCGTTGCCGCCGGACAGACACCCGCTCCTACTGTTACACCGCAGAACGATGTTGACGACGTGGTCAAGATCACGACCAAGCTTGTGCAGGTCGACGTTGTCGTTACTGACAAAAAAGGCAATCAGGTTCGCGACCTAGGTGCGGCGGATTTTGAGCTGCTGCAGGACGGCAAGGCACAGAAGATAACTGGTGTAACCTACGTTCCGATCGATTCGGCACAGGTTACGAATACTTTTACTACTTCGGGTGAAAAGCCAAAGAACGGAGTTCCGCCGCCGCCCGCCAAACGCGGTGCCGGCGAGGGCGGACGCGTGATCGCCCTAATGGTTGATGATGGTTCGTGTGCCGCTTCGCAGTGGGGCATTAGCTCGGCGCGTGATGGTATCAAGCGATTCATCAACGAGCAGATGCTGCCGGACGATATGGTTGCGATCTATCGAACGCGGGCAGGAAGCGCTACATTTCAGCAATACACCACTGACAAAGCGACGCTGCTCAAGGCTGCGGAAAAGATCCGCTGGTATCCAGGACAGGCGGGTTGCGGAAATCCGGACGGCAGCTTTTCCGAGGCGGCAAAGATCAACACCGTTACCGTACAGGGCGCCGACGGAACGAAGACGATCACGGCCGAATCGGAAGCCGAGAAAAAGATCCGTGAATATCGCGAAGATTCGGCCGCAAACAATCAGGTTGTCGGAACACTCGGCGTTCTGCGCTACGCGCTGCGTGGCCTGGAACGTGCTCCCGGAAGAAAGATGATGTTCTTTTTTTCCGACTCCCTGGCGTTTCGAAACCGGCAGAATGAAACGCAGAGCGCCCGCGTAGTGTTGCGTGATATTACGGATTCGGCGAACAGGGCGGGCGTCGTGGTGAACACGCTCTTTCTTCGTGGAGCTGACCTTTTCGGAATGATCGAAGCGAAAGATGATGTCGACGTTAAGGACGGCTCGACCGAGCCAATAACGCGATCTCGGCGCGATGCTTCGGAAAAAGCTAAGGAAGGGCTTTCGGTTCTAGCCTACGACACTGGCGGTAATTTTTACCAGGGTTCGGATCGACTAAATGTCCCGATGGGCGAAATTCTGCGTCGCGAATCGGGCTATTACTTGCTCGCCTACGAACCTGCGGAAGGCTCTTTCAAAGATAAGAAATTTAACCAGATCGAGGTAAATGTTAAGATCCCGGATTTGAAGGTCAGCTATCGTGCTGGTTATATAGGCGTGCCCGATGCCGAGGTGGTGAAACGAAAGAGCAAGAGCACGGAGAGCGACCTGTATGACGCGATCGCCTCGCCGCTGCCGAAAGCAGGCTTGAATATCGACCTTTCAGCTTTTTTTGGTAATTCGGCACAGACTGGGAATTACGTTCGCTCGCTGATGCACATCGATGGCAGCGCGCTTTTGTTTAGCGATGAGCCGAATGGCCAGAAAAAGGCGGTGCTCGATGTGGTCGCGGTGACGATGAATGAGAAAAACGAGGTTATCGACGATTTTAACCGGACTCACACGCTGAAATTCGATCCCGCGACTGCCGAACGCATCGCGCGAGACGGGCTGACGTATTCGACGGACGTACCGATTAAAACACCGGGCAGCTACACGTTCCGCGTCGCCGTTCGTGATGGCAACAGTAAACAGATCGGCTCGTCGAGCCAGGTTGTGCAGATACCTGATCTCAAACGATCGGACATTTTTCTTTCTGGCCTGTCGATCGCCGGTGTTGACGAAAAAGGGAACTTCCAAAAACTCGGCCCGACCACTGCCCAGACCGCCATCGACCTGCCCGCCTCGAGCGCCGTGCCGTCGATCCGCCGCTTCAAACGCGGCTCAGTCGTCACGTATTCCTACTCGATCTACAACGCCCGGCTCGACAAAACGACCAATCAGCCAAACATCACGCTCCAGGTCAACCTCTACAAAGACGGCAAACTCGTTGCCGAAGGCGCACCTTCGCCGTGGAAACCCGAAAACCAGACCGATCTCACAAGAATCAACGATTTCGGCTACATGCGCCTCAACCAAACCGAAGCGGGCGAATACGCACTCCAACTAATAGTTCGTGACACACTGGGCGGAAAAGACGCCGTGTCGAGCCAGTGGGTTGATTTTGACGTGGTGGACTAATGGATAATGCTATTTGGCCTCTAAGATTCCGGGACCCGCCATCACGACCATGATGATCATAACAACCAGCCCAGCGATCGTGCTGACTGTGAGCGTTAGCAGAGAAAACAACACAAATATGCGGCCCCGAAGAGATCGCCAAATTACGTAGGCTAGATCCAAAACTTGCCGATGACATCACGGCCTATCGGAAAACGTATTCGGGCGGATTGCGAAGCTTGCCGGGTTCAATCAACAAATAGCATTCGCCCTCCCCGCATCCCCGGCGGTGAAGCCCAGTTTGCGGCGAAGCCTTCATATGGCTATCGCCTCGATTCATCTGCGAACTCCTCCTCCACTGGCGCTCAACAAGTAAGCTCGCACTGCGACGATAGATCGAATATGATAACGAATTCGTGTTGGTCTTTCGCCGCAACCTCTGATACTTTGTGAAAAACCCTTTCGGAGCAACCACATGAAAACCATCCAGAGCGCGATCCTTGTTCTTATTCTCTGTTTATCTACATTCGGCCAGGTGTCGTACGACACTGCGTATAAACCGGCGGTGTTTACCGATCCGCAGCGGCTTGAGAAGATAAAAGCGGCGTTCCCGGCGATCGAGAAGATATATAAAGATCACGCGCAAAAGAATCATTTCCCCGGCATCGCGTTTGGGGTTGTGGTGGATGGGAAGCTGGTTTTTGCGGGGAATGACGGCTACACCGACATCGATAAAAAGACGCCGGTTACGTCGCAGTCGCTGTTTCGGGTCGCGTCGATGAGCAAGAGCTTTACGGCGATGGCGATCTTGAAGCTGCGTGACGACGGCAAATTAAAGCTCGACGATCCGGCATACCTCTACGTGCCCGAGCTGAAAAAGCAGCGATACCCGACTGCCGATTCCACGCCGATCACGATCCGCCAACTGCTCACACACGGAGCGGGCTTTCCCGAAGACAACCCGTGGGGCGACCGCCAGCTCGCCGATACTGACAAAGAACTTTCCGACCTGCTCAATAACCGCGTCACGTTCTCAAACCCGCCGGGCATCGCCTACGAATACGCCAATCTCGGCTTCGCCCTGCTCGGCCGCATCGTTACCAAAGTCTCGGGCATGCCGTACCAGCGGTACATCCGCGAAAACATCTGGCGGCCGCTCGGCATGACGACCTCCGAATGGGAATACGCGAACGTCGCCCCTGACCGACTCGCTCACGGCTACCGCTGGCAGCGTGAACGCTGGAACGAGGAAACGCTGCTGCACGACACGCCGGACGGTTCGTGGGGCTCGATGGGCGGCATGATCTCGTCGATCGACGAATTCAGCAAATACATGGCGTTTCACCTCTCCGCCTGGCCGCCGTCGAACGCAGCAGAGACCGGCCCCGTCAAACGCGCATCCGTCCGCGAAATGCATCACCCGTGGCGGTTCAATGGCCTCACGCCAAATTTCACCTATCCGGGCGGCAGAGTTTGCGCGACCGCCGGAGCGTACAGCTACGGCCTCGGCTGGCTGCGCGATTGCCAGTCCCGCGTCTACATCGGCCACAGCGGCGGCCTGCCGGGCTTTGGCAGCCAGTGGCGGATCTTACCCGAATACGGCATCGGCGCCGTGGCCTTTGGCAACGTCACCTACGCGAGCCTCGGCACCGTCAATCTTCAGGTCCTCGACCTCCTCATCAAAACCGCCGACCTGAAACCCCGCCAGCTTCCCGTCTCCGACATCCTTGGCCGTCGGAAAGCCGAGCTGCTAAAGGTCATCCCGTCATGGGAAACCGGCGAAAAGTCCGGCATCTTTGCCGAAAACTTCTTCCCCGACAACCCCATCGACCTCCTAAAACGAGACTACAACACCCTCTTCACCAAAGCCGGCAAGATCCTAAAAATAGGCGAAATGATCCCCGAAAACCAACTCCGCGGGAGGTTTGTGTTGGAGTGCGAAAACACCAACATCGAAGTCTACTTCACCCTAACCCCCGAAAATCCCCCACTGATCCAGGAACTTAGGTTGCGCGAGGTGCCAAAGACCGCGAATTAGAATGAGGAGTCTGAAAAATCCTAAAATCGGCTCCGTAGGTGCCGAACGTTTGTAGAACACAGATCAGAAACTTTTATCGGAGCTCCGTAGGAGCGGCACAAGCGCTAGCAGATTTCAGCTACGTGCCGCTCCTACGGAGCTTAATTCGATTACCGACCGCTGCTACAAACATGTCACTCCTACGGAGTTACAAGAGGAGGATTTGCTTTCCAGCAGCCTCAGTATTTAAATCTTTATGATGATGTAAGACAAAAACTTCTTGTCTTACATTCCACGCTCGTGCTACAATCTCGCTCGGGTGGTAAATATGGAAACAACAGCTACAACCAAAGGCCAGGTCGTCATTCCTTCAGCCGTTCGCCGTAAGCTTGGGATAAAGGCTGGCACGCGGTTCAACGTCGAGCTTAACGAAGAAAATACGCAGATCATCCTCACGCCTATCACGCGCGAATATATCAAGAGCATGGCCGGAAAGTTCCGTGATCTGCCGCTCATCGAGGATCTGGAGCGAGAGCGTCGGTTGGATAGGGAGCGTGAGGACCACAAGTTCGATAACCTGCTCGGAAGATGAAAACACGCCAAACCATCGTATTCGATTCATGGCCCGTGATGGCCTATCTTCAGGGCGAGCCGCCCGTTGACCGGATAATCAACATCCTCGCCGATGCGAATGATCGCGGCGATTCCCTACTAATGTCCGTCATCAATGCCGGCGAGGTCTGGTACTCCATCGCGTCGCGCCGCGGTCCCGAAGCGGCCGATAGCGCTATCGCGATCATCCGCAGCCTCGGTATCGAACTCGTCGACATCGATTGGGAAACCACCCAGATCGCCGCCCGCTACAAGTCCAAAGGCGGCATCTCCTACGCCGCCAGCTTCGCCGCCGCCGTTGCTAAGGTCCACAGCTCCCCTCCTGCCGAAGCAGACGCGGCCAAAGGCCAGAGTGGTGGGAGTGTCCTGCTCACCGGCGATCAAGAGTTCAAACGGGTCGAAAACGAGATCACGATCACCTGGCTCTAGAAAAAAAAGAACGTCTTAGTCCCCTTTCGTCATTCGAAATTCGTCATTCGATATTCACCCCGTCCTTCTCAATGCGAAATTCGACATTCAAAATTCTGTATTGCTTCCCCAACTGATCCAGGAACTGCGGGTAAGATGAGGTGCCGAAAGCGGGGAACTAGAATCCACCGTTTCTATTAGCGTTGATAAATCTCGCGATTGTGATATTCAAGAAAATTCGCACCCGGAAAAAATTTGTCCGGCAGAGCGATTTGCTGTCTGTCGTATTTTAAGAAGAAATTGGTAACAAGCTCCTTATTAACTGACTCAGCTATTCTCTGAGAAACTTGAACTTTGAAATCGGGCGTGATGGTAATTAAACCTTTGTCGAATGCTCTATCGTGGAGCGCATTGAGACAAAGGCCGTTCTGCGGATTTGTTCGATTGCTGTCATCCAAGCCCCAAGGAATTATATGACTCGCAACAAGTAGAGACGGGAACTCCAAACCCGTAATGCAGCACTTTGAACCGTAAATAGACAAAATGGAACGTCTAAAAAAGCGTTGATTTACGCGGGTTCTGACGAGACTTTCCCGTTCAGTGCCGGGAGGAAGGTTGGCCAGATCAATTTCCGCAAATTCAGTCTCAGCCTTGTCGCCAAACTTTACTATTAACAACTCACTTTGGTACGCCAGTCCGTCCCAATCGCTATTAAATTCATCCCAAATTTGTTTGTCGAGTTTGCTGCTATTAGGTAATCCGCCAATTCCTCGTTTCTTTAGTTCTGGATCGAAGCTGCCGAAATTTCCAAGTTTAAATGCGACCGCCCCAGGTGAGCGGCCAATCAAATTCGCTACTGCGATCACATCTGGATTTGTCTGAACGGACTTGGCAAACGGGATTTTGCAGTAAAGGTTAAAAGCAACAATTAGTTCGTCCCTAGTCCAATTATTAGCCACGTCTATGCTCTAGCTTGCTATCTTAAACTGTGTCGTTAGGGCCGCCCCCTGCGTTAATGAAAGGAAATTTTCCGAATATTAACACGGTTCTGTGTAAAGCCAAATGACGGTTAAAACTTGAATCGGAACATCGCGGCATTTATCGGTTTTTTTGAAGAGGCGGAGTTCGTCTGACAACGGGTTCGATGTAACCACGCTTTCAATCCTCGTTAGCCGTTCTCTTAGCTGCCAAAACGTCGATGTCCCGAGGAATGTGACCCTCGCTTGTTATTGCTTCCAAGTCCTGTTCCTCAAAACCATCTGTCCGATAGTAGCCAACACAGTTTCTCCATTTCTTAGCATAACGCATCGCTCTGTTAGCGTATCCAATCACCTCGGCATCTGTTAAGAACGAACTAGGTGAGATCCAGCAGCATCCTATAGATATAGTGATTCCGTCTGTGATACCAGGAATCCTTACGCCCGCCAGTTTTCTTTGCAGCGTATTGAGAAAAGGCAAGGACATTACCTTTTCCATATTCGGCAACAGTAGAACGTACTCGTCGCCCCCGAACAGAAAGCCCGTCCCATGGGAGTATACGTGAGACTCGATCGTCTGCATAACAATCGGTAGGAATTGCGCGTCAATCAACGGCTCACCGAATGTAGTGTTGAAAAACTTGAAATTATCTATATCAACAAAGGCCACGGAAATCTCAATGCCACGTAGTTTAGCTTCATATCGAGCTTGCTGTAGCATAGGTAAAAAGCTGTTATGGGGCTTTAGAATCCCGAATTTGGCATCAAACGGTTGGTGCTCAAGTACGCGCCCTGGCAAAGCAGTGTATGCCTCCTTTAACTTAAGATAATCTGTGATTGCAGGAAGGACGAACGAGTCAGAGTCCACATACCATTGACTTTTTATGAAGTCTGAGAGGTGATCGATACTGCGATTAATTTTCTCCAGAATCAGTGCGTTATGAGTTTTTCCTCGAAGGTCCTCTTGCTCTTTGGCCTTTTGAACTCTCGCGATCTGTACAGCCAGCTTTAGGTAAGGCAAATATTTTTTGTTTAAATTTTCTACGCCTTTTCGCTCCAGTTCATCACGTAAAGAATTCAAATCCTGTTGTATTTGCTTAAGATCTTCTGGCAAAGTCATCGAAAATCTATCCGCGATTGGCTGATACAACTCGGCACTGAATACATTCATTAATGTTGTTACACACCCAACCAACTGATCCTTTTGTGTCTTATCAAATGACATTATCGAATAATATCAGTAAACGGTTTGATGAAGTAGTAAGCAGCTAGAACCAAGAGATCCTCAGACCGTGAATAGTTTTATTTAACAAAATGTGTTTCTGGGGCGAAGGATTTGGAAGTTTAGGTTCCTTTATCTAGTACGTATTTCTTGAACCATACAGGCACGTTTGAATTCTTGATCTCGATCTTTTTTCCGTCCGTGATCTCGGCCGAGGAACGATTCGGTTCCGGAGTTGTCGAAGATGTAGGTTCGATCGGTGGCGCGGACGGCGTCGAGGAGATTTTCGAGGGAGCGATAGTATCTAGCTACAAGCTTGTCGGTAGGAACATCGTGACCGCCTTCGAGGACGCGGGTTTTTACGCGGGAGATATTGATCTCCGGGTCTTCGGTGGCTACGTAGTACAGGTAATTTCGAAAACCGCCAGTGTGAGACCGGTCGAGCAGATTGATCTTGTTCGGGTGTGACATTACGGTCTCGAACGAGAACGAAATACGCGATTCGATAAGCCGTTCGTGCAGGAAATCGGCCAAGGCGGAGACGAAATAAGAATTGAGGGAAACGCCGGTAAAGGACAGTGCGTTTTTGTCAAAAGTCAGTTTAGAAAGCTCATTGAGCAGTCCCTTATCACTTAATTGGGTGGAGTTTCTGAGTGATGCGAAAATTAGGCCTTCGGTCGTTTTGATCTTGAAGTGGGTAAAATCGATTCGTCCGCTGGCCGCGATCTCTCGCTCGATGTCGTCCGGGTTTATGTAAACCCCAAGCACGTTCGGATTGATCTCGGCAACCTTTGCTTTGATCGTGCTTTTGCCCGAACCGTTAGGCCCGGCAAACATCCTTAGTCGCGGAACTCTCACGCCTCAGCAGCCTTGATCTCAAATTTCGAACCTTTCACGATCCGTATTCGCGGCTCAAGCTTTTTGACAAAACTGTTTTCGCCATCGGCCTCAACACGTCGCAGTTCGCCATTTTTGTACACAAGCACGCTTCCTACAGCAAGTGCCCGGCGAAAAGCCGATCCCGTAGCGGATCTGGCAAGTGCCGGAACTCGGTCCTCGGTCTGTTTCAACGTAAGCTTTACTTTAGCCATAACAACGAAATTATACAATGTATGCGTCCTGAGATGCTAGTTTTTGGTGGTCGGGTCGAGGCCAAAGAGGGCGGCGTGGTCGCGGGAGATGGGCGAGACGCCGCCGGCCGCCGGAATCGAGCGTGAGCCAGGTCATCTCAGACGCTTCGCATCCGGCTATTTTCTCCGGCGCTCTGCGGCGCTGATCCTTCTTCGGTTCGCTGTATGGAACGTTCTGTGCCACGCTGCGGTGGTCGTTGGGCTAACCTTCGAACACGTTTGACCAATCTCGGAAATACCTCTACCAATCTCCGCCGGACACCCGTAAAAAGCGCCATTTTCCTCTACCAACGCACATCCGGTTTTTTGCTCTCTCAGACGCCCGTGAATCGCTGAAAGCCAGTGTTTATAGGCCTTCTAGCCTTCGTTTTACAAAAGTGTGGCACGTGCCACACTTTTTATGCGATATTTTTTGGTAAAGTTTGGCGAAAAGTGATTTTACACAAAAATGTCACGGCAGAGATCATTCTTTTTTGGCGAAACTGCCCTAACCGATATCCTGCCGGGCGGTGCCTTCGATCTCTAGGATCAGGTCGGCTCCGTAGCTTAACGCGGGGGTTTGGAAGCCGGGTTTGAAGTTTCCGGCTAGGATCTTTTCGGCGATGTTGAGGGCGGCGATGGCGGTTAGGGTGTAGCCTTCGGGGCCCTGCTGGCGTGATTCGACGCGGTTGCCCGCGGCGTCGGAGGCCTCGCCCCACATGAGGGTTTTGCCTTTTTCGCGTTCCGCATCGGTCGGGCCGCCGGGCGGGATATTTCGCTGTAGATACTTCTGCACAAAGCCCATCGCCATCAGCCAGCCGAGGTAGCGCGTCATCTTCATCATCTTCAGTGCCGACGGCGGGACGACGGTGTAGACCTCGATATTTGGAATGCCGGTCGAGTGAAACGCGGTCGATACGTCACCCCACGGGATCGTCACGCCGGTCCGACGCACCTCGCCGAGGTCGATCTCGCGGGTTTTCCAGCCCGCCGGAACGGGCGTGATCTTGCCGTCCTTGCGAATCGCACCGCCGCGGCCGACGTTCATCGTCATCGTCGCCTGTGTGCCGTGCGACATCCGGCCCATGCCGTACCACGCGAGCGTCAGATGCGTTGCGGAAGGCAGACGGTTTTTCAGATGCATCGCGAGGCAGTCCGACGGCACTACGTCGAATCCGACACCAGGCATCACCATTATTCCGGCCTCCACAGCCTTATTCCCCATCGCGGCACATGTCTCAAACACGCTGATCTCGCCGGTGATGTCGGTGTAATGCTTTTTGTTCCGCAGGCAGGCATTGACCATCGGCACGCTCGTGATCGAAAACGGCCCCGCACAATGCAGCACCATGTCGACCTCCTGCAACGCGGCATCGAGCTTCGCTGTGTCGTCGAGCGAAAAAACGCGATATTCGAAACCGTATCTGGCGGCGAGTTCTGTTATTTTTTCCGCATTTCGCCCTGCAAGAATAGGCTTCAACCCACGCTCCGCCGCAAACCGCGTGATCAATTCGCCCGTATAGCCGTTAGCTCCGTAGATCAGGAATTTGTTTGTCATGGTGTATGAATTTTCACGCAAACCCGTCGGTTACGCAAAGGTTATTCGAGGATTTTCTGCACGCGGCCGACCTGGCCGTCGGTCAGCCGCACCTTGATGCCGTGCGGATGGTTTGGGGAATTTGTGAGCAGATCTTTGACCACGCCGGTGGTTTGTTTGCCGGTGCGCTGGTCTTGTTTGAGGACGATGGCGACGGACATTCCGGGGCGGATGTTGTTTCTGATGCGGTGCGGCATTTTAGGTAGTTTCGAGGATGCGGCGGAGGAGCGTTAGCTGGCCGAGGTGATAGGCGTTGTGGTCGCAGGCGATCAGGACTTCGCGAAGCAGCGTCTGGCCGGTGCCGTGCGGGAACGGTGCGAAAAGGTCGGTGTTTTCGTCCGAGACAAGGTCGCGAATGGCTTGCAGATCGGTGAGGATCTGGTCGGCCGACCGCCGCCAGTCCTCGTCGGTCGCGACATCTTTGGGCCAGTAGCCGTCGGGGAAATCAGGCGAAACGTGGCCGGCATCGCGGCTGAATTCCAAAATGTCCCACTGGGCGAGCCGGATGTGCTCGAGCAGTTCCCACGGCGTGTGCGGCGAAAGGTCGACACGCGTGTTGATCTGGTTGATCGGAAAGCCCGCGATCGCGGCTTTGAGGGCGATGTGGGCCGATTTGCCTTCGAGCAGTTCGAGCAGATGTTCGCGCAAGTTTGTTTGATCGTTCATAAACCTAAAACAGCGTCAGCCGCCGCTCCTGTGTAGCTTTGAGTTTATCCAAAAAATGGTTTCGGTCAATATCTATCGCCCCGAGAACCTCGAGATGCGGCGTCATTACCTGGGCATCGAGCCAGGTCGCTCCTTTTTCTCGCAGGTGATCGATGAGGAACAGAAGTGCGAGTTTTGAGGCGTTTGGAGTTTTGTAGAACATCGATTCGCCGCAGAAAACGCCACCCGCGTCGATGCCGTAGAGGCCGCCAGCGAGCGTGTTATCGGGGTTCCAGGCTTCGACGCTGTGGGCCATGCCTTGCCGGTGAAGTTCGGTGTAGACGTCCATGAAATCGGGCGAGATCCACGTGCCGCCCTGGCCGGGCCGATAGGCGAGCGAGCATTGGCGGATGACTTCTTGAAAGGCTTGGTCGATCGTGAATTTCAGTTCCGTCTTTCGTTTGACTTTTTCGAGGCTTCGCGGAACTGTGATGTCTGCGAAATCGAGCACGGCACGCCATTCCGGGCAATGCCACGGCAGCGGCAAACCCTCGGTATTCCACGGAAAAATGCCTTTGTGATATGCCTCGCGAACGTTATCGACCGTCAGCGGCGTGCCGAACGACACGACATCATGCGAGCGAAAATAAAAATCGCCGATCGCGACCCATTCGGGGTAACGGTAGGTTCGAGGATCGGGGAAGGCTTCGTTCGGCATCAGTTGATTTTACCGCAGAGACGCGGAGACGCGGAGAAAACCGAAAAAATTTCTCTTCTTCTCTGCGTCTCCGCGCCTCCGCGGTCCAATCCATCTTAAACCTGCTTTAACTTCCATTTCCCGCGTTTGAAAAGCAGTGCAGCGGAAACTGCGAGGATCGAGAACGAGATAGTGATCGCCCAGAAGACTCCTTGCGGGCCCCAGTTGAAGTGTTTGGAGAGCACATAGGCGAGTGGGATCTCGATCATCCAGAAGACGATGAAGTTGAGATACGTCGGCGTCCACGTGTCGCCGGCTCCGTTGAATGAGCTTTCCATCACCATGCCGAGGCCGTAAAACGCGTAGCCGTAACCTACGATCCGCAGACAGTCGCGGGCGAAAGCGGAAACTTCCGGCTCCTGCGTGAAGATCCCAACCACCGACCTAGCAAAGAACACAAAGAATGCGCCCGCGATGCCAAGCAGCACTGCGTTCAGAATTCCTGCTGTCCAGACCGAGCGTTCGGCGCGATCCGGCTTTCCCGCACCGAGATTCTGGCCGACGAGCGTTGCCGCAGCGTTTGAGAGGCCGACGGCTGGAAGCAGGACGAACATTATCACGCGAAGTCCGACCTGATAACCGGCCAGCGCAACGGTTCCAAATCCGGAAAGGATCATCACCAAACCCGTCCAACTAAGCGTCGCGATCAGGAATTGCAGAACTGCGGTTGCCGAGAGCGTGATGAGCGACCAGAGGAGTTTCGGGTCGAATGTCCAATGCTCGCGTTTCACGTTCAGCCGGCCATTGTCGCGTATGAACAACGCCCAAATTGCAAACAAAACACCCGTTCCGCGACCGCAGACTGTTGCGACAGCAGCACCCGTAACGCCGAGTTCGGGAAACGGCCCGATGCCGAAGATGAACAGCGGGCAGAACAACATGTTTAACCCGTTCGCAATTATCAACACGCGCAGAGCGATCGCCGCATCACCGGCTCCGCGAAAGATGCCGTTGAGCAGGAAGAGGAACACTATCACGATGTTCGTGCCGAGCATGATCCGCATGAACGGCGTACCGAGCTCTATCACGTGCGGTTCGGCACCGAGCAGGTGAAAGAGCTTCGGTGCAAAGATCACGCCCGCCGTTCCCATTACGAGTGCGACGGTCACACCGAGATAGACGATGTGCGTGGCGGTTCGTGCGGCACCGTCGAGATCCCGTTCGCCAACGCGGCGCGCTACGGTTGCGGTCGCGCCGATCGACAATCCGATAGCAACTGCGTAGGTCAGCACCAGAATAGATTCCGTCAGGCCGACCACGGCGATCGACTCGGCACCAAGCTTTGAAACAAAGAACGTATCGACGATCGCAAAGAGCGATTCCATCGACATTTCGAGGATCATCGGGATCGCGAGAATGATGAGCGCCGCCAGGATCGATCCCTTCGTAAAATCACGCGAAGTGCCTACGAAAGCCTCGCGCAGTACAGCCAAAATTGAATTATCTGCCTCACGCGCAGACGAAGTCGCATCATTTAAAGACATAACAAGAACCTTTTTTGAAAAGCTAAAGAAAAGGCCGATGCAGAGCGGTGGCCGAGAGACTCGTTTCGCTGTGCCGTGCGTGGTCACGGTGAACGAGCAAAACGAACGTGGAATTAAAGGGCAGACGGCTTCATAGTTCTGTGACTATAACACACGAATTTCTCGTTGTGAAGTCTGTTAATAGCAAATGAAGATGTCCTGTTTTGCTAGCACGTTATATGTCCTGTTTGAAGTGTCGAAGAGAAAGGCGGCGCCTTTCTCTTCGAC
>JBEBJB010000065.1:0-16571 GCA_040080065.1 Pyrinomonadaceae bacterium
AGGGCGAAACGTTCAACTTGGATGTATCGCCCTTGCTTACGCGCGGGCTTGTGCACCTGTCTATCGCTCAAACTTCGACGCTATCGTATGTATTCCATCGACAAAGAACGTCACAATCGGCGGGTAGAACACAAATTCGATCGCTCCGAGCGTGAATGCCGGATAGCTCATGTCTTTTAGGATGATCGTGCCGATGTTCGAATTAAATCCGATCAGCAGCCCGATTCCGGTGCAGATGAGAACCGCCGCGATTAGGATTCCGGCGGTCGCGAGGCGCGAGTATGGTTTTCGTTTGCGTTCGCCTTCGTCGAGGATCGATTCGTGAATGTCGTCATCAGGTTGTGTAAAACGGTCGAAACCATCTCGAACACGGCCAACGATTCGGATAATGCCGACGATGAAGAGCGAGACGACGATTATCTTGCCAATGATGTACGAGTCGCCAAAAATGCTTGGCCTGAGAGCCGGGGCGAGAATACAAGAAACGAGCAGCGCAACTGTCGGATAAACGACCTTTTGAAAGGCCATTGCCTCGTTTCGTTCCTCGGCGATCATCCGGTCGATGATGTCGTTGTAGCGCTTTTCATAGACCATCTGTCGCCAGCGTTTGGCGTGCGGATTGGCCGATGCGAAAAGCGAATCGCCGTTGCCGTTCCCATTTCCGCTGAACTGGGCGTCGACCATGCGGCGATCGTATTTTATGCGTTCTTTTGGGTTTCCGAGAACTTCGTACGCTTCCGCAATGGCGGCAAATTTAAGTGCAGTTTCTTCTGAGCCAAGATTTTTGTCGGGGTGCAGTTTACGGGCAAGACGACGGTAAGCCGATTTGATCTCGGTGCCGGATGCCTTTGGTGACACTTTCAGAATGTCGTAGTAATTCACCATCAATAGCGATGCAAGTCTGGAGAGCTTCTAGCGTCGGGGCCCGAACGCGACAGCATTTGGACAAACAAAATCATAACATAGATCGATTTCCGCTCTCCAGAGTTCGCGGTCAATCGAGCTGATCGATCTGTAAACTGATCGGATATGCACCGGCGAGCTTGACCGCATCCACGACTTTCGCGACGGTTCCATAACCGATCGAACGCGGGGCTTTTACAAACACCGTTCGCTCGATGCGGTCGTTGAATGGGCGGTTCGGGTCGTCTGCAAACGAGTTCGAGATATTTCCGCTTGCAGCCCGATCTTGAAAAACGGAGCGAAGTTTCTCCACTAGCTTGGGTCGGGTCATTCGAATTTCCGAGTTCGGTGATGCCGTTCAGGCTGAGCGACGAATCGTCGCCGATCACCACGGCTAGCGTGTCCGGATTTGTTCTTGATACATGGTTATTGTCCGGTTTGGACGGCACGCGGGTCTTAAAACTGCTCGGTTTGAGCGGCGAGACGACCATGAAGATGATCAGCAGAACGAGCAGGACATCTATAAGAGGTGTGACATTTATGTTTGGACGGTTCATTGGTGTATCTCCTTTTTGTGGACTATGGAGATTTAGACACCGGGGCCGAAGGTTTGTTCCCGACGACTGGAACGCGGGCGGCCTCGCCTGCAACGCCACGTATTTTGTGGTGTGCGGCCCGCGTAATCCCACAAACTCATGATTCGGTCGCAAACGTCACGCTGGAGGAACCAGCGTTGCAGGCGAGGGTGCCTGCGTTCCCGGCGCGACACCGATCGCATTTTGCAGGGCTAGGGCTTTCGTGAGCGTTTCCGCGTATTCGCATTCCGGGTCGCTGTCGATGACTATTCCGCCGCCGACGTTGAATATTGCGGTTTGATCGCGGATGACCATTGTCCTGATCGCTACACTGAGATCTGTTGCCGGTTCCATTTCAAAACCTTCCGGGATGGAATATCCGATCGCCCCCATTGAAAGGCCGCGCTTCGACGGCTCGAGTTCGGAGATTATCTTCATCGTGCTTATTTTCGGAGCCCCGGTGATCGATCCGCATGGGAATACCGCCTTCAGAATGTCTGAGATCGTCGTCTCAGGCCGCAGGTCGCCGCCGACTGTGGAAACGAGATGAAACAGCGATGGATGTTCTTCAAGATCGCAGAGTTTTTCCACCTCAACGCTGCCGTATTCGCAAACGCGGCCGAGATCGTTTCGGAGCAGATCGACGATCATTGTGTTTTCGGCTCGGTCTTTTTCGCTTGATAGCAGTTCGTTCCTAAGGGCATCATCTTCTACCTGCGTTGAGCCGCGTTTTCTGGTTCCTTTGATGGGGGAGGTAGTGATGCGTTTGTAGGTTGATGCGTTCGTACGCGATTCGCCCTTGCTTACGCGCGGGCTTGTGCAAGGGGCGATCCTGAAAAATCTTTCTGGCGATGCCGAGATCACGGTCGAATCGGACCGTTTAATAAACGCCGCAAACGGAGCCGGATGATCGCGACGTAATCTTGCAAAGATCGTCGCTGGCGTTCGGTCGGGCGGTAATTGTGCAGTTATCTGCTGCGTCAGATTTGTTTGGTAGGTGTCGCCGCTCCGGATGCGTTCCTTTATTTCATCTACAGCTGAAATATAGTCGGCTTTTGTGTAATTTGAGTACAAAGACGGCTGAATATTTGAAATTTCAAATTTGAAATATGAGATATTCGATCGAAGTTTTTTTGCGATCGCGGAGAATTTTGCCTCATTGCCAACAAGAAAAGTGTGTCCGGCATCGTAGTCATGGACGAGGAGGACGTCGAACCGGGCAAGGAAAGCGTCTGGCTCGTTTAAAGGTGGTCCGGTGTCGGAACTCTCTGATGAGAAATCAATTATCTTAAGTCCGAGATCGTATGAAAGCGTAAAGATTGACGCGAGAGGGCTGTTAAATTTTTCGTCAAGTAGTTTCAGTGTTTCGTCGGCGTTCAGGTTTGTGATCTCGATCGACTCGACCGGGTCAATGCCCGCGATCAGAATGTGTGAGCCCAGGTGTCCGACGCCGCAGCTATCGAGGATGCAGACTTGTTCGCTAGCGGACAGCGTCAGCAGGGCAGAGACGAGTTCGTCCGCATTCATCGATAACTCTTGCATTGGTGCGATTTTATCACGGAATAAAATTTCACTTGATGTGAGTTTTCGCGTAATATGATGCCAGTCAAAAAACTAAACAGATATGAACCAAGACCTAAGCGACCGCCAGACGCTCATCCGAGGCCTCGGCCTGATTGCAGCAATTTCCGTCATCATTGGTAACGTCATCGGCACCGGTGTCTTTTTAAAAGCCCGCGTTATGACTTGCAATGTTGGAAGTCCTGAATGGGTGATCCTGGCATGGGTTGCCGCGGGACTGCTATCTCTGGCTGGAGCCTTGACCTATGCGGAACTGACGGCGATGAAGCCTGAGGCGGGCGGCGAGTACGTCTTTTTGCGCGACACGTACGGCAAATTATCAAGCTTTTTGTACGGCTGGATGCAGATATTTATTGCTCGTCCGGGATCGCAGGCGGCCGCAGCGGTGGCATTTGCTATTGGCTTGAACGATTTCCTCGACAACAAGTTGGCAGCCACGCTTACGACACTTCACCTTGCAGGAACAACAATAGAGATCACGACGCTACAGCTTGTAGCAGTGATGGTGATAGTCATCTTCACCACGCTCAACTGTGCTTCGGTGAGCCTGACAGGGCAGATCGCGACGGTTCTTACGTTCGTAAAAATGGCGTTGATATTGTTCGTATCGATCGGGGCGTTTGTTCTGGTGAGCGGTAATTTTGGCCATTTCTCGATGCTCAATACCGGCGGAACATGCGAGGGCGTTGCGGCCGCAGTTACGGTTGGTTCTCCCGGGTACACATTTCTGGGCGGTTTTGCGGCGGCAATGCTCGGAGCCTTGTGGGGCTATGACGGATGGAATAACCTGACCTTCGTCGCCGGCGAGGTCAAGGACCCAAACCGAAATATTCCGCTTGCGATCATCGGTAGTACGATACTTGTGATCGTTCTGTATGTTGTCGCGAACATAGCGTATTTCTACGTACTTGATCCTACCGCGATCGCTTCAGTTTCAAAGAACTCATCGGTCGCGAAGGTTGTCGTAAGTATGTTTTTCGGCGGCAATGTCGCGAGTATCGCGACCGGTGCGGCCGTTGCGTTCTTTACCGTCGGGCTTATGCTGTCGTCGCTCGGTACGCTTCATACGTCACTAATGGCCGGAGCACGTGTGCCATATGCGATGGCAAAGGACAAGCTTTTCTTCGGCACGTTTGCGAAGCTGTCGGTCAATCACGTTCCGGTAACATCGGTGCTTTTGATGGGCGGTATCGGCATCATACTTGCACTTTCGGGATCGTTCGATATTTTGACGGATTATGTGGTTTTTGGGTCGTGGGTGTTTTATGCCCTGGTGACGTCGTCGATATTTTTGTATCGACGAAAGTATCCGGATCTTGCACGTCCTTACAAGGCATGGGGTTATCCAGTCGTTCCGGTCGTCTTCCTATTTGTGGCTGGTTGGCTGCTTTACACGACCTTTTCGAACGATCTGCCGTTAATGACTGAGGGACTGTCTCAGATATCTTCCGGCAATGTTGGTGAAGGACTGAAATCAATTGGAAAGACCTCATCATTTGCGGGATCGCTGCTGATCTTGTTGGGATTGCCGGTCTTTTACTACTTTAATAAAAGGGGAACTCTGACGCCTGATGGCGAATAGATCTAGAAAGAATGTCTACTCAGGATCGAAGAAGCGGCACCGAACGCCGCTCAACAAATCGCTTTCCCGTTGAGGTCGATGTCGAATGGCAGGGCTCTGGCGAACGTTTGGCCGGGTCAGTCAGCGATGTCAGCCTGGACGGCTGTTTTGTTTTGAGTTCGGGCGATGTAACGGACGGCGAAACGGTGAAGCTGTTCATTCCGCTGGCGGATGGCATGAAAGTGGAATTTAGCGGCAAGGTCGCGAACCATGTCCTGGAGATCGGTTTCGGCTTAAAATTTGACGGGCTGTCGGCCGCCCAGCGTGATGTCCTGAGCCGCATCGTCAGGGAAGGGAACGGCTAGGCTTCCTCATTTTTGCGAGCGAGAGCCTCCATTGCAACCTCGCGGTCGTCGAAGTGAAATTTATTGCCGTTGACGAGCTGATAATTCTCATGTCCCTTGCCGGCGATGATGACGACATCGTTGGTGTTCGCGGCGGCGACAGCCTTGTAGATAGCTTCGCGTCGGTCTGAGATGGCGTAATACTCGACGCCTTTTTCTTTCACGCCAACTTCGATTTCCTCAATAATTTTCAAGGGATCTTCGTTTCGCGGGTTATCTGACGTGATGAAGACCAGATCGCTGTATTCACCCGCGATCTCGCCCATCGGACGGCGTTTTGTCCGGTCGCGGTCACCGCCGCAGCCGAAAACGGTGATTATCTTGCCGTCGGTAAGATCTTTTGCGGTTTTGAGAGTGTTTAGCAGCGCGTCGTCGGTGTGAGCGTAATCGACGACGACCGCAAAATCACCATCATGCGGCACGCGTTCAAACCTGCCGGGAGCACCAACGCACGTGGAAAGTCCTTTCTGGATCGAATCGAGATCGAATCCCAACTCCAGCGCCGTCGCCGTCGCCGACAGCATATTGTAAACATGCGGACGACCGACCAGCGGGGAATTGACCTTTATGTTTCCTGCCGGAGTTTTCAGGTCGAACGATGTGCCGCGAACTAAAGAAACTTCAATGTTCGACGCGAGAAGGTCTGCCGTCAAGCCGGAACCACCTGCGTAAGCGGGTGGTTTGATCTCCTTAATTCCTTGCGGCTCGGAACCCGTCTGACCACCCGCTGACGCAGGTGGTTCTCCCTGTGGTGACAGCGAAGTCGTAATCACGCGTTGCCCATTTTCTATTAGTTCCGACGCCAGCTTCGCTCCCCATTCGTCGTCAATATTTATCACGCACGAGCCCGGCTTTTCGCCGAGACCGCCGTCAAGGAGTTTTTTCTTAGCGTCGAAATAGTTCTCCATCGTCTCGTGATAATCGAGATGGTCGCGAGTCAGATTTGTAAACACGGCGACCTTGAACCGCAGCCAGTCGCAGCGGTGGAGATCGATCGCTTGTGACGAAGTTTCCATAACGGCAACCGTGCATCCAGCGTCGACGGCTTCGCGGAGGAAACGGTTTGTGTCCGAAGCCTCCGGCGTTGTTCGCACGGCCTCTTCGCTTTTTTCGCCGATGCGGTATTCGACGGTGGTCAGCATCGCGGCTTTTTGTTTTGCGGCCTCGGCTAGGGCAAAACAGAGATAGGTGGTCGTCGTTTTACCGTTTGTGCCGGTGATGCCGACGAGGTCAAGTTCGTGCGAAGGGTTTCCGTTGATGACGGCGGCGGCTTTTGCGAGGGCTTCACGGGCGTTGGCGACCTTCAGCCATGCACCGGTGGAATCTGCGGGCGGGTCGTATTCTGAGATGATGCCTGCGGCCCCACGCCGCATCACATCAACGACAAACCGATGGCCGTCCATCGTCGCACCTTTGATCGCGACAAAGATCGTGCCTTCGCCCGCCTGTCTGGAATCGTGCGTGACATCAGTGGCGATCGCCGTTCCATCGCCAAAAAGCTGAGCATTTAGCTGCTCTGCCAGTGTTTGTGTTGTGATATTCTGTGAACTCAAAGCTGTTATTCCGATTGACACGTGAATTATACGATACGGAGATATTTTCCACGAACATCGCCCCCGCGTTTTCGTATTAAGTCTCAGAATCGGAGGTTTTTGGATATGAACATTATCAAATTGATCCTCGCCGCGATCGGCCTTGTTTTTGTGGGAATGTTGCTTTTGTGGGTGCTCGGCGTACTGGGTTCGCTTCTGTCGTGGGTGTTCTGGCTTGGACTGATCGGCCTCGTCGGCTACGGCGGTTACCGGTTGTTCGTTGCGGTTGAGAAAAAGGCCCTCGGTTCGGATCCGCACCCAGGCCTGGGCAGCCCGTCGGACATCAATATGTCGTGGGACGAGTACGACAAAAAGTATCTTCACAAATAGCTGGCTAGACAAATTTTGCGGGATTCGCTAGATTCTTAGTTTGCCCCGTGCCGAGGTGGCGAAATGGTATACGCACTAGTCTTAGGAACTAGCGTCGAAAGACATGCGAGTTCGAGTCTCGCCCTCGGCACCATCTTCTTTGCAAAGGCCCGCGCGTAAGCAAGGGCGAAACTCACGACGAAATGGTTTCGCCCTTGCTAACGCGTGGGCTTTCGCATTCGACTTTTGACCACTGCTTCGCTATCCTTTTCCCGTACATGAAAAGCGAAATAAAGGAAATTTCACCTACCCAAAAAGAGATACATTTGCAGATCGATGCCGAGGTCGTTAAGGCTGCCTATGGCAAGGCCAGCCAGAAATACGCCAAAATGGCGAACATTCCAGGCTTTAGAAAAGGCTATGCACCGCTCGATGTTGTCCGCATGCGTTTTAAGGAGGAGATCAAGAGCGAAGTGCTCCAGATCGTCGTTCCTGACGCGGTGACGGCGGCTATTCAAGAGCATGACGTTCACCCGCTGGCAGAGCCACAGCTTCATCTGGAAGACCATGAGAACGTAAAGGTTAACGGCTCAGTACCGATCTCGCTGCATGTTCACATCGAGGTAATGCCCGAGATTCCGACCCCAAAATACGACAATATTGAAGTCACTAGACGCGTAAAACCGGTTTTAGACGGTGAGATCGAAGACCTCATAGCCGAACGCCTGCAAAAAGAAGCTTCGCTGATCCCGGTCGAAGGGCGGAAGTCTGAGCTTGGCGATACTGTAATTGCGGATCTCGAAGGCAAATTTGCCGACGAGCCCGATGCTGAGCCGATCAAGGCGGACGATCTCGAGGTCGAACTCGGCGGCGAGCATATCGAGAAATCGTTCACCGAAAATCTCGTCGGCGTCGAGGAAGATGACGAGAAGGAATTCACGGTTTCCTATCCTGCTGAATTTTCGTCCGAGGCCTTGGCCGGAAAGACTGTTCATTACACGGCGAAGATCAAATCAGTCGGAAAGTCCGAGGTGCCTGAACTCAATGACGAGTGGGCAACAAGCCTGGATGAAGGCTACGATTCGCTGAAGGATCTACGAACGCGGCTCAAAGCCGATCTCGCGAAATATGCCGAGGCGGACGCGGATGCCCGGTTGAGAAATAATGCGATCGCGAAGCTTATCGAAAACAATACGTTCGAAGTTCCCGGCGTATTGATCGAGAATCAGGCGAGAAATCTACTGAACAATTTTGCCCAGGATATGCAGCAGCGGGGCGTTGACCTGAATGCGGTCGACCCGCAGTTCGTCGAGATGGCGTACGGCAATATGCGTAAGCAGGCCGAGCGTGACGTTCGCGGTGCAATGCTTCTTGACAAGGTCGCTGACCTGGAAAAAGTTGAAGTTGCGGAATCGGAGATCGAAGAAGAACTCACGAAAATGGCCGAATATTACCGCACGACGAGTGAAGAAATTCGTCAATCGCTCGAAAAACAGGGCGGCGGTATCGAGAATATTCACAACAACCTTAAGACCAGAAAGTCGATCGAAGCGGTGATTGCGAAGGCTAAGGTCACGGAAGGCGAATGGGTTGACGAATCGCTTGCTCCGGCCGAGGTCGCGGCCGAAGCTGAAGATAAGCCGAAAAAAGCGGCCAAGAAGAAAGAGCCGGTCAAGAAAAAGGCGGCTAAGGAATAGTTTTGCATGTTGGTGGATCGTTGACGAACCTCGATCGGCCAACAAAACCACTTGCAATTTCGGCGAAAAGTTGTAAAATCGGTTTCCGATATTGACAATCGTCTTATTATCAACAACTTATCGTCGCTGTATTCAAGTATTATCTAAAGTAATTGTCGATTTCGTGAAGAGAGAAAAAATATGTTAGTACCAATGGTTGTTGAACAGACGTCGCGTGGAGAACGGGCGTTTGATATTTACTCAAGGCTTCTAAAAGACAGCATCATTTTTATCGGTACGCCGATCGATGATCAGGTAGCAAACCTCATTGTTGCTCAGCTCCTCTTTCTCGAGGCCGAAGATCCCGAACGCGATATCAATCTCTATATCAACAGCCCTGGTGGCTCGATCACCGCCGGAATGGCGATCTATGACACAATGCAGTTCATCAAAAACGATGTAACTACGATCTGTGTCGGCCAGTGTGCATCGATGGGAGCCCTGCTGCTTTGTGCCGGTGCCCCGAAAAAGAGATTTTCGCTGCCAAACGCACGAGTTCTCATCCACCAGCCGTCCGGCGGAGCTTCGGGACAGGCAACTGACGTTCGTTTGATGGCCGAAGAGATCATCAGAATGCGTACCCTGACCTCTACAATCATAGCCCGACACACCGGCCAGGCATTTGACCAGGTCGAGCTCGACGTCGAACGCGACCGCATCCTGACTCCGATTCAGGCCAAGGAATACGGGCTGATCGATGAAGTTATTGAACATAGAGAGAAGTAACAGCGGCACCCGGCAGCAGCAGTCGACAGGAAGGTCGAACTGCCCACCGCCTCTGCCAACCGCCAACTGAAATATGGCCCAATTTCATCGTCCAGAAGATATACTTTCCTGCTCGTTTTGCGGTAAATCGCAGAATGACGTTCGCAAGTTGATCGCCGGTCCGGGCGTGTATGTCTGCAACGAGTGCATCGACATCTGCAACGAGATCATCAACGATGATGAGCAGCAGGCTTCGACAACGGTACGGACGAATCTGCCTAAACCGCATGAGATCAAAGGCTTTCTCGATGAATATGTGATTGGCCAGGACGAGCCGAAGAAACGTCTTGCAGTTGCCGTTTATCAGCACTACAAACGGCTGGAACTCGCGAAACGGCGCAGCGATGTCGAGCTTCAAAAATCCAACATTCTACTCATCGGCCCGACTGGAACTGGTAAAACGCTGCTTGCTCAGACATTAGCTCGCGTCCTTTCGGTACCGTTCTGCATCGTCGATGCGACAAGTTTGACGGAAGCGGGTTACGTTGGCGAGGACGTCGAAAATATCCTGAATCGCCTGCTCCAATCGGCGGGCGGCGATATCGAAAAGGCGCAGACGGGCATCATTTATATCGATGAGATCGACAAGATCTGCCGCAAGGACGATAATCCGTCGATTACCCGCGACGTGTCGGGTGAGGGCGTTCAGCAAGCACTTTTGAAGATCCTCGAGGGAACGGTTGCAAACATCCCGACCGCCGGCGGCGGGCGCAAGCATCCGCAGCAGGATTTTCAGCAGCTCGATACCACGAACATCCTGTTCATCTGCGGAGGAGCTTTTATCGGCCTCGAAAAGGTCATTGAAAAGCGTTTTCGCAACAAATCGCTTGGCTTCCAGGCCGAAGTTAAGACCAACAGGCAGCGTCATAAAGACTCGATCAACAAGCTCGAACCCGAGGATCTCATTCATTACGGCCTGATTCCTGAATTTGTCGGCCGCCTACCCGTCATCGCGACGCTTTCGGAATTGGACGAAGCCGCTCTTGTCTCGATTCTGACCGAGCCGAAGAACGCCCTGGTGCGGCAGTATCAACGGAAGTTCGAGTTCGATAATATCTCGCTAAAATTTACCGACACTGCCCTGATCGCCGTTGCCCGCGAGGCCCACAAACGCAAGGTCGGAGCCCGCGGACTGATGATGATCCTCGAAGAGATCCTCCTCGAATCGATGTACCACCTGCCGACCACAAGATCGGTCAAGGAGATCGTCATCACCAAGGATATGATCGACCGAAAAGTCCCGGTCTTTGAGATCGTCACCCGCACCGAAGAAGCGGCGTAGCACACCTTTAAAACTTAGCTTGCAAAAAGGCTGCCCGAATGTTGGGCAGTCTTTTTCTGTTCACGCTCGCAAAATCCGGGGGTGGAATTTTTGTGTTTTTTCCGGTGTTCGAGTTTTTAAACGTGGCACGTGCCACATTTTTGCAAAAACGGCCTGTTTTTCGCATTTTTTGGCAAAAACGGGCTCTTTGGTCGAAGGAATTTCATCCTCGACTGAGCAGATAACCGGAGATTGGTCAAAGGTAATTCCGAGTTTGGTCAAAGGTCGGTTTTGACCAAAAAAACTCTACCAATTTACGTCAAAAAACCGGGTTGTAGCGATAAACGTTTTAAGTCCGTCAAACTCGATCACGGATCAGACCGATGACCAATTACGGATGTCGCACGTCTTTCGGGGAACTCGCTAACTTTCCTATTGACTTCGTAAGGATTTGCTCTATAATTCACCCAAACACGTTAACACTAGGCAATACATCGTTTACAATGCCGCCAACCCTCCCACGCGATCCGCTTCGCTTGGCGGTTAATGTCGAAAAAATGCCGGAAGAATATTGGGAAATAGAAAAGATCTATATTAAACCGCGAGCGTTCAGCACGTTTCGCTATCGTTGTTCTTTCGATCACAGTGTTTCGTACCTTGGCGTATTTTGCCCGGAATGTATCTGAGCAAGGAAATACCGTGCCTGGACGCGAAAGAAATCGCGGAAGTCGAAGAAATCGCTTTTAAGGGTCACTAGCCTGTGACCGCACCAGTCCTTTACCGCTAAGTGGGAGTCAAAAAAACCAAAATGAAAAAAGCCGTCAGATTTATCGTTGTCGCTATTCGCAGAAATACTTTTTTGATAGGCGTCGTCCTGGGCGTTGCCGTTTTTGGGTTCATATCGTTTAAGGCCACTGCTGGTTCGCAGATGGGAGCCGACGAACCAAAAGGCCGCGTGAACCAGAGAAGTCTGGACGCCGGTAAGATCGAGACTGATGAGACCGGAATTCTCGAAGTACCGGAATGGCAGTTGGATGGTCTCAATCGCTCCGCCGGCCCGCAGCTTGAGGCTCCAACCGGGGTCGGATTTGCAGGCGAGGTTGAGCCCAACGGCACCTTCGCGACGGCATCTCCCATCGGTTCTGCGGCTGCGGTCGTCAGAGCGCCTTTATTTCCTAACGGCGATATTGATTTTTATTCGTTTACGGCAACTGCGGGTGACCGGATCTACGCGGCTACGATGACAAGCTCTTCGGCGGGCAGCAGCACGGACAGCCAGATAACGATCCTGAGTACTGACGGCACTACCGTCCTCGAGTTTGATGATGATAATGGCTCGTTCGCGGCATTGTCTTCGTCGAACGCCGGCGTCACGATACCCTCAAACGGCACATATTTCATTAAAGTAAATGATTTTACGGCGGGCACGACAAGTGAGCGGCCTTACGAGCTATATTTCCGACGTCAGACTGCGGCTCCGACGGCCGAAGTCGAAAGTAATGATACTCCCGCGACAGCGAACCCGCTTCCGGCTAGCGGTCATGTCAGCGGAGCTCGGAACCCGGCAGCTGCAACGGAACAGGATTGGTACAGCTTCACCGCGAATGCAGGCGATACAGTGATGTTGAGTCTTGATGTCGATCCGGAAGACGATCTAGTCGTGTGGAACGGAAGGCTTGGACTCGCTCTCTTCGGCGACGCGGGCAACCAAATACTGGTAGTTGACGACGCGGGCACCGGTGACGTTACACCCAACCCCAACCGGCCATCGGAGGCGATGTTCATGACGTTCAAGACGGCGGGTACATACTTTGCATTCGTCGACTCGGCATCTGCCGCCGTTGGCGGCCCAACCGCCACATATAATCTCAGCGTCACAGTATTTCCGGCCACAAACGAAGGCATCAATTGCACGACCTACACCAGCACCAACGTGCCGCAGACAATAGGCCCTGGAACCGGGTTGGTTAGCTCAACGATCACTGTTCCGGGCAATCCGCGCATTGCCGATCTCGATGTGGACATAGTGCTCAACCATGCTTTGATGCAGGATATCGATGCTCATTTGCGCTCGCCAGCCGGTAACAATAACGGTCTTTTCAGCGACATTGGGGCCGCAGCCACGGGTGGCCAGACGCAGATGGACCTTGTTTTTGATGATGAGGCAGGCATTCCCCCGGCATTCACAGTCTTGAAAGGCACCCAACTCAAACCTGAGAATAACTCGACAGCGGGGACGGCCTCAACAAGTGGCGCTTATCGTCTGTCGGCTTACGACGGTGAAAATGCCGGGGGTGTTTGGACCCTGGATCTCTACGACGACACAGCCGGAGCTAACGGGGGCGCGCTTACTGCATGGAGCCTTCGCATCTGCGAACAACAACCCCTTACCGGGTCGACGGTCTTTTCGACGGATTTCGAAAGCGGTGCAGCCGGTTTCACCCATTCCGGTACTCAGGATGAATGGGAACTCGGCACGCCCGCGACCGCTCCGACGACAACGGCTAATCCCGTTGCGGACTTTACTAATTGTCATAGTGGCACACAGTGCTGGAAGACGGATTTAGATAATACCTATAATGCAAGTGCCAACTTTAATCTTGTTTCTCCTACCTTCAATCTAAACTCGTTCACAGGGCCATTTACGGTTGAATGGGCAATGCGGCATCAAGTTGAAACGGCTAACTTTGACCATGCATGGGTTGGTGTACAGTTACCCGGAAATCCGGGAACTCTCGCGAAGATATGGGAGTGGCAGGATCCAACATATATTAGCGCGAGCGCCGGTACTGGCAACCCACAAGTCAACATCGGCGGCAGTGCGGGTTGGGGGCTTTACCGAGGCCAGATTCCCGCAGCGTACAACACGCAGTTTGTCGAACTCGTTTTCCATCTTGACAGTGATACGACCGTTAATTTTGGCGGTATGGCGATTGATGACGTCAGGATCCTCGGGTCATCCACCGCCGATCTCGCGATAACCAAAACCGACGGGGTTACCACAGCCGTACCGGGCGGATCGGTTACTTATACGATCACGGCGTCAAATGCTGGGCCAAGTCCGGTAACCGGTGGAACTGTCGCGGATACATTCCCGGCGATCCTGACTGCAACGTGGACATGCGTCGGAGCGGGCGGCGGTACGTGTACGGCCGCGGGAGCGGGAAATATAAACGATACGGTCAATCTGCCGGCGGGCGGGTCTGTTACATACACGGCCTCGGCGACGATCTCCGCCAGCGCGACCGGAACGCTTTCGAATACCGCGACCGTTTCCGGCGGAGCAACGACCGATCCGGTACCCGGCAACAACTCGGCAACCGATAGCGACACACTGACACCGCAAGCCGATCTTTCGATCACAAAGACTGACGGTGTGACATCGGTAACCGCCGGCGGAAGCACGACCTACACGATCACGGCTTCGAACTCCGGGCCGAGCAATGCGACGGGAGCGACGGTCGCAGATACCTTCCCGGCCGTGCTGACGGCGACCTGGACATGTGTCGGAGCAGGCGGCGGCACATGTACCGCAGCAGGAGCTGGCAATATTAACGATACGATCAATCTGCCTGCCGGTGGGTCCGTGACATACACGGCTTCATCCACTATTTCTGGCGCGGCGTCCGGGTCTTTAGCCAATACCGCTACGGTCACGACTCCTGGCGGTGTAACCGATCCAGTGCCGGGCAATAACAGCGCGACCGATACTGATACCGTCATCCAACCGGGTGTTAACCTCACCGGAACTAACGGTAATGATGTCCTCATCGTCACGGCAACTGGCCCGAATTCGGGCACATATTCACTGAATGGAGCTCCGTCGGTCGCTTTTTCGGGAATTAGCGATTTTGACTTCAACGGACTCATTGGCGACGATACTTTTACGATCAACAATCCAGCCGGCGGGCTGTTTGCCCCGTCGGGCGGCATCGATTTCAGCGGCGGCGGCCAACCAGGCGACATCATGAACCTGATCGGCGGCGGCGGACCTGGCTTTAACGAGACGTACTTCGTCGGCACGACCACGCCCCCGATCGGCGGCGGGCCGGGCAATAACGGCGATGGACTCGTACGTTTTACCGGGCCAAATCCGGTCGATATTCGGTTTACGGGCCTCGCACCAATAGTTGATACAGTGGTCGCAGCGACCCTGACCGTAAACGCCACCGATGCCGCGAACACGATCTCGGTCACTAATGGCGGAGTTGCACCCCGGCTGCGGGTCGCAGTCGATGCGTTCGAGCCGATAGATTTTGATAACAAGGCGAATGTCATCGTAAATGGCGGTGACGGTGTTGCCTTGGGCGATCTGGCGGATAATATTGCCGTTAACTATTCAAACGTCCCTGCGGCTTTGGTTGCTGTCGGTATTAACGCCAATGAAGGTAATGATACGGTCACCGTTGTTGCTCGATCAGGATCTTACGGGCTCACTTTAAATGGAAACGAGAACGAGGATACCCTCAATGCGGGTGCGACCGTCGCTGGTCCCGGATCGATCGTCCTGAATGGCGACGATGGCAACGATGCCCTTATTGGCGGTGGGGACGACGATCAGTTCGACGGTGGTGCCGGAAACGACACGTTCATCGGCAATGGCGGCACTGACAACGTCGGTGGCGGTGTCGGCGTCTCGATCCTTGATCAGATACTTGCGCCGGCCACAGCAGCCGGTGACACGGTAACAATCTCAGTCAATGGTTCCGGATTCCTGCTCGTGACTATCAATGGCGTCACGACGACGTATCGCAATTTCGTTGCCGGCCCGATCGACACTGCAGGTATTGAGGAGATCATTGTCAATGCCGCTGCGGGCAATGACACGGTCACTGTACTGTCGAGATCGGGGTCCTATAACATAATTTTAAATGGCAACGATGACAACGACACCCTCGATGCGGGTGCGACGCTCGCCGGCGCGGGAGCGATCTTCTATAATGGCGGCCTCGGCAACGATACGCTGATCGGCGGCGGGGACGACGATCAGTTCGATGGCGGCGCCGGAGACGATACGATCGTAGGAAACGGCGGTTCTGACAATGCTGGCGGCGGTGCCGGTGCGGACGGGCCTTTGGGCGACCGGATACTTGTACCGGGCACAGCCGCCGCCGACACGGCTACGGTCAGTGTCAACGGTGCCGGAAAACTCGTCGCGACCGTCAATGGACTCACGACCACCTACAGCAATTTCATCGGTGGTCCAATTGCTACGGCCGGTATCGAATCTGTCTCGATAGCCGCTGACGCTGGCAGCGACACGATCAACGTTGTGCCTATTGCCAACATCGCGATCAACGTCGACGGCGGCAGCCCTGTTTTGCCTGTCCAGCCGGGTGACGTTTTAGGTGTCGACTTTACCGGCACGACCGGCCTCGTTTTCACTCCCGGGGTTCCGGGATCGGGGGTTATTACCTTTACGAATCGGGCACCGGTATCTTACGTGAGCATAGAGACTCCGCCGATCACTCAGCCGACGACAACAACGGTAACCTCATCGGCTAATCCGTCAGTATTCGGACAGAATGTGACCTTTACAGCAGCCGTGACTTCCGTGCCTCCGGGCGGAACGCCGACGGGAACTGTACAGTTCTTCGATAACGCGGTGCCACTCGGAACGGTACCCGTCGTGGCAGGCGTCGCATCCTTAACAACGTCATCATTAGGCGTTGGAAATCACCCCGTCACGGCAACTTTCACGAGCAACTGGGCAGCGTTTAGTAATAGTGCAGGAGCGCTTATCGGTAGCCCGCAGGTGGTCAATCCGGCCAATACGGCAACCGGGGTGCAGACGTTGATCAATGCGCCGAATTATGGGTTGACGTTGACGGCGACGGCGACGATAACGGCGGTAGCACCGGGTGCGGGGGTTCCGCAGGGGACG
>JBEBJB010000030.1:0-65683 GCA_040080065.1 Pyrinomonadaceae bacterium
CAAATCTTGTCGTCAATCAACCTTGTTCAACTCAACCGCCTCCAGCGGTCCGGTCGAACTACGCCTTGACAACAGCCCCGTCTTTAGAGACGGGTTAAATATTGCAGCCGTTAGACATATGCACACCTCTGTCGCCCGCTAACGCGGGCTTCGAATCACTTTTCGATACTATACCCCAGGTTCCGCTTTGCTTCACCTGGGGCTACAAATATGCCGCTGGTCCGCAGCTAAGAAAGGCTCTAACTCAGACCGTTCTGCATTGCTGCATGATCCGCAAACTCAGTCCGTACCCGCTCTAGTATATCGCGAACGAATAGGTCAAAGATTGAAGCGTGGCAACTGGTTGGCTTTTTCTTTCCGCGGGTGTGAAAGTAATTTTGCTTGCTGCGATGATCGATTTTCCCGGACCCCAGATTTTCGCGATTTTATTGAACTGCGTATAAACCTGTGATATTATGATCGAGCTTTCTCTAACCCATACTTGGAGGACTCCTACGGTGGACGGACGGATACTGGATCTGCGGGAATACTTACTTGACCAATTAAATCTCGATTGGACAGTGGAGAAGATGGCTAATAAGGCGGGTATATCCTTGTCTCATTTCCCCGTTGCTTTCGGACGAGTTCTCAAAAATACTCCGGCCGCCTGGCTAAAGGAAAGGCGTTTGGAAAAAGCAATACATCTCATCGAAACAACCTACGACCACATCGACCAGATCAGTCTCCGGATTGGTATGCAAGACCCAAGCCATTTCGCCCGAAACTTCAAAGACAAATACGGTTTAAGCCCAACCGAATACCGCGACCAGTTTCACGAAAATCGGCTTGCCGAACTCGAAAAAGGATAAGAATAATAGTTTTAGCTCAGAATGCATTGTTTTGGCTTAGGAATAGTTGTTGATTTCACATTATTCTTAGGCCAATAATGGAGTGTATAGGCAAGAACTTCTTTTTAGAGAGGCTTAGTATAATGAATAAATCCGCAGCATTGTTTTTTTCTTCTTATCGGAGTACCTATTTAATGCTTGGGGTCGTGATGTGGTTGGCCGCTTCTGGGTTCGTCGCCGAGTCGACGTATTCACAGGTGCGCGTAATCCGCGCTACAAACGTATCGATTCCGGCCGGCGTTCAGACGGACATTACAGTGGGGATTCAGATTGATTCGTTGGGCAACGAATCCTCGACGAGTTTCAGCTTGAACTTTAACCCTCGCACCTTAACAAATCCGCGAGTCGCTCTCGGCGCCGGTGTCCCTGCGGGATCCAATCTCGGAACCAACACGAGCAACGTCATGCAAGGCCAGCTCGGGATTCTCGTTGATTCGACCAGCACCTATGTGGTCGGTAGTCGTAGTATCATCACCGTAACCTTTACGGTACCGGCAAGTCCGCCAGGAATCACTCCGATCATGTTCGGCAGCGTTCCAACGCCTCAAAGCGTTTCTAGTTCGACTGGTGCATTGCTTCCGACAACTTATGAGCAAGGAGTCGTTGTGATTGGAGCGGCAGCTGCAGGTGTCGATATCTCGGGCCGGGTGCTTACACCGGATGGCCGCGGGATCAGAAACGTAGTTGTTGCGGTGACCGATACGAATGGTAACAGTCGTATCACGATGACTAGCTCTTTCGGCGTCTATCGATTCAATGATGTCGAAGCAGGCAAAACCTATACGATCAGCATCAATTCGAAACGATATCGGTTTACGCCGCGAGTTCTTCAGATAGTCGATACTTTGGCTGATTTCGACTTTGTCGGTCAGCAATAACCATAACTTTGTGAAAATTAAATGTAATAGTCTGAAGCTGGATCTGAGGCTTCTGAGGATACCCCTATGAGAATTTTAACCCTATTTTTGTCCGTGTTGTGCCTATCCCTTAGCGTCAGAGCTGTAGACTATCCGATCGATAGACTCGATCAGCGAACATTACCTCTCAATGGCGTTTACAATTTCACTAGAACCGGGAGCGGGGTTCACACCTACGTCGTAGATACCATTGTGCGCAATACGCACGCGGAGTTTGGCGGTCGATCTGACATTGTTTACAATCCGTGCAATCAAAACCCTCTTGATCCAAACCCCTTTTGGAGTCATGGTACAAACGTGGCAGGATTACTTGGCAGCTCCTCATATGGACCTGCAACCGGTGCTTATATCCATTCGGTTGCCCATTGTTCAGTTCCCCCGGACTACGTTAATTCGATAGTTACAGCAGCTAACTGGATTACCGCGAACAGGATTGATCCGGCTGTTGTCGTCCTATCGTACAATTCTCGATTCTTCGGTGCCGATCAGGTAACCGCAATAAATAATTCGATTGCATCGGGTGTCACATGGATCGTCTCTGCGGGAAATGATACAGCTGATGCGTGTTCGCAAACGCAACTCGACGCAATCGTGGTCGGGTCGCTATACGTCGATAATGGAACCGAGATTTTAACCAACTTTACTAATTATGGAAGTTGCGTGACGTTATTCGCTGCGCTTGGGGGAACGACCACTTTCAATTCGAGCGACACCGCGGTAGGAGGATTCACTGGCACCTCGGCCTCGGCGCCTACTGTTGCAGGGGTCGTGGCATTAATGCGCGAGGCGGATCCTAACGCAAGCTCGGCGACGATCAAACAGAGGTTGATCGATTGGTCAACCAAAGGCGAGATTTCCGGCAATTTAAACGGATCGCCCAATCGGATCGCCTATTCGCTAGATACAACGATTTCGGGGAAGGTAACCAATACTATCGGCATACCCTTGCCTAATATAGTAGTTAAACTAACCAACTCAAATGGGGTCTCAAGATTTGCTACGACCAGTTCATTTGGATTGTACTCATTTGAGAACGTGATTCCTTACGAGGACTATACGGTGTCTGCGTCCAGCAAACGATATAAATTCGCTCCACACGTTTTTAACGATGTAACGGTGAGTTTGGCAAATGTGGATTTTGTAGGACTCGAATAAAATAAAATCAAAAAAAGACCGGGAAAAATCTAGAGGGAATCCACGGTTAGCGAACGAAATTGAAAAACTCTTGCACTCCGAACAATTGACAGATTGCCGACGCGTAGCCGCCAGAGTGCCATCATAATATCCCATCTTAACCCCATCTTGATATCCATAGTGGGTAATTCGGGGGCGATCGGCGCGGGACGCGAATCTGGCGGAGATCGCCACCGGAAATGCTGTTTTTCTGGTCAAAAGAACCTTTGACCAATGGGCGAAATACCTCTACCAATCAGCGTGTTTTTTGGTGGAATGGCGGATAATCCCTTTGACCGATCGCATCATAATTCGGCGAAAAGGGCCAAAAATAGACGTATTTTTTAAAAGTGTGGCACGTGCCACACTTTTTTTGGTAAAAATTGGCGACACATGCATTTACACGAAATGAACTTAAAAAATACGATCTGAGTATTACTTCAAATAGCCGATCTGGTGTAAAAAAAGCAGAGCGAATACACTTCGCCCTGCCGTTGTTCATATATCATTGGTGCGTTCAGGCTCCCGCCCCGTGACACTTCTTGAATTTCTTTCCTGACCCGCAATGGCATGGGTCATTTGGTTTCATCTTGGGCGTGTCGCGGACGAATGGGGTGTGGCGGGCGGCTTCGGCTCCGGCGGCTTCGGCGGTGCCCATGGCTCCGGTGAAAGCCATGCCGGCGGCCTGGCGGCGGGCACGCTGCATTTCAAGACGTTCGAGGCGTTCGATCTCTTCCTGCTCGTCGCGGTCGACGATCTGGAGGTTAAAGAGGGCCTTTGTCGTGTTGGTATCGATGCGGTCAAGCATGTCCTGGAACATATCGAACGACTGCTTTTTATACTCGACGAGCGGATCTTTTTGTCCGTAACCGACGAGGCCGATGCCCTGTTTTACATGGTCGATCGAGAGTAGATGGTCCTTCCACTGGCTGTCGATGATGTTGAGCATGATGTAACGCTCATATGCACGAAGCGAATCGCCGCCCGCTTTGGCTTCCTTGGCAGCGTAATTTGCCGAAGCTTTTTTCCATATCGCTTCTTCGATCTCGTCGGGGCTCATGGTTTTGAAATCGACATTCGCATCTCTCGCGGGGTCAATCGCGTAAATGCTCTCGATCTCGGCAGCGTAGGTATTGATGTCCCAATTGGAGGGCTCGACTTCGATGCTCAACATACTGGAAGTAAGATCCTGAAGAAGGTCCTTGGCGACACCGTTGTCGCCGAGCAGATATTCCCGATGCTCGGGTTCGAACATCAACTGCCGACGCAATCCGTAGATCGTTTCACGCTGTTTGTTCATCACGTCGTCATATTTGAGAACGTGTTTACGCGTTTCGAAGTTGCGAGCCTCGACAGCCTTTTGAGCACGCTCGATCTGGCGTGAAACGGTCTTCGATTCGATGGCGACGCCCTTTTCCATGCCGAGCCATTCCATCATCGAGCGAACCTTGTCGCCCGCGAAGATCCGCATAAGGTCGTCCTCAAGCGACAGCACAAAGTGCGACGAACCCGGATCGCCCTGACGTCCGGCACGGCCGCGAAGCTGGTTATCGATGCGGCGTGATTCGTGGCGTTCCGTGCCGAGGATGTGAAGCCCGCCAACGGCCTGAACGGCTTTTGCTTCCTCAGCGACGACCGCTTTTGCCTTTCTTAGCTGCTCGTCGAATTGCTCCTCGGTCGCTTCGTCCGGATTGATCTCCATCCGTTTCAGATATTCGCGGGCGAGCGAATCCGGGTTGCCGCCGAGCAAAATGTCCGTGCCACGGCCGGCCATATTGGTGGCGATGGTAACGGCGCCCTTGCGGCCCGCCTGGGCGATTATCTCGGCTTCCTGTTCGTGATATTTGGCGTTGAGGACCTTGTGCGGAACGCCCATCGTCTTTAGTTTTGCCGCGACGAGTTCCGAATTCTCAACCGAAACCGTACCGACCAAAACCGGCTGACCGCGATCGTTAAGTTCCTTGATCTCCTCGACCACTGCATCCCATTTCTCGGGCAGAGTGCGGTAAATAACGTCCGAGCCGTCCTTACGGACCATCGGTTGGTTGGTCGGGATCTGGACCACGTCGAGCGTGTAAACGGTCAGGAATTCTTCCGCTTCGGTTTCGGCCGTACCGGTCATGCCCCCGAGTTTCTCGTACATGCGGAAGTAATTCTGTAGCGTGATGGTTGCGAGCGTTTGGTTCTCACGCTCGATCTTGACGCCTTCTTTTGCTTCGACCGCCTGATGAAGCCCATCCGACCAGCGGCGTCCGGCCATTAAGCGTCCGGTGAAATCGTCAACAATGATCACTTCGCCGTCCTGAACTACGTAGTGATGATCTACTTTGTAAAGCGTATGGGCTTTCAATGCCTGCTCGACGCAATGAAGCAGATCCATGTTGCCCGGATCGTAGAGATTTGAGACGCCGAGCAGCTTTTCGCATTTAGTGACGCCGGCCTCGGTCAGAACTGACGAGTGATTTTTTTCGTCGAGAAGATAATCGCCGGTCGTGACCTTTGTTTCCTCGTCCTTGTGACCACGTTCGAGCTTGGGAATGATCTCGTTCGCCGTGAAATATTTGTCAGTCGCCTCATCCGAGGCACCCGAAATAATAAGCGGCGTACGGGCTTCGTCGATGAGGATCGAATCGACTTCGTCGATGATCGCGAAGTAATGATCGGGCTGCACGAGCGACTCTACATCGAACTTCATATTATCGCGAAGATAATCGAAGCCGAATTCGTTGTTCGTACCATAGGTGATCGAGCAGGCGTAAGCGTCTTTACGCTCGACGTCGTCCATATCGTTTTGGATACAGCCGACAGTCAGGCCGAGAAACGTGTGAATTTTGCCCATCCACTCAGCATCGCGCGAGGCGAGGTAGTCATTGACCGTGATGACGTGGACGCCGCGTCCGGTCAGTCCGTTGAGGTACGATGGCAAGGTCGCGACCAGCGTTTTACCTTCACCGGTACGCATCTCGGCGATACGGCCCTGATGCAGAGCGACGCCGCCGATCATTTGCACGTCGAAGTGACGCATTCCCGTGACGCGGCGCGATCCCTCGCGAACGGTCGCAAATGCCTCGGGCAGAAGCTGATTCAGGATCTCCTGCTCGGCCTTGCGGTGTTCGACTTTGTCGTTAATTCCGTCGAGAGCATTGGCGATGATCTCCTTAAATTTGGGAGTTTGGGCCTTCAACTCGTCGTCGGACATCGCCTGGACCTTCGGTTCCCAGTCGTTGATCTGCTGTATGACGGGCTTAACATTCTTCAAAAAAATGTCGCTCGACGATCCAAAAATTTTCTTAACTAACTTATCTGCAAAACTGTTTACTGCCATGATTTCCCCTGTGAATGTGTCAGTAGCCCGGACGTTAGTAAGGGCTAGGTACGGGTAAATTCAATTACCCATTAAGTGAAAACGTTCTGATTGAAATGAATTAGGTGCAACTGGCCCTTACTTACGTGCGGGCTACCGACACCGAGGAAAGCAGCGTGATTAACCCGGCGCGTGGAAGCCGGGTGACGACAAAAACCTGATCGTTTTGTGCCTTAAATGTGGTGTTGCGGATAACAGCCTGCCGGAGCTTGCTGTTAGTTGGTTGGTTTGAATAAAGCTTGAGCGTGGTTTCGAGCTGGCGAACGAGTTCGAGAGCACGGGCAGGCGAATCTTTTTTGACCGTTACATTGACGGCAAAAAGCTTTTTATCGAGGCTGAAAGCGAATCGCGAATCCGCCGCCGTGACGTCAAATTCGTTCGTTGCAATACAGTCACCGAGCGAATACCCGTATTCCATTCCCCGGCTGAAATAATCGAGGGCGTACCGTGACGCTTCATTCGAGCTTTCGAACCGTATCGGGGCATAGCGACCAGCCCTATTGGTGTCAACGCACGGCAGTAATGAGTTTTTCGCGACACTGAAACTGTCCCTATCAAGGTCAAATTTATTGCTGTTCTTGAGCTTCCCAAGACTCGCGAGAAAATACTCGACATCCTCGAAATAGATCTGAACCGAAGCCGTGACGGGCGAGCGTTCGTCGTCAGGTTTGGTGTCGAGATCGTCCTTGATCTCGATCTCGTCCTTGACGTCGAACTGCCTCGTCATCGCCGCATTAGCCAACACCTGCGGCGTCGCCCCAGCCAATATCAGGCCGAAGTAGACGCCGAGGGTCGCAATAACGAGGATCGGATTTTGTGTCTTGTGAATGCTCAAATCTTATTTAATTGCGGTTTTATCGTCAGCCTTTGTCAGGATGTTACTGCTGGGTTTGGGCTGCTGAGCTTTTTTTGCACTCGCCTCCGAAAGTTTACGGTTGATCATCTCCTGAGCAATTGGCTTCGGAATTGCGAAATTTAAGGTAAATTTCTTACCCTCAACTGAGGTTTTTACACTGTTAAGCAGTGTTCGCTCGTCGCTTGGATTTTCGACTTTTACTTTTCCTAGTAGAATTGCGCTACCCAAGATACTCGATACAGTGTTAGCTCGCTCAGGCGTTTTCTGAACCGAAGAAATCGTGACCGTAATGTTTTGGTCATCCTGCGTAAGGGTCGCTCTGATGGTGTCAACTCCTGCAGTTTTCAGGTAATACAGGTAACCACTTTTACCTAAAGCTTGTAAAGCTCCTTTACCTACGTCGATCATCGCTTGGTCTCCGGTCGAGAGTTTAGTGTCGAACTTAGACTTCGCGGTATCCAACTGTCCCTCATCCGTGATCACGCCATCAAGAACAAGTGTGAAGTTCTGATTCAGGTCTATTTGTTTCGTTTCCCATTTGCCAGACACATTATCCGCAAAATCGACCAGTGGCTTTTTATTGATCTGAACTGCGGCCAATGCGTCGCTCGACATCGGGGTTGGTAAAACCTCCGGCGTGGGAGTTGGTGACGGTTTTACTTGTGCTACAGCGTTGTCGTCGAGGTCAGGCAAACCGGACGGATTCGTTTTGATCCGTGGAGTTCTTCTCGGACGAGGAGGTTTGTACGATGACGTCGTTCCGGTATCGAACGAAGGGAGATCGCCTGTTATGGCGTTCGGATTTGATGGCGGCAAAACAGGTGGCGTGTCGAGCAGGTTTCCGCTCGGTGGGAATGGTGAACCGCCGCCGACATCGATATCAGGCAGACTATTGATTCCCAGGTTGTTCATCGGGCCCATCGACGCCTGAAACTGCTCCGGATTTGCGAGCTGGAAATAGCCTTCGGGATACGATAGCGGTGGCGTTACGCCCGTAACGTCAACAAATGTGATCTCTGAGTCGCTGATCTTTGTATCGTCGTATGCCGCATCCACGTATTCGCGATCAGTTCCGAAAAGCAGGCTGCTGACGTAAACAACGTCCAAGACCGAACAAACTCGCCCAACAAGCGGACTGTCGCAGCCCTTCATCGTCAGAAGTGAGGTCTGCGCGACGATCAGGAGCGCAAGGATATTGCCGATCGCCGAAATGCCGAGGATCTTGTACAGACGGCCCGACTTTTCCCAGGTTTTGAGTTCGTAATGTTTAAATAGATCGCTGCCCTCCGACGGCGTCGGTACAGGCTGCTGTTGATATAATGACTGCTCAAACATATAAAAAATATTCGCGTTCTCGATCTAAGCTAAAACTGCTTGCCTAAAAGTATAGACGCAAAACCCGATAAAAACGTTGCGGGCAATCTAATATTTTAACACCTAATTAAGGTGTTTGGAAGCGCCGTTTTGAGGCTCGTGGCAGCGGCAGTCGCAGTACGCAGTTTTTGTTATCCGGCCTTTTGTTTCTACTGCCGCTGCTACGCCGACTGATCCCGTGTTACCATCTCAAAATATGCCCCGTAAATCAGATCGCAATCGCCGCCGGAGAACGCCTTCTTCCTCAAGTTCACGGCCATTTGGTGAACGTAGAAATAAACGCGAAATTGCACTCGAAAGTTCCGTGCCTCGAAAGCCCGTCGCGTTGACGCCGCGGCAGCTAAAGGCTATCGAACGGTTACTTTCCGGGATCGGCGTTCCAGAGGCTCGACCGCTGAAACCTGACCCGTTCCAAGTCGAGGCTCTTGCAGCCATCGAGACCGAGGACGTTCTCGTCACTGCACCGACGGGCAGCGGCAAAACCTGGATCGCACGCGAAGAGATTCGCCGTCTGCTCGCCGCCGGAAAACGAGCCTGGTACACGACTCCGCTAAAAGCTCTCACAAATTCAAAATACGCCGAATTCTCACTGGAATTCGGCCCTGAAAACGTCGGCATCCTGACCGGCGACCGCAAGGAAAACACCGCCGCTCCTCTCATTGTCGGCACGACCGAGATCTATCGCAACCAGCTTTTTGATGCGCTCCGCGAGGGAAGCCAGGTTGGCACCGATTTCGTCATTCTCGACGAAGCTCACTACCTCGCGGACGAGGAACGCGGCCACGTTTGGGAAGAATCCATCATCCTGTCACCGTCTCGAATTCGCCTTTTGCTCCTTTCTGCAACCGTCGGCCGAGCCGATGAATTCGCCGCCTGGATCGAAGAGATCCGCGGCACGAAGGTCCGCATCGTAAAAGCCGGCCCGCGTCCCGTCGAACTGCGTGCCGGATACATCTCGACCGACCTCCAGCTTTTCCCGCTATTTGGCGAAGACGGAGCATATAATCGTGATCTGGATCAGTTCGGACGGCAGAGGTCAGGCGGGTTTCAGCGACGGCGACGATAGGGTGGTACGGACCTTAATCGGTTAGCTCGTTCCGATACAAACTTTCAAACTCTTCGAGAGTGTAAGTCCGGATCTTTGGGAACTCTAACTCGTTGAGCCCCTTGAAATGTCCGTCGTTGGTGATGATCAAGTCCGCAGCCGAAGCGATAAAACAGTCAACAAACTTGTTGTCGTCCGGGTCGCTCTCGATCAGGTTGAAATTAAAATAGATCGTTGTTTCGACCGTTGCCGGGTGGGTTTGAATGAAGTTGATGACGTTGGATCCGACTTCCGAACTAGCTTTCCTCGACAATACCTCCTGATACTCGAGCAGGATCTCGTTAGAGACGCACAGGCACAATTTGCCCTCGATCAAGCTATCAAAAAGCCACCTGTACGGCGACCGGCGGCCAATAATAGCTAGGAGAATGTTGGTGTCAAGGACGATCTTCAATGCGGTCATGTCCGTTCGCCCATTGCATCATGTCCTCTGGAGCAATGCTCCGGTTTTCCCAAACCTGTTCCATCGCATCCGACGCACGTTCGGCAAAATACTTAGCAAGAATCAGCTTGATCTCCTCAAGAGTGCGATCGGACACATTGGTGCCGTAGAGTCTTAATAACTCCAGTTGGAGGTTGCTTAAGCCACCCGGAAATTTGTGTGATGAGGTAGTCATTTCGTGCGATATTCTACCATAGGGTTCGTAGAAAGAGGCCGTCGAAACAGCCACCGTTCTAGAATTCTAAAATAAACAATTTCTACCTAATTGAGCCGATCATTCCATCGATATCGGCCTGCGGGACAAGCAGTTCGAGTGAGACATCGTTGCCGTGGCTTTCGACCTTGGCATTTTTGATCAGCCGTCCATAGATCTGCTGGTCGGCCCGCTTCGAGCCGCCGAAAATTGCACCGCCGACCATTTTGAGGCCGTCGAGTGTGTCTTTGAGGCTTTGTGCCTGCTCGGCTTTTTTGGTGCGAGCGGAAATCAGAAGCGAAGTTCCGGCCACAGCGACATCGACAGAACCCGAAAGGTATTCGATCGCGTCGAGATTGGCACCGAGTTCGTCGTTATCGAGTGGAACCATTCTAGAGAGTCCGGCCGGTGCCTTGACTGCGAAACTCAGTACCGATGTTTCCTTAATCGACAAAAGGGAGGTCACATCAGCACCGATACGCGTTCCACCGGCGATCGTTTGTCGAATTCGGGGAACAGAGCCGATCGCGATCGTATTCTTATCAAGCGCTGTCACCGCAACTTCTTTGGTTAAGCCTTTCAGGGCCTTGTCAATGACATCGGCCACCTTTGAGTTCGTTGGTTTTGTAGTCTTTTGCACGACATCTTTCGGCGTAAAAATGAAAACCGTTTTGTCGCCGATCTTTTCTTCGCGATATGTACCTTTCGAAGCGAGTTTTGCGACCGCGACGAGGGCTCCGGCGTTAATGTCGCCGTTAGCAAGAGCAACCGGTTCGTAATCGTATTCTTTCGGCGAAACCACCTTGATCGCGACGCCGACTGTGACCTGTTCAAATTTTCGCAGGTCGATGCCCGTCGTTGTTTCCATTTCGGTGATCTTTGACATCACCTCGGTTAACATCGGCTGATTGGCCGACAAGATCTTTGGCAACGCGTCATTAACAAACCGTTTTGAATCAAAAACCACAACGCCGTCCGACGCCGGTAGCAAATTAACCAGTCGCGTAATCTCAGCCTTCTTGATACGCGCGGTGCGTGCGTCAAGACCGGCAGAACCGATAATGTTCAACAATAAAACTACGATGACCGAAACGGCTAAAAATTTTGCTCTCATGCGATAAAACCTCGGTAAGATATCGAACTTCCTAAAGATAACAGATGCATCAATATCCGGGAATAGTTGCCGGACATTTGCGTTGTTTGTAGAGACGGGAATGGCCGCGAAATGTTAACCGGAGTTTTTTGCCACAGAGGACACAGAGAAAATCTCGGATCACTCTTTGTTCTCTGTGGCCAATTCCTATTTCACAACCTCAAACTCAAACCGCAGTTCTTTACCCCGGAAAATATAGCTCAAATATTGCTCCCAAAATTTTCGCAGGAACCGAAGTTTATAGTTTTTCTGATCCAGATTGACGAGAAACTCAATACCGATCGCCTTCCACAATCCGAGCAGCGAAACGTAACATTTCACAGGCTTTAGCTGAACGTCCGTGTAGAAATCGAAGACCTGACGACCCGCCAGGAATGTGTTGAATGTGTACGAATTAATATGATTACGATGCGTCGGGTCGTTTGCCCAATCGGGGTTTGTGTAATGGGGCGTAAGTAAACGGATCGTTCCGCCCGGTTTCGTGACTCGGTGAAGTTCGCTGACGAAAGCCATGACGTCGGGAACGTGTTCGACAACGTGGTTTGAAACCACGAGGTCGAATTCATTTTCGGCGAATGGATATGGAAGTTCACCGAGATCGTGGATCACGTCGGCTCCGGTGCGCGGGTTGTTATCGAGGCCAACGGCACCATCGGTTTTGTTCGTTCCACAGCCAACGTCAAGGATCTTCATCGATTCCAAGTTAATGCACAAACCCGCGCGTAAGCAAGGGCGAATTATGCAACGTTGAGTGTTACATCCTCGCTTAGGTGCGGGCTTTCACGTTTTTTGCCCGTTCACATAAGTAAAAATGCCACAACAAACGTGCCGCGACAGAGCGATATGGGGCCCATTTTACCGCCATGGCGACGAATTGGTCCGAAGCGGGTCGCGGATTACCAGTCAGTTTATGCCACGCCGTATGGAGAGCAATGTCGCCTTTCGGCATCACGTCAGGTCGAAGCAACGCCATGAGCAAATAAATGTCGGATGTCCATTCGCCGACCCCTTTCAGCTTGATCAATTCAGCTTTAACATCCTCGTCGGGCAGCGTATGGAGCGTGCTGAGATTCAGGCGTTCTTCGAGCAACGCGTCAGCCAGATGGCGTGCGTAGGCGGTTTTTTGACGGCTGAAGCCGACCGCTTTTAACTCGGCGTCATTCAGCACCAGAACATTCTGAGGCGAAACGTACCCAACGTGAGCGGTCAATTTATCAAAACACGCTTTGGCGGAGGCCAGCGAAACTTGCTGTTCCAAAATGATCTGGAGCAGGGTCGCAAATCCGGGTTCGCGATCCCACAAAGGCGGAACGCCATACATTTTGTATACGACCGCCAATTCCGCGTGATCGCGGGAAAGTGTGATACAGGCTTTTCGTAAACCGTTTTGTGAAAGTGCTTTCTGCATTCGTTTCTCTTCAACATTATCTCCAAAATCTTCCGAACAAACACGTTAAAAAAATATTGTCGAAACGCGAACCAAAATGCTAGGATAAAGTTTGCCGGAAACGCGTTCGCCGGCAAGCGGGTTTGCAATACCCTCCAACCGATATTTTTACTACTCTCTGCCAGACGGTCAGGGTAAAACCGATGTGGTTCTTTGCCGTATCTGCCGTGTTTACTTTCCTAGTCGCTTTTTCAAAACCAGCATTGCCAGCGCCTCGCTCACGCCGTTAGGCGGTTATCGACGTAGATGAAAAATCATATTTTTTCCGATAGTTCGACCGGTCTTAATTTCGTCGCCATTGGCGGCGGAAACGGCCTTTCGATGCTGCTGTCGGGGCTCAAACGCTACGTCCACGCGAGCGTACTCGAGCCGATATGGCTCGATAATCTGTCGGCGATCGTGGCGGTTACCGACGACGGCGGAAGTTCCGGAAGGCTGCGCGACGAGCTGCAAATGCTGCCGCCCGGCGATATTCGCAACTGCATGGTCGCACTGAGCGAAGATTCGCGGCTTTTGTCAAAATTATTCCAACACCGATTCCGCGGCGAAGGCGATCTCGGCGGGCATAGCTTTGGTAACCTGTTCCTTGCGGCTCTGTCTGAAATTACCGGCGATTTTGCCGAGGCGGTCAAGCTTTCATCGGAAATTCTCGCCAGTAAAGGCCATATTTATCCCGCAACCGTTTCCAATGCAACGCTTTCGGCGGAGCTTTTTGATGGAACGACGATCCACGGCGAAACGAATATCGCCCAGGTTGGCAACGCCATTAAACGTCTGTATTTAGAACCGCAGGGCTGCAAACCGATGCCGGAAACGCTCGCGGCAATTGCCGAGGCAAATGTCATCTCGATCGGGCCGGGTTCACTTTATACAAGTCTGTTGCCGCCGATCCTGGTTGACGGCGTTGCGGACGCAATTGCCGAATCGAACGCGGTCAAAATCTTTGTCTGTAATCTGATGACGCAACCGGGCGAGACAGATGGATTGTCGGCCAGGGCACATCTCGAGACAGTGAGGCAATACGCTCCACAAATCGATTTTGATTACGTGATCGTAAATAACAGGCCGATCAGCGAACTCCAATTGCAGCTTTACACTGACGAAGGAGCCGAGCAGATCGGCGTACACGGCTCAATCTCGCCCGAGACCATCGAGGGAGCCGAGATCGTCTATGGTAATCTATTGGACGATGGCGAAAAGGTGCGTCATCATCCCGGAAAGCTGGCTCAAGTCCTGTTATTGTGTGCTTTACAGCCCAGAAAAAGTCTAGTTAGTTCACAGAGTTTCCAGAGTTTAGAGAGGATGGCTGGGCTGCCAAACTAACATTTTTCTGGCTTCGAACGTTTTCAAACTCTGCCCAACTCTGTCAACTTGTTTCATGAATACTGATCTAAACATCCTCATTCTTGCCGCGGGCCTCGGAACGCGAATGAAATCGAACCTTGCCAAAGTTCTTCACAAACTCGACGGCCGTCCGCTCATCAATCATGTCTGCGAAGCCGCTTCGGAGCTTTCACCGCGATCTGTATACACGATCGTTGGGCACCAAGCCGAAGATGTGAAAGTCGCGGTTCTTAATGAACTGGATGAGGAAAAAGCCGGATTTGCTTTGCAAAAACAACAGCTTGGAACCGGCGATGCCGTCAACGCCGCTCGAGAATTGTTGGAAAATGACGATTCGACGCTGCTGGTTCTTTCGGGTGATGTGCCGATGATAAAGGCAGAAACACTCGCGGCGCTTGTGAAGGTTCATTCTGAGAGCAGAGCGGCGTGTACGGTTCTTTCGGTGCATCTGAAAGATCCCTCGGGATACGGACGCGTGATCAGAAATTCCGAGAACAAATTTCAACAGATCGTCGAGCAAAAGGACGCGACCGACGAGCAGAGAAGCGTGACCGAGATCAACTCCGGCATTTATTGCTTTGACACGAAAAAGCTCTACGCTGCGCTTTCACGCGTCGGCAATAACAACGCCCAGGGCGAATATTACCTGACCGACGTCCCCCAAATACTAAGTAATGACGGCGAAACCATATCGATCCACGTCTGCGACGACCCTCGCGAAGTTGAAGGCGTCAACGACCGCCGGCAGCTTGCGGCGATGGAAAAAGTCATTCGCCGCCGAACGGTCGAAAAACTGATGCTCGAAAGCGGAGTTTCGTTCATCGATCCACAATCCGCCTACGTCTGTGCAAAAGCCTCGATCGGCCGCGACACGGTCATCAGCCAAAATGTCACCATCGACGGCAAAACCGTCATCGGCGAAAACTGCACAATCCGTCCGGGCGTTCGCATCGTAAATTCGACGATCGGTAACAACGTCGAGATCAAAGATAACTCTTTCATCACCGATTCTACCGTCGGCGACACGTGCGCCGTCGGCCCCATGGCACATCTGCGAGGTCATGCCGTCATGATCGAAGGCTCAAAGGTCGGAAACTTTGTCGAACTAAAGAAAACGACCCTTGGAAAAGGCTCCAAGGCCAGCCATCTAACCTACCTCGGCGACGCCACCATCGGCGAAAAAACAAACATCGGTGCAGGCACGATCACCTGCAATTACGACGGAAAGAACAAGCACGCGACCGTGATCGGCGATGGAGTCAAGATCGGCTCGGATACAATGCTCGTGGCGCCTATTAAAGTCGGCGATGGAGCGAGCACCGGAGCTGGAAGCGTTGTAACGAAGGACGTAGCGGAAAACGAACTTGTTGTCGGCGTTCCCGCTCGTCCGAAGCGCTAAAATTGGAGTTATCGAAAGATTCGGACTTTGTTTCACATTCCTCAGCGTTTAACATTGTTACGCTGGTTATTCTTGTCATTACGGTCGTTCAAATAATTTATGTGCGGAATTGTCGGATACGTTGGAAATAAACAAGTTGTGCCGTTGATTATTGACGGTTTGCGCAAGCTCGAGTATCGCGGTTATGACTCAGCGGGGATCGCGGTGATCGATGATGAGAATCATCTGAGCCTGCGTAGGGCCGAGGGGAAACTTCGAAATCTTGAGGAAGTGATCCGTTTGAATCCGCTTGACGGCAATTACGGCATCGGCCATACGCGCTGGGCAACGCACGGGCGTCCGACTGAGGAAAATGCTCACCCGCACCGCGATCAGTCGGGCAAAGTCGTCGTCGTTCACAACGGCATTATCGAAAATTATCTAACCCTCAAGGAGCGTCTTCAGGATGAGGGCCATGAGTTTCACACTGAGACCGACACAGAGGTCGTCGCTCATCTGATCGGCCATTATAAGGACACCGAAAATCTGTCGCTAGAAATGGCGGTTCGCAAAACCGTGAAGGAACTTCGAGGTATTTTCGCTCTCTCGATCATCTCCGTCGATGAGCCGGATATGATCATCTCCGTTCGCGAAGGCCCGCCGGTCGTTATCGGTATGGGCGACGGCGAGTTTTTTGTGGCGTCCGATATTCCGCCAATTCTGCAGCATACCCGTGACGTGTTTTTCCTCGGCGACCGTGAGATCGCGATCCTGACCAAGGAATCCGTTCGCGTGACAGATTTTGACGGCAACACGGTGCAACCGACTCAGCAGCGAATTACTTGGGATCCGATCATGGCGGAGAAGGGCGGCTTTAAACACTTCATGTTGAAGGAGATATACGAACAGCCGCGTGCGGTCCGCGATACCGTTCAGGGCCGCGTTTCGCTTGATACGGGCCGCGTTTATCTCGACCCGATGGATATTTCGGCGGACGATCTGAAGGCAATTACGTTGGTCAAGATCGCCGCCTGCGGCACTTCGTGGCATGCCGGGCTGGCCGGCAAATACATGATCGAATCGCTTGCTCGCGTTCCGGTCGAGGTCGATTATGCTTCGGAATTTCGATATCGCGAACCGGTTTTGAGCGAGACCGATTTAATAATTGTAATTTCGCAGTCCGGCGAAACTGCTGACACGATCGCTGCCATGCGTGAGGCGAAGCAGGCTGGCTGCAAGATCCTTGCGATCTGTAATGTGCAGGGTTCAATGATAACGCGCGAAGCGGACGGCACTATTCTGACCCATGCAGGACCGGAGATCGGAGTGGCTTCCACCAAGGCGTTTACCGCCCAGATGGTCGCGTTGTATCTTTTTGCTATGTACCTCGGCGAGGTTCGCGGTACGATCGACGAAGCTCGGGCTAAAAAGCTTACGCAAGATCTAGCGGAACTGCCGTTGAAGATCGAGCAGTTGCTCAACGACGCGGATTCGATCGAAGAACTTTCGAAAGAGTTTTTCCGCGTTCAGGATTTCTTATATTTGGGACGCGGGATCAATTTTCCGGTCGCTCTCGAGGGTGCCCTGAAACTCAAAGAGATCAGCTACATCCACGCCGAAGGTTATCCGGCAGGTGAAATGAAGCACGGACCGAACGCTCTGATCGACGAAAAACTGCCTGTTGTGGTCATCAATACCCGCGAAAAGGGCAACGCGGCCAGCGAGCTTCGCTACGAAAAAACCCATTCGAATATCGTCGAGGTGAAATCCCGCGACGGAATTATCGTTTCGGTTCTGACCGAGGGCGACACAATGAGTTCGAAGGTATCGAACCACGTCATCGAAATACCCGAAACGTCCGACCTGCTAGGCCCGATCCTCTCGATCGTACCGCTCCAGTTGCTCTCGTACCACATTGCCGTCCGCCGTGGATGCGACGTCGATCAGCCGAGAAATCTGGCGAAATCCGTGACTGTGGAGTAACGGAACGCGGACATCCATGTACGCGTGTGTGGAATTTTCAATCAAGGGCGGACAAGGCTGTCCGCGTTCCTGTAAATCTGGCAAAATCGGTGACTGTGGAGTAGAATATCCGCATTATGAAGTGGCGAGTAATATTAGAGCAAGATGAAGCATCAGGCGAGTGGGCAGCATGGTGCCCTGAATTGCCCGGCTGCACGAGTGCGGGTGAAACTGAGGAAGAGGCGATGTCTAATATCCCCGAGGCGATAGAACTTTATCTTTCGTAGCATTGTCTTGGTAACAAAAGCCGAAATTAAGGAGGTCATTGAGTCAGCATTCGCGGGCGTGATATTAAACGGCGGATAAGTCTGGATCGGGCCAAAGTTATCGATAACTATGGAGATGTATCCTCAGAACAGTTCAAAGCATTGCCGAAAAATGAGATAACCAATGATTGGCGATCTATTCCAGCTTCGACTTTAGACGAATTCGAAGATTCGGCTTACCTGGATGCAAAGGGTTTCAGATATTACATCCCGGCATTGATGTTAAGACTTCTAGACAATTATGATCCGAGGTCAATGATGGCAATTGGCACCCTTTCTTCGCTTTACCCTAAAACAGAAAACCACGAGTATAAATATACTGAATTGACTAAACCACAGCGTCGGGCGATTGCTAAATACATGGAGGAGCTTCCGACCCTTGTTGATCTCTGGGGCGAGAATAAAACGGTCGTCGCAAGAGCATATCGCAACTATTGGTCAAGTGAGTTGAGTCAAGAATCCAAATGAAAGCAATTGTCGTCCACGAGTTCGGCCCACCGGAGGTCATGCAGATCGCAGAAGTTCCGACTCCTGAACTGACGGGAACGCAGGTCCTCGTAAAAGTCCACGCCGTTGGCGTCAATCCCGTCGAAACTTATATCCGCAGCGGGACCTATCGGAGCGTTCCGCCTTTGCCGTACACGCCGGGCAAGGACGCGTCTGGTGTTGTCGAAGCGGTCGGCGGAAATGTCACAAAATGGAAGGCCGGCGACCGCGTTTACACGGCCAATTCGATCAGCGGAACCTATGCCGAATATACTCTTTGCGAGGAGATCGATCTTGGCCGTTTGCCGGACGGGATCAGTTTTGAGCAAGGTGCGGGCATCTGGACGCCGTATGCGACGAGCTTTAGAGCTTTGTTTCAAAAGGCCGGAGCGAAAAGCGGCGAGACGGTTTTGATCCACGGAGCTTCGGGCGGCGTCGGGATCGCTGCGATCCAGTTTGCAAAAAATGCGGGACTTACCGTTATAGGAACGGCGAGTTCGGCCGAGGGCAGGGAACTCGCGTTAAATACCGGTGCCGAGCATGTTCTCGACCACACCGACGAATCGCATTTTGATCAGATTAAAGAACTTACGGGCGGACGCGGCGCTGACATCGTTATCGAAATGCTTGCCAACGTTAATCTAGAACGCGATTTCGAAGCGCTCGCAATGTTCGGCCGCGTGGTCGTCGTCGGCAATCGCGGAAGCCTGCAATTTAACCCGCGCGTTGCGATGGGCAAAGACGCCACGATCTACGGCATGTCTCTTTTCAACGCCCCCCGAGCAGATTTTGACCAGATCCACAAAGCGATATTCGAAGGATTGACGGACGGCTATCTCGCTCCAACGATATGCAAAACATTTGCGTTGGCAGATGCCCCGCAGGCTCACCACGAGGTCATCGGCTCAAAAGCTCAAGGAAAAATCGTCATGATTCCCTGACTGAACCGCAAACGTCTCGCTTGCCACCGACGTGAAGGTGTGATCAAACCGCTGACAGTTCGAAATAGTGGAGAAGACTTTCCTTCGCCTGTGGGGCGAGCTGGACGATCTGAAAATAAATCTCTGGATAGAGGTAATCTTCACCGCTCTCGTCAACAATTCGCAGATGCCCTTGCGGGTCGCGTTCCAAAGGCTTCAGGACAGGGTAAAGCTTGTTCGGAACGAAATCGTTTTCTTCGTCCGTGTCTATGCATATTGCAAATCCGATAATGTTCATATGCTAGTCTAAAAGTTGCTTGACCTTGATCTTACGCTTGCCGATCCCGTGGCACTCATACCAATGTATCTCAGCAAGCCTTATTTCGCCAGTAAATAGTTCGACCGATGCGGTGCCCTTCAATTTGCGCCAATTTTCGCCGCCAAACAGGCGTCTCAAGTTGCTCAATTCGTCGATCGAAAATCTACGGGCAATCCTCTCGATATTCTCAATCGGCGAAACTATTCTTCGAAATCTGATCATAGCCCGACTATGAAATCGTCCTAAGCGGCGCGACCGAAATCCTTAAGTGCGTCAAAAACCTGTAACGCATACTTCACATTTCCAAACGGCGCCGAGACCTGGACGCCCTGGATCACCTCACGCACGTCTAATAAAGACTCTCGGGCAATTGCGATGCCTTCTTCGCGAGCGTGTTCCTTGCTTTTGTCTGAGGCAATCCGCATTCTTTCCAGAATTTCCGGCGTTACCTCGACGCCCGGAACTTCGTTGTGAAGAAACTCGGCATTGCGAAAACTCACCAGCGGCCAGATCCCTGCGACGATGGGAATTCGGACGTGCGAGATCATATCTAAAAAGCGGCGAAGCTGCTCCGTGTCGAAAACTGGCTGCGTGATCGCGTATTCGGCTCCGGCCTCGACCTTCCATTCGAAGCGGCGAATTTCCTCTTCCATATTGACCGCACCGGGATTTACGCCGACACCGATCGAGAATGCGGTCGGTTTGCCGATCGGGTTGTTGCCGAGATCGAGGCCGTGGTTGAGCTTGTTGACCATATTGGTCAGGCCGATGGCGTCGATGTCGAAAACAGCGGTTGCGTCCGGATACGGTCCCATTTTTGGCGGATCACCGGTGATGAGCAACAGATTATGAAGGCCCAAAGCCGCGGCTCCGAGCAGATCGCTCATCATCCCGAGCAGATTCCGGTCGCGGCAGCAGTAATGCAGTACGGCCTCGATGCCTATCTCTCGCTCGACCAGAACTGCCGTTGCCTGTGCCGACATACGCGTCTGAGCACGCGGTCCGTCTGGAATATTCACGCCATCGACTCCCGCGTCTTTCAATAATCTGATCGATTCGAGAGTTTTCTCTGCGTCGCATCCCTTTGGAGGAAGAACCTCGACTGACGTGACAAACTCGCCTCGTGCGATCTTTGCCGACCAACGTGAACGCTCCTCGGGCGGCACAACGTGAACGTCCTCGGGTTTCAGATCGTAGATGTTGATCGTGCTTTCCTTTCGGGCCTCAGCAATCGATTGTCGCGGGCTGAGCGAGCGGATCGCACTTGAGATGAGCTTGATATGGGCCGGTGTCGTACCGCAGCAGCCGCCGACAAATTTGACGCCGGCCTGGACAAACCGCCTCGAAAACTCCGCCATGTATTCCGGCGATCCCATGTAGAATTGGCGTCCCTGGACATCACGCGGCAAACCCGCATTTGGCTGAGCTGAAAGCGGTTTGTCGGTCGTCGCCCGCATTTTTTCGAGGGCGTTGAGAATGTGGTTCGGGCCCATGCCGCAATTGAGGCCGATGACGTCAGCTCCGAGTTCGTCGAGCCGCTGGGTGAATTTCTCAGGCGGATTGCCGAAGATTGTCTTACCGTCCATCTGGATCGTCATCTGTGCGACGATCGGCAGATCGGACAGCTCTTGAACGGCTTTAATTGCCTGTTCTATTAAGGTTACGACCGAGAAGGTCTCAAGAACAAACAGGTCGACACCGCCTTCGAGCAAACCTTCGACCTGTGCTTTGTACATGTCCTTTGCTTCTTCAAAAGAAGTTGGCCCGTACGGTTCGATCCGCAAACCCAGCGGTCCGATGGCTCCCGCAACAAACACCTTGTCGCCGGCAGCTTCCCGAGCGATCCGGGCAGCGGCAACGTTGATCTCGTGCAATTTGCTCTCGAGCCCGTACGCCTGTAGCAGGTTTCGCGTGGCTCCAAACGAATTGGTCTCGATAATGTCGGCACCGGCGTCGATGTATTCCTGATGCACCTCGCGAACCAGGTCCGGTGCGGCGATATTCAGCTCGTCATAGCTGCGGTTTATGTAAATGCCCTTGTCATACAAACGCGTCCCCATCGCCCCGTCAAAGACGTAAACGCTGTCGGTTTTAAGCAAGTCACGGAAGTTTTTCATAAAGGTTTGGAGTACCTGCTTCAGCAGGCCTCCTCTCGCCGCCTAAAGGCGGGACTCCAAACAAAAAATCTCGCCAAAACAGCGAGACTTTTCTAAAACGATATGTCTTTTCAGCTGTTTAGCAGTTTATTTAACGTGGTCGCAAGTCGCATTAACTCACCACGAATATTAGATATGATGATGTTCCATTCGATTCGTGGTGTCAAGCAAGGTGAGCTGCTGGTTCACTCTGCGCAAGCCCGCGCGTCAGCAATGGCGAAATGAGCAGGTTGAATGATTCGCCCTCGTTAACGCGTGGGGTTGCAATGCTAGCCCGCTGCTTTCATTTTGCCGAAGAAGGCGTAATCGGCTCTTGGACCCGTGATCTTGAGGCGCCAGTTGGTGAAGTCTTCGGCGTTGTCGCAGTTATTGCCGTGGCCCTGGAAAAGTAGGGTGTATTTGGTTGCCGGTTTGACTATATCGCGGCGGAAAAAGCCGGTGCCCTTGCTGACGCTGCCGGTGAAGATCCATTCTTTGTAGAGCGTGACATCAGATGCGGTCGAGGTGTTGTCGGGGATATGAATGCGGCGCGATGTCATCTGTGTGGGACGCGGAAGCACGAGAGAGCCTTTTTGTTCGCCCTCGGTCATGAGCTGTAGTGTCCACGTCGATTTGGTGAACGCATCGACCAGATCGAACTCTCCTTCCGAGGTTTTTTCAAATTCCTTGATAACATCGGCGATCCCCTTGATATCGTCGAAACTCGCGGGTGTCGTATAGAGCTTCGCGGCTTTGCCGAACTTCATATCCTTAAGCAGTTCGAGTTCGTACGAGGCCATCTTTCCGGTCGAAACGCTGTACGTTCCTGGTTCGGCACAGCAGGCACATGCGAAGGTCTTTGACGAAAGTGAAGTTATGCAGACGAAAGCGAATAGGGCGGCGAACGATAGTTTTTTGAGCATTTGGAAACTCCTCAAGTGATAGAACGTCATCGACGCTGGCATTTGTGGCAATAGTACGTTGAACGCCCGCCTTGTTTCAACCTTAGGATCGGTGTTTCGCAGTTTTTGCATGGTTCACCTTCGCGGTCGTATACGAACCAACCGGCATCGTCGAGCCCACTGAAATAGCTGCCTTCGAGATTTTCAGGATCGACCTCGCGGGTTCCGGCGTGAGAGACGGCCTCGTTTAGAACCGCGATGATGCTCTCGTGGAGCCGGGCAATACTAGCCTTGGACAACTTATCCGTCGATTTCGTTGGATCGAGCCCGGCGGCAAACATCGCTTCGGCAGCATAAATGTTACCGAGGCCGCAGACCTTTGTTTGGTCGAGGAGGAATTCCTTGAGACTGCGTTTCGAGCCTTTTACGGCCTTCGACAGATATTCGATCGAGAATTCCGGCGAAAATGGCTCGGGAGCGAGCTTTTTTAACTCTTTGGCTTCATGCAGGCCTTCTGTCTCGACGACCTTCATCAGTCCGAAGTGCCGCAGATCGTCGAAAACGAGGCGTTCGCCGCTGGTGAGATGAAACAGAGCATGCGTGAATTTCGGATTCTCAGCCTCGGCTTGCAGCAGTGAAAATCGCCCGCTCATCCGCAGATGTACGATCAGCGTCTTGCCGCCGGTCAGGTCAATCAGGATATGTTTGCCGCGGCGATGGACGAAATTGATCGTGGCCGCGCCCAGGTGTTCGGCAAAATCTTCGGGCGAAATGTCTGGTGCCAAACCCCGGCGGAGTAATTCCGCCGACGCGATAGTGCTGCCTTTTACGATCGTGTGCAGGGAACGTGAGATGAGTTCAACTTCCGGTAATTCAGGCATTAGTATTCAAATATTCGCGACGAGGATTTTTAACGCAAAAACGCCAAGTGGCAAAGTCGCAAAGGAAAGCGATGACAAGATAAATGCGTCGAAATAGATTTAGCCTTAGCGTCTTTGCTCGTTAGCGACTTTGCGTTAAAAGATCTTTACTCTTCTCATCTATACCCTTGTGTAATCCGTAAGAGTTGTCTTGTCGCCGATCACCGAGCCCTCGCTAACGATAACGTTACGGCCGATATGGCAACTGCGGCCGATGATCGAATTGCGGATCTCGGCGGCGGTCGAAACCTTGGTATGCGACCAGAGAACCGAATTTTCGATCACGGCTTTTTCATCAATGTAAACGCCTGGACCGATGACGGTATTTATTATCCGTGCTCCGGGTTTTACCGTACACCCGTCGCCCAGAACCGATCGTTTGTCGATATCTGCTCTTGTGGCAACGTCCGAAACGGCAGATTCACCCGGTTGAAAGCCGGTGATCTTTCCGCTCAGAAAATCATGATGAGCCTGCAAATAATTCTCTGGCGTGCCGATGTCCTGCCAGTACTTATCCTTCATCACGTACCCGAAAAATGGGAGTTCGCGGCTTAAAATATCAGGGAACACATCGTATTCAAAAGAGCGATTTGCGTCTTTCGCGATCAGATCGAGGATCGAGGGTTCGAGGATGTAAACACCTGCGTTTATTGTGTTTGTCTTGAGATGAGCTAGGTCTACGCCGTGCGGTTTTTCGACAAAACGCAGGATCTTTCCGTCCTCATTGACCTCAGAAACGCCGAATCGTGAAACATCGCCGACCCGAACGAGAGCAAGAGTCGCGGCTGAGCCCTTCGCTTGGTGAAAATCAATCACGTCGGAAACGCTGAGATCAGTCAGAATGTCGCCATTGAGGACGATGGTCGTTTCTCTCAGCGATTCCGCAGCAAATTTATAGGCTCCACCCGTACCCATCGGACTCGGCTCAGTAATATAGCGAAGGTTTACTCCGAATTCCGAGCCATTGCCAAGGACATGCTCGATCTTGTCAGGCTGATAGCTGAGGGAAAGGGTTATGTCAGTCACGCCTGCGTTGCGAAGAATATCGATCTGATACAGCAGAAACGGACGGTTGAGGACGGGGACGATCGGTTTCGGAGTGTAAACCGTCAGCGGGCGAAGCCGCGTTCCCTTACCACCTGCGAGTATCAGTGCTTGCATAAAAACAATTGCGAACCGTTCCGAACCTTAAGACTAAGAGACGTAAAGCCAAAAATCAAAAGTGGAATGAATATGAATGTTTAAGAATGCGTAACAATTATAAAAATCGTTGACACGTGAGAAGCCGCATGCTAAATTAATTGTTACAGGTTTAGACGATAAATCTGTGCACTCCTCTCAGTACAAATTCCCATCAGGGTGTGCTCAACAGAAAAGCGATCCGCAGTTCCTTTTTTACAGAAAATAATGAGTTTCGATAAAGCAAAAGCGATGCGAAATGCGGAGCGGTTCGTAGCGCAGGGCAAGATTCGAGCCGCGATCGCCGAGTACCGCGAAGTGGTTGAAAACGACCCTCGCGATATCGCTACGCTCAACATGCTTGGCGATCTGTACGCGAAAAATTCTGAAAAAAAAGACGCGGTCGCCTGTTATCTTCAGGTAGCAGATCATTACAACACACAAGGTTTTTCTCAAAAAGCGATCGCGATCTATAACAAGATCTCGCGAATCCAGCCTGAATCGATCGAAGTATCGGCGAAACTCGCGGAGCTCCATAAGATCAAGGGCTCGCTTGCCGAAGCGCGCTCTCATTACACAACGCTTGCCGAACATTATCAGAAAAACGGGCGCCGTCTCGAAGCTCTGGCGATGTATAAGCAGATCGCCCTGCTCGACCCGAACAACACTGAGGTTTGTATGAATCTCGCCGATTCATACATCCGCGAGAATCAGAAAGACGACGCCCTCGAGGCATATGCCGAGGCCGGAGCCAGATTCAGCCGTCAAGGCAAGCACGAGGAAGCGATCCGGGCTCTGATGAAGGGTTTCGATATAAAATCGACCGATCTGCGCATCTTGAACGGTCTGGTCAAAGCACAAACCGCCCTGGGACGAGCCGGGAAAGCATCTTCGCTTCTCGAAGAGATCCTCGAAAACGAGCCCTACAACCGTGACGTACTCTATCTGCTGATCGAGTGCTGCATTGATTCGCAAAACGCTGCAGGAGCTGAGAAGGCCGTCATCAAGCTGGTCGAGATCGAACCGGCAAACTATCCGAAGTTCCTTGACCTGATCCGCATTTATCTCAATGTCAACGACCCTGAATCTGCGGCGCGTATCCTGACAATGTCGTCAGAATATCTACTCGCCGGCGGCCAGTCAGACGAATGCGGCAAATGGATCAACGAGATACTCGAACGCGACCCGGCGCAGCTCTCAGGTTTGCGGTTGCTCGTTAGATATAATTCATGGCTCAAAGACGAGAACGGTTTCCGACTCGCACTCGAACGCCTATATTCCGCAGCGTCCGGCCGCGATTCGATCGAGGACGAGAGATTTGCCCTGACTCATCTGGTGGCCATCCGGCCGCACGAGACACGCTTTCGAGATCGTTTGAACGAGATCAACGAACAGTATGGTTACGAAGATACGCCCGTCGATCAAGAATTGATGGATGCGCAATTCGCCAAGGACGAGCCGCCTGAGACCGAGGCTCAGGATGAAGGTAGCGACGAAGAACCACACGAAGTTGTCGATGGTACGATTGTTGAAAGTTCGGGTGGCTTTGATTTCAACCCCGCAGACGCTGGTTCGGTACTCTCGGCCGGTGCTGAGCAGAAAATAGAGAAGGAGATCGAGAGCATAACCTTCTATATTGAAAATGATTATAACGATCTCGCCGAAAAGGCGTTGGGTGAATTAGCGGCTGAGTTCGGGGATCGTGAGGAATTTGCTGAACTTCGACGGAAGATCGGTGTTGAATATGTCGAGGAGAAGCCGGTCGAAGCCTCAGTCATTCCTGAAGAGCAGCATGAGGAGATCGTTGCCAGTACACTCGGGATCGATGAGATCAGGTCGGAATTCGGCCTCGAAAGTGGCGACGATCAGCACGACGACGATTACGAAACCCACTATCATACCGCAGTGGCATATCAGGAAATGGGCTTGATAGAGGAGGCCATTCGCGAATATCAAGAAGCGGTAAGCCTGGTAGAGGCGCACGACGGCACAAGGCGATTTTTCCAATGCTCAAATCTGCTCGGACACTGCTTTATGCAGAGCGGTAAGTCAAAACATGCTATTACGTGGTTTGAAAGGGCGCTCGATACGCCGGACATTGCGGACGAAGAACAGCACGGGTTATGGTACGAACTGGCTCGTGCTCACGAAGCCAATGGCGATGAAGCGAATGCATCTCGCTTTTTTGAACAGGTTTATGCCGAGAATGTAGACTTCCGCGATGTGAGCGACCGGGTGAATCTTGTTCCGAGCGGCTAAGTAGCTCGTCAATACTACTGCGTTCCGACGCCCTTGAGGGGCTTGATCGGAGGGGCAACCATTGGACTATCGGATCGCAGGTCAATATGCCTTCCGGTCAGGGGAACCGGGTTGGATTCGGTTGACCGGAATTCTTGATATCCTTGTGGTGATCCGCCTCAGGAGTCGTTTCGTAGCCTGATCCCTTCGTTTTAGGCTGGCCGTAGAGTTCGGGGTGCTGATACGTGCCCTTTTCGGTTCCTTTTTTCTCAACTTCGACCTGAGGATTATTCTGCTGCATCCATCGGTCATTGCGCACGGCCTCGACCCGCCATGACACCTTGGCTCCCGGTACGCCGCCGGCGATGCGGAATGAACACGCGGGCGCCGTTTCTCCCGGGCCAGCTTTGGCCCCGGCCGCCAGGGCTGTTGCGTCAATCTCCTCCGCAACGTGAAGGCTCGGCATCGGAGAACCAACAGCAGTGAGTATGTAACTGGGTTCCTTGTTGATCTTCGCGAAGTAAGGCGGTAGTGCGACGATCGCCTCTCCATCGTTATTGAGGACTACCATTCCGCGATAGAAGTTGATGACCTCAGGGCCCTCGGAGGAGAAGTGGCGAAGGACCTTGTTCTCAGGATCGTCGGGGTGGTCGATCCGAAATGACTTTGAGCCCGACGCCCCTAACTCACCGCTGGAATACACGCCATATGCGCCCTCCCCAGTCCCGCCGAGGCCCCAAACGCCGCGGGCACCGGTGCCGACGCCCACGCCGTACACGCCGACACCACCACCGGTGCTGCTGCCGCCCACGCCCACACCACCACTTGTATTGATTCCGTCGACGCCTCGTCCGCCGGAGCTCGCGGTTTGCCCTCTTACGCCGTAGGCTGACCCACTTGTGGCAGTGGCCACGCCCATCACGCCGCGGCCGGATGTACTCTCGGTCCTGCCAAAAACGCCAAAAGTGTTTCCGGTAGTAGCGGTCGCAATACTATAAACGCCATACCCGGATGTGCTGTCGGCATAGAATCTTCCGCCGTAGGATTGGCCGGTGACCGACCTGCCCCAGCCAAATACGCCTGTTCCCGTATCGCTCATGCTTTGGCCAAACACTCCGTAAGTTGTGCCGCTCCCGGCGCTCGCCGTGCCGAAGACGCCGGTCCCGCCTGTGCTGGCGCTTCCAAAAAAACCTCCGTAGCTGGTACCCGTCGTGGCTGTGGCCGCGCCGAAAACACCGGCTCCATCGGTGCTTTCGCTTTGACCAGTTACAGCGTTGTTGACACCTGAGGATGATGTGGTGGCGCCGAAAACGCCCGTCCCAGTCGGACTAGAGCTCTCGCCCCGAACGCCATAAGTGCTGCCGGAGGATGCAGTGGCTTTACCGAATACGCCGCGGCCGGAGGAACTGTCGCTCTGGAAGTAGCCGCCGATGGTATCGCCACTAGAGGCCGTCGCTAAACCAAAAACGCCACGACCCGTTGTGCTGTTACTCTCGCCCCTCGCTCCATAGGTTTCGCCGGTAGTCGCTGTGGCCAAACCGGATACGCCGCTTCCGTTCGTGCTGCTGCTTTCGCCTCTCACACCGTAGGTTTCGCCGGTAGTCGCCGTTGCGACGCCAAGAACCCCGCGGCCTGACGTACTTAAGCTTTGCCCCGACACGCCATGGGTCACGCCCGTGGTGGCCGATGCGTTGCCAAACACGCCGGTTCCTGCCGTACTTTCGCTCAGGAACTCCCCGCCAAAGTTCACGCCCGTGGTTGATGTTGCCTTCGCGGCAAAGGCACGGCCTTCCGAGCTTCGGCTCTCAAATATCCCGCCGTATGTGACGCCCGTAGTGGCGGATGCCAGGCCATATACGCCGATTCCTGACGTGCTGCTGCTCTGTCCGTATACACCGTAAGTCTCGCCGGTGGCGGCCTTGGCCCATGCAAATACGCCTCGTCCCGACGTACTCTCGTTCTGAAAATGCCCCCCGGAAGTCGTACCCGTAGTAGCTGTGGCATGCCCCCCAACGCCCTTCCCCGACGTGCTGTCGTTTTGGAATAGCCCACCATAAGTATCGCCGGTAGTGGCTGTTGCTCGCCCGGCCACGCCCCTGCCAGATGTGCTGGGACTCAGGCCCAGAACGCCGAAAGTCTCGCCGCTGGTGGAACTTGTCTGGCCTAAAACGCCGCGCCCGGAGGTGCTTGCTGTCACTCCCATTATGCCCGAGGTTTCGCCGCTGGTTGCCCTGGCCCAGCCGTATGCTCCGAGCCCGGACGTGCTTTCGGTCACGAAAAGCCCGCCATACGTCACGCCGCTGGTAGCGGTCGCGGTTCCAAATACGCCGTGTCCGGATGTGCTGTCGCTGGTAAAAACTCCGCCGTAGGTCACACCCGTCGTCGCACTGGCATAGCCACCAACTCCGTAGCCTTGGGTGCTCGAACTCCTACCGGACACCCCAATAGTGATGCCGGTGGATGCTGTGGCGTCGCCCGAGACACCCCGTCCGTCAATGCTGGCGCTTTCGAAAAAACCGCCCCAATTTCTGCCTGTTGCGGCCATCGACCTTCCGAATACGCCTCGCCCGTCGACACTGTTGCTCCTGCCCCAAACGCCGTACGACGCACCGGTGTTGGCGGTGCTAACGCCTTGGATGCCCGACGAGCCGTCCGCTGTCGACGTATTTTCACCCTTGATGATGTCCGTCGCAACATTGCCGGTCAGGACGAGCGGCACCGGAAAGCGTGCCGGATCAAGCGTTCCCGTCGTGAGGTTCGATGCGTTCTGGTAATAGGAAGCTGACTGTCCGTTAAGTTGAGTCGCAGTGGTTGCCGTAACGGCGGTTTCGGCGGCAATTGCGGTCTCAGCCGTCGCGCTCTTGATCGCATACGGCGAACTGTTGACCGATTGTCTCGGCGACAAGGTTGTAAACGCACCGCCGCCGGTAGACCGGACGCGGATCTCGATGAAGCGGCCCGCGCCCGGAAACTGATCGCCGAAATCGAGTTTCACGGTAAACACGCCGTTTACGACCGCGACGCCGTTTCTCGACAGGGTTGGGCCGAATTGGGATCCTCCGCCGGACGCGTCAAAGAGCTGAAACTCAAAGTCGTAGTTTCCGCTTGCCTGTGCCGCTCCGTCACGCAAACTGCCCTGATAGGTAAATTCGGTTGTTTGAGAAAACACGACAGCCGAAAAAAATAAGATCGCAGATAAAATTGAGATCAGACCTATAAAATTGTTCTTCATTGTTGCCTCCCTATTTTTGGCAGACGTCCGCTTTTGAGTTTATTGCACAGATAAACTTCGTCAGGCTTTCGAGTTGCTTTCTTTGTTGTTCGATCTGCTTTTGTTGGGCTTCGATCTGCTTTTGCTGTGTTTCTATCTGCCGTTGCTGCTCCTGAATGGCATTGACTAGCACAACGCTGACGCGGTCGTATTTGACTCCCTGGATTTCGCCGTTGCGGTCGTGTGTGACGAGCAGGGGCTCGACGTCGGCGACTTCCTCGGCGATCAGACCGAGATCGGATTCTTTTCGGTTTTTCCAGTCAAACGTAACAGGCCGCAGTGATTGCAGTAGGTTTAAGCTGCTATGGAGTGATTGAATGTTCTCCTTAAAACGGCGACTGGACGAACAGGCCGCAAGGACGTTGTCACTAGTGATACAGAGGTTTGTCGCAGACGCGGCCGCAAGTTTACCAACTCGAACCGTATCGAATGTATCGCGGCCAAGCTGAACTCGATTGCTCGTGGTGACAATCGCTTCCGCACCGACCGCAGTCGCAAATGTCAGATTGGACGAGTCAACATCAGCCGAATCGCCGATAATCGTATTACTATTGCCCAGGGTGTTGGCAAAGCCAGCCAAGCGGCCGATAAAAACATTGTTGGTACCGGTCGAGTTTGCGTAACCGGCGTCCCTGCCAAAAAACGAGTTTGAAAAACCCGTCGTATTTGAAGCCCCCGCGAATATGCCAAAGAACGCGTTATCGTAACCTTCGGTGTTCGACTGCCCGGTATAAGTTCCGAAAAATGAATTGCCGGTGCCGGTTGAGTTTGCACCGCCCGAATTATATCCAAAAAACGAGTTTGCTAATCCGATAGTATTTAAACCGCCCGAATTCCACCCGAAGAATGCGTTGGAAATACCAGATGTATTCGCGAAACCGGCATTTCTGCCAAAAAACGCGTTACTGTCGCCGGTCGTATTTGAAAAACCGGCTGACGTGCCAAAGAAAGAATTGCTGAACCCGGTGGTGTTCGCCCGCCCGGCATCCTTGCCGAAAAACGCGTTGCCGCCGCCTGTCGTGGTTGATCGGCCAGCCTCGCTTCCGAAGAAGGAGTTCGATCCGGCGGTCGTATTCGCGGTTCCGGCATTGTATCCGAAAAACGAGCTGCTAGTTCCGGTCGTATTGGCCGCACCGGCGTTGACACCGGCAAAGAGGTTGTTCGTTCCCGGGGTCCACAGAACGCGGCTGCCGGCGATCAGGAAATACGTCCGGGCATTGAAGATATTTGCGATTCCCATGCCGTTGATGGTGAAGTTTGCGGTTTGATCGTTGGTTGATGAATTTTGAATGTAGTGATTGCTGCCAGCGGGAATTGTGGCTACGGTTAGCGTGCCGGTGACCTTGCTGCCTGCGACATCGACGATCTTTGCGTCGGTAACGCTACCGTTTGCGAGTTTAGCGCTCGTAACATTTGCGTCCGCGATCTTCGCTGTTGTTACAGCGTTTGGAGCAATCGTAGTCGCAGCCTGCGTCCCGGTCACATCGCCCGCGAGCGTGCCGGTGAAATCAACTGCTGTCGTAGCGTTTGTTGCGGTTCCGGCATTCAAGCTGCGAATTGCATACGGAGCAGATGTGATTTGCTGTCGCGGGCTGAGCGGCGTGAACGCGCCGCCGCCGCCCGTGAGTCGTACGCGAATTTCCAGAAAGCGATTTGCACTGGGAAATTGATCGCCGAAATCGAGCTTCACCGAAAAATCGCCGTTCGCTACGGTGACGCTTGAACGTGTCAGAGTTGAGCCGACCTGTACTCCGCCCGAAACCGCGTCAAACAAATCAAACTCAAAATCGTAATTGCTCGTTGCCGGAGCTGAAGCAATTATCAAACGCCCCTGATACGTAAATTCGGTCGTTTGCGCGAAAATCGAACCGGCCAACAATGCCAAAATTATCAATATTTTTGAGCTCGTCTTTTTCATACGGCCTCCTTCGTGAAGTCGATGAGGCCGCAAGAAATGTTCCGACTTTGTGAGAATGTGAAAACCTCGCGCCTAAGCGCGAAAAATTGCTAAATTATCGTCAGTAATCCATGCAAAGAGGCCTCTTCACTAAAATCTGTCAACTATCGTGCCAATGGATCTTCCTGATGCAGCGGCTGAGAGCCTTGTGTTCACTGAAGCTTGAGGGTCTTTAAATTGCCCTAGTCGTTCGCCCCATAATGTCCTGTGCGGAAAATTGCTCAACCCATAGTAACTGTAATAAACTGATTGCTGAGTCAGAAAAGGAAATACTAGACACCGCGGAGACTCTACGAGGCAGTAGATATGGTTGAACGCCTGACCGTCATTTTCTTTATCCTGCTGTGCGTTTTATTGGGCTTTTACCTGATATTATCGCCGTGGGATGCCCTATTTGGGCCGTGGGGCGAAAACTATTTGCTCGTCTTTCTATCTGATAAAGCCGGGGCACCGGTATTGCAGCGAGCCGTTGCGTCGACATGGTTTCGCGGGGCAGTTACTGCCCTCGGTGTACTTAACCTCGTAATCGCGTTCTGGGAGATCGCTCATTTCAACCAGAGCGTCAAGATGCTGCAAGGCAATGAACCCATGGACGACGCGTGACCCTTCACTTCGAGAAACCTTTAATATATCTGATCACCAAAGGCGAAGCTGCCGCGGATAACTTCGGCGAAAAAAGTCGGGAGATCCTCGATATCGTTCGAATAGCGGTTGAGGAAAACGTCCCGCTAGTGCAATTGCGGGAGAAGCAGCTTACGGGAAGGAATCTGTTTGAACTGACTTGTCAGGTTGTAGAATTGACTAGGGGATCCAAGACGAAAGTCCTGATAAACGACCGTGCCGACATAGCTTTTGCAGGCGGAGCAGACGGAGTTCATTTGACTTCCACCTCACTTCCGGTAGATGTTATCCGAGCTCGATTTTCGACGGATTTTCTGATCGGCATTTCCACCCATACGTCGGTCGAGGTGACCGATGCGGCAAATCGCGGGGCTGATTTTGCTGTTTTCGGGCCCGTATTCGCAACGCCGGGGAAAGGCGAAGCGGTGGGCATTCAGTCATTGTCGTCCGTGTGTTCATCGTCAAACAGTTTTCCGGTGATCGCTCTAGGCGGCGTTGATGAGTCGAATTATGATTCAGTTTTGACCGCCGGAGCAGCTGGTTTTGCCGCGATCCGTTGGTTGAACGCTACCGATTCACTTCGCTCCGTCGCTAAAGATCTGAACAGATGACCGAGGCTATACAGAAATTAAAACCTCCGGTGTGTTTGACCATTGCGGGCCTCGATCCGTCAGGCGGGGCTGGGATTATCGCCGATATAAAAACATTTGCCGCGTTCGGGTGTTACCCCACGGCGGCTATCGCTTCGGTAACCTTTCAAAATACGCAGGGCGTTTTTGGTGCCGTTCATCAGACTGGGGAATCGGTTCGTCGTCAGGTTGAACCGGTGATTGAAGACTATGAAATCGCCGCCGTGAAAACCGGAATGTTGCCGACGAAGGAGATCATCGATGAGGTCGCACGGTTGGTCGAGCGGTTTGATCTGAAGAACTATGTGGTGGATCCTGTAGTTCGTTCCACTTCCGGTTTTGATCTGATCGATGATGCGGCGTTGGCGTCGGTGGTCGAGAGGTTATTTCCACTTGCAACAGTTATTACACCTAATATTCCCGAGGCCGAACGCATCGCAGGATCGCTGATTGGTACAGAACATGACGTGATTTCGGCAGCTGCAAAGATGCGAGCTTTTGGTGCAAAGAACGTCCTAATAAAGGGCGGACATCTCACGGGCGGCAAAGCCAGAGATTTTCTTTTCATTGGCGAAGCCATGCATATTTTCGAAGCGGATTTTATCGAAACGACTTCGACCCACGGTACCGGGTGCACCCTCGCTGCCGCTATCACGGCAAATCTGGCACTCGGAAACAGCCTTGTTGATTCGGTCGCTATCTCGAAGAAGTTTGTTAATGAAGCGATCCGGACGTCGCCCGGATTGGGGAAAGGAAATTCGCCGATAAATATTTGATTATTTTGCTGGTGTGAAGATGCCAGGCGATTGATAAGTAACACCAAAAATGACGCCAGTTCGGGGGCTGTACTTCGTGAGGCCGAATGCGGCAGCGGTGTCAAACCTCAAACCCGAAGCCTTGATTTGAGCACCGATCCTGAATTGACCGACACTCTCCGTGCCCAGAGGAGCGTTGCTGCGTGTGTTCACCCTGCCGTTGACCTCGCCAAGAACATTGATCCGGTCGGTTATCCGATAGATTCCCGCGAGGCCATACAACATAACGTCGTTCTGAGTAAAACGCTCGAGCGGAGCCGTCATTATCTGCAAGCCGATATTACCCATAGCATTGAATTTGGGCGTGTTATCAACAACGTCGCCAAATTTCTTTTGCAGCAGGATCTTCGAAAAAACGTTGATCTGATTAGTTCCGATTCCGCGAGCCTGGTCGGTATTTGGCATCTGAAAACCAAACTTAAGGCCTACAGATGGCAAATGGCTAGTCTCATTACGCAGCTTAACCTTTGCCGAAACGGTAAAATCATCAAAATCGTTAGTGGAGTTTCCGTCAAGAGTGAGGGGAATCGCTGAAGCCGTTCTCGAGTTGATCGCGACATAATTCTGCAAGGTGCCTTCGATCTGCAACTCAACGTTGGATGAAAATCCCGTTCGTATCCTTATATCGCCGACTCTCGTCAGATCGCCATTGATGCCCGATAGCGGAAATTTCGCGTTTTGAAAAAAATCAACACCAACGCCGATCTGTAGTGAGCCGGGCGGAGTGATATCAACATCATCGGTGAGAAGCGGCCGCTGTTGGGCTGTCGCAGCTAAAACCGCGGTCAACACAAAAATCAAAGCAATGCCTAATCTTTTCACAAAATGATTCTTACACTATCGGCAGATTTTGTAAATCGTCACTAACTACCTCGACTAACTGATTTGCACATAGGCAGTTAAACTTGCAAAATTGTCCAAGGGCATTGTCAGGAGCGGATGATAAAGGACGTACTACAATTTCAGAAAGAAGCGAGCGAGGCTCAGCTTCGGCTAGTTCCTGAGAGGGGCGATTTGCCTGACCTCGGAGATGTCGAGAAGCAATTCGTGAATTTCACGTTCCTACGTGTCAGCCCTGACTGGCGAAAGCTCGACAACGACGCAAAGCGAATATATAAGGCCGAGTTTGCCAATGTATTTGAGGGTTTTCGCGACGATTTTCTGCTTTTTTCTTACTCGCTTGTGGGCTTCGATTCGAAGGCAGATCTTATGTTTTGGCGGGTTGGCAGGTCGCTCGATCTTGTTCAGGAAATGACCGCAAAACTCTATCGTACGAATCTTGGCAGCTACATCGAGACAGCGGATAATTATCTTTCGATCACCAAACGAATGATGTTCGTTGACGGTGAGCACGAGGATCGCCAGCGGGTGCGGGCGGGAACGGCGAAATATCATTTCTTCTATCCCTGTGCCAAACAGCAGGAATGGTTTGACATGCCGAGCGAAGAGCGGGACGCGATGATCGAGGAGAACTTCATGGTTGGCAAGAAGTTCCCGAACATCAAGATCCACATGACGCACGCGTTCGGTTTTACGGATAATGAATATCTGATCTCGTTCGAAACGGATGAGCCGAGAGATTTTCTCGCGTTGGCCGAGGAGCTGAGGCAAACGCCGGCAAGTAAGTTTACGCTTCGCGGAATGCCCGTTTATACGTGCCGCCAACGCAGTTTGATGGAATGTCTCGATGCTCTGGGTTAAATGATAGCAAGGAAATTTTTTATCAGCGGGGAAGTTCAGGGCGTCGGTTATAGGTTTTTCGCGCAAAGGTCGTCTGCTCGGCATCAAGTTCGCGGGTATGTAAAAACCCTCGCTGACGGACGCGTGGAAGTTCTTGCGGAAGGCGCAGCTGCGGCTGTCGATGCGTTCCGCCTCGACTTGGCTGCGGGACCGACCGACGCGAGAGTGACCGTAGTGGAAGAACTCGTGATCGAGCCGACAAGGCTTTACTCCGCATTCAGGATCGAACGATAAATTTAACGAAACATGGAAAACCTAAGAAAACTAATTCGCGAAGTGCCCGATTTTCCGAAGCCGGGCATCAACTTTTACGACATCACGACGCTTCTTATTGATCCCGAGGGGCTTGAAGGTACGATCGATGCTATGACCGAGCAGTGCCGCGGGCTGGAGATCGACACGGTAATCGGCGTTGAATCGAGGGGGTTTATCTTCGCCACGCCGATCGCGTATCAGATCGGTGCCGGGTTCATTCCTGTCCGTAAGCCGAAAAAGCTGCCGGCGGAGAAGGTGTCGATCTCGTATGATCTCGAATACGGCCAGGACACGCTGGAAATGCACAAAGATGCCGTTGGCGAAGGGCATAAGGTGCTGATCGTTGACGACCTGCTGGCAACCGGCGGCACGGCGAAAGCGGTCGTTGATCTGGTCGAGAGCGTCGGTGGTGAGGTCGCCGCCCTGCTTTTCGTGGTTGAGCTGAATTTCCTCAACGGCCGCAGCAAATTTGACGGCTATGACGTGAGGTCGCTCATACGATATGATTCTTAAATGCTGACACGCCGGTTGGAAGCCGACGGTCCATTCGCTCCCGTAGCTCAGTAGGATAGAGCGTTCGCCTCCTAAGTGAAAGGCCGCTGGTTCGAATCCAGCCGGGAGCACCATAACAGAATTCCACCTCTTGTTTCGGATTGATACAGCAAAATTTTGGGGTGGATTTTTTGTGTTTTCTAACCTGCGCACCATATTAAATGTGGCACGTGCCACACTTTTTAAAAATAGGCGTATTTTTGACAATTATGGCGAAAAATAGGGTGGTTGGTCAAAGGAATTCGGAGGCCGACACGCTGTAGACGGGTCGATTGGTAAAGGTATTTCCGCGATAGGTCAAAGGTCGATCCGACACAAAATGCTCTACCAAATCCCGCAGCATGAATCGAACGAAAAAGCGCGTCCCACAATTCGAAACCACGCTCAAGAAATTTTACGTTTTTGTTGGAAGTGCGATGCGAATAGACCTTTCTATTAGATGAACGGAAGAAAAGCGTGTAAGAGCACAGTGGCAAACATTTGATCACGGTGGGCATGCTGGAAGTCTATTCGAAATCTCCGAAATAGGTTGGTCGCATCATACAAAAAACGATGCGGCCTTTTTTTCGGTCGATCTTCATTTTCTAATTCGCTGCTTTATCGGCGGCTCTCAACAAACTCACATGACCGTTCCATTTACCGCCGTTTCGCGCCGAGCCGGTGAGGGAATTCCCGTCGGGTGAAACGGCCAGCTTGTATTCGTCCAACATGACCAGAACACCGCTGGGATCGTCTTTTCTGTAGCCGCTCAGCTTGACCGTTCCGTCGCCGGGACTGAACGAGCCGCGAACAAACTCCGTCGCCGAGAGCCCGATCTTATCCGTTTTGTCATCGCGAGCGGTTCGCCGCATCGTCCACCGGATCGATCCGTCCAATCCGTTTTCAGCGGTTCCCAAAAGCTTGAGTTCGAAGTCAAACAGCGTTCCCGAGTCAGTACTCCATTTGCCGCTCCATTTGCCGATCGCCCGATTGACAACCGCGGTCCTGGTCGATCGAACCTCTGGTGTTGCCGGCGTATTCTGAGTCACCGAAACGGCCGGCGAGGGTGATGGCTTAACGGTGTTTGCCGGCACCGCCACGTTTGCATTCGCGATCTCCTTTTTCGGAAAGATCCGGTCGATGTTCATCCCGACCAAAACGCCGCCGAGCGTCAGGCAGACGAATGCCAGGAGTGCGATGATCACGTACGGCAGTTTTGAGCTCGGTTTTACCGGTGATGGAGATGGGGATGGAACGTGGATCTGAGTTGTTTTCGATACCGCAACCGGACTTTGTAAAACCTCGGTTCGCAAAGACGAACCTACATTGAACGCAGCTTCCGTCGGGGCATCCGGGTCTATCTCGCCCGAGCCTGTGCTAAGAGGAGAACCGTCGTCCAGGCAGAAGAATAGGTCGTCGCCATATGTCTTTCTACAATTCGGGCAAGTTTTCATCCGGCGAATTGTTCAAAATACCAAACTTCTGAGCCTTACGGCTTTAACGCGACTGTGTTGTCGCTGCCAAGATCCTCAAGGTACTTAACGATATTGTCGATAAGCCATTTTGGTGTTGACGCTCCGGCGGTGACGCCGACGCGTTCGACGCCGAACAGGTCGGCCGGGTCGATCTCTTCTTCGGTTTCGATCAGAAAGCTTTTTTTACATTGCTCTTTGCAGACGCCGAGCAGCTTGACGCTGTTTGACGAGTGACGGCCGCCGATAATGTAAAAGGCATCGACCATTCCGGCGAGAGCACGGGCGGCTTCCTGGCGGTCTTTGGTGGCCGAGCAGATTGTATTGACAATTTCGACGGTGTCGTCCGTCCGTTCGCGGATGGCGTCGGCAGCATCAAAGAACGTTTTTACTTTGATCGTCGTCTGCGAGACGACGAGAGGATTACGAAGCCTCGGAAGTGCCGCGACCTCAGATTCGTCGCGGACGATATACGCGTGGTTTGGTGCGTAGCCTTTTACGCCGATCATCTCCGGGTGATCGGGGCTGCCGACGATGACGACGTGGCGGTCTTTTGCGGCGGCACGGGCCGCCAGCTTCTGAACGCGGGTAACGAATGGGCACGTCGCGTCGACGACGTTTGCCGCTTTTTCTTCGAGTTCCTTTTGAACTTCGGGCGTTACGCCGTGGGCCCGGATAACCGCAGTCTCAAGGCGGCCAATCTGGACAGGCTCGCTGATCGTGGTCACGCCTTCGTGGGCGAGTCGCTGCATTTCCTGTTCGTTATGGATGAGCGGGCCGAGAGCACGGACGGTCCGGCCTTCGCCGATGGCTTTCTCTACCAGCTCGACGGCACGTTCGACCCCGAAACAAAAACCGTATTCATTTGCGAGCAATACTTGCATTTTGGTTAAACCTTGTCTAACTTACTAAGTTACGCCACGAAACACGCAGACAGTTTAGCAAATGGAAAAAGGAAACGAAACCGCTTTGATGGAATGCCGGTTTTTGGACGAAGGTTATTTCCGGAAGCTCTACGACGCCTTTACAGAGGCGTTTTCTGACTATGTGATCCCGTTTGCCCTAACCGAGGTTCAGTTTCGCAATCACATCAACCTAACCGCCGTCGATCTCGAACGCACCATCGGCTGCATCGAGGATGAGCGCATCGTCGGATTCACTCTGAACGGCTTTGGCGAGTGGGAAGGGCGTTCGACCGTTTACGATGCCGGAACCGGTGTCGTTCCCGATCAGAGGCGTCGCGGTGTGAGCGAATCGATGTTCGAGATGATGCTCCCGGCCTTTCGCGACGCTGGCGTTGAGCAATGCCTGTTGGAGGTCATTACGACGAACACGGGGGCGATCAATCTCTATGAAAAGCTCGGCTTCCAAAAGGTTAGGCGGCTCGCACTGCTGCAATGCGACCGCAAGATCACGGAACCGAACACGGCGCGGCCTGTTATCGAGATCCGCGAGATCAAAATGCCCGAATGGGATGAAGTGCTGCCTTTTTGGGACGGCACGCCGTCATGGCAAAACTCGATAGACGCGGTCAGGCGCAGTCACATGTTGAAGCAGATATTAGGAGCTTTTCAGAATGGTAAGTGCGTCGGATACGTTGTTTTTTCGGCCAAGTTCGGCAAGATCGCGCAGATCGCGGTCAGCAAAGAGCATCGCAGACTAGGAATCGGGACTGCCCTGGTTCGAGCGGTGCAAAATGAAACGGCGGACGGATTCTCGATGCAGGTGATCAATATTGACACATCGCTTTCCGACGCGATGAGCTTTTTTATCAATCGCGGATTTTACGAGCGCCTCAATCAGCACGAGATGCTCAAAACCTTTTAACGGACAGGATCACGAAGGATCGCTTCGGATGCAGCGAGAGCGATTGCGGCAGCGGCGGGATTTGAATCGCGAAGGTTCGCGAGTTGCCGCAAGGCTTCGCCGGTCCGCGAGAGCAGGCGGACGAGGTCGCCCTCCTCCGCTTTGGTGCGGTCGACGAGATCATCCCAGGCCATTCCGGCGGTCCAGCGTTCGGCGGCGGCGGCGGCTGAGTAGTTTATTTCCTCGGCGGGAACCACGCCGTTTCTCCATTCGACATTCGAGACCATGACGACGAGCCCTTCGAAATCGCCGAGAATATCGGTCATGTTCCGTGTCGAACGCATTTCGCCGTAGCTTCGGTCGGCGTCGGACGCGACCGAAGCCATCAGTCCGGCGGCTTCAGATATTTTTAGATCGTCAAAAATGCCTTCTTTCAGAGCTTCGCCAACGAGCAGAGGGCGGTCGATGCGAAGGTCCGCGAGCCATTTGCCGCTCTCGGTGACGGTTTCCGACTCGAAATCAAGATAGCCGAAATGATCGAGGACCATCGCCCGCTGTTCAAACGGCAGCCAGATGCGGTCGCTGAGATCGTCGGCCCCATCGCGGCGTCTAGCGTTCGCACTCGCACGGCGGCTTTCTCGAAAAGCGAAGCTTTTTTCGGCGATCTCGCGAACCTGATCAAACGTTCCAAACGCATCGAGCAGATTCAAGAGGCTGGTGTATGTGGCGCGGAAACGGCTTTCGAGCGGATCGGGCGGAGCCTTTAACAGTTCGGCGATCTTTTTTGGATTCTGGAATTGGCCCGGAGCGAGCACGACAAAGCCGACGTTATCACGGCCACGACGCCCCGCACGTCCGGTCATCTGCTGCAATTCGCTCGCCGAAAGCGAGCGCCAGCCGTCGTTGCCGCGCGTGTCGGCGTTGGTGATCACAACCGTTCGGGCAGGAAAATCTACTCCGGCGGCGACTGTAGATGTCGCGAACAATGCGTTCAGCAGGCCCGCAGACATCATGCGCTCGATCAGCAATTTCCACGATGGAATGTGGCCGGCGTGATGAGCAGCAACACCGGCGTGAACGATCACTTTGCTGTGCTTATGATCGTGAACCTCAGGGAAATCCGCAGCGAATTCGTCAAATATCTTCTGCCGTTTCGCCTGTCGCTCGGGCTCGGTCTTTTGCGATCTGTCCTGCGCAACCTCGGATGCAGCCTCGTCACAACGCCGACGTGTGGGCAAAAAAACAATCGCGGGCAGTAAATTGAAACCGCGGAGCGCGGTTATTAACTTTGAGGGAGCGATGTCGGATTTGGACTGGTCCATTTCTCAACAGTATAGCTGAGACCCAACGGAATTGCCTTTCTTCGCGGTGCGGTTGATAATCAGAACACAGAAACAATCCAAAAGAAATGTGAGGGAAAGATATGATCGATCGTCGCGATTTTTTGCACATGTCCGCATTGACAGCCACGTCGGTACTCTTCGGCTCGAGAAGTTCATTCGGGGCCGCCGCTCAAGTAAACCTCGAAGAAGTCACGGTTGCGGGTCTGCAATCTGCAATGGCTTCGGGCCAGACGACGGCGAGAAAGATCACGGAAGGCTATCTCGCCCGCATTGCGGAGATCGACAAGAAACTAAACTCGATCATCGAGCTGAATCCCGATGCTTTCGCGATCGCTGACCGGTGCGACGCAGAGCGGAAGTCGGGAAAGAGCGTCGGGCCGCTCCACGGCATTCCGGTCCTGATAAAAGACAACATCGAGACCGCCGACAAGATGAAGACGACCGCCGGCAGCCTCGCACTTGTTGACGCTCCGACGCCGAAACAGGACGCGTTTATTGTCAAACAGCTTCGCGAAGCGGGAGCGGTAATTATCGGCAAGACAAATCTTTCGGAATGGGCGAATTTCCGCTCAACAAAATCGTCCAGCGGCTGGTCTGGCCGCGGAGGGCAGACGCACAATCCGTATATTCTCGACCGCAATCCGTGCGGTTCGTCGTCGGGTTCCGGCTCGGCGATCGCCGCAAATCTGGCCGCGATCGCGGTTGGGACCGAGACAGACGGCTCGATCGTTTGCCCGGCGGCGACCTGCGGGCTTGTCGGTATTAAGCCGACGCTCGGGCTCGTCTCGCGTTCCGGCATTATTCCGCTCGCTCACAGCCAGGACACGGCCGGGCCGATGACGCGAACCGTTGCCGATGCAGCGGCGATGTTGAACGTTCTCGTCGGCCCCGATCCATCTGATGCGATCACAACGGCAAGAGGTAAATGGGAGCGGGCCGATTACCGAAACAGCCTCAAGAAGGACGGCCTCAAAGGTATGCGGATCGGCGTTGCCCGCCAGTATTTTGGTCGAAATGCCAAGGTCGACCGGTTGATAGAGCCACTCTTGCAGGTTCTCAAAGACGGTGGTGCGACGGTCATAGACGTGACCTTTCCAAAGCTACAGGATTTTGGCGATGCCGAGTACGAAGTGCTGCTGTACGAATTCAAAGAAGATCTCAACAAATACCTCGCGAGTCGCGGCGGAGCAAATAAGTCGCTAAAGGATCTGATCGATTTCAACAACAGGCACGCCGACCGCGAGATGCCTTATTTTGGGCAGGAGATATTTTTGCAGGCCGAGGAGAAAGGCGGCCTGAACGACAGCTCGTACAAGATCGCCCTGCTGCAGAGCAAACTGATGACGCAGGAGCAGGGAATCGATGCAGTGATGGACAAGGACAAACTCGACGCGATCGTTGCTCCGTCAGGCGGCGTGGCCTGGATGACCGATCTGGTCGGCGGCGATTGCGGCGTTTTTGAAAGCTCGTCGCTCGCGGCGGTCGCGGGTTATCCAAACATCACGGTTCCTGCGGGTTTTATTCAAGGCCTTCCGGCGGGCATCTCGTTCTTTGGCAAGGCTTTTACGGAACACAAGCTGATCATGGCCGCGTACGCTTTCGAACAAGCAACAAAGGCCCGCAAACCGCCGAAGTTCCTCGCGACCTACGCGGGCTGAAGGCGTTTGTGTAAGAGCATAAGGCCGTCGAGCAGAAGGTTTTCATCGACGATGTCGATCTGATCGGTGTTTTCGGCGACCATGTTTGCAAATCCGCCGGTTGCGATGACTTTTGCTTTATTCGACGACTCGGCTTTCACCCGCTCGATCAGCGAAGCTGCGAGGCCGAAATAGCCGTAAACGATGCCTGACTGTATCGACCCGATCGTCGTGTTTTGGATCGCCGTCGGCGGTTTTTCGATCGCGACCTCGGGGAGCTTTGAGGTATTAAGATTTAACGCCTTTGCCATGGTTGCCATTCCCGGAGCGATCAAGCCGCCTTTTAGTAAGCGGGTTTCGTCGACGGCGTCGATCGTCAGAGCTGTCCCAAAACTGCAAACCACGCACGGGCCACCATATTTTTCCACAGCCGAAAATACGTTTACCAACCGATCCGTTCCCACCGCCGAAAGCGGTTCGTACGTAATGTCGAGGCCGAAGTCGAGATCGTTCGTTACTACCAACGCCGACACTTCAAATTCATTTGAGATCTGGTCGGTCAATGATCCGTTGATCTCAGGCACGACCGAGCAAACGATCGCCTTGGCAATCGGACAATTTGATTTGTCAAAGAGCGTTGAGATCCTACCAAGATCGTGATCTGTCGGGACGCGGGATTTTTGGACCAGGTTTTCGCCGTCGTAGATGCCGAACTTGATGTTCGTGTTTCCGATGTCAACGGCGAGAAGCATTATCCTTGCAGCGGCAAACCGTCGTAGATGACGTTCCAGCCGTTTTTCCTGCTTGTTCGCAGGCTTTTGGTGAACCATTCGACGGCGGCGGTCGCGTCATCGTATATCTGGACGGCCGGGCGGTCTTCGCGCGGGTCGACCCGGCAAATGGCGGCCCCAACCGAGGCGGTTTTTATGCAGAGCAGAGCGATCATGTCATTTTTTTGCATGACGGCCGTACGAACCTCGATATCGCCGAGTTCGTCGTCAAACTCGTCAAACTCTGCAAGTTCCTCGTCAAAATCGTCAAGGTCAAATTCCGCGTCAAAATCAAATTCGTTACTCATATATAGCGTTTCTACACGGTACACTCTCCGGCCGCAAAACTCAATTCATACTTCACCTCGGCGTAGTTTTTAACGAGCATTTCCTCGGCAACGAGGTTTCCGGTCCGCCGGTCGATCATTTTTCGCCAGATCTCGTTCTCGCGAAAGTTTTTGCCGTCCTTGATTAGGAAGCGGTGATTTTTTTCGAATACGTGATAGGAATAGGGCGTTTCGCGGTTCGCGTAGATCGCGCCTTTCAGGTGATCGTCGGTGATCCAGAGCTTTATCTGAAACGTCGATTCTGTCGGATTATAAAAGCGCAGATCGATATAGTTGTAAAAAACGCCGGCTCCGCTGCCGAACGGGAGTGTGCGATTTTCGTCCGGAAACGGATCAAAACTGTGGTGATGCCGCTCCGCGATCTCAAGCGGCGTGTGAAGAGCCATCCAATAGAGAAGATTCGCGAGCTGACACAGCCCGCCGCCGACGCCGCGAACTACCTCGCCCTGCGAAAGCTGCATTCCCGCGACGTAGCCTTTGTCCGCCGTCGCCTCACCGAGTTGCCGCCAGAACGAGAAGGTTTCACCCGGTTTGATCAGAATGCCGTCGATCGTCGGGCAGGCAACCTTTAGATTTTCGACCTTGTTCTGCTGCAATTCGGGATCCGAATCTCCCAGCCTGCGTCGAAGCAGAGATTGGTGCTTTTTACAGGTGAATGGAAGCGTTCCCGATCCGATCTCCGACGCAAAATGACGCACAGCAACGTCAGACAGCCGACGCGAAAAGCGTTTCTGCCAGATGCGTGTTTTATAGAAGATCGGATGTATTTCGGACAGTCGCATGTTTGTTAGTAGTCAGTAGTCAGTAGTCAGTAGTCAGAATCTTGAATTTAGTGGTCGGTAGTCTACTAGAGAATTCGGGCTCTTCGCATTCTGGCTGCCGGCTACTGACTACTGGCTTCTCTTATTTTTTCCACATCCCCCGCTTGGACGATCTTTAGCTCGCCTGCGGGTGTTCTTACTCTCAGGGCACCGTTTTCTTCGAGGCCGTCGGTCGTTCCTTCGAGTATTTCGCCGGCGAGCGTTACACGGACTTTTTTACCGGTGAAATATGTCGAACGCCGGCGCCAGTGTTCGATTATCTCCGCTGGGCCGATTTCCTCACAGAGCATATTGTAGAAAAATGTCAGATATTTTGTCAGCACCCCGGCAAACTCGTCCGCCGACACTCGCCGTCCGGTCTCGGCCTCGACCGACGTGGCCGTTTCGGCGATCTCGTCGGGGAAATCACGGGACGTGAGATTGATGCCAATGCCGACGATCACCGCGGGCCCTTTTGTTGTTTCGACAGTTTCCGCGAGGATGCCGCTGATCTTTTTTTCCTGAATCAGGACATCATTGACCCACTTAATATCAGGTTTTAAGCCGGATTCCGTTAACGCATCGTGAACGGCAACGCCCGACATCAGCGTGACGAGCGGTAAAAAACGATCCCCGATCTCGGGCCGCAGGACGATGCTGAAATACAAACCCGAATCGGCATCAGAGGCCCAAACGCGACCGTGCCGTCCACGGCCGGCGGTCTGTTGTCTTGCGATAACGCAGAGGCCCTCGTCAGCTCCGAGTTTTGCCTGGCGGGCGGCTTCGTCGTTGGTTGATCCGATCGATTCGAAACGGAGGATGTTAATATTCACAGCTTAACAAAACTTTACAATTTTTGGAGCTTTAAACATAAATGCTTTACATTCGAGATCCAAACTGATCATGTCAGGATAGCTGAACCGGAGAAACTGTATGGAAAACAACGATCTTATTTCACGTCGCCAACTACTAACCAAGGGCCTGAAAACTGCGGCGGCGGTCGGCCTCGGTGCCGGAGTGCTCGGGGCATTCGGCGACAAGTTTTCGGTAATCGACAAAGCGTGGGCTAATTTCGATCCGCGAGCCTTGACCTATCAGGCGGATGAAACCTGCGTGCTTACATGCTCCTCGACGCTCGGGCCGTGTTATTACTCGACCGAACTTGTCCGCAGCGATATTCGCGAAAGTTACGCCGGACTCAGCACAAAATTGATATTCCGCGTTGTCAACGCCGACACATGTCTGCCCATGTCCGGTGTGAGCATCGATATCTGGCACACGAACGCTATCGGAGCATATTCGGCGCCGATCAGCACATTTTGCAACGGAACCGACCCGGCCAATCAGGCGGCGCGATTCTGTCGTGGTATTCAAACGACCGATGCGAACGGCCTCGCAACGTTTACGACGCTATATCCCGGCTGGTATTCGGGACGCACGATCCATATTCACGCGACGCTTCGCATTGGCAACACTCAGATGGTGACGACGCAGTTCTTCTACGACGACAAGATCAGCGATTATGTGTTCGCAAATCACCTGCCGTATTCGGGACGTGGTGCTCGCAACACGCGAAACAATAACGACAATGTCATCGGCGGCACTACGTGGGCGACGAGGATCTTACCGTTCCTTTTTTCGACGAACGTCCTGCGTGACCGTTCGCTCGTTTGCACGAAAACCATCGCGATCCGCACAACACCGACAACCTGTGCGGCGTAGCCTAGAAATACGGAGGGAACCAGAATGTCAAAGATCAAGACCAACGGTACATTTGCGGCAATGATATTGGCGATCGCTATGATTGCTGCCGGCAGCACATTTGCACAGTGCTCATTTACCGGAGCTATAACGAGTTCCGATCCGACCCATGCAAACGCTCTCGCGACCAGCGGCGTAAACAGCAGCGTAGCGGACGTTCAGGCTTGTCCGGGCGTATTTACGACGACCGGGGCTATCCATTATGACAAGTACGATTTCTCGAACCAGACCGGAGCATCGGCGTCGTACATAGTCGATATGAACGCGAATGGCTGCGCGACTTTTCTGATGGGAAGCTCATACCTCGGCAGCTACGATCCGAACAATCTTTGCAACGCTTACCTCGCGTCGCTGGGATACGGCAACAGCGATTCGAGCAGCTATTCGTATACGGTGCCGAACGGTTCGAATTTCTACGTCCTGGTTGAGGAATTCGATCCTGCGGCACTTTGTGCGAGTTACACCGTGACGGTCACGCCGTGTCCCTCAACCGCGGCAAGCGTGTTTTCGATCACGGGTCGAGTTTTAACGCCTTCGGGTCAGGGCCTGAGGAACGCACGTGTTATCCTGACCGATGCCGCGGGCACACAGCGCTCCACCACTACCAGCTCATTCGGTGTTTACAGTTTCAGCGACGTTGCGAGCGGTTCGTATACGGCGAGTGTCTCGTCGAAACGCTATCGTTTCTCCGCCCAGCTTTTGAGCGTTAACTCTGCTTTGTCAAATATCGATTTCACGGGCCTCGAGTAGCATCAAGTTGTGACTACGACCCAATGTGACCGGTGGTGTGACAACCCCGGTCACTTTTTTTGTTTAGTCTTCCACAGCGAGTCGCAGTAATAACGTCGCCTATCAAAGAAATTCTCCTTGATCTCAAACCCGCTTTCCGCCGCGATCTCGGCGATCATTCGCAGGCTGTATTTCTGCGATATTTCCATAAAGACGGCTTCCCATTGGTCGAATTCGAACGTTTTGTTCAACGCCGAAATATGTACGCTCTGCTTTTCCCGGCTGATGAGAAATGAACGGGCCGATCCCGCAACCGGGCCGTAATTGGCGTAGTGAGTGAATTTATCGATATCGAAATTTCCGCCAAGCTCGCGATTGATGCGTTTCAACAGATTGAGATTGAACGCCGCCGTCACGCCTGCCGCATCGTCATAGGCCGGGACGATCACATGTGGATCTTTTTGCAGGTCGAACCCGATGAAAAGCAGATCGCCATCGCTCATAACGCCACGCAGCGAACGAAAAAAATCGACCGCCTGATCTCGGCTGAAATTGCCGATATTCGAGCCAAGAAACAGTAAAACGTTGCGGCGCCCGTTCTCGACTTTCAACGATTCCACGATCTTAAAATAGTCTCCATTAAGAGCCGACATTTTTAGATTGGGGAATTCGGCTTGGAATTTTGTCGTCAGAGCATCGAGGGCTTCCTGCGAGATGTCGATCGGCGAATATGAGATATCGTCCGTCTGCTCTAGGAAATGCTCGATCAGAACTGCCGTCTTCGTGCCGTCCCCGGCGCCGAGTTCGATCAGGTCGAAACCGCCGCCGCCATTGGCGAACGAGTGGTAGATCGCATCGGCCTGCGTCAAAAATATCTCGTGCTCGCAGCCCGTCAGGTAATATTCCGGCAGCTTCATTATCTCCTGAAACAGCCGTGTGCCTTCGTCGTCATAGAAATATTTTGACGACAATTCCTTCGGCGTCGAGGAAAGCCCGTTGAGGACATCGGTCGCGAATTGATCTAGTTCTGCTGACATTGAAGCTTGTCCCATATTCCCGTTGTTATCTGTAAAAATCTCGAACCTGTATTACAATTGTAATACAAAATGTTACACCACAATTGACGTCTAAAGCTCGTAACCTGTTGCTATGTTTATACTTAGCCGGATATTTGCGTGGTTTTCTAAACTGCACTGTCCCATGTCCCACTACCTCGACGCGCGCACATTGGTTATTTCGCGAGCCTAATGCCTGTGAACTGCCATCGTAAATGCGGATGGAAAAAGTTTCTGTACGTTGGACGACTGTGGCCCACGGGAGTTGCGACTGACGCACCTCGCAAGACCATTTGGTTTATCATAAATTTGCCGTTATATTCGCCGACCGCTCCGGCAGCCTTTGCAAATCCGGGATACGGCAGATACGCCGAATTTGTCCATTCCCAGCGTTTTCCCCAATCGAACCTGTCATTCGCGACTTCCCATTCAAATTCCGTCGGCAAACGAATCCCTTTCCACTCGGCAAACGCTGACGCCTCGTAAAACGAAACGTGGCAAACCGGTGCATCGAGCGGCAAAGGCCGCAGGCCGCCCAAGGTGAAATGATTCCATTCGCCATCGATCTTATTCCAATAAAGCGGCGAGCGGACCGCTTCGCGGTTTACCCAATCCCACCCTTCGGAATGCCAGAAACGGAAATCGGTGTATCCACCAGCGTCGATAAACTCAATGAATTCAGCATTTGTGACCAAGCGGTCGCTGAGGGCGAAATCGTTAAGATAGACTTTGTGCCGCGAGAGTTCGTTGTCAAAACAGAAACTGTCGCCGTCGAAACCTATCTCAAAGACGCCTTCACCGAGTTCGACAAAACCGCCACCACCGGATTCAATATTCTCCTCCGGAGCAAATCCTTCGCGATATGCGGGGAAAAGCGGATTGATGCTGAGCGTGTATTTGAGGTCGGTCAGGAACAGTTCCTGATGCTGCTGCTCGTGATTGAGGCCGAGCGTGACGAGTTCCGCAAGGTCAGAACCGCCTGCGTGAACGGGCGGAACAATGCTTGACGCCGATGACGCCAGCAATTTAGCCATGGCCTCATCAACATATTTTCGATAAGCAAAAACCTCGCTCACCGTCGGACGGCTCAACGCTCCACGGTTGTCCCGCGGCGCTCGATCGCCGATGGTGTTGTAGTAGCTGTTGAAAAGGAAGCCAAAACGTTCGTCGAATACCTTATAGCCCGGAACGAATTGTTTCAGGACCATTTCCTCGAAAAACCAGGTCGTGTGCGCGATGTTCCACTTTGCCGGCGAGACGTCAACTATCGGCTGCGGGATGTAATCCTCGATTTCGAGCGGCTCACAGAGTTTTTCGGTGTATGATCTGACGTTTTTGAACGCAGTGAGCAGATCGGTGCTTCCGTTTTCGCTTTTTCCAAATGCTTGCATTGTTCAATTAAAACAAATTAAATCCGCCGGGAACAGAATTAATTACGTATCTCTATGATGCTGCAACGATGTTGCAAGTATGCATTGCGGCGAAAGAATATGCAAGCAAACGCTACGAATGCACGAATAAGGCTATCTTATCCGTGCATTCGTCGTTAGAAAGTTCTCAGGGTTACACAGCAGCAGGGAAGTTCTGACGCCGCATGCTCTCCCATTCGGTCACCTGGCGTGCCCGGCGGTTTTCGTGCGCATTGGCGAGTGAGACGATGAGGTCGTCGAATCGAAATGGTTTATTCGAGCGTGTTCTGTCGGAGAAATGGGCGTCGGAGATATGCTGCTGAGGTTTGTCGTGCGTAAAGTCGCGCGTGCTGTCGAGTTGGTTGACCATCGTGGTGCCTCCTTTTTTGCTGGCGGCAGACGGTCAAACCGTAAAACTTACGTCATTGGGTCTCGACCGGCTGCAAGCGTGTGTTTGTGATCATCAAGTATTCCGTTACTAAAAAAAACTCCTAAGATCCGATACCAATAGGTTATCAAAAAGTTAAATGTTTGCCAAGGGATTTTTATGCAAAAGCCCGCGCGTAAGCAAGGGCGGTTCGCTCAAGTTGGAGGAATCGCCCTCGCTTACGCGCGCTCTTTTGTAATTCTACTTCTTCAACCAGCCAAAGATCGCATTCACCGTAATATCGCGGTTTGTTTGATAGATCGCTTTGGTGAGGGGCAGTGACATTGGGCAGACCTGGATGCAGTTTTGGGCGTTGCCGCAATTGCCGATGCCGTCGTCACCGAGCAGGCCGTTTAGACGGTCGTCCATGTTGGCTTTGCCGGTCGGGTGCATGTTGAAAAGGTGTGCCTGGGCGATCGCCTGCGGGCCGATATAGTTGTCATCACCGTACTGCGGACACGCCTCGAGACAGCAGCCGCAGGTCATGCAGCGTGAAAACGCGTAGCGTTCCTGGGCGAGTTCGTTCGTGACGTGCGGGCCCGGGCCGAGATCGTATGTACCGTCAAGCTCGATCCAGGCGTTGACCTGTTTGAGATGATCGAACATTTTTGAACGGTCGATTTTCAGGTCCCGAACGTTCGGAAACTTCGACATCGGAGCGAGCGAGATCGTGTCTGAGCCGGAAGCGAGCAACAGATCGTCGACCAAAGCCGAGCAAGACTGTCGGACCTTACCATCGATCACCATCGTGCAGATGCCGCAGACCTGTTCGAGACACGACATATCCCACACCGGCGGCGTGGTCGTCTTGCCGTCGATCGTTACCGGATTTTTGCGGATCTCCATCAGAGCCGAGATAATGTTCAGATTTCGGCGGTATTGCAGCTCAAAGGTTTCCCAATGAGCCGCCGCACCTTCTTTCTCGCGACGCTGGATCTTAAATTTGATCGTCGCGGGCGGACTCGTCAGTCGTTTTTTTTCGTGATGTGCTGTACTCATTAATTGCTTATTTCCACGAGATCGTATATCTCCTGCATCGTAAGTTCCGCAGCGACCGATTGTAAATATATCTTGCTGTCCAAGCCAATCGTCGCAAGGTATTTCCAGCTGCCGTCCGATTGTTTCGTGAAAGTTTCGACTAAGTGTTTATCTTGGGAAATCAAAACGTATTCCCGAAACGACTCAAGCGTTTGATAGGCAAAAAATTTCTCACCTCTGTCAACCGCTTCGGTTTTTGGGGACAAAACTTCGAGCAAAAGCTTCGGATTTGTTACAGTGTCTCTTCTTTCTTTATAAAATGCCGGTTTATCACAGATAATAGTTATGTCGGGATAGTAAAATCTGTTGATCGATTCGACCCGAACTTTCATTTCTGTCGGAAAAACTCTGCATCCGTTCCGGCGAATTTTAGTATCCAATGATACCGCCGCGTTTTGTGTAATTTGCTGATGGTCCACGGAACCGCCAGCCATGGCAACAATCGCACCATCGATGTACTCACTGCGGCTTCTGGCCTTTTCCTCGCGCAAGAGATATTCGTCAGGCGCATATGATGGTTGTGTCGCTGCTTTCTGCACCATGGTTCCAATTTTACCAGACCTAAGCTTGCCAACGCTAAATCATGGTCATCCAAGCGTGATTTCAATGCTTACTTGAGTAATCGCGTTTTCGTGGCTCGACCAACGACGTATCGACCGGCTCGTAGCTCAACACCGGAGCCTCGGCCGAATATTCTGCGATCGTCGTTTTCATGAAATTATCATCATCGCGTTCCGGGAAATCCGGTTTGTAGTGAGCGCCGCGCGATTCGTTGCGGTTTAGGGCACCGAGCGTGATGACGCGGGCGAGGTCGAACATGTTGTTGAGCTGTCGTGCGTGCGGTATCGCCTGCGTGGCCCAGAGGTTCGAATCGTTGATCGAGATCTTTTTGAAACGTTCCTGCAACTCGCGGATCTTGTCGTCTGTCACCTGCAAGCGGTCGTTGTATCGGACGACGGTGACATTGTCGGTCATCACTTTGCCAAGCTCTTCGTGCAATTTGTATTGATTTTCGCCGCCCTCGCTTTTGATGATCGATTGGTTGATCGCTTCCTGGCGACTAAGTTCGGCGGCATGGACGCCGTTTGTTCCGGACGAGCCGCGTTCGACATTCTTGGCGTACTCCAAAGCTGACGGTGCGGCAACGAAACCGCCGTAAACGCACGAAAGCAGCGAGTTTGCACCTAGGCGGTTGGCTCCATGGATCGAGTAATCGCATTCGCCGGCGGCAAATAGCCCCGGAATGTTCGTTCGCTGATCAAAATCGACCCACAGGCCGCCCATCGAATAATGGACGCCCGGGAAAATCCTCATCGGAACGTATCGCGGGTCGTCGCCGACGAACATCTCGTAGATCTCGAGGATCGCTCCCAGTTTCTCAGTCAGCGTGTCAGCCGGAATGTGCGTGAGGTCGAGATATACTTGATTTTCGGCACCGACGCCGTTGCCTTCGAGGCAGATCTGGAAGATCTCTCGCGTCGCGATGTCGCGGGGAACGAGATTGCCGTAGGCAGGATATTTTTCTTCGAGGAAATAACGGCGTTCGGCATCCGGAACATCCTTCGGCTTGCGGGCGTCCATCGGATCGCGCGGAACCCAGACGCGGCCGCCTTCGCCGCGGGCTGATTCGGACATCAGCCGGAGTTTGTCTTCGCCCGGGATCGAGGTGGGGTGGACCTGGATAAATTCGCCGTTTGCGTAGCGTGCACCTTGCTGGTAGCAAGCCGCGACCGCGCTGCCTGTGCAGGTCTGCGAATTGGTCGATTTGCCAAAGACCATTCCCGGCCCGCCGGTCGCCATGATAACCGCGTCAGCCGCAAACGATCTCAGCTCAAGCGTTTGCAGGTTCATCGCGATCAGTCCGCGGCAGACCTGATGGTCGTCGAGCACGAGCGAGAGCATTTCCCAGCCTTCGAATTTTGTGACTTTTTTTTCGACTTCCCAACGTCTGACTTGTTCGTCGAGAGCGTACAGAAGCTGCTGGCCGGTCGATGCTCCTGAGAACGCGGTGCGGTGATGAAGCGTTCCGCCAAAACGGCGGAAATCCATCAAACCTTCTTTCGTTCGCGAAAACGGCACGCCCATTCGATCAAACAGATAGATGATCTCAGGTGCCATGTCGGTCATGCGTTTGACGGGTGGTTGGTTGGCGAGAAAATCGCCGCCGTAGACCGTGTCATCAAGGTGCTTTGCCGGCGAATCGCCCTCGCCCTTGGTATTTACTGCTGCATTAATGCCGCCCTGAGCACAGACCGAGTGCGAGCGTTTGACCGGCACGACCGAGATCAGGTCGACCTCGTGCCCGGCTTCCGCGATCTTCATCGCCGCCGCGAGCCCCGCAAGGCCGCCGCCAACGATCGCAAATTTTAGTGATTTCGATGCCATTTTTAGTAAACTTCGTCGTGTGTGCCAATAGTTAACAGTAGAATTGCCTTATCTTCACCGTCGTTAACGAATCGAAATAGGATTCTCGCATCGTACGATCAGTCTTGGGTCAAGATATCGGTTGAAAGCCGAATGAGCGTTGTTTCCAAACGCTTTTCCAGCATCGCGTCACCACCAACATACTTTTTGGCGTTCCGAACAAATGCAGGCGAGAGTTTGATCTTCATCGTCGAACTTCAGCCATGATGTCATCGACACTCGCGGTTTTGCATAGGCCCGCTTCAAACTCGGCATCAGCCTCGTCCACAGCCAGCCACATTTCTTCGCGACGCTGTTCCGTTACCCGCTTCCTAACGATGTCTAGCAGCATTTCCTTATCTTCCATAGAAAGGGCCTCGACCATATCGAGCACATCAGAAAATGTTTTTCTCATACAATAGCCTCTTTAAAAATAATAACTCTAAAGCTCAACGCCTTAAAATTTAACGGAACCGGCTGACGATTTCTTCTGCTGTTCACAAAGGGCCTGCGGCATCAACCCACACGGCCTTACGAAAGAGTACGCGGCATTGATCCCGACAAACGAGAGCATGAGGGCGATGCCTATGCACGCCGTTAGCGTTATTTTCTGGGCTTTCTCCCCGATCACAAGGCCCCAATCGACCGCGAATAGGAATAATCCGTAAGCTAGATGCCACGCGGTAGCTATCGCGCCGAGGAAATAGAGAATCAGCACCCACGTGATTTGGAATTCCGCCGAGACGATCGCAAAAGCCTTATCCGCATTGCCCGCGACCGGTGTCATGTTGAGGTACGGGATCATTCCAAATCGCAGATTAAGGACGTGGAACAGCAAAAAGAAGAAAAGAAAAATGCCCGTTGCCCGCTGGAAAATATAAAACCAGTTGCGTCCGTAACCATAGCTGAGCGGATTTGGCTTTGCTTCGGACGAGATGATCACGCCGTAAACCGAATGGAACAGCAGCGGCAGGAAAATGCCGAAGATCTCGATCAGCAGCAGGAACGGAATATCATGGATCTCTTTTACCGCTTTGTTAAAGTTCGCCTCGCCGTTCATCGCTTTTGAATTCGTGAACATGTGAACGAAGAAAAACACTCCCAGCGGAACAATGCCCGTGATTTGATGGAGCTTTCGAAAAAGAAAGGTGTTTGAGAATTTTATCGCCATCTAGTAAGCGTCGGTTTTCCGATCCATTATTTGCCAAAGTGAGTGCTTGAATTTTAGTTCCAAATGCAGATTTCGGCAATGTTTCGCATCCGGTATTTATACTACGTCGAACATCAGATAAGATAAAATGAAAAATATAGTCGTGATTAAATAGACATACTAATGATTCGGCTTAAATAGAATGCACATCGAAACATTAAAAGTCTTTTGTGACCTTGTCGATCTTGAGAGCTTTTCGCTCGCGGCCGAGAGGAATTTTGTTACTCAGTCCGCAGTTAGCCAGCAAATACGTGCTCTTGAGGATAAATTCAAACGCCGCCTTCTCGAACGCATTCGCGGACGCCGCGAGGTGAAGCTCACGCCCGCCGGCGACGTATTTTATCAGGAATCGAAAAAAGTCCTCGCGGCCTACGATCAATTGCAGGAAAACCTGCGTGGCGTGGTCGGAAAGATCGGCGGAACCGTTAAAGTTGCGACCGTTTACAGCGTTGGGCTGCATGAATTGCCCGAAAAGGTTCGCGAGTTCATGACGAAATTTCCGGCGGCAAAGATCGATCTCGAATACTCGCGGACGACCCGCGTCGTCCGCGACGTTCTGAACGGAACGGTCGAACTTGGAATTCTCGCCTTTCCGGAACCGCGCCGCGGGCTCACGATCACGCCGATGCCCGACGACCGGCTTGTGCTGATAGCGCCGCCCGAGCATAAATTCGCCGACCGTAAGAAAATGAAAGTGTCGGATCTGCATGGTGAGGATTTCGTGCTGTTTGAACGCGATGTTCCGACACGCAAGGCGATGGATAAGATCTTTAAGACGAACAATGTCGAGGTTAAGAAAGTCGCCGAATTCGACAATATAGAGACCATTAAGCGTGCGGTCGAGGTTGGATTTGGGATCGCGATCGTGCCCGAATCTGCCGTCATTGAGTCGAAAAAAGCGGGTTCGCTAGCGGTAGTTCAGATGGCTGAGAAATACTGGATACGCTCGGTCGGCGTCATCCATCGCACCGACCGAAACCTGTCGATCGCCGCAAAAAAATTCCTGGAACTTTTAGGTAATGGACAGTTTAAGGTCTAGATCCGAACGTTTGGTTCAGTGCTTAATGAACGACCTGCGACTCGCCAACCGATGATGCAGCCGCGACGTAGGTCATCGGCGTCGTTGGGGCCATTTCGTTGAGCGAGGTTTTGAGCTTATCGACGATTCCATCGGCTTCCATGTATTCGCGGCCAAGCAGACGGCGAAAACGCTTACTTCTTTCTTCTCCGGTCAATTCCTTTAACATTCCGCCTAGGAACGAAGTTACGAGTTCAGGTGCGAACTGGCGGCCGGAGTTTCGCTGTAGGTCTTCGACGACATCTTTGGCAGGACGGCGGGCTTTGTACGGGCGATCGGTCGTCATTGCGTCAAAAGAATCTGCGAGATTCACGACCTTTGCGATGAACGGGATCTCGCGGTCATACAAACCGTCAGGATAGCCGCGGCCGTCGAGGCGTTCGTGGTGATATTTTGCCGCGAGAGGAACGTCCGTAAACGGATGATGTATCGGCAGCAGAATTTCGTAGCCAACTGTCGGATGTTTATTTAGTTCGGCAGATTCTTTGGCGTTTATGCGGTATGGAGCGTTGATTATCTTTCGCTCGACGGTCAGCTTGCCAACGTCATGCAAGTATCCCGCGACCGCTGCTCCTTCGACCTCGTCGGTGCCCCAGCCGAGTTCCGAAGCGATTATTTCCGAGAATCTTCCCACGCGGACCGAATGGCCCTCGGTATATTTGTCTTTGCAGTCGATAGCGGCGGCAAATGCCTTGACCGTGTCGTGGTAGGTCGAGCGCATTTCGTCAAAGAGGCGGCGATTTTGTTCGGCGTGGCGTTCGATCTCGGCCATCAGATTGCGTTGTGCAATGGCGACGCCGATATGCTGGCCCATCGCGCAGATGATCTCTTTTTCGTAATTGGTGTACGCTTCGCCGGTCGCTTTTTCGCCGAGGAAGATGGCCCCGACGATCTCATCGCGGACGACGAGCGGAACAAACAGCTCCAGCCGGCGGCGTTCAAAGCTCGCGTGATACACCTGAAAGAACGGCAAGACCATTGCCTGCTTGACGTCGATCGGGTTCAGGCCGTTTGACAGGAACTGCCGTTCGTCCTCAAGACAGAGCGAAAGGCTGAGCGGGAAATCGTCACCCAGCCCGCGAACGGCGAGCATATTTAACTCGTGGCCAAACCGCGAGTAACGGGCGACGGAGCCACGCATGATACCGAGCGCTCCCGAGATCAGGTGTAGCGATGTGCGGATCGTTTCCTGAAAGTTGTTCTTATTCGTGATCTCCTGGCCAAGCTCCGCCAGGGCTCCAAATGCGTGGATCAACTTATGAGAGTGTTCGGCCATAATTATTCTCGTTCTATTCTATAACGACGTGGTTTGTGAGACCGAGCATTTCAAAAAGCTCGATGGTCTCATCACTTACTTTCGAAAAGACAACCTTCGCCCCCTTGTTTGACGCTGTATCGATAACGCCTAGCAGAATCGATATACCGATGCTGTTAATTATCTCGGTTTTCGAGAAGTTCAGTTCGAGTTCCCGACAGCCCGTTTCGATCCGGCGGCGGCATTCGTGTTCGATCTGTTCACCGCTTAACTTATTAAGATAATTCTCGGCAAAGATCACAGACCGGTCGCAGACCGGTTCAACGGATTCAACTATCCCAGTGGTTGTAATCACCTAATTCTATTCCTTGTTTAATTTAGCTATTGTGCTCGAAGAAACTACTTGAGCAATATTTCTACCATAAACAATTGCATAAAACAACACGATTTTCGATAAAAACGCTAAAAATCGTATTAAATTTTTCGATTCTTAAGCAATTTGGTTCTAATTGTTGGAACTAGGGTGTTTAGGCTTTATGCGGAACCCGGCCAAATTCGGCCAGCAGCGGTGCGAGGTGAGCGACAATCTTGTCGTGGGAGATGCCGTTTGAGGCAAGGATGCCGTTGCGGTTATGCAGATCGCGGCTGTCGTAGCGAAGCGCGAGGCCAAAGATGTCGGTCATTTTGCCGCCCGCTTCCTCAAGAATGATCTGTGGCGAACACGTATCCCAGAGTTTCGTTCGAGGGCTGGGGTGTATGTAGAGGTCGGCTTCGCGACCGGCGATCAGCGAGACTTTCAGGCCGACGGAGCCGCGGCGGATCGACCTTGGGAAACCGAAATGGGCGATTATCTGTTTCATTCGATTGCTCGGATGATTACGTGAGACCGCAATGCACATTGCCTTCAGATCGGTGAGATCCGAGACGAAAAGCTGCTTCTTTTCGCCATCGCCGGTTTGGGAGAAGGTGCCTTCGCCGCGAACCGCATGTAGCAGAACGTCGTGAAAAGGCAGCAGTACGACGCCCAGAACGGCCTCGCCATCAACAGCGAGCCCGATCTGCACCGCGAAATCGCCGTCATGATTTACAAAACCAGCGGTTCCGTCGATCGGGTCGATGATCCAGACCCGGTTTTTGGAAATGCGGTGTTCGAGATCGTCGATTTCTTCTTCAGACAGGACACCGTCGTCGGGGAAAGCCGCCGCCAAGCCTTCGACGATGAGGCGGCTGGCTTCGCGGTCAGCGGCGGTTACGGGCTCGCTAAAATTATCGGCACCGACCTTTTCTTCGGTCTCAAAACCTTCTTCGTAGAATTTTAGGATCGATCGTCCGGCGATCTGTGCGAGATTGATCGCGGTATTAAGCTCGTGATGAAGCATTAACTACAATCTAGCACGATGGTGGGTTCGGGCGAAATTTACCGCAGAGACGCTGAGACGCAGAAGAACAGTTTTTTCCACAGATAACATCGGATACGCACAGACAGAGATCAGATGCGATATCTCGCTCATTTTTATGATTATTCTTATCTGTGTATTTCTGTGTCGATCTGTGGTTAATAGGATCTATTCACGCTTGCTCGGCTAGTTCGGTGATCCCGCAGCGTGGGCATGTGAGATAGCGACGGGTTGCGTCGCTCCATTTGGCGAGGGCGGTGTTTGAGAGTGTGGGATTTTTGCTTTCGGATTCGCCTTCGTGGAAGGCTCGCGAGAGCTTGTTGGTGGTTTTTTCAGTCGGGGCAAGGTCGCGTTCGCAGTGGCGGCATATCCAACCAAAACCCGCGTTGTAGAAATCGTTTAGCTCGGTCATAGGTCGAAAGCAAAGCGAGGGCGAGCAAGATGCCCGCCCTCCAGTCCGTCGGGTTGTCCTGGCATTATTCCTGAATTCCTCGCCGCGTCCTGTTTGCGGGTGCGGCTCCGAGAAGTTTGACCGGAACCGTAACGGTTCTGCCCGCCCGGAATACTTCAAAGCTTACGGTATCGCCGATCTGTTTCTTATCGAGCAGGCGGTAAAGGTCGTCGAGGTCGCTGAGTTTCTGGCCCTCTGCCGAAACGAGAATATCGCCGATCGAGCCATCGCCAGTTATGCCCTTCAGGCCTGCACGTTCGGCGGAGCCGCCGGGCGTCGTTTGATAAACGAGCAAGCCAGACTCAACCGGAACGCGATAGCCGCGCTGTTTTAATTCTGTGATGGTCGGCAGCGAAGCACCGAGCTTCGGACGGCGAACCTCGCCGAACTGAAGAAGCTGCGGGATAATACGTTTTGCTGTATTCGCCGGAACGGCAAACCCAACACCGACCGAGCCGCCCGCGGGCGACAGGATTTGGGAGTTGATGCCGATCATCTTGCCAAATTTATCGAGCAGTGGGCCACCCGAGTTGCCTGGGTTGATCGATGCGTCGGTCTGGATCGCGGCGTCGATCGGCCGATTGTTACGGGCACGGATCGGACGCTGAAGTCCTGAGATAACGCCGGTCGTAAGGGTACGGTCGAGGCCGAAAGGGTTACCGATCGCGAGAACTTTCTGTCCAACCGTCAATTTGTCAGAATCGCCAAAGGGAACGACCGTCAATCCCGGTACCGGATTGTCGAGCTTGATCACCGCGAGATCCGTGTCCGGATCGCCGCCGACAACGCTTGCGGGATATGTTTTTTCCCCGCCGAAGCTGACGGTCAATTTCTGAGCACCCTCGATCACGTGATAGTTGGTGAGGATGTTGCCGTTCGTGTCGATCACCGAACCGGAACCGTTGCCTTTGCCTTCCTGTTCATTACCCCAGAAATCCTGCTGCACGGATGTGGTGTTAATAAATGCTACGCCCGGCGAGATGGCCTTGTAGACCTCGATGCTGTTCTGTTCGTCCGTCGTTGCCGAAGGATCGGTGATATTTACAGGGGCCGTTTCGGCCAGGGCGACATTAGATTTGTCGCTCGATGGCCAGAAGCGATCCAAATTGTATAAAAGTGCTGTTGCTCCGACCGCGATCAGAGCCGAAGCGAAGGCGAGAAGAAATATCTGCCTTGCTGATATCTGATAAATTGGTTTATTGCTCATAACTCATGCCTCTAACAAATAAAGTATCAACTTTTTGATGCGGAGAAAACACCATCGCGTTGTGTACGTTACTTACGACAAAAAGAAACCCGATGTTTCATCTTGAAACATCGGGCACGATCGTCATGAGAATCGCTAATTTCTATATAAGAGTGGCAAAAAGCTGGCCGTGAAAGTCGGTGACATTTTGGATCGTAGTATTCGAGACCACACCAAATGCCGCGAGGCCGGTAAAGATGTGAATGCCCATCAGCCCGATGTAAACTGCCAACGCGACAGCCAAGCCGTATCGGGCGAGCGGCCGCGAGCCCCAACGGTACAATACGATCGCCGTAACGAGCCCGATGACGATCTTGACGCTGAGAAATGACCAGTTTCCGGTATCAAGCAACGCCGCCATCATTTGGTTTCCCTCCGTTGCCACCCCGCTTCGAACCCAAACGATCGTCAACAGGGCATCGAGCAAATTCAGTGCAAAGAGTAGAAAGGTTGGGGCGAATAGCTGCATATTTAGAGGGGGCTCTCCTATAATAAACCTTGTTTAACCAACCTCCTAAATGACTTGACCCCCGGATTTTAAACCGGGGGCCACCTCAGGATTGGAGATTTGTGAACTAACTTTGTACGTCTGGAACATATGTCTAATCGGGGCGAATTTCAAAAAATATCCTTGATTTCTGAAAGTATTTATTCTGATGGTATTCTGTAACAGAAAACCCCGTTGTTATTTGATTTATTTGATGCAACGAATGCAGATCGCGAGACCTCAAATTGGTCGCGAGTTTTGGCATAATTCAGGCTCGCCGCGTGCTTTCGTTGGAGATAGGAGAAAACGATATGAACCGAACTATTAACACATTAGCTATTGGGCTCGTTCTGGCCCTTGTTACGTTATTTGGTGCGAGCGAAGCTCTGGCACAGAAAAAGCCCGTACTTAGGAAGAAGACCGTCGTTAAAAAGGTCGTTGCACCAGTTCCGGTAATTCCGGTTTACACGGTCGAAACCGGAACGATCATGCGTGCCCGGATGAACACCACGATCAGTTCGAAAACGGCGGTCGTCGGCAATACGTTTACGAGTACGGTAACTGAACCGGTATATTCATCGACTGGCGTCGTGGTCATACCGACCGGCAGCACACTGACCGCACGCGTTACCGATGTCAAAAAGGCGGCGAAAGGCGGCGAGCCCGGACAGATCGATGTTTCCTTTGTTTCCGTAAAACTACCGAATGGCAAGACGCGTTCGATCAACGGTTCGCTGACCGAGCTGGAATCCGGCAAGACAAAAAGCGATAACGAAGGATCTGCGACGGGCGCAAAAATGAAGAACCGCAAGATCATCTTCATCGGCGGCGGTGCGGCCGGCGGAGCGGTTCTGGGGGCAATGGTCGGCGGCGGCAAAGCGACCGCGATCGGTGCCGTCATCGGAGCCGGTGCGGGCTTCCTTGGTGAAAGGTTCATGAAAGGCCCTGAGGCTGAAGTGAAATCGGGAACCGAATTCAGTGTGTACCTGAATCAGGCGATAGCAATGCCCAAATTTGTTGAAGTTACTCCGTAATTTCTAAGCCAAATAAATAAAAAGACTGCCTGAAACCGAGAGCGTTTCAGGCAGTCTTTTTCCTTTTCTATCTTGAACGTATTCTTTCTCGTTTCCGTGTGCCTCCGTGCGTTCCGTGGTTCCATCTTAAATCCAACGACGGCTAACCACGGAAAACACGGGACGCACGGAGTAAAACGGCGTGATCGGTTGAGGCTATTCGATCACCGTGTGAACCAAAAACTCGGGTGTGACGATCACGGGCGAAAAGAAACCGGCCGATGTGTTGAAAAGCCGCAGCCTTGCCTGTTTTCGCACGTTTGCCAGGTGGCCAAAATTCCACGTTACGATGTAATCGATCTTGTGAAACGAGGCGAGGGCGACGTGGATGGCGTCGGCGATGTATTTGCGGTGAAAGATGCCGCGGTCGATGTAGCCGTCGGCGAGGATCGCGACTTCCTCCGAGAGTTCGAGCTGCTTCAGCGGTTTTACCAGGTTTAGATAGCCGGTGCGGTGCGGTTCTTCCATGCGTTCGATCTCGCGTTGGACGAGGATCGAACTGAAAGCGTCATATTCCGCGAGTTCGTGTTCCCACCACCGGATCGTCAGATCGCGGCGAAACGGTTCGCCGTTGTCGAGATAGGCACCGACAACCGATGTTTCGAGATATAAGGTCTGTTTCATTGTCAGTAGACAGAAGGCGGCCTGGCTACCGGTTACTGCCTTCTCGCTTTATCAATCCTTGTCGGGTTTGACCGACACGAATGTCACTTTTGAGTTCTTAAAGTCGAACGTCATGCGGTAATTCTTCAGGAAATTGCCGCCGAGGATTCCGGATTGTTCGAATCCGGACGCCTCGTTAATGATGTCGAGGTCGAGGGCGACGGCGGTGATGTCTGTTTCTGAATGGTTTCCGAAAGTAACTTTTGGCAGCTTAAAGGTCTGGACGTCGTTCGTCACGCCAGCTGAGCCGATGACGCGAAGCTTTTCTATACCGGCAAACGGTAAAAGGCCGTCTTCTTTCGCGACGCCCGCGGAAATTACCGAAACGCTGGCGCCGGTATCGACGATAAAATTTAACGGCGATTCGACGCCCTGTAACAGAACTTCGCCGCTGAGAAAACCGCTGGATGTAAGCCTCAAGGGCAGGGAAAGGCCGACGGCTTCGCGGAACTCTTTTTCGTCGCTGTTCCGTCTGGTCAATGCAAATGTCTTGTCGCCGTAATCAATCGTGGTTAAGAATTTCGAGATGAGGGCGAGGCCGATGTAGCCGTCGACGTCCTGAGCGTCGGAATGGAATTTGCGAATGTAGACCGGAACCTGACGCAGGTTTACGTCGCCGACCTCGATCTGGCGGACGAGGCCGTAGATGATCTCAAATTTGCCGTCGCCGCCGATGCCGCGGGCGAAACCGCCCTTTGTGATCGACCTGATATTAAGCCGTTTTGCCGTCGCGTCGGAGATGACCGAGATGCCCGAACCTGTGTCGAGCACGAATCTGAGCGGTTCATCGCTGCCGTTTATGCGAATCCTGATGATCGGTCGATTGCCGACGAGTTCGAACGGGACGCTTGTCTTTTCCGCACCGCCGACTCTATACAGAGTTCCGGCGTTGCCGAGATAACGTAGGAAATTTATCAGTCCCCGGATGCGGGCACGGCGGTCGGCGTCGGCGCTATTGGAAACGTTCAGGAAATCGCGATACGCGTCGGCGGCTTCCTTATATCTTTCGGCCCTGGCGGAAACCTGAGCGAGGGCGAAAAGATAATCCGGCTCTTCGGGTGCGTAGTAAACCGATTCTCTTAAATTCTCGACGCTGTCGTTGATGCGGTTCTCGTAAAAATCGAGCATTCCGTAGCCGGCCCAGGCGAGGTGTTCGCGGCGGTTGAGTTTTAGGGCTTTAAAAAATAACAAGCGCGCGTCGCGAAAGCGTCCGCCGGTCAGCATCGTCGCTCCCAGTACGGCAAAGGCCCGCGCGTTTTTCGGTTCACTCTGGACGATCGGGAAGACGAGGTTGTAAGCCTCGAGGAGCCGTCGCTGTTTTGTCAGGACGAAGGCGAGTTCGACCCGGACGTCGGAACGATTCGTGTCGGCGTCGACGGCTTTTCGCAGGATGGTTTCGGCTTCGGCAAAGAGTCCGGCCCTCGTCTTATTCGTTGCCTCTTTTAAAGATCTCTTGATATCGACGGTTTGCTGCGTGTCGGCGGCGAGGGCCGAAACGGTCAGCACAAGTACGATGAGAGCGGCCTTTATGCTATGACGGTGCGAACCGGAAACTGACGGGGTGAAACGATTATCCTTAACTTTGTACCTCATACCGCGAACTCCTATTGGGCAGGTGCTGAAAAGTTACTTAAGTATAACACCGGTTTTCATCGACCAGAGAACTAAATCCAGTTCATCGAAGTCAATACTCGTCATATTACAGAGTTGTTTCAGCTTTTCTTCGACGATTAGATACTTCGAACGCGTATTTGGTGGCTTTGGGGCGTCGATTATTTTTAATTCGGCGAGGCATCGGAGAACGTGTTTGTCGAGGATCGCGTAGCCTTTGTAACCGATATTTCGCAGATAGTGGCTGGCTTCCTTGTAGCCGAGGCCTTTAATTCCTTTCTCGCGAACGAGCCAATCACGCCGTTCGAGTGGGCAATCGAAGCTTTTCAGCTTCTTGCGCAGCCGCAAACCGTATTCCTGCTGAAGGAAATCGCGTGAAGCGACAACGTATTTCGACCTCGCGTTCGGGTAACGGTGATGGCCGGCGAGGGCGTTGGCGAGTTCGGGCTGATCGGCGGTGAGCAGAATGGGTTTTATCGCTTCGATCGACGACAAACCCATCTTTGCCGAGCAGCCGCCGGTGAAAAAGCAAAAGACCATCTCCTCAAACAGGTTCAGATCGCTGCCGTGCCGTCCGACGGCGGCAAATTCCGCCAAACGTGCACGGATCTCGAGCCGCCTCGTGCGGTGAGCGGCGATGATGTTTTCGATTGTGATAGGGATCTGGTCTTTCGCCACAGGAATTGCGGTAATTCTAGGCGGGAAGCACGTGGTATGTCAAAGTTGCGGGTTCGGCGTCCTGAGTTTGCAGTTCAAACTTCGTCGGCCGGGATGCCGTAGGTTATTCGCACATCGCTCGTGTTTCCGCGATTGACCTTGATCATTCCAGTCCCACAAAGTTGATGTTTGCCAAATCACCGTTGATGTTTATTGATCGCGCCGCGAAGCGGTAACGCTTCGACGACACACCGATTACGTAACTTCTGCCCGTCGGCACACCGATCAATGAGTAATTGCCGAACGAACTCGAATTGTCGTTCGCCTGACACCTTGATCGTCCGTCAAAACGACGGCTGCGTTTCGCAGGCGAGGCCGGTTGGCGTCGTGACACGGCCCGACACTTCGGCCGTCGGTCGCATTTCGACTGCTCCGATGTCCGCGCCATCGCCGCCGGTGGCGCCTGGGATGCCAGGATATCGGTAGCGACCGTCCGCGAGCCTAATAAAATAGAAAAGACTCACAGAAGGGATGCTTTCGCCCGCAGCGTTAGATAGTTTTTGTACATATAGAGTGAACGGTACGCGAATTTTATGACCTTTACCAGGAAAAGTAAAGAAAAATGTAGCTAGCACATTATATGTCCGGTAGCAGTAGCAAATGAGATGTCCGCTTTAGGGGCGAGGGGTAGAAGATTGAAGGCAGGAGAGAAACTGCGA
>JBEBJB010000077.1:0-3586 GCA_040080065.1 Pyrinomonadaceae bacterium
CGTCATACAGATTCAATACAAATTTGCAGGAGAAATATATGTTGAAACGCAAAGTTTTAGGCATCGTCCTTTTACACGCCATGCTGCTGCCGACGCTTGCGCTCGGTCAGACGGCGCCCAAGATCTACGAAGCTCCGAAGGATGTTTTCGACAAGATCAAGGACGAGGGCATGAACCGTTCACAGGTGATGAAGACCATGAACTACATGACCGATGTCAATGGACCGCGACTTACCGGTTCGCCCGGTATGAAGCGCGCTAATGAGTGGACCCGCGACACGCTGGCGAGCTGGGGACTGCAGAACGCGCATCTTGACTCGTGGGGCCCGTTCGGACGCGGTTGGACGCTCAAACGATACACAGCAATGGTCGATGGCCTGACGTCGTTCCCATTCCTTTCTTATCCGAAGGCGTGGTCGCCGGGAACTGACACTTTGAAACCTGCAAGCGGTTCGGCATACACGGCAGAGGTCGTGCACTTTAACGCGACAAAGGCCGAAGATCTCGAAAAGTTCAAGGGCAAGCTCAAGGGCAAAGTTGTACTGATCAGCCCGATGCGTGAGGTAAAGGCCTGGATGGACGCGCCCGGCAAGCGATTTACGGACAAGGAACTTTTGGATATGGCGAACGCACCTGACCCGGCCGCTCCGCGACCGCAAGGTGCTTCTGCCCCGACTCCGGGAAACTTCGGGCAAGGTCAAGCTGGATTTAACACTCTGCGATGGCGCTTTCTCGCCGATGAAGGTGCGGCGGTCCTGATCGACACAGCCGCCAAAGGCGATGGCGGAACCATCTTTGTCCAGGGTGCCCAAGCGGTGCCACCAGCGACACCGACACCGGGCCAGCCACCGATGAATGTCCGAACAAAAGGAGCTAATGTTCCTATCCAGATCAGCGCGGCGGTCGAGCATTATAACCGCGTTATTCGAATGATCGAGGCTGGACAGAAAGTCACTATGACTGTCGATCTCGCGGTCGAATTTCAGGACGCAGATCTGAATTCTTACAACACGATCGCCGAGATTCCCGGCACTGACAAGGCTGACGAGATCGTCATGCTTGGTGGCCACCTTGATTCGTGGCACGGAGGCACGGGAGCGACCGATAACGCTGCAGGCTGTTCGGTAATGATGGAAGCCGTTCGCATACTTCAGGCGACTGGCCTGAAGCCGCGACGCACCATCCGCGTTGCCTTATGGTCCGGCGAAGAGCAAGGATTGCTTGGCTCGCGAGCGTACGTGAGGAAGCACTTCGGCTATCGCGGTGACGGGACGACGCCCCAGTTCGGCGGCGGCGGTGGTGGCGGCGGGCAAGCTCAGCTGCCGCTAACGAAACTCCCGGCGTACGATAAATTCTCGGCCTATTATAATATCGACAACGGCACCGGCAAGATCCGCGGTGTTTATCTGCAGGGCAATAACGCCGTACAGCCGATATTCCGACAATGGCTGGCAGCATTTCGCGATCCGAAATGGTGGAAGGCTGATTTCGATCCGAGCAAAGATACTGACATGAGCGCCTTTACGCTCACGCCAGCGAACACAGGTGGCACCGATCATCAGGCTTTCGACGCAGTCGGACTTCCCGGTTTTCAGTTCATTCAGGATCCCGTCGAGTATTCGACGCGAACTCACCACTCAAACATGGATAGCTATGACCGCATCCAGGCCGACGATATGAAACAGATGTCGATCGTTCTGGCGATGTTCGTTTATCAATCGGCGATGATGGATGAAAAGATCCCTCGCAAACCGATGCCGTAAAAGAGGTCACAAGGAACCTAAGCCGCCTGAGAAAATCGCAAAGATTCTCAGGCGGTTTTCTTTATCTGCAATGCGAAATCGTATAACATCGAAGCGGTTTCTGATCGATACAAAAACATGAACTATCCTGAACATAACAGCGGAGCAATTAGTCCCGGCGATTGCATTGGTAATGCGTGGGAGTTGGTTAAACGAAACTTAGGCTTATATATCGGCATGGGGTTGATCACGCTGATACTGATCGGCTGCATTCCGATCATTAATTTTTTTCTAATCGGACCCGTGCTCGCCGGTTTCTACTACGTCGTCTTGCGCGATATGCGTGATGAGCCTGTGGATTTCGGAATGATGTTCAAAGGTTTTGAGAAGTTCGTACCGTTGATGTTGATCGGCCTGATCCAATCGATCCCGGGAGTAATTTTTCAAATACTACAGCTGACCATTGATGTTGCGAGGCTAGTGAACGTTCCACGTACGGGATCCGGCGGAGTAGATTTTTTCCAGGGTGGTAATTCCGAGATCGCAACCGGTTTAATGATACTAGGTATCGTAGTCGGCCTTGTGTTCTTCGTCATTATGATCTTTTGGACAATCGCATTTCAGTTCGCTATCCCATTGGCGATGGAGCACGATCTGGGGGTTGTCGACGCGATCAAGTTGAGCGCGAAAGGCGGTTTCTCAAACTTCGGGGGCATTATCGTTCTATACATCTTAGGCGGCCTTGTTGGTTTGCTGGGCTTTCTTGCCCTTTGTCTCGGGTATTTTGTAGCGGTTCCAGTGATCTATGCCGCGTTCGCATTCGCTTATCGACAGGTATTTCCGGCTGCTTTTGAGCAGCAGTTCAACATGGCACCGCCACCACCGACGGCATATGGAGATTTTGGGACGCGACCGCTTTAGAGCGGCAGTTCCATAAAAAGGACGTCGCTGTGCGGATTGTCGTAATACGGCGGTATCTCGACAAAGCCGTGTGTCTCATAGAGGCTCACGGCTTTGCCCATTTTGGGTGGAAAGGTATCGAGCCGCATTTTGGAATAACCGATCTCGCGGGCATCAGCGATCAGTCGTTCGATAAGGCTGATGCCGATCTTCATTCCTCGAAAATCATCGCGAACAAAGAGCCGTTTCATCTCGCAAATTCCGTCTTCGAGTTTCCGCATAGCGATGCAGCCAGCGAGGCGGTCATCTACGTACGCTAGCAGCAAATGCCCATCTGGCATCGCGTATTTTCCCGGCAAAGCCGCAAGCTCGGCTTCGAACCCTTGAAAACAGAGATCTAGATCGATCCAGACCTCGTATTCGCGAAAGATCGTGCGGGCATCGTCTATCTGCGACGCACTTTCGGCCTGTACAATATTAACGTCTCGTGTCATCGATCCCGACATACTTTTGAAATTTTATCACGCGGCAGTTATCGTTGACCTATCGAGGTAGACGGTTATGGACAGACGAAGTTTCTGACGAGATCTCGCATATTTTTCAGGCGGATTGGCTCTCGCTTGTTCGTCGCTGGGCAATCGGTCAATGGCATTGGCAGATGATCCAAGGCCGAATGCTTATCGAGCGATCGGCTTTGGAGAACTCGTGCCAACTGCGACTAAGAATACGGGCGAGACCTTTCTTTCCTTACCGAAGGGGTTTGATTACAACGTCATCGGCCGCGTAAAAGGCATGATGTCCGATGGCCGCCCGACGCCGGCGGCGCATGACGGCATGTGGACATTCAAGGTCAAGGATCAGCTGCGGATCGTTCGCAATCATGAAGTTAGTCACGGCAGCGTTCCGAAAGAAGGGGCTGGTATCGGCACCGTAAACCACTACGA
>JBEBJB010000078.1:0-3548 GCA_040080065.1 Pyrinomonadaceae bacterium
AGCGTTCCGTCCGGCAGGATCGCGACGACGTATATCTCGTAGTTGCCGGTCTCGTCAGATTCGTATGCGAGAAAACGCCCGTCGGGCGAAGGCTGCGGCCAGCGTTCGTTGGCCGCACCGGTTACTAATGGCGTCACCTTTCGGTCACCTTCCACGGCGATCTTAAATATGTCGCTCTGCGTTTTGACGCCACGTTTAACATAGTAAATATGCGAGCCGTCGGGCGACCATGAGTATGGAAAGGTCGTGTCAGAGACGATCGCCTTCACATCTCCGACACCGTTCGAATCTTTGACCGACAATCCGGCGTTTGCGCCGAATGCTACCTTGCTGCCGTCAGGCGACCAAATAGGGAATTGAGCAAATTCGGTTGTGATGCGTGTGTCCGTTCCCGTCTGCAGATCGATCATCCACAGATTCGCGGGAACACCGCGTCTGAATACAAGTCGTTTCCCGTCCGGTGAAATGCGCGGCTCGTAACCGGCCCAGACTTTCTCCGGCTTAGTCACCGCTCCGAGTTGCTTGCCCTCGCGGTCAAACCACAACAGTTGATAGTCGCGTTGCCAGACGGATTGCCAGATCAGTACGCCGTTGTTCGATACTGAAAAACGGCGAATATTGCCCGGCGCATTCGGCTGGCCCTGAATTAAAGGAACCGGCTCGCCCAAAACCTTTCGACTCGAAGCGTCAAACGCCTGTGCAACAAGTGCATCATTGCGAACGTAAACGATGTATCCCTCGGAAGTATAGACAGCGTTCGAATCGTCGGAAATGACCTGAATGACCTCGGGCGAATCCAGCGATCCGGCCCAGATGCCCTGCTGTTGAACGCCGCTACCCGCAAGTCCCGTTCCGAACGCACGCTTAAATAAGAAGTGTCTGCCGTCGGCAAGAAACGCGGGCTGCGAATGACGCTCTTTCGCAAGATCGTCGGTTTGGATGTTGACCGGCTGCGGTTCGCCACCCTTGGCCGAGACCTGAAGCAAAGCGGTGCGGTAATCCGGTACAAAAATGATTGTCCCGTCCTTGCCCCAACTGCCTCCGACGAGACGTGCGGCGTCACAGAGCACCTGCGGATTGCCGCCTGCGAGATCCGAGCGGCGCAGCTTGCCGCTAGATCCGAATGCCACCGACTTGCTGTCCGGCGACCAGAAAGGTTCGACCGCGTCGTTCGAGCCCGGAAGAGGTTTAACCTCGGCAGAATTGATCTCGCGGACGTATAGTGTGTTCTTACCGTCCGCTCCGCTAGCTGAAAATACTATCTTCTCGCCGTCAGGTGAGATCGCCGCCCAATCTGGCTGGCTATCATTGAACGAAAGGTCGGACGGCGGTTCGAATGAGAGCCGTATTGCTGCTGAGCCACCGCTCGTCCGTCCGCCGCTCAAATACGACCAGCCGAAGAAAACTGCAGCAAGCCCAAATATCGCCGCTACGACCCAAGGCAGCGTTCGCCACGACAGAAACGCCGGAAGACTGAGCGTTATCGGCTTTGCTACCAAACTTGTGCCTTCCGCGTTTAGCACTTTCGTCGCATCATCGCCGGAAACGCCCGAAAATATCGCCGTCGCCGGTTCATCCGACACCGACCCCTGGACCAGCGGCGTGCCGTCATCGAGACAATAAAGCAAACTGTCATCGATATAATCTTTCCTGCATTCCGGACATCGTTTCATAGTGTTCGAAATATCACATCATTTTGCTGCCAAGCGTTCAAGCTCTCGGCGGGCACTAACCTCGGTATTGCGGAACTGAGTAGGGTCTGCTTTCGAAAGCTCTATCACTCGTTCGAACTCGCTTCGAGCCTCATCTGTCTTGCCGGCACCGAGCAAGGCGAGTGCGAGTCCAAGATGTGTGCGTGCATCATCAGGTGCTGTCTCGACTGCCGCACGGCCTTCGGCGATCGCGTCGTCAAAGCGTTTTAGCCGGAGAAATTGACTGGAACGGATCACGCGACTTAGAGCCGAGGCGACGGGCATTTCAAATCGTCCGCGATATACAAATATGGTTCCGCCGACCTGCGCTACTGATTCTGTGTTCATGAAGACCGCATACTCCGGTCCGCCCTTCGGCGGTAGATTGTTGACGCTTACTAAAACAGTTCCCTCGACCACAGGCGGTACGATCTCGTTGATCTGCGAGCTCATTCCCCGCAACAGCCGGTCGGGCATGATCCTGCAGGGTTGCGACACACGAATCACTTCGATATTTCCGATGCCGGCAAACCAACAATCGGCGACCTTTTCACTTGCGATATATTCGTCGATCAGTTTGTAATTCTGGCCCCATTCCGAGCTGGAGTCGCGAAACACGCGGTAAGAATTATTCGTGCCACCGAAAAAGTCGTTAGCGAATGCGATGTAATTTGGAGCGGTGCGCACGGCAGTAAGAATATGGAAAAGTAGCAGACTTGCCAAGACGTATCGGAAAACGCGGATCCGGCCGCACAACCAAACTGCACCGGCCGCTGCGACGACGATGAAAAAAGCGTAAACCGGCAAAATGTGCCTCACGCCGATGTTTAATTTTGAGGTCAATGAAAGTGCAAAGAACACAAGTGGAGGCACGAGTACGAAAAGCATCTCGCGGCGCTTTTCCTTTTCAAAGAATGCGAGAACAAGACCGAGCGGCAAAAGAAAAAGTAATGCGATGCTCGATTTCACGACGAACGCCACCGGAAAATAGAACCATTGCCCGGTCGGATAGTCCTTGTCAAAGATCGAGACATTGCGGCTGCCCGCAGCCACTATATCGGCAAGGCCTAAAATGTAAGATTCCGGGAAGACCCGGAGCTTATTCGCGGTCGTGACAAGTTGCGCGGGCAATGACTCAGTCATTTCCGGCCGGCCATTATTCTTGATATATTCCTCTACCGAGACCAGATTCTCGGTCGCATTTGGCAGAGCGTAGTACCTAAAACCGTAGAATGACCACAAAACCGCAAGACTTATCAAGAACACACCCGCGAACGCAACAAAGCGTCGCAGCATGGCTTTGGGTAGCGTCAATTCCGGCCTGCGATAAATAACCGCATCAACGATGAATACGCCGAAAAAGATCGCGGCCAATATAACTGCCGAATGTTTTGCCGCCAGCATAATGCCAAACGCTAAACCTACGACGATAAATCGCAACCATGTCGGGTCCTTCGAATACCGGTAAAGAGCGAACGCCGCGCCGAAGGCCGTAGCCGTCAGAGCCATATCGGTCGTCACGAGTGCACCGTGGGCGATCAGGTTGGGTTCGAATGCCAATATCGCAAGCGCGGTCAAAGCTTCCCACTTGCCAAACATTTGCCGGGTTGCAAGAAACACCAGGACCGCTAACATCATGCTCAGCAACGCAGCCGAAAGACGTGCAGGGATCATGATCGAATCCACGCCGTTATCGGTCAGGAACGTGCCGCCAAATCCGTCAGCCTCGGGCTTAGGCACAAGGCGGGTGCCGCATTCGGCTTTGGATTCGACCAGCGAAGATCTGAAATTCATCGAAAAGGCCGCCAACAATTTCAACATCGGCGGATGTTCCGGATTGATCCCAAAATCGCCACA
>JBEBJB010000079.1:0-3267 GCA_040080065.1 Pyrinomonadaceae bacterium
TATCTTGCCATTCCCAGGGCTCGCACCCTGGGCTTTATGCTGTTGCCATCTTCGATGGCTCGGAAAGGGTCTCAACAACTGGAGCGCAAGCATCCTTGCTTGCCAGCGGTTGAAAACCGCTCACGGCGTGCGGTTTAAATCAACTCGCAAAATTATCACGGTCCTAACGCCGAGGAAGCCTCGGCGTTGGCAAGCGGGACGCTTGCGCTCCAGTCGGCGGCGGCGGCGGCGAATGGCGGCGGGCGGTGGTTTTTCGGCGGCGGTGGCACGGGCGGCGGTGTCGGGTGCCGGTTGGCGGGTGGAAAATTCGGATTTTAGCCTAAACACCGCCGAATTCGGACAAAAAAACACCTCTACCAATCTCGCAAATACCTCTACCAAACTCAGCGGACAACCCTACCGGTCTCCCCGTCGCACTTTACCTAAGCGCCCCAAATCCGCGTTTTCGCAATTCTGTCGGCGCTGACCGCAAAAATATCCGCACCGGTACGAATGTAAACTTTTGTAAACTTACGGTTCGCAGTAGTAATCCGGTTGCTAAACCTGTCGAAGAGTACTAAATTGTTAGCAATTCAACCAAAGTGCATTCTACTTTTGAATTTGGGTTCAATTCCGATCTAAATACCGATTTTTGAGGACTTCAAATGATGAGATTATTCCGCTTGCGGGAACGCTTTTGCGTTCCTGGTCTATTACTACTGTTGGCCGTTTCGTCCGTCTCTGCACAGCCGAAGCCTAAGGAAACTCCTAAAACCGCCGTTGCGGCAACCCCGGCTCCGACGCCGGTCCCTAAACCGCCGGCGACATTCGAATCGGCTATCTCGAGCCTTCGTTTTCGCGAGATCGGCCCGGCAACGATGGGTGGACGTATCGATGACATCGAGGTTGCACCAAACGATTCCCGTGTTATTTACGCTGCAACAGCGGCTGGTGGCATTCTGAAGTCGACCAATGCGGGGACCTCATGGACATTCCTTTTTGACAAGGAAGCTGTGCCTAGTATCGGTGATATCGCGATCGCCCCGTCAAATCCGTCGATCGTATGGGCCGGAACTGGCGAGGCGAACAATAGACAGAGTTCGTCCTGGGGCGGCGGTATTTACAAATCGATGGATGCCGGTAAGACCTGGAAATTCATGGGCTTGCCGAACTCATGGGCAATCGCCCGCATCGTTGTTCATCCGAAGGATCCAGACGTCGTCTACGTCGCCGTTATGGGTAATCTGTGGGCCGCGAACCCGGAACGCGGCGTTTATCGCACGACCGACGGCGGCAAGAATTGGCAGCTCGTTCTGAAAGTAAACGAAGACACTGGAGCAACGGATATCGCCATTGATACGGAGAGTCCAACGATCCTTTACGCGGCAATGTACCAGCGTCGGAGGACCGTTTTCGGCTTTAACGGAAGCGGCGAGCACAGCGCCGTTTATAAAACAAACGACGGCGGCGACACCTGGAACAAGATCGTGAAGGGCATGCCTTACGATACCGAAAATGCACCGACACCTCGGCCCGAAGGGCTTTTGGAAACAGGAAGATGTGCTTTTGCAATTTATCCAAAAGACACGAACATCGTCTATGCCCTGATCGAACATGCCAATGGCGGTGTTTATCGTTCGACTGATAAGGGCGAAACGTGGACACGACAGGCCGATATCAGTTCGAACCCGCGACCGATGTACTTCAGCCAGATCAGGGTCGATCCCAATAATGATCAACGGCTTTGGATCGCTGGAGTAGCGATGCAGTATTCGGACGACGGCGGCAAAACCTGGACAGGAGCAATGTCCCGAGCTCCTCATGCCGATACACACGGCATCTGGATCGATCCGGCTGATTCCAACCACCTCATAATGGGCAACGATGGCGGCATCAACATTACGTACGACCGCGGCCGGACGTGGGACTATGCAAACACGGTCCCGCTTGGCCAGTTCTATGAAGTCGGCGCCGACAACAGCATACCGTACAAGATCTGCGGCGGTTTGCAGGATAACAATGCGTGGTGCGGACCGAGCCAAACACTAAGTGGCGGCGGGATCAAAAACGATGACTGGTGGACAATCGGCGGTGGCGACGGCTTTTTTGCACAGCCTGATCCGAACGACCCGGATATCGTTTATACGGAATCGCAGGACGGGAATGTGCTTCGCCGAAATGTAAAAACCGGCGAGAGCAAGAGCATCCGGCCGCGTGAAGAAGAGGGCGAAAAGAACTATCGATTCCAGTGGAATTCGCCGATCGTTCCATCTAAACATGATGCGAACACGATCTATTTCGGCGGCAATTTCGTCTTTAAGTCAACGAACCGCGGTGATAGCTGGACAAAGATCGGTGGCGAACTGACGACGAATGTTGACCGGAACACGCTGCCGATCATGGGTAAAGCCCCGGATAAGAACACGCGTTCCCGCCACGACGGCGTGCAGCAGTATCCGGCAACCACAACGATTTCTGAATCGCCCGTCAATAAAAGTGTCCTTTGGGCGGGAACCGACGACGGCAACCTGCAGGTTACCCGCGATAGCGTAACCTGGAAAAATGTCGTGGAAAAGGTGCCTGGGGTGCCAAAAGGAACTTACGTCAGCCGCGTCGTCGCATCGAAAGAAAACGAAGGCACAGCGTATGTGACTTTTGACGGCCACCGCATGGGCGACTTCAAAGTCTATGTCTTCATGACAAACGATTTTGGGGAAACGTGGAAGTCGATCGCCTCAAACCTGCCGCAGAACAACGGCGTCGCGAGCGTTATTCGTGAGCATCCGCGGAATCCTAATCTACTTTTTGTCGGAACCGAATTCGGCCTTTTTGCGTCGTGGAACCGAGGTGGAAGCTGGACTCAGATCAAACTTAACCTGCCCACCGTGCCGGTTGACGACATCCTGATCCATCCGCGTGAAAACGACCTGATCCTCGCTACGCACGGACGCTCGATCTGGGTGATGGACGACATCACCGCCCTCGAACAAATGAACGACACCGTGCTCGCGAGCAATGTTCACTTGTTTGATTCGCGGCCCGGCATCATGTGGCGGCCATGGAACAACAAGCCCCTGACGTCGGATAAACAGTTTGTCGGACAAAATCCGCCGAATGGAGCGCTAATCAATTTTTACTTGAAAGAACCGCTTGCCGATCGTGAAACCGTCACGCTGACGTTTCAGGATTCCGCTGGCCAGACGGTGAGGACCGTTAATTGCGCCCGCCCGCAACCGGGACAGACCCCGGGTCAGGGCGGCGGTGGATTTGGTGGTGGTGGCGTTGGTG
>JBEBJB010000080.1:0-3169 GCA_040080065.1 Pyrinomonadaceae bacterium
TGTATTTGAACTGGTAACTCTTGCCGTTCGGCAAATAGACCGCGTTTCTAACGGATATATCGAAGTTGCCACCGCTTGACCCGTTCAGGCTCGGAAACAGGGCGAGGCTCTTTTCTTGCGAATGATATCGCTTAATGCTACATTTCCCTTGCATATCCCATGAACACACTTTATTACGGCGACAACCTTAAGATTCTCCGGGACTACATAAAGGACGAGAGCGTTGATCTTGTTTATCTCGATCCGCCGTTTAATTCGAACCGCAATTACAACGTGCTGTTCCGCAACGAATCGGGCAGCGACAGCGAATCGCAGATCACGGCGTTCGAGGACACGTGGCATTGGAACCTCACCGCCGAGCAGGTTTACAACGAACTGATAAACGAGCCGGACGATGTCGGGCAGATGATTCAGGCGTTCAGGCAGTTCATCCCACAGAAAAGCCAGATGATGGCCTATCTCGTCATGATGGCCGTCCGCCTAAAGGAACTCCACCGCGTCCTAAAGCCGACCGGCTCGCTCTATCTCCACTGCGACCCGACCGCGAGTCATTATTTGAAGATCTTGTTGGATACGATCGTTGGCGCGGACAACTTTCGAAGCGAGGTTATATGGAAGCGCAGTGGTTCACACGGCGGAGCAAAAAGGTGGGGACCGCTACACGATACGATATTATCTATTCCAAATCTGACGATTTTACATGGAATCGAATACTTGAGAATTATGACGAAGAATATCTTCGTAAGTTCTACCGGTTTAATGATGAAAAAGGACGCTATCGACTTGTTTCGTTGACTGGTGCGGGAACACGCTCGGGCGACTCTGGCAAGGACTGGCGCGGAACAAACCCGACGGCTGTTGGGCGGCATTGGGCTGTGCCACGCACCGCCTTGCTTGAAGCCGTCGGCGATTTGGACATTTCGAAGCTAACTACGCAAGAGAAACTCGATCTCCTAGATGAACACGGGTTGATTTATTTTCCTACGAAAGGATCTGTGCCTCAGCAGAAGCGATATATCAAAGACGAGGACGGCGTACCAATTCAGGACATCGTCACCGATATTCTTCCCATTTCGTCTCAAGCTCAAGAACGCCTCGGCTATCCGACACAAAAGCCGGTCGCGCTTCTCGAACGCATTATTCAGGCATCGTCGAACGAAGGCGACGTTGTTCTCGATCCTTTCTGCGGCTGCGGGACGACCATCGCGGCGGCTCAGAAGCTTAACCGTGAATGGATCGGCATTGATATCACGCATCTCGCGGTCGGGCTGATGAAACTGCGGCTCAAGGACAGCTTTGGCATGGTACCTGTTGGAGAAAAAAAGGCCTCTTCGCCCGTTCTGTCCCTGAAAGGGACAAAGATAATAGCCCAGGGTAAGGCCGAAGGCCGCGACCCTGGGAATGAAACAGCAACAGGTTCCGACCCTGAAGGGGTCGAACAAATTGGACCGGCGGATGTTGCTCCCCTTCAGGGAGCGGATGTCGATGCGGACGTTGTCCCGGGGTTTCACCCCGGGCTATTATCTTCGTCACCTTCGGCGACGTCTTCGTACTACCGCGTCATCGGCCAGCCCGAAGACCTCGACGGAGCAAAGGAACTCGCGGAGAAGGACAAGTACGGATTTCAGTGGTGGATTCTTCCGCTCATCGGCGCACGTGCTTTCGGTGCGGAAGCGGGAAAAAAAGAAGGAAAGAAAGGCGCCGACAAGGGCATCGACGGCCTGATGGTGTTTACCGACGACAACTCCGGTAAGGCCAAGAAAGTAGTCGTCTCGGTCAAAGGCGGGCACAACGTCAGCGTCGCGCAGATACGCGACCTCGGCCACGTCATCGAACGCGAGAACGCCGCCATCGGCGTCTTCCTCACCCTCGAACCGCCAACCAAACCAATGCTCACCGAAGCCGCCGAAAAAGGCTTCTACCACTCGCCCGGCTGGAACAAAGATTATCCGCGTTTGCAGATACTAACCGTCGAAGATCTATTAAACGGCAAAACCGTCGATCTCCCGCCAAATCTGCAAACGTATAAACAAGCAGAGAAAGTTGTCGCGGAGAATAAAGATCAGGGAATGTTGGGGTTTGAATAAGAAACTGTATGGACGAACAGAAGCTTCAGAATATTCGGAGCAGAGCCGACGCGAAATTGCGTTGGGCCAAGGCTCATTATGACGAGATGATTGCAGCCGGAAATGGCGGCAGCGATTTCGAGCGTTCACACCTTGAATCGAGTTTATTCCACCTAATCGGCGCCCGTGATGCGTTCCTTGCAGAGCTCGTCGAGTATTATTCGCTTGAGGAACTTGGAGGCGATCTAAGTGTCGGACGTGTTCGGAATGCCTTGAAGGAACAGAATAAGTCAACGAATGAGATCGCAGAATTGTACCTATTAGAACAGAACGCAACCAGTTGGTTCTATCAAGCAAAACTGTGGCGTGACCATACTACCCATAAAGCAGGATTGCAGCATCACTTCTCGTCGTATATCGGTAGTGGTGGGGCGACTCCGGGACCGGTAAGGCTTCGAACCCAACCCGATCCGAATGACGAAATAGACTTAGGTCCAATTCTGCAAAACAAGCGTGAGGAATTGACGCGAAACGAACGTGATCGGATAGAGGGATGGATTGGTGAAATGGCGACCCTGCTCGAACGCTTAAGAGAAACTGCGTTAACAACATCGGGAATTAAAGGCGACTGAGTCTCGTTCACGAGGCTTTTCTTGTATAGCCACGTCCCTTTAGGGCGTGGTTGGGTGGTGGCAGATTTTTAGAGGGCGTTTCTGGCACAAAAGACGTGCCAGTGTTGCGGTAGGCCCGCAACCGTAACGTCCTTTTCTCTTTGGCTTAAGCCACGATCGGAGTAAGCCCGTTGAAACGGGCTGACGATCATGGATCGGATCGGCACCACGCCGTGAACGGGCGTGGCTATGTGCCGCGAAACGCGGGAAGACGCCTTAAGCTGACGGAAAATTTTTTGAAAACCGGTTGAAATTGGTGGTGATCTCCTTAAACTCCGATAAATACAGGCTAAAACGCGATTCTTTGGGTGTGTTTTCTTTGGAAAAACGGGTAGATCGCGGGGGAATGGGTGTTTATTTTTGAAAATTCCGTACAAAAACTTTCGGGCGGAGTGCATTTCACGGGGTGAGGAGTGCTGCTCACGGGAAATT
>JBEBJB010000031.1:0-58767 GCA_040080065.1 Pyrinomonadaceae bacterium
CTTGAACAAATCTTGTCGTCAATCAACCTTGTTCAACTCAACCGCCTCCAGCGGTCCGGTCGAACTACGCCTTGACAACAGCCCCGTCTTTAGAGATGGGTTAAAACACATTTCCGGGTAATTTAGAAGTTAAATTGGCGATTTAAAACATATTTCGGACGATTTAAAACATATTTCGGACGAAATAAAACATTTTCGCCGCGATTTAAAACATATTTCGGGTAATTTAGAAGCTAAATTGGCGATTTAAAACATATTTCGGACACCCGCCATATCTAATCAAAATACGGAAGATCTCGTCTTGAAGATTGAAATCCCGCTGTCTCGGGTTCAAGCTCCTGTGAGATTGTTCGCACACATATCGAATAAACGCGAGAATATACGCACATCCGATCGGACGGTTTCCGTAATTCTGGTGATATACGTATTGCGCGGGCTTGGAACGCTGCTTGCCAAATAAGACATCAAGCTGCTCTCAAAATCACGAAAACGGGGTTGACTCGAATCAGTGGTGTTCCGCAAACACCCTTGGTTCTTTTCAGAGAGGCGATTCACGAAGAGTACCCAAAGATTGACAAAGATCTTTCATAAAAGCAGCTCGGCAATCTGGATAGTCTCCGCAAAAAGCCTCTCCTTCAAAAGGGAGGTCTTATGGACAAAAATATTCCCTCGGTATGGCGGGCCATGAAAGCGAAGGGGTACAGCCGTCGAGAATTCATGTATTTCTGCGGTGTCGCCGTAGCGAGCGCCGGAATAAACGCATCAGCCTTTGGCCAGGTGGTTGATGCATTTGAAAAGAAAGCGCGTCCGCCGGTTGTCTGGCTTCATTTTCAGGAATGTACCTGCTGTAGTGAATCATTCATCCGCTCTTCTCACCCGATCGTTGCCGACGTCATCTTCGACACTCTCTCACTCGATTACACAGAAACATTAATGGCCGCGTCCGGTTTTCAGGCTGAAAAGGCCCGGGACGACACGATGAAGAACAACAAGGGCAAATATATTTTGCTCGTCGAAGGTTCGGTTCCAATGGGCGCCGACGGTGCGTACTGCACGATCGGCGGACGATCGGCCCTCGACATTCTTAAAGAAGCTGCCGAAGGTGCCGCGGCGGTCATTGCATGGGGAAGCTGTGCTTCGCACGGTTGCATTCAAGCCGCAAAACCTAACCCAACAACCGCAACTCCGATCCACAAACTGATAAACAAGCCAGTGATCAACGTTCCGGGCTGCCCGCCGATCGCTGAAGTAATGACCGGCGTTGTTACGCATGTTCTGTTATTCGGCAAGATTCCCGAGCTTGATTCGCAAGGACGGCCGAAGGAATTTTACTCACGGCGTGTTCACGATACTTGTTATCGCCGCCCATATTACGATGCAGGATTGTTCGTCGAATCGTGGGATGACGATGCCGCCCGCAAAGGCTATTGCCTATACAAAATGGGCTGCCGCGGTCCAGTTACCTACAATGCGTGCTCCGTTACGAAATGGAACGGCAATCTCAGCTATCCGATTCAGTCCGGACACGGATGCATCGGATGCAGCGAAAAAGATTTCTGGGACAACGGGCCTTTCTATCAACATCTTGTCAAATTCCCCGGTTTCGGTATCGAATCCACCGCTGACACGATCGGTGCCACGGCAGCAGTTGCGGCCGTTGGAGCCGTCGCTCTGCACGGCATCACATCGTCGATAAGAAAACGAAAGGTTCGTCAGGAGAACATGGACGAATCATTTAGTCCGAATAAGCCCGATGCCCCGGCAGTAACGGAAGACCCTAAAAATGGAGGTGACGCATCATGACAAGAATAGTTGTAGATCCGGTCACGCGAATCGAAGGACATCTCAGGATCGAGGCCATTGCCGAAGGCGGCAAGATTACCGATGCATGGAGCGCCGGAACGATGGTTCGAGGCATCGAGAAAATACTAAAAGGACGAGACCCGCGTGATGCGTGGGCTATGGTCGAGCGTGTTTGCGGTGTTTGTACGACTGTCCACGCACTCGCGAGCGTTCGAGCGGTCGAGGACGCGATCGAGATCAGCGTGCCGAAAAATGCCGAACTGGTGCGAAACATTATGTTCTGCACGCAGTTCATACACGATCACGTGGTCCACTTTTATCATCTTCATGCGCTCGATTGGGTAGACGTGGTCAGTGCTTTGTCGGCGGATCCGGAAGAAACATCGAAGATCGCTCGTTCGCTGTCGAATTGGCCGAAAACATCGGCGGGATATTTCTCAGACCTGCAAAAACGGCTCAAGAGCTTTGTCGACAGCGGCCAACTAGGCATTTTTGCGAACGGCTACTGGGGACACCCGGCTTACAAGCTGCCGAAAGAAGTTAATCTGATCGGCGTCGCTCACTATCTCGAAGCCCTCGAATGGCAGAAGGACATCGTCAAGATCCACGCGATCTTTGGAGGTAAGAATCCACACCCGAATTACCTTGTCGGCGGCGTGCCGTGCTCGTTCAACCTGAATGAGGTCAACGCGATCAACACCGAAAAGCTGAACATGGTTGCGCGGATCATCAAAGAGGCGGTCGAATTCGTCGAAAAGGTCTACATCCCCGACCTGATGGCGATTGCGAGTTTCTATAAGGATTGGGCAGCGGTCGGGGGCGGCCTGTCAAATTATCTAGCCTACGGTGATCTCCCGACAAAAGGCTATGCTTATCCCGATCTGTTCAAATTCCAACGCGGCGCCATCCTTAACCGTGATCTGACAAAGGTCCACGAAGTAAACGGAAAGGACGAGAATGAGATCAAGGAATACATCTCTCACTCGTGGTACAAATACGAAGCCGGCGACGGCGTTGGCCTTCATCCCTGGAAAGGCGAAACCGAATTTAATTTCACGGGCCCGCAGCCGCCATACGAGAACCTCAATGTCGAAGGCAAATATTCCTGGCTCAAAACCCCGAGATGGCGTGAGAATCCGATGGAGGTCGGTCCGCTCGCACGTCTTCTGGTTGGCTACGGTAGGGGCAATGCAGAGATAAAAGATGTTGTTGACGAAGCCCTAAAGAAGCTCGACGTTCCAGTGACGGCATTATTCTCTACCCTCGGCCGCACTGCGGCTCGCGGACTCGAAACCCGTCTGGTCGCACGGTGGATACAGGAGTTCTACAACGAACTTATTAGTAATCTCAAATCGGGCGAAATGAATACTCATAACGGTGACAAATGGGAACCTTCGTCGTGGAAAGCCGAATGTGAAGGCGTCGGCCTGACCGAGGCACCACGCGGGGCCTTAGCTCACTGGATCAAGATCAAGGACAAAAAGATCGAGAATTACCAGCTCGTCGTCCCCAGCACCTGGAACGCAAGCCCGCGAGACACGAACGGTAAACGCTCAGCCTACGAGGAATCACTTATTGGTACTCCAGTAGCAAAGGAAGGTGAACCGCTTGAGATAATCCGAACGATCCATTCGTTCGATCCATGCCTCGCCTGCGCGGTGCATCTTTATGACCCTGATGGCAAACACATCCATCAGGTGACGGTGAATTAGGAGGTGAACCATGGCAGCTGCTCAATCAATGTCCTATCGCCGGGTTTATGTCTGGGAATTACCCGTCCGCATCTTTCACTGGATCAACGCGATCGCAATTCTGATGCTGATGGTTACCGGTTTTCTGATCGGTAACCCGCAGGTTCTGGAGCGGTCAAACGAGGCTTACATGCAGTACTGGTTCGGGTGGACACGCTTCCTGCATTTTGCTGCGGGATACATCGTGTTCTTTAATTTCTTCTTTCGCTTTTACTGGGGCTTTGTCGGAAACCAATTTGCTCGCTGGGCTGGTTTCTTTCCGGTAAATAAGGAACAGTTCCGCGACATGTGGGAAACGGTTCGTATCGACATTCTACAGCTCAAGCTCAAAGGAAAAATCTCTATAGGCCACAACTTTTTGGCAAGCCTGACATACGTGGGACTCTTCCTCGTATTTCTCTTCCAGGTCATCTCGGGATTCGGACTGTATGCAAGCATGAGCGATTCGTATATCCCGAAGCTATTTGTTTGGATCATTCCGTTAATGGGCGGTGACGCAAACGTGAGAGTGTGGCACCACATGACCATGTGGGCGTTTGTGGTCTTTTCGGTTATCCACATATACCTTGTCTTTTATCACGACTACGTCGAAGGCCGCGGCGATATGTCATCGATGCTCGGCGGCTGGAAATTCGAAAAAGATGATGAACTCAAGCGTTAGAGGCCGTAAAACACTGATCCTTGGGATCGGAAATATCTTGATGGGCGACGAGGGTATCGGCGTCCACGTTATCAATCGTTTGGAGAAAGCTGTCCTGCCCGCGAACACTGAACTACTCGACGGCGGTGTAGGCAGTTTTCTCCTCCTTGAACCGATGCAGGAAGCCGAACACGTCATCCTGATCGATGCAACCATCGACGGCCAGAAAGCAGGGAGTGTGCGAAGGCTTAGGCCGAAGTTCGCGACCGATTATCCAACCACGCTCACCGCCCATGACATCGGGCTCAAAGACCTGCTCGATGCCTTTTACTTAATGGGTAAAGTGCCCGATGTCACGCTCTTTGCGGTATCGATCGCTGATCTACAGGACATGGAAATGGAGCTATCGCCGGAACTTGCGGCCGTCGTTCCGCAAGTGGCTCAAATGGTTTTGAACGAAGCTGCCTTGTCTCACTGAATATGCACGAAATGGCTATCGCTCAGAGTGTATTCGACATCGCCTTTGGCGAGGCGAGCAAACACGGTGCTGCAAAGATACGCAAGATCAAGCTTTCGATCGGGGAATTCAGCGGCGCGGTTAAAGACTCGCTCGATTTCGCCTTCGAAGTCTTAAAAAAAGGTACACCGGCGGCGAATGCCGAGATCGAGATCGAGGTCGTGAAACTCACGGCAATTTGCGGCGAGTGCGGCGAAGTGGAATGCAGACTTGGCGACCTCAAGTTTTCCTGTTCAGAATGCGGACGCGAATTGACCATCACGGCGGGCCGCGATATGACGGTCGATTACATCGATCTCGACGACGGAGAATGATATGCACAAAATACCAATCGGCGAAGACATCATGAGTGCGAACGAAGAGACAGCGGCGGAAAACCGCTCGTTTTTCGATGCCCACGGAATATACGTCATCAATCTCATGTCCGCACCGGGTGCCGGCAAGACCTCCCTGCTGGAGGCAACGATCCGTCATCTCAAGGACGACTACCGCATCGGTGTGATCGAGGGCGATCTGGTTACGACGCTCGATGCCGATAGAATCGCCGCGTTGGGCGTTCCGGCTTATCAAATAACCACCGGTTCGGTTTGCCATCTGGATGCACAGATGGTGCACAATTCGCTGCACGGATTTGATGTGACAAAATTCAACCTTCTCATAATCGAGAACGTCGGCAATCTCGTTTGCCCGGCCGAATTCAACCTCGGCGAGGACCTCAAGGTAATGGTCTTCAGTACTGTCGAGGGAGCCGAAAAGCCAAAGAAATATCCGCTCATGTTTCACGAGGCTGACGTCGTCTTGCTCAACAAGATGGATCTGCTGCCGTACAGCGGTGTTTCGATGGAAGAACTCGTCGAGAACGTCGAAGACGTAAATCCGACCGCTCCGATCTTTCCGGTCTCGTGCCGCACCGGCGAAGGCCTCGATGCGTGGGTAGCCTGGTTAAGATCAAAGATAGAACCTATGTCGCTGAGCTCCGCCGCCGGTGCTGATTAACAAACGATATGTCGCCAAAACCACAATTGATAAAACGCCACGTTGAACATCAACGGCTTCGAGTAGCTATTCGCGGGGCCGTACAAGGCGTTGGGTTTAGGCCATTTGTTTTTCGGCTTTGTACGGAATTGGGACTGACCGGCTGGGTTAACAACTCTCCGCAAGGCGTAATGATCGAGGTTGAAGGCTCACCGGACCAACTACTTGCTTTCTTATCACGGATCGAAAGCGAGCGGCCGCCTCTGTCCTTCATTCAGAGCCTCGAAAGTTCGTTCATGGATCCGATCGGTTTCTCAGGATTTGAGATCCGCGAAAGCAAATCGAATGGCTCGCGATCGGCCGTCGTAATGCCTGATATCGGAACGTGCGACGACTGTCTGAAAGAGATCTTCGACCCGAAGGATCGGCGGTATCTATATCCATTCACCAACTGCACTAACTGCGGCCCGCGTTATTCGATAATTACCTCGCTTCCCTACGATCGTCCAAATACGACTATGAGGGATTTCACCATGTGTCCGGATTGTCAGGCTGAATACGCCAACCCGATGGATCGACGATTTCACGCTCAGCCGAACGCGTGTCCGGCGTGCGGGCCGAAGCTTGAACTTTGGGATGATCGTGGCGAATCTTTGATGGTGGGCCATAACGCGCTGCTTGCGGCAGCGGAGGCCATTCGCGAAGGCATGATCGTTGCGGTCAAGGGCATCGGCGGCTTTCATCTCCTGGTCGCCGCCGCGAATTCCGATACGATCAAGCTTCTCCGAAAACGCAAGCATCGTGAGGAAAAGCCGCTGGCACTGATGATGCCAACGACGGAGTCGATCGAGACCGTCTGTGAGGTATCCGGTCTCGAAAGGCGCGCTCTCGAATCCCCCGAAAGGCCGATCGTGATCCTAAAAAGAAAAGGCCTGCACCAAGAGATCTCACATCTTGTCGCACCGTGTAATCCATACCTCGGCTGCATGCTGCCGTACACACCGCTGCATCACTTGCTGATAGGTCAACTCGGGTTTGCTGTCGTCGCCACGAGTGGAAACCTATCTGACGAGCCTATTTGCATCGATGAAAACGAGGCCGTCAACCGCCTCCACGGAATTGCCGACCTCTATCTTGTTCACGATCGCCCGATAGTCCGCCATGTGGACGATTCGATAGTTCGTATCATGGCCGGACGTCAGGCAATGATCCGCCGCTCACGCGGATTCGCGCCGCTTCCGATCCAGGTAGCCGATAAATCATCTCAAACACTGGCAGTCGGAGCCCATTTGAAAAACACCATCGCTGCCTCATCTGGCGACCAAATATTTCTAAGTCAACATATCGGTGATCTCGAAACGCCAGAGGCAATGGAGGCCTTCAGGAATGACATCGACAGCATTGAAGGTCTTTACGACATTTCGCCGGAGTTGATCGCCTGCGATAAACATCCAGACTATCTATCCACTCGGTACGCCCGAAGCCAGATGGCTCCACGAATCGCGGTGCAGCACCATTACGCTCATATTCTGTCGTGCATGGCTGAAAATGACCTCGAGGGGCCGGTTTTAGGCATCGCCTGGGATGGAACAGGTTACGGCGATGACGGGACGATCTGGGGCGGTGAATTTCTTCGTGTAGATGCGGACGGTTTCAAGCGTGCGGCACATTTCAGGAAGTTTCCGCTGCCCGGCGGTGAGAAAGCGGTTCGCGAACCCAGACGGGTCGCTCTCGGGGTTTTGTTCGAAGAACTAGGCGATCACGTCTTTTCTATGGACGATCTTCACCCGGTCAGATCGTTCGATAACGCAGAACTTGCACTGATCAAAAGCATGCTCATCAAGGGAATCAATTCGCCGATGACTTCCAGCGTCGGGCGGCTGTTCGATGCTGTTTCGTCCATTATCGGGCTTAGGCAAACGACCCGTTTCGAAGGGCAGGCGGCGATGGAGCTTGAATTTGCGATCTCCGCACTGCACCCGGACGAACGCTACGATTTCAGCCTTGTCACGGACGAAAACGGCGGCCTGATCATCGATTGGGGCAGAACGATCTCCGACGTCATCGCCGACACTCAGTCCGGTGTCTGCCGGGCACTCATCTCTGCTAGGTTTCACAATATGCTGGTCGAAACGATTATCAGCGTTGCAAAACACGTCGGTGAAGATTCCATCGCACTTTCAGGTGGGTGCTTCCAGAACAAATATCTGCTTGAGCGCGCCGTCGATCGCCTTCGAGCAGAAGGCTTTTGGCCATATTGGCATCAGCGCGTCCCGACCAACGACGGCGGTATTGCCCTCGGACAAACAATGGCGGCCTTCCGATTTCTGCGACAAATCGAGAAGAGCGAGTCAGTCGAAGAAAGGAGGGCGGCGATATGTGTCTAGCTGTGCCGGGAAAATTGGTCAGTATCGATGGCTTTGATCCGACGTTTCGCACGGGAAAGGTCAATTTCGGAGGCATCGTCAAAGAGGTTAACCTCGCGTACGTGCCGGAAGCAAAGCTTGGCAACTACGTCCTTGTTCATGTCGGTTTTGCCTTAACGGTTGTGGATGAAGAAGAGGCGACTAAGGTCTTTACATATCTGAAAGAGATGGACGAGTTGGGCGAGCTGACGGAGGGATTTGCATGAAATACGTCGACGAATATCGCGGAGCCGATGCCGCGACCAAGCTCCGCAAGGCGATCGAACGCATCACTACGAAACCGTGGACGCTGATGGAAGTTTGTGGTGGGCAGACACATTCGATCGTAAAATTCGGCATTGACGAACTGCTGCCGGACAAGATCACGCTCGTCCACGGGCCCGGCTGCCCAGTGTGTGTGACGCCGTTGGAATTGATCGATAAGGCGATCATGATAGCTTCGGGGCCGAAGGCGATATTTTGCTCGTTCGGCGATATGCTCCGGGTTCCAGGATCTGAGCAGGATCTGCTGATGGTCAAGGCCAACGGTGGCGACGTGCGTATCGTCTATTCGCCCCTCGATGCACTAAAAATAGCTCAGGATAATCCGAAAAAAGAGGTTGTCTTCTTTGCCGTAGGCTTTGAGACCACAGCACCCGCGAATGCGATGGCCGTGCATCAGGCCAAGAAACTCGGTTTCAATAATTTTTCGATCCTGGTCTCGCACGTTCTCGTTCCGCCTGCCATCGAGGCGGTGCTTTCATCCCCGGAAAACCGCGTGCAGGCATTTCTTGCCGCAGGCCATGTTTGTACGGTGATGGGGTATACGGAATACGAGCCGATCGCGAAGAAATACCACGTTCCGATCGTTGTAACGGGTTTTGAGCCGGTCGACATCCTGCAAGGCATTTACATGTGCATAAAACAGCTCGAAGAAGGTCGCTGCGAGGTCGAAAATCAATATGCTCGATCTGTTCAGCGTGTGGGGAATCTGCCGGCTCAGGAACTTGTTAGCCGGGTGTTTCGAGTTGTTCCAAGGAAATGGCGCGGCGTTGGCGAAATTCCGGAAAGCGGGCTCGGTCTGACCGATGAGTACGCCGAATTTGACGCCGAGAAGCGATTCGCCGTCGCCGCTTACACGGCCGAAGAGCCGGCCGAGTGTATAAGCGGCCTCGTCCTGCAAGGCATCAAAAAACCACACGAATGCCCGGCGTTCGGCACGCGATGTACGCCTGAGCATCCGTTCGGTGCAACGATGGTCTCGAACGAAGGAGCCTGTGCGGCATATTATCGCTACCGCCGCCATGCCGCACGCCAGCAAGCCGCCTGAGAGGTGAATATGAATCAAAAAGCCGCGTTCGCACCTGTTTGCCCGCTACCTATCTCAGACTATCCGCAGATCCAAATGGCTCACGGTGGCGGCGGAAAACTGATGCACGACCTAATCGAAAAGGTGTTCGTGCCAGCATTTCACAATCCGATAATGAACGTGCGGCATGATGGTGCTGTTTTTGGTGTGGGCGACGCGCGGCTGGCGTTTACGACGGACTCATATGTCGTGAAGCCGCTGTTTTTCCCCGGTGGCGATATTGGTTCCCTTGCGGTCACGGGCACCGTAAACGACCTGGCGATGTGCGGTGCTCGGCCGCTTTATTTAAGCGCCGGATTTATCCTCGAAGAAGGAATGGAAACCGAAAAGCTGTGGCGCATCGTCCAATCGATGAGGGCCGCAGCCGAAGCGGCCGGTGTTCACCTCGTTACTGGCGATACAAAAGTGGTCGATCGCGGAAAAGGCGATGAGATCTTCATTAATACCGCCGGCGTTGGCGTCATAGAACACGGCTTTTCGATTTCGCCTAACAGCGTCCAACCCGGGGACGCCATCATCCTGAGCGGCGACCTCGGCCGCCACGGCATTGCGATCATGGCCGCCCGCGAAGGGTTGGAATTTGAAACGGTGATCGAGAGCGACTGTGCTCCGCTGGCATCGACTGTTGCCGATCTTTTTGCTGACGGCATTGAGGTTCATTGCCTTCGCGATCTAACGCGGGGAGGCTTAGCGAGTGCTCTTGTGGAGATCGCCGAGGCGTCGGGTTTTGAAATACAGATCGAAGAAGAGAATATCTCGGTCCGTGAAGACGTTCGTGGCGCGTGCGAGATACTCGGGTTTGATCCGATGTATCTTGCGAACGAGGGCCGATTTATCGCGTTCGTCCCTGCCGCCGAAGCTGATCGCACGATCGCCGTTCTGAACGCTCACGCGTCTGATACTCATGCCGAACAGATCGGTTCCGTTTCGGTCGACAATACCGGAGGCGTAACAATGAAAAGCCTTATCGGGGCCAGCCGGATCGTCGATATGTTCTCAGGCGAGCAACTTCCACGCATTTGTTGATGAGAACTTTCCCGACTTTCGCTTTTGGGGGTATTGCCCGTATGGGTGCTTTGTTGCACACAATCAACAAGAAGCGCCGGGCTTTACTGGGAAGGGAGTTCACTCGGTAGCCCTTTTTGACAATTCGCGGTGTCCGGGCTCTGGCATGGTTCGCCTATTATTGATCATGGGCGCGTAGTTTTTCGCAACGTATTCTGAAAACTACCCACTTTAGCTGATTAATCTGGATATTCGCGAGCGATTTACTTCACTTTATCCGTTTCCCCGGGGTCATGCCTATCGGTACGGCAATTGCCTGTTAGTTAGGTAATGAATACCCAACCATTACCTGCAAATATTAAGGTACGTGAAATCCGTCAGGCGGTTAAATATGTGAGTCGGCCTGCCGATAAACCGGAGATCTCTGCTGGCCAGCATGTGATTTCCGCTTTCGTTGGCAGAGCGAGTGGGCCGACCTTGATCGTCGTAGGTGGATTGCATGGGAACGAATATGCCGGTGCAGCCGCTCTATTGGAGCTGGCTGACGAGATCGGTGGATTAAAAGGATTGCTGGACGGCCGCGTCTACTTTCTCGCCGGAAATACAAGAGCGATCCCAAAAAGGGTCCGGTTCGTTGACACAGACCTCAACAGACATTGGACGCCGCACAATATGTCGATCGTCGGCTCACCCGAGCTTCTCCAGACCTCAGAGGGCGTTGAGCTTACTGAGATTGATCAGGAATTCGACAGTATTTTGATCACGGCGATGGACGAGGTTTTTGTACTTGATCTTCACTCGACATCCGCTGATGGAATGCCATTTGCGACGGTTGGCGACACGCTCCGAAATCGTGAATTCGCTCAACGATTCCCTGTCACAATTCTGCTCGGTATTGAAGAGCAGCTCGATGGCACGATGCTCGAATACCTCAACAACGCCGGTGCGGTAACCCTTGGTTTCGAGGGCGGTCAACACGATTCGATCAAGACGATCGAGAATCACAAAGCCATGGTTCGCCTTGCTCTGGTCAATTCGGGAATCTTGAAAAACGACGAACTGGCGCAGCTTGCTGCTAGTCGAGATCTTCTCGCCACAGGTAAATACGACTCGCGGATATTTGAGGTTCGGCACCGCCATGCGATCGTGCCCGACAATGAATTTGAGATGAAAGCCGGATTCAATAATTTTGACCCGATCAAGCGTGGAGATGTACTTGGGAAGGATCGTTTCGGCCCGGTTACCGCTCCGGAAACAGGGCTTCTTCTAATGCCTTTATATCAAAAGCTTGGCGAGGACGGCTTTTTTATCGGCCGGCAGATCTCGCCGTTCTGGCTGTGGCTGTCCGGCGTTCTCCGACGGATCGGAATTCAGAAGATTATTCATATACTTCCGGGCGTCAGCCGCTCACCAGGCAGCGCATCAACCTTACTGGTCAATACGCGTATCGCACGTATCTTACCGCTACAGATCTTCCATCTTCTAGGATTTCGCCGCCGGCGTTGGGAAGGAAATAAGTTGGTTGTAAGCCGCAGAATGCATGATACGCGCGGCCCATTTAAATGGAAGGGCGAGACGAATGGGAGATAAGAAAGTTACGACCGAATACGACGATACGCAAATGCGTTCGTTCACGCTGGGGGTTTTGAATGACCTTCAGGCATTCGAGCGAATGCTTGAGGGTGGAATGTTCGAGGAAGATGCCCGGCGCATTGGAGCCGAACAGGAGATGTTTCTTGTTGATTCATCAATGCATCCCGCACCACTCGCGATGAAGATCATTGACGACGCTAAGGACGGTCGGCTTACGACGGAGATCGGTCTATTTAACCTTGAGGCCAATCTGACCCCACGCGAGTTTAACGGCAATTGCCTCCGGCTGATGGAGGACGAACTAAACGAAACCCTTGATATAGTAAGAAAATCAGCCGCAAAATTCGGTGGTGGGGTCGTACTCGCTGGTATTCTGCCGACAATTCAGCAGTCTGATCTAACGAGCGAAAACCTCACGCCCAACCCGCGGTATCACGAGATAAACCGAATTGTTACTCAACTCCATGGTGATAATCGCGTGATCCATATTAAGGGTCTCGACGAGCTTCAATTAACTCTTCAGAACACCTATATCGAATTCTGTAATACAAGTTTTCAGGTTCATTTGCAGATCGGCATTACTGACTTCGTTCGCTATTATAATTGGGCTCAGGCGATATCGGGCCCGGTGCTTGCATCGGCGGTAAACTCACCATTTCTTCTAAATCATCGTCTTTGGCATGAAACCCGGCTTGCTGTGTTCAGGCAATCGACTGATACGCGCTCGCTCACCCATAAACAGCGAAACCAAAAGCCACGTGTTAATTTTGGCGACCGGTGGGTCGAGAATTCGATCCTCGAAGTACTTCGCGAGGATGCGATTCGATTCCGAATTCTGCTTACGCAGGCGGTCGAAGAAAATTCATTGCAGGTTCTGGCCGACGGCGGCGTTCCCAGCCTGTCCGCCTGGCGGCTCCACAACGGGACGATCTGGCGATGGAACCGTCCGTGCTACGGCGTAGTCAAGGGCATACCCGGCTTGAGGATCGAAGCAAGGTTTTTACCAGCCGGACCGACGGTCGCCGACGAGATGGCAAACGCTGCATTCTTCTTAGGTCTGATGACAGAGTTGCCCGAGGAGTTTGGCGACATCAGTCAGCTTATGACATTCGACGACGCGAGGAACAATTTCTATAATGCCGCACGCTATGGCCTGAGTGGGCAAATAAAGGGGCTCGACGGCCAAAGTCGGCGTGTCGGGCGGATCATTCTGGAAGAATTATTGCCACGAGCAAGAAAGGGACTGACCCGCGCTGGTGTTGATGACGTTGATAATCAGCGATTGCTCGACATCATCGAAGCCCGGGTTACGCAGGAAAAATCAGGAGCCCAATGGATGCTCGATTCGTATGAGGCAATGGACAAACGAGCAAAACCAAACGTCCGGCTACGGACGCTGACAGCGGCGATGAAAGCACATCAGGAACAAAGCAATGAAGCCATGAACACGTGGGAGTTGGCGAATATCCCGTCCGATTCAGAATGGATAGATAATTATAAGACCGTAGAGCAGTTTATGGCGGTTGACCTTTACACTGTCCGGCCGGACGACATAGTCGACCTCGCGGCCAGTTTGATGCACTGGAAACACGTTCGGCACGTTCCTGTTGAGGACGACGCCGGCCGACTGATCGGTATCGTTTCGCATCGGGACCTGATCGAGTTGATGGCGAACGGGAAATGTCTGGCAGCCGAGCCGATCATAATCCGTGAAGTAATGAAGACCAACCTAATCACGGTCACGCCTGAAACGCAAACACTCGATGCACTCGATCTTATGCGCGAACGCGGTGTCGGCTGCCTGCCTGTTATTAGGGATGACCGCCTGGTCGGGCTCGTCACGGCCTACGATTTTCTGACGGTGTCCGCGAAACTTTTTGAAGAAAAATTATCAGCCGTAATTTGTACGAACGAAAGAGGTGCGAAGAATGAAAACCCATGAAGGTATCAATGAGTGGACAAAATATCTGAAGTTCTTTTCTGAACAGAATTCCGGCCGGCCAACCCGACTTGCTGTTTTTGAGCGCCATGGCGAGAACGTAATGGACTACTGGTTAGAGAGCGGCTTGCCGCTGGTTGGCATCGATATAGACACGCATCAAGATCGAGCGACGATACAGATCTCACTGGGTGAATTTAACCACAAGATCAGCGATGCGACCGCTCTGAAATTCGTATTCAGCCGGGCTGGTGACGAGGACGGTATCGATGTTACCGATTCGGAGGGACGGACGGCGGTTCTGCGTTTTCAAGCGGGCGAAGCGATCAAATAAACCCTGCCCGTGAAATTATTCACGGCTCCGATCAAAAAGTCGCGAACTATTTCGCCAGAGCCCCTTTGCAAATGCTCTAAGCGTACTATTTGCAGGCTTTATCCATCCTCATTGAAAGGAATATGAATTGCATATATTACTTTCGTAAGCTGCCGAAATTGACGGTGCAGCCTGCCTTTGGAATATGAAAACCACGACCGACTTACGCATCCAACATAAATGCGGGAATTGCCATTCGCAGCAAGAGAATTCGTTTTGCCGGCTACCGGCTCACGAGCTTGAAAGTTTTGAATCCATCAAGGTCACAAAGGCCTACCCAAAAGGTGCAAATCTTTTTATCGAAGGCCAGCCGACACACGGTGTGTACGTGCTTTGTCAGGGCCGGGTAAAGCTCTCAACCTGTTCGCGGGGCGGAAAGATCATAATCCTGGGCATTGCCGAGCCGGGAGACGTTCTTGGCCTAAGCTCGGCCTTAAATGGCCTCGAGCACGAGTCAACGGCAGAGGTACTCGAACTATGCCAGGTTAATTTCATTTCGACGTCCAACTTGCTTAGATTTCTCAAGACAAACCCGCAGGCATGCCTTAATGCGGCAAAACAATTAGGCCGCAATTACCACACCGCTTATCAGCAAATATGCTCGCTCGGCCTGTCCGATTCGGCTGCGGATAAGCTTGCCAAGCTATTTCTCGGCTGGACCGGCAATGGAACCGGTGGCGACGGCAAGGTAAGAATTAAGAACTATTTCACTCACGAAGAGATCGCTGAAATGATTGGAGCGTCCCGCGAAACGGTGACGCGAGCTTTAAAACACTTTCGCGAAACTGACCTGGTTACCCTTAAGGGTTCAGATCTCGTTATTCATGACCGCCGCCGGCTCAGGGCGGCTATCGGAAACTCCTAAAAGCCCGATCTCTCAAATGTGACACCTGTCACCCATAGATGTGACAAACGCCCTTTCCATGAACGTTTCTTACATAAAGACTATTCACTCATCCGGAGGAATGTTGATGCGGCTCCAGGACGAAGGAATACTCATTTCGATAGACGGCTTGCTGACAGCGGAACAGTTGTTGAGCGGGTCACCCGCCGAAACACATGCAGCCTTTAAACTGATCCAGGAGGAAGTGGATCTCGGGCCGGATGCACTTGTTTTTGCATTCGGAGACAAGGTGGACAAAATATACCTCCATCTTTCCGGTCATCTGGTCCAAATTTCAGATCTCTCGGAATTTCTCTCGATTGACACGGCCAACGCCGACAAAACACGCATCTACGGGCTGATCGAAGCCCTTTCCAATAAGCCTCATAAAACAGGCATGAAAACTGTTACGAAGTGTACTTTCTTCGTAATACGCCGATCGGACTTTTTCAAATTTCTCCGCGAAAACCCCGGTGTGTCTTACCGGTTAGCCGAGAGGCTTAGCCGCTCGTACCGCAGGGCTATCGAGAAGCTTCGATCGCATTGACTGGGCAAGTTTTTTTTGTTCTTTTTACGTTTATTTTCAATTTGTGACATCGCTCACATAAGGTTTTCTCGATGTTCGATAATCTGATGACGCGAATAGTTAATTATTCGAACTAATACGGAGGCAATATCATGGCTTCAAGCAAATTTATTAAGGTGGCGATGCTCACGACGTTCAGCATACTCGTGTTTGCGTGGGTGATTTCGTCAACATTCTCAACGGCCCTCGGAGTAGCGGCAGAGGACGAACCAGCGCCGGTACCGGAGTTAATCGCGAACGCGAGTCCGGATGACTACGTCGGCAGCGAAACCTGTGCGACCTGCCACGAGGATCAGTTCAAAAAATTCAAGAGCACTAAACATGCAAAACTAAAAGATGTAGCTAGCTGGAAAGATAAAGCCCAGGGCTGCGAATCGTGTCATGGGCCCGGCAAGGCTCACATCGAAGACGCGACCGATCTAACTAAAATAATCTCTTTCAAAGGCAAGAATTCAAAGCAAACTTCTGAAACCTGCCTTGCCTGCCATGCAGGCAAAGAGAGTCATAACAATTTCCGCCGCGGCGAGCATTGGCGTAACGATGTAGGCTGTACTGATTGTCACAGTTCTCATGGCACCGAGTTGCCAAACGCGGGACCGGACTCGACAGTTTATGTTGCCGGAAGCAGCACGCAGAATCCCGGCTTTGCTCATAAAGCAATGTTGAAACAGAGCGAGCCGCAGCTTTGCATGAGCTGCCATACGGAAACAAAGGCTCAGTTCACAAAGCCGTTTCATCACAAAGTTCTCGAAGGAGCGATGAAATGCAGCGACTGCCACAATGCCCACGGCGGATTCGAATCGAAACAGACCAAACTCGCAGTAGGGGGAGACGCGTCATGCATTAAGTGCCACGGCGACAAGCAGGGTCCGTTCGCATTCGAACACGCACCCCTCAAAACCGAAGGATGTGCGGCTTGCCATGCCCCGCATGGATCGAGCAATCCTAAGATGTTGAACCGCAGTTCAGTTAGGCAGCTCTGCATGGAGTGTCACAGCTCTATCACAAGTGCCGACCCCGGAGCACCCCAGGCACCGCATAATCAAACGACGACGCGGTATATGAACTGCACAATCTGCCACGCGCGTATCCACGGCTCAAACGCAAGTAAATATTACTTCAGGTAATGATGAACAGGAGGAAACATGTTTAAGCACAAAGTTATCAGCGAACGAGCTATGATCGCACACCTCTCGTTCATCGCGGCGGCTGTCATTATGGTATTTGCCGGCTCCGCATATTCACAAACAGCCCCGAACTCGACACCGGAGGAGACCTATAGCGGTTACCGCGTTGCGGGCACGACCGAGTTCGGATGGCGGTGGCGATCACTCGATGGAAACGAGAACAAGTATCGAAGCGACCTGAACTACAAACAGGGATTTCGATTCTTCGACTCAAATATTTTTATGGAAAAGGAGAACGGACGTTGGTTCGATTCCCTTCTCATCATGAACTCAGGCTGGGGAGCAGATCCAAACGGCTACTTCCGCCTGAATATGGAAAAAGTCGGGTTCTTCAAAGCTAATCTCAGCACCCGACGGATCAACTACTTCAATAATCTGTCAAACTACGTTTCCGTCAACGGAGCAAGCCAGCACACGCAAAACTGGAAGCATGACCTGACGGACATGGACTTCACACTTTTCCCGCAGAGTGAAAAGCTGAGGTTTACCTTTGGCGGATCGTTCGGCGAAACCACGGGCGACGGATTGTGGACAGCCCGAGGCTATCGCGACGATTTTCCAGTTCCCAACAAAACCAAGTTCACTGCGAAAGATTTTCGTATCGGAGCTGAGGGCAAACTCTGGGGGTTCAATTGGGGACTTAACCATGGATTCCGGGTATTCAATGACGGGTCCAACTATCTTTTAGCCGGTCCGAATATCGGCAACAACACTACTGATACGACCGTCTACAATACCTTTAGCAAGTATTATCCGGTAGTTGGAAATGGCAGCTTCTCGCAGTTCAACATAAACCGGAACTTTGCCGACAGGTTCGATGTCACCGGACGTATCATGTACTCGACCACCAGGTCACGATCAGACATTGTCGAGACGTTCACTGGAGCACGAGACAACAACAATAACTTTGTTGATCTAGACCAGTTCACGATCAACGGTACGACCAAGCGTCCACAGATGCGATCTGACCTCGGATTCACGTTCCGCGCGACGGATGACTTCCGGATTTCTAACACCGTAACGTATGACCGGTTCACGGTAAACGGCGGTGAAAATTTGCAGGAGTTCTTCAATTTCCGTAACGCCGCAAATACGATTCAAACCTATCGAAGCATAAGTTCGTACGCTTATCGGGTAAATGATTTTAATCGTCTCTCGAATTTGCTCGAAGCGGACTATCAATTTAGCAACAAATTCTCCGTTCATGTTGGATGGCGTCACACTAAGCGTGAGATCAATGTGTTTGGCCTGGAAGGTTCAACGACGACCAATACGATCCTCCCGACTCCAAGTCCATTACCGACTCCTTCAGTAAGTTCGCTAACAATTGGCGAGACGGAAGAAAACAGCACCAATGCTTTCATCGCCGGTATGAAGATCAAGCCGACCAAAGGCTGGGCGATCTTCGGAGATGTCGAACATGGTACGTCGGACAACGTCTTCACCCGACTCGAAAACTATGATTTTACGAACTTTAGGCTTAGAAGCCGCTGGTCGTATAAAACCTTTACTGTTAATGTATCGGGAATAACGAAGAACAATACCAATCCGTCGCAGACGGTCGATAACCCGGGACTTCCATTTGGTACCGATGTTAAAAGTCGCACATTCAGTGGCGACGTCGAATGGAATCCGAATGATAAGCTTCGGCTATCCGGCGGATATACGCACAGGAACCAAGAAGCAAAAACGCCAATTTATACATGGATAGGCCTCGTCCCTTCGTCAGGCGTTCGAACCCTTGGATTGAGTGAATTCTATGTCAAGGATCGGTATGCATATATTGAAATGGCTGCCAAACCTCATCGCAGAGTTTCGCTGTATGCAACCTATCGCATCAACAAGGACAATGGGCAGGGCGATCGTGTTTCCCCGCCGCCAAATAACTCTCCCAACATTGTCGCGTCGTATCCGATGCGGTTCAATACGCCGGAGATTAGAGCCGCGATCAGGATCAGTCGAAACGTCGATTGGAATGTCGGCTATCAGTACTACAAGTACGATGATATCCAAACCTCTACCCAAAACTACAAGGCTCACTTGCCTTACACCTCGCTGAGACTCTACTTCGGAGGCAGGGCGGGCGACCGTTAAGGAAGGGACGATCCGAGTTCAGTTGACGCCGGCGAGATGCTCACTTATCGCCGGCGTCTCTTTCTTTGAAATTTGGTGCTCAAACCCGCTTCGATGTAATATGAACCACCGTTTCCAATAGTGACAACTATCACAGTTTCTTGCAGTCAATGGGGTTATAAGTAAAGTGAACTACGACGTTCCGCGGGAGATTTGCCATGAGACCTTACCTCAAGACCTTAATACTAGTTCTTTTCTTCGTTCTGTGGGTTGGTTTCTCGCTATTTCGATCGTCTGAGATCGAGGCCCAGAACACACCTTCGCAGCCCTATTTGACTGCAAACCAACAAGCTAACCAATTCCCGACTAGCGTAAATCTCGATTGTGCCGGTTGTCACGGTGCCGGAAAAACACTGCCGTATATGGCCGGTGTCCAGTTTCATAAGGATTCGCATAGTGCGCTTGAGAACAGCATTCATGCCAAGGCGGGAGTGAACGGCAAGCCTGCCCCGAGCTGCGTAAATTGCCATGCGATCAACGGTGACATGACGACGGTCCTGCCGGCAGAGGATCCGCGATCGACCGTTAACCGGGCCAATATGGCCAAAACATGCGGCGGTTGTCACGAGGAATCTGCCAAATCATTTCACCTTAGCATTCACGGCAGCCGACGCGACAGCGGTGAAACCAAGCCGGCCTCATGCGCCGATTGCCACGGCTCGCACAGTATCTTGCCTGTAAAGGAATCTGCTTCGACGATGAATCGGGCCAACGCGGAATTGATGTGTGCGAAGTGTCACTCGAAAAACGTGGCAGATTATGACCTCAGCAGCCACGGTCACGCACTGAAAGAAGGAAATCCCAAAGCGCCAACCTGCACTTCCTGTCATACCGCCGTATCGCATCTGCAAGCCCCTCTGAGCCTTCGTGATTTCAACATGCAGATGGTCAACAACTGTAGCAACTGCCACACGAAGCAAGCCCCGAGTTACCGCGATACTTTCCATGGCCAGGCGACGGCGCTCGATTTCAAACTCGCGGCGACGTGTGCCGATTGTCATTCTCCGCACAAGAACCTTCCGGCAAGCAACGTCCTGTCATCGGTTCATAAGGACAATCTTGTCCAGACATGCTCGAAGTGTCATACCAACGTAAATGCAAATTTTGCGATGTACAGCCCGCACCCGGAACCCAACGATCCTGAGAAGTCGGCCCTGGTGTATTACGTCAGCCATTTTATGGAGTGGTTGTTGATCTGTGTTTTCGGCTTTTTCGGCATCCATACGCTTCTCTGGATCCAGAGATCGATCGTCGCTTACGTTAGTGAAAAACACGAGAAATCATCCGATGACGATGTCTATGTCGTACGTTTTGCAAGGGTTCATCGATTTACGCATATCCTGATCGTTATAAGCTTCATCCTGCTGGCTGCAACGGGATTGCCGCTGATGTATTACTACACCAGTTGGGGACGAGCTCTTGAGGAAATGGGCGGCGGTCTCGGCGTAACACGCGTGATACACCGTATTTGTGCGGTCATCACGCTGGTTTATGCGTTGATCCACATCATTTACGTGTTCCGTAAGGCGGTCCTGGAGCGAAAATACTCGATCCTGTACGGGCCTGATTCGATGGTTCCGCGGGAGCAGGATATTTGGGACGTGCTCAATATGTTTCGCTGGTTCTTCTATCTTGGGCCGCGACCGAAGCTCGACCGATGGACCTACTGGGAAAAATTCGATTATTTTGCAGTGTTTTGGGGCGTTCCGGTCATCGGGCTATCGGGCTTGATGCTGTGGTTCCCGACTTTGGTAACGGAATACCTGCCCGGCGTCGTGCTGAATCTGGCTATGATCATTCATGGTGAAGAAGCACTGCTTGCAACGGCATTCATATTCGCTTTTCACTTTTTCCACAACCATCTGCGGCCCGAGAACTTCCCGATGGATACCGTGATCTTTACAGGCAAAATGACGCTCGCCAGATTCAAGGAAGAACGCACCGTCGAATACGATCGGCTGGTCAGTGAAGGCAATCTCGACAGCGTTCTGACCGATCCGCCCTCCAAGTTCGCCAGAATCACTTCAAAGACCTTCGGCTTCGCGGCTTATATCTCAGGACTGATCATGGTGGTCGCCATCTTCTGGACGCTCCTGGCCAGACACTAGGTTTACAAGCGGCCTAAGTCGAAAGAGGCGGCCGAAAAAAGGCAGCCTCTTTTTCACTTTCCGGGGCGCAAAAAATGCATTTTCCAATTTACCGTCCAAATTCCATCTTGAAAAGTGTGGCACGTGCCACATTTAAAGCAAAACGCCCTGTTTACAGCTTTATCAAACGCGAAACAGGCCGATCTGGTCAAAGGTAGGACACCGCTTGCCAGCCAAAAAGGCCTAGATTGGTAGAGTTATTTGGCTGATAGGTCAAAGGTCTTTTCGGCCAAACTACTTTACCAACCTAGCGTCGCGAAAAATTCCGCACCAGACATAAAAAAGAGGCTGATCTCTGCATCTTTTTTGCAAATTAGAGCGGTTACGGATTGGTTGTATGGTGCTGGGAACTTTTAAGAGTTGTTGAGACGCCTTCTCGAGCCATCGAAAATGGCGACAGCATAAAGCCTAGGGCGTGAGCCCTGGGAATGGCAAGATATGATTTCCTAAGCTGTCGTAGACAGCGACATGTGCGTGTTTATGAAGATCTGTCGCCCGCATTCGCGGGCTTGATCGATGAAACGACCTTTCCCAGGGCTCACGCCCTGGGCTTTACGCTGGCGTCCGCTACGCGGACTCGAAACCGGTGATGCGAGTCTCGGCACGCCACCTATTCGGGCGGTTCAGACCGGTACACGCAGTCTGCAACCGCCCTAGAGCCTGTAGTAGTGTTTCCTACTTTTTCTTATGACACGCCGCACACTGAAACATCGATATGTCGCCGAGGTTGATCGGATGCTTGAATGGCTGGTCCGGTTTGTGGCAGGACGCACAGTTGCGATCCGCGAGGGCTCCGAGATCCACCGGATGCTTGAATGGGCCGGTTTTCGTGTTCTGCTCGGGCGGGGCTTTTGAATCATAAATGACCGTGTGGCACACGTTACAATCATTGGTGATCACTTTGCCTGTTTTGCTGACGTGCTGGCCGTCGTGACAGCGGAAGCAGCCCTGCGAATTCATGTGGCCGGCATTATTTGGATGCGTTTGCCAGTCCGTCCTCATTTCAGGGAAGAAGTAATTCTGAAAAATTCGCTGCAGTTCCGCGACAGCTTTTTTGATATCGCCTTCACGTTGAGCATGCAGGTCCTTGTAGTTGGTGCGATAGAAATCTGAAATGGATGAGTCGATTGAACTCAACGCTTCATCCGTCGTTTCGTATTTGCCGGCCAGCGCAGCGACTGCCTGACGCTTTAGGAACGGAAGCGAAGAATCTAACCCGCCGGCGGCAAGAGCGTTGTCCACAACGACATCCGGTGGCAGATATGTGTGCGCGGGACGGTTATGACAATCCACGCAGTCCATTTTTCGCTTGGCTGACGTGGCGATCTTATCCTCGGGCAGCGGATTGTTGCGATCGTAGTACTCAGTAACATTGCCATCCCGGTCCTTGATACTAACCCACGGGATCACCTGACGCTGCTCGTCGGTATTGATGTAGCTTACCTCGTTGGCGATGTTCATGTGCCAGTGAATGCCCGTCACCTGTCCGGCGGCCGTGCTGCCGCCGCCAACGTTCAACAGCATACGGGTCTGGTGAAGTGTATTCGGCTCATCGTCGCCATACCGGTTGAACACCTTCATCTGGGCACCAAAGAATTTCTCGGGCCAGTGACAGTGTTCACAAGTATCCGGGGCGGGCCGCAGATTATGAACAGGTGTCGTTATTGGTCTCGAATATTTGTTAAAGCTCACCGAATAAAGCTGATAAGCACCTGACAGCTTGGAGCGTACATACCAGTCGGCCCCCGAACCGACGTGGCAATCGACGCACCGGACTCTGGCATGAGCACCGGCTTTGTAAGCCATATATTCCGGTTTCATTACCGCATGACATGTTTCACCGCAAAATACGACGGACTCGGAATATTCGAATGCCTTGTAACTGCCGAATGCGCTAACGGAGATGAATACTAAAGTTCCCACCATAAACACCATGAAAGTGCGTCTGGTGTGCGGGTTATTGAGGTCGAGCATCGGATATGCCATGACATCGTCAGGCGCTCGCTTCCTTCTCCGGCGTCTTTCGATGATCATGCCGACAATCGCGACGAAAATGCCGAACATCATGACCGAAGGCATAATGATATAGGTCAGAATTCCTATATAGGCGTTCTCGCTCGACGCGGTGATCTCGATAAAGAACAATAGCAGGTCGCTCGTGACCGCCGCCATGACTATTGCCATCCCCACGAAGCTGACATAGTTTCGCAGCAAACTCGGCGGGCGCATCTTCGCCGTCACTTCATTCGGAAATTCGTCTTTGGTCTCGGCTTCGTCGCTCATAATTATCCCTTTCGTTCGCGTCAACGACGCTCGCTACCTCCAAACGAGCCGAGAGCCGCTCGATCAACAATTCGCTTCCAGTTAGGAACCCTGCGAATTGTTGGTCGGGCGGCCCGGGCTCAAGAGGCAATACAGAAGACTAGTTCGTTTCGTTCCTAAGGCGTCTTTAAGCCTTTCATATAAGCAGCCAATCCCTTGGCTTCGTCTTCTGTCATGCCTTTTGCCTCGTAACCTGGCATATAGGGAGGTTTCTCGCCTTTCCTTCCTTTCAGAATTGCCTCGACCTGGGCGGCTTCCGGCTTTGCCGGGTCATAGAATTTACCTGCATTCGGGGTGTGGCAAGCTGCACATTTTGCTTTGTAAGCGGTTGCAGGATCATCCGCTGCACTTGCTGCCACCATAGTCGGTGTCGCCTTAAAGGTCATCAATAAAAGAAATGGGACTGCGAAAAAGATAATTGCGGTCAATTTGGTCCAATTGGTTTTCATGTTTAACTCCTAGCGTAAATTTCGAGCCGGTCCGGACTCTTGCCCTGCGGCCCTTGCTAAGATGTATCGCAACCCGCGTGCCACTTCTGCTGCCCTACAAAATGTCCACTTTTGTTGAACTAGAGATCGTCGATCCCGTTTTCGATCGCCTAGCGGACAGTCAATCCCCGCAACCGGTGCGGATTTTTACGCGGTCCAGAACGTCTAGAGCGGTTACGGATTGGGTGTCCTGGTGCAACGCACTTTTGAGAGTTGTTGAGCCCCCTTCTTGAGCCATCGAAGATGGCAACATCATATAGCCCAGGGCGTTGAGCCCTGGGAATGGCAAGATATGATTTTCTAAGCTGTCGTAGACAGCGACAGGTGCGTGTTTATGAAGACCTGTCGCCCGCATTCGCGGGCTCGATCGATGAAACGCCCCTTTCCTTTATGCTGCCGTCCGCTACGCGGACTCGAAACCGACGATCTGAGTTTGATACGCCACCTATTAACGGTTCAGACACGTACATGCAATCCGTACCCGCTCTAGAACCTAAAGTTCTTACCCTCATGACAGCGTTTACAGTCCGCGAAATCCGGCGGGCCAAATGCTCGCTTATTGTTATGACACGATCCGCAGCTCTGGCCTCGCGGAGGAAAGTGCATCGACGCTGCCGGTGAGGTAACCTGCCTGCCGCGAGCCCCGCCGGCAAGCACGGAGTGGCACGTCGCACAGTTCATATTTCCCTTGCGGATATGTTCCTGATGACTGAAATTGAGACTGAATGCCTTCGCCGACTCAGAACCCCTAACCGGGCGGCCCGGGGAATGACACGTGTCACATGACCCGATCGGTTTGTTCGCGGTATGGCATTGAAAACAGGTTGTGTGGGCGGCAGACCCTTTGGGTACGGATAAGGCGGCTCCGCGGCCTGTTGCTTTATGGCATGTTGCACAGTTTGTCTGCCGCGTGTGCCGGCTATGAGTGAACTTAATATTAAAGTTCCTAATACTTGGAAAGCCCTTCATCGCTCCGGTTTGGGGATTCGTATGGCAAATTGTGCACATCGGGCTCGCTTGATCCGCAAACTGAGCTGCGTGGCAACCAGCACAGGGCAAATGATCGGCCTTGCCGGGAAGCTTCAACCGCGGTGAATTGTCATCGCGCCTGTGGCAAAGGAGACATGGCAACTGAGAATGGGCACTATTTGAATGACCAAAGCGCGAATAGTCGCCCTGCGGCTCGGCCGGAACGATCTCAGCGAAGTCGGAATCAACCGCAGGTTCCGCATCAACCGATGGGTCGGGCAGCATTGTGAAAGCATAGCCAAAGGCCGCACAAGCGAGGAGCAAAACCACGATCTGCAGCCGCTTTGTAATTGATATCGCCACTGGTTTTTTATGGTTCCTTGCCATTTTCATTTTCCTGCGGCCGCCGCGATCGCTTTAGTGTGCGAATCGGGAACCGGCGATCTTCCAAATGCGATATGACACTTTACGCATTCAAATGTTGCGGTTTTATTGCGCATATCTATTTCGTAATTTAATGCTCCGCCGTCGTCAGACGTTGCCGTCGCGTGGCATGTCGCACACGAAGAAATCTCGACCTTTTTTGTTTTCGGATCGGCGGTATTCATTGTCAGAACGTTATGACAGGTCGAGCAGCTAAGTTCGGCGTGGGCAAAGAACTCGTGGCTGTACTTCCCTGCCGCATCCCGCCGACGCCACGAGTCCATCATTATTTTGTTGTCGATCTTCATCGGAGCGGCGAGCTTCGCGTCAAAGTCGGCGGACGGCATCGCAGGTTTAAGTTGATGGCACGCTGAGCAAGTCTGCGGAGCCGGAAGCATCCCGGAATCTGCCGAGTGACACGTAAAACAGGTCGTGTGGCCGGTCGGAGATGTCTTGAAAGTTCCCTTTTTGAGCCAGAATGCTTCGCCGAGCTTGGCAGGCGGCGGTGTCAGATATTCATCATCCGACTTTCCTTGGGGTGACTGTGTCTGATGGCAAACCAAACAGCTTTCTTCACCGGCACGTCGGCGATTGCGATCGGAAAATGCCGCATTGACGAACGATGTGTTTGCTGATCTCGTCTGCGACACGATCTCGATATGTTTGTCATGAGGAAATCCGACGACGAAATCCGACTCTGCCGTTTTGCCTTTTGGCGACAGATCGAAGAGCTCGCGGGGATTCGGAAATGGATGCCGGGCTGAGTTTCGCGGCGAGGGATTTGTGTGACAGATCGAACAGATCGCGGGCGGGTTACCTTTAAAGAACTGTTGAGTATGGCACTTAAGGCACGAGTCGTGTTTTGGATACTCGGTCACGTCGGCGAAGGCTGCGTCGCCAATCCTGACTTTATTCCAGTTATCCGACGGGAATTTATGACAGCTTGAACATTCCATCTTGTGAGATTTTGAGTTATGCGGAAACGCGGAATATTTGGCTTTTCGCGGAGTTACCGCTTTTTTTGGCGTCGGAGCCGGTTCCGCACCGCCATTTGCAACCACGGGCGAAGATGCACGATATACCGACCCGATGGCAAAAAGGCCGGCAAATATTAAGGCGATCAAGACCCGGGCGTAGTTTTTTCTTTTATTGGATCCCATTGTTCACACGTTCTTACGAAAGAGCTTAATATAGCGACAAGCCGGTAGCTGTGACTCGTATCACAACCCGGCCTCAATCCGGTTTGCGAAATAATACACGGCAAGCGAAGTAATTATTCGCGGCTCACCGCCGTCACAGCGAATCTATGTTATGCCCTAACCAAAATAATAATACCTAATAATCGACATACTACTCCAATTTGTAATATTCGCCGCTGACGGCATAGTTATTGCCAATGAAGCGATTGAGTTTTGTAAATTATGTCTACACTTGAACATACCGCAACCAAAGACGTCATAACATCCGCGGCCAAGGCCGGATCGGGCGAATCCATTTTTTCGCGATTCCTAAAACTGCTTTGCTCAGTTCGGTTAGGCGTAACATTGTTAGTGCTGTTAGGACTCGCATGTTTTATCGGGATGATCATAATGCAGCAAAGCGTCGATGGCTTCGACCGGTATTTTGCTGAGTTGACACCCGCCCAACGGCTCGTTTACGGCAACCTCGGGTTGTTCGACATCTACCACTCCTGGTATTTCAACGCGCTGCTGTTTCTCGTCTCGATGAATATAGTGCTCGCCTCGATCGACCGCTTCCCGAAAACATGGCTATTTGCGTCAAAACCCAACGTCACCGTGCCTGTCAGATGGCTCCGCGACCAGAAACAAACCGCTGAAGCCGAGATCGACGGCGATGCGAATACGCTCGCCGAAAGAACGGCCGCCGTGATGAAAAAGATCGGTTGGCGGAAAGTAGCAATAACCGAAAAGAACGGTCGCACCTATGTATTCGGCCAGTCGGGCCTTTGGAATAGATTCGGAGCATATGCGGTCCATGTCGGGCTTTTGACCATTTTTCTAGGCGGATTTCTAACCTCACAGCTTGGATCGACCGGCAACCTACCGCTCACGCCCGGACAGAAGACGAACTTGATGTTCGGCACCCAAGTGCAGCTCGACAAGGTGACCGAGGTCACTAAACGCCTGCCTTTTGATATCACATGCATCGATATCCAGCAGCGGCTAATTAAAAAAGACGGATCGATCTCAGCAATGAACACGATCGACTGGATGACGAAATTCACGATCACGGACGAGGACGGCTCCCATGAGGCGTTTGCTCAGATGAACAAGCCTTTTGATTTTCGTGGATACAGATTCTTTCAGGCGAGCTTCACGCCGATCGGGCGTGCACGAAGCATAACGATCAACGCCAAACCGGCTAATGGCGGAGCAGAAGAAATTCTAACGATAGCCCGCGACGGATCGGCAGCTCTTGCCGATGGCACGAAGATCAAATTTAGCGAATTTCGCGGAAATTTCCGTATCGGTGAAGAAGATCCGAACGAGGACACTTCCGCGTATCCAAATCCGGCGGCGGTGCTGCAAATCGAGCAGCCTGGAACCCCTCCTCAGACAGCTTATGCATTTGGCCCGCAAATGGCGAACATTCCAGTCGCGGGCAAGCCTGTCGCCGGTTATACATTTCAATTGAAGGATTTCGAAAAGGTAGCCGATCAGCACATTCTCTCGGTCCAACGCGATCCGGGTGCAACCGTCGTTTACGTCGGTTTCATTTTACTGTTCATTACCCTCGTCGCAGTCTTTTTCTTTTCACACCAACGCGTCTGGGCCGCGATCGAAATGGCGTCGGACGGTAAGTGCAACATCATCTTTGGCGGCAATGCCAATCGAAGCCTGGGTGCATTCGATGAAAAATTCAAACGCCTCGTAACGGAGTTGGAGACGAAATAAATATGAGTCAGGAAGTCTTAAAAAATCCCATAATGGTCTCGGGCAAAGGAACAACCAGTATTTCGGCCGAAGGTTTAGCCACATACGTTCCGGCCGCGATCGCGCTCTTAGGATCAGTCGTCGTGGTGCTGCTCCGCATCAACGTCGGCGGTGAACGATTTATAACCGACGGAGCCTTGATGATGCTTGCACTCGCATCATATCTGATCGCTGCCGTCTTTTACCTGACGAATATGTACGCGCCTTTTCGGCTTGCCGAGAAACTCGGAACTTGGGCTGCGACGCTTGGCGTCCTGTTCAATCTTTCAAGCTGGCTCGTCCGCTGGGTCGCGGCCTATGACCGCGAAGTTGCAATATTCAATAGTCAGGGAGCAAGTGCGGCCGATATGCCGTGGGTCTTCCGCTATGTCCCTTTCGCCAATCTCTATGATTTGAGCCTTGCATTCGCATTCGGAGCCGGAATAACTACGCTGATCGTTATAAGGCGGAACCAGTTTCGCATCGTCGCGGCCCTCTCGCTGCCGCTTGCCGCGATCATATTGGTTCTTGCCCGATTCATCGGCAGCGAACTAGTCGACCTGCCGCCCGTGCTCGATTCGTACTGGCGTCCGATACACGTTGGCATCGCGTCGCTTAGCTACGGTATTGCTCTTGTTTGCTTCGCAGTGGCGGTTCTATACCTTCTCAAAGACGGGTTGAAGGTTGAAAAGATGGCCGTCTGGACGAGTGCATTCGCTATCGGCACATTCGTGACTATAAGCAAATTCAGCATTTTTTCACCAGGATCGTTCGGAACATATACGGCCTCGACATTTGTCGGATCTTCAAGAATGGCACTCGGCCTGCGTGCCGACATTCCGTATGTCGGATGGATGATACTGGCGGCTGCCGCACTTCTGATCGCGGCGGTCGCGGGTTACGCATCGTACTTTTCTAAGAACAATGACATCGCCCGCACGTGGGGCAATCGTTTTCTCTATGCGGCACTTCTTGTCCAGGGAGCCGGGATCTCTGTGCTGGTCTATCAACTCAAAACACTACAGAACGTGGCAGCACTGATCAGCCCGGCTCAATATCCGAAATTTGCCACCTGGATGCTTCAGCAGCAGGATATGCCGCAAGCCCAGATCAACCTGATGGGCCAGCAGCAGCTCTTTGATATCGCAAACAAGTGGATAATAGAGAACGGTTCACAACTCCACCTCAGCCTGAATGCAAATCCCGTCGAACTTGCCGCTTTGATCACGGCTTTCACCGGAACATTTTTCGTCGTCCTTTTTGGCATCAAAACCGAGAGGATCCGCGAAATGCTACCATCCGTCGATACTCTCGATGGCCTGATGTATAAGCTCGCCGGTGTTACATTTGCCGGTCTCGCACTGCTTCTTATGACCGGAGCCGTCTGGGCAAACGAATCGTGGGGACGCTATTGGGGATGGGATGCGAAAGAGGTTGGAGCACTCGTCGCATGGCTCACTTACGCCGGATTCCTTCATTCGAGGATCGCCTATGGATGGCGGGGACGCAGTTCCGCCTATTTCGCCGTCGTCGCGTTCCTGTTCGTCATTTTTACCTACTTGGGTGTTAGTTATTTGCTCCCGGGATTACACTCATACGCATAAATTTTATGAATAAAGAAAATATAATGTTCGGCGTGGTCGGCCTGTTGGCTGGATTGTTGATCGGATTCATGTTCGCTAACTCGGTCAACCAAAAGGGCGTCGCTCCTGCGTCGGCTGAGATCAAGTCCAATTCAAATATTCCGCCCGGCCATCCGGATATCAGCGGCGGAGCTCCCGGCACATCCGGCGGTATGCAGCCGCAAACGCAGGCGGCGATCGATAAGGCAAAACAATCTCCTGAGGATTTCGATGCCCAGATCAAGGCAGCGGAAATGTATTACCAGATCGAAAGATTTGACGAAGCGATCGCCTATTTACAAGCCGCAAATAAGCTCAAACCCGACGACCGCGAGGTTGTTGTACATTTAGGAAATGCAAACTTTGACGCCGGTAAATATGAAGAGGCTGAAAAATGGTACACCGCAGCTCTGGTCAAGAAAGCCGACGATGTAAACGTCCGAACCGATCTCGGCCTGACTTTCGTCTTTCGCGACACTCCGGACTATGACCGGGCGATCCAGGAGTTCAACAAGAGCCTCGCGACTGACCCGAATCACATTCAGGCACTACAAAATCTGACTGTTGCATATACTAAGAAGGGCGATGCGGTCAAAGCCGGTTCGACGCTTGCAAAGCTCGAAACCGTGGATCCGAAGAACGCGGCGATTACAAAACTAAAAGAGGATATTCAGAAGATGGGAACAAAATAGCCGCTCGACCGGCGGCTTTAGATAAACATAAAGTAGCGGTTCGCCGCTACTTTTTTTTGCGTCTGACCACTTCTACCGAACAACCGGCCCGAGCCGATACAGCGGCTGACGTACTGCCCAGAAGGAACCTCTCTATCCTGCCTCCCGCGGCGTTTGCTCCGACAAAGACACAGTCGGCATGCCAGTTTTCTGCCTCGCGGACCAGCACTTCGTTCGGGTTGCCTTCAAACACTTGCGAGGTTACTATCAATCCCTTATCCCTAAGTGAAGTAGCCGCCTTTTCAATCAGGTGTTCGATCCACTGATGCTCCGCTTTGTTTTCCTCGTCAGCCCAGTCGGCGACCGAAGGAATAAAGCGTCCGATCGCCGTCGGCACGACTGAATCGGTGGCAGCGATGAGTTTTACTTCTGATTGCTCAGGCCATTTTCGGCCTTCAACTGCGTGCACGGCGGCACTTGCACCGATTGAACCATCAAATCCAATAATAAGGCGGCAAGGTGCCGGATCGACCTCGATCTTTCCCCGGGCGATCCGTACGGACGATGCTGCTTCGGTTAACACCTTTTGCGAGATACTCCCCAGGATCAAGCGACTGATACCCGAATGGCCCTGGGCTCCCGTAACGATCAGATCCGGGAGGAAATTATCGGCCGCTGCCAGGATCTCCCAACCGGGCGAACCATACGTAGTCGTCTGACCGACCGTCCATCCCGGCAGAATCCGGCGGACCCGTGTCGCCGCGTGCTTTGCCATGATCTCTGCATGGTTCAGCAGCCTGCGGCCTTTCTCTCTGTACTTCGCGACTATTCCTTCCAGAAATTCGTCCGTTTCCTCGGTCGAATCCGGCGGCGGAAGCCAAACTTCCGCAACGGTTATGACGAGGGCCTCGCCGTCTAGCGGCAGTCCGGCACGGCTAAGGTCATCGAGGGCCGATTCCGCGCTGTGCGAACCATCATATGCAATTAGAACCTTCATTGTATGGGGCCGGCGTGAGCCTGACTCTGCTTGCTCGTGCAACGCGCGTGCCACGCCAAGATATAACTAATTCACTGCTTTTAGGCACATTTTGCTGTGAGAAGTCGCTATCAATGCGGAATTTTCCGCAGTCGCATTACTATATTGTGTAGAGTGCAGTTATAATTAAATCACTTTACAATCCCGGAATAAAAAGACGTTATGAGCAGTGCAGCAGGAAAAGTCCTTATTGTAGATGACGACCGGTTCGTTCGGATGGCGCTGAGCGAGGCGCTTAAGAGCTGGCAGTACGAAATAGCCGAAGCCGACAGCGTAGCATCAGCGAGAAAGGCGTTTGACGAAGAGGAGCCGGCGATCGTCCTGCTCGATATCGATCTTCCGGACGGTTCAGGCCTTGATATTCTCAAAGATATTAAGGAAAAAAGCCCCGAGACGATCGCGGTTATGATCACGGGCAATGTCGACGTCGAGAATACGGTGGCCGCTCTTCGCGGCGGGGCTCACGATTTCATTGGTAAGCCGGTGCGGATCGAGGAGCTAAGAGTAACGCTCAGAAACGCCGCCGAAACGCGGACACTGCGCCGCGAGATAAATCAGGTTCGTTCAGCGAACAAGCGTGGATTCACCTTCGAAGAAATAATTGGCGAATCGGAGGCGATGAAAAAAGCCATCGATCTCGCTCGCCGCGTTGCCGTTTCCGATGTCGGCTCCATTCTGCTCAACGGCGAGACCGGGACCGGAAAAGATCTTTTTGCGCGGGCTATCCATTTCGCGTCCGAGCGAGCCGATGCTCCTTATCTCGCCATAAATTGTGCGGCTCTGCCGGCAAATCTGATCGAATCCGAGCTTTTCGGTTACGAAAAAGGAGCATTTACCGACGCCAAGCAAAAGAAAGAGGGCCTTTTTGAGCAGGCACATGGCGGGACGATATTTCTCGACGAGATCGGTGAGATGGAACTCGCCCTGCAGGCGAAGCTCTTGCGCGTGTTGGAGGAAGGCACTTTCCGCCGTGTCGGTGGCTTAAAGGATATCAGCCTGAACGCGAGAATAATCGCGGCCTCCAATCGCAACCTCAAGCAGGAAAGCGAAAGCGGTAATTTCAGGCTCGATCTTTATTTCAGGCTGTCCGTTATCCAGGTTGATATTCCGCCGCTTAGAGACCGGGGCAATGATGTCGTGCTCTTGGCAAAGTACTATATCGACAAAGCTAATCTGAAGCGCCGCGGTAAATCCTTAGTTGGCCTTTCACCCGAAGTTGAGCGGATATTTATCCACTATCGTTGGAGCGGCAACGTCCGCGAACTGCGGAATGTGATCGAGCGGGCCTCGATCCTCGAGGATGGCGATACGGTCACGTCGGCACACCTCCCGGCCGACATGCTCGGTGCTCAATCCGGCCAACCTGCTCAGAAAGGCGTTCTATTCACGCTGCCTATTGAAGGCATTCCTCTGGAAACTGTAGAATTTGAACTGGTCAGGCAGGCATTCGAGCGAACCGGCGGCAATCTTACACGGGCGGCAAAGCTTCTCGACATATCCCGTGACCAGCTTCGGTACAAGCTAAGAAAGGCAGGATACGATACAGAAACCTAAACCTACAACATCTGTGACTCAACCCCTCCAAAATAGACCCAAGAGGAAGATCAATAATGATCTCCTAAAGGAGCTAACTGATCTGAAACGTGCTCTCGACGAAGCGGCGATCGTCGCAATGACGGATCAGCGCGGTCGAATTACCTACGTCAATGACAAGTTCTGCGAGATATCAAAATACTCCCGGGAAGAACTGCTTGGGCAAGATCATCGAATAATAAACTCTGACTACCACTCGAAGGAATTTATCCGTGAACTCTGGACGACGATCGCCAACGGAAAGGTTTGGCGCGGCGAGATCCGAAATCGAGCGAAGGGCGGCTCATTATACTGGGTTGATACGACGATCATTCCATTCCTCGACGACGACCGAAAGCCGTTTCAGTACGTGGCTATACGATACGAGATAACCGAACGGAAACTTGGCGAGGATAGGATCCGGCAGCAGGCATCTCTCCTCGATAAGGCTCAGGACGCGATCCTGGTCTGCGATCTCAACTACAAGGTCCTCTATTGGAACAAGGGCGCTCAACGGATCTACGGATGGACCGCGGAGGCCGCCGTCGGCCGAAACCTCGCTGAACTGATCGCGGATAACGATCAGGACGGCCTTTCCAAGGCGAGGACCGCCGTAGAAAATTCGGATGAGTGGAAGTTTGAAACGACGCACATCAAACGGACTGGAGAGAGCATCGCGATCGAAAGCCGTTGGACTCTTGTCCGTAATGATAAAGGGGTTCCTGATTATTTCCTGATGATCAATACGGACATCACCGAACAAAAACACACTCAGGAACATCTCTTCCGGGCTCAACGAATGGAATCGATCGGCACCCTCGCCGGCGGCATTGCCCACGATCTTAACAATATCCTTTCGCCGATCATGATGTCCGTGGATATGATGAGGCTGACCGAGAACGACGCCGAAACGACACGTTGGCTTGGAATGATCAAAGAAAATGCGGAACGGGGAACGGAACTAGTAAAGCAGGTCCTGACATTTGCCCGCGGACTTACGGGCGAACGGGTTCGGGTTCAGTTAAAGCACATCATCAAGGAACTGGTAGGCGTATTGAATGAGACATTGCCAAAATCGATCATTCTCCGATTTGATGTAAGCACGGACCTCTGGACGATTGCGGCAGATCCGACTCAGATGCATCAAGTGTTGATGAACATATCGATCAACGCGCGCGACGCAATGCCGATGGGCGGAACGATAACGCTGACTGCGGCAAATGTAACGATCGATGAAAACTACGCACGCATGAACATCGATGCGGAACCAGGCGAGTTTGTAGTAGTAACAATCGCTGACACCGGAACCGGAATGTCGCCGGATATTGTAAAAAGAATCTTCGATCCGTTCTTTACGACAAAAGAGGTTGGTAAAGGTACAGGCCTTGGACTCGCGACGACAATGACGATTGTGAAAAGCCACGGTGGATTCGTCAACGTTTATAGCGAAGTTTCGAGAGGCTCAAGATTCTCGATCTATCTGCCAGCCGTTCATACCGAGAAACCCGCTACATCCGAGGAACAGAAGAGCCCCCTGCCGCGCGGAAACGGCGAATTGATCCTTGTCGTAGATGATGAGAAGAACATTCGAGAAGTGACGATTGCGACGCTTGAGCGATTTGGTTATAAAACTGTCTCTGCGGTTGACGGAACGGATGCCCTTGCGGTCTATTCCCAGCATGCCAAAGATATTTCCGCGGTCCTGACCGACATGGCTATGCCCTACATGGACGGAGCATCTCTCATCCGGGCGTTAAAAAAGATGAAGCCTGGGATAAATATCGTCGCTATGAGCGGTTTGTTGAGCGATGCACAGATCGCGGAACTTCACGAACTCAATGTTAAGGAAATCATTACGAAGCCATTCTCCGCGGAAAAGCTGCTAGGTACGCTTGCCTCGATTCTGTCCTGATCGATCTCACCTTAGTAAAACCTGCTGTGGATATTTTTAGGTCCGCGCGAAAATTCACCCGAAACCTACTCACCAAACCACCAAAAACCTTGCTGAAAGCTAGTTCCTCACTGCGGAACATCTATTGCATCAATTGTAGCGGGTGTGAAGATTCCCAAGGAGGATAAGAACGTCATGAAAGTGCTATTAGCGATCGAAGACTCGGAATTCAGCAGCGAGGCTATACGCAAATGCGGGGAAATATTCGGTGATTCCGATAAGAATGAGATACGCGTCGTTTCCGCGATGGAGCGTATGTTCATGCCCACGGAGCCTTTCGCCGTTTCGGCTGAGTATGTTGAAAGAATCGACAACGAGACGGAAAAGAATACTGAAGCGGTAATCAAGCGCGCCGAAGCAAAAATCCAAACGGACTATCCTCTACTTGCAAAAAACCTCACAACCGCTCTGTTGATCGGTTCGCCGGAGCAGGCGATCGTTGAGGAGGCTGAATCTTGGAATGCCGACCTGATTCTCCTGGGATCGCACGGCTATGGTTTTTGGCAGCGGGCGGTACTCGGTTCTGTTTCTAATGCCGTGCTGCATCACGCCCCGTGTTCGGTTCTGATCGTCCGGTCAGCGGCAGCGGCTGCCGCAAAGGGTCAATAAAAGCGGAGGTAAACCATGGCAAATATATTGATATTGGGCGGCGGTTTCGGAGGATTGATTGTTGCTGAGCGACTTGCCGCGGCAATCGGCGCAACCCATCAAATAACGCTCGTAGCGCCAAATCAGAAGTTCACCTTCTATCCGGCCCTCGTAAATCTAGCGTTTGGCGAATGCGAACCTGACGACATTACATTTGACCTCGCCGCCAAACTTAAGAACATCGGCGTGAGATATGTCCAGGGCGAGATGATCCATATCGACTCGGACAACAAAAAGGTCGAGGTCGCCGGCGATGACATGAACGGCGAGATCGCATACGACTATCTGGTGATCGCAGTTGGCCGTCGTCTCGCAACGGAAAAGGTTCCAGGATTCTTTGAATATGCCCATCACTTTTTAGGTACTGGGGCGGCTCTGAAGTTTGGCGAAGCCATCAAAGATTTTAAGAAAGGCCGAATAATAGTTGGCCTATGTCCTGACGCCAGACTGCCCGTTCCTGTTTGCGAAACTGCATTTGCCCTAGCGAAAAAGTTCAAAACTGAGATGGCTGACGGTTCGGTGCAAATATCGGTTATCTTTCCCGAATCGCTGGAAGCGGCATTCGGCGGAGCCGCTCTTCATAAGGAGCTTGAAGCTGCGTTCAGACGGCACAATATCAATGTTCATTATGAAATCCCGATCAGCGAGATCACTTCCGATTCAGTTCTTTCCAGCGAAAAACATCAGATCAATTACGATCTGCTGATGCTCGTACCGCCATTCCGTGGAAAAGCATCGCTCAGAAGCGAAGGCATCACGGATAGCTCTGATTTTGTTAAGGTCGATGACCTGATGAAGATCAAAGGCCTCGACAACGGATACGCTGTTGGCGATATAGTTGCATTTTCAGGGCCTAAATTCGCTCATATGGCAGTGCGGCAAGCCGAAGTCGCCGCTGCCAATCTGATCTCAGAGATCAATGGCGAAAAGCCAACACAAGCTTATTACCACGAGATCGCCACGATCATCGATGCCGGCGGATCCGATTCGATCTATCTGCATTATGGGATCTGGGACGATTCGATGTACCGCCTGAAGAAAGGCAGGCTTTGGGGCTGGGCAAAAGAAGCTCATGACGCCTGGTGGCAGGCTCGCAATCGGAAGTAAAGCAGGAGGAAATATGAGTTACGAAATAAAACAAGACGAATGGAAGAAGTTTTTTGACACACTCAGCAAACGGCGCTACGAGTGGAAGACCGAGATCGAGATCTTGAGCCCGAACCTTGGTGACCAAACCCTGAACGCCGCATTACCATTTAATGGAATTACGCTTGAGGGCGAAGGTACGCAAATGAGTCTGGATGTTTCTGTCGGCGAAAACACTGAAATGCATCAAACGCATATAATTGTTAATCCGACACGGGTAGCGTTTCTCGCGTCGGTGGACAATCGCGGCGATGTCGTTAATATCGAGGAAGCCGATGGAACGAAGACGCTAATCCGCTTCGTCGAACCGATCGATCTGCTGGTTGGTTTTACCCGGATCGATGTAGTAGCCGCCGCCGTATAGTTAATACGATTCTCCGATCCCGGCCGCAAAACCGGGACCGCGATCCGAATGAAAAGGCCTCTTTCTATTGATCCTTGGGCTTTCGAACGACAAGAACCGAACAGGGAGCGTGATGGACGACGCCGTTCGAGACCGATCCCAACAGTCTTCCCCAGAATCCGCGGCCATGGGAACCTACGACGATCAGATCAGCTCCCCATTCTTCCGCCCGTTCAACTATTCTCTGCGCTGGCGAACCTCTGAGGACCTCCGTTGAGATAGTAACGGCGGCAGGAGGATATTTCGCCTCGATCGCTTTCCGCGCTTCCGACGCAAAGCCCTCGGAGAGTTCATTCATCGCATCTTCCATTTTCTGATAATAATCGGCGGAGAGAGCAAACGGTTCGGCCGATATTGGATAGGCATCTTCATAACAGGATGCGATCAGCACCTCGTCGTCAGGGCGGATCACCATACGGCAACCCTCTTCAACCGCAACTTTACTAAAATCCGATCCGTCTGTAGCAATAAATATTTTCATTTCCGCCTCCTTTAGACAAACCCCAACTAACGTCCGGCCAAACTCGTCGGGCCTTGTCCCATCAGTTCCCGATGAGGTTCGATAAACGTTATGAGCGTGGTTGTACCGGTCGCGTCCTCGATATCCAGCGTTCCGGCCGGGCCGCTGCCCCGTTTTGCGAATGCGATCTTAGTTGGCCTCAGAATATTGTGTGTTTGGTGCGAGTCATCACCAAAACCTACCGAAAGGCCGATCGTTTCCCGACCTCCGACATTCTCAAGAGTCAAGCCATGAAAGGGCAATCTTTCCGTCAAAAGCTGAGCTCCACTTGACCCATCCAGGACGTGAACCATTGTGTCCCAGTTCTCCAAATCACGGCTCAGACCGTCAAAGAATGGCCTCCATTCAGCTCTCTTCAATTCGAGTGTCATACATGCCTCCAAAGTCGAAGTACTACGCAACACCACGTGCCCGCACAGCTAATAATGCAAGGGACGTTCCAACGCTGTCCTGGCCATTTTTGCTAGGAAAATAGCTGAATTGCAGTGATATCACACGCAGCAATAGTGAAAAACGGCGATTGACCTGTTCTCAAACGTGGATTTTTTCGCGGCAGAATTGTCCGGATAAGATCGACGATTACCAAAATTTTCCAATTCTGTAAGAGACGTTACATACAGGGGCTTTTTGCCCGCGATATTGTAAGGCATGGCAAAAACGATCTAGTGAATCGAGTCAGGACGCAAAACGGGAGGATTCATATATGCTTTGGACAATCATTCTCATACTCTTAATACTATGGGCTCTTGGATTTAGCTTCGCGGGCGTTGGCCCGCTGATCCATATGCTGCTAGTTGTTGCGCTGGTTGTATTGCTGATTCAGTTGATAACCGGCCGACGACCCGCAGCTTAGGATTATTACAAGCAAAAAAGGGGGGTCGAGCATTTGTTGCCCGAACCCCATTTTCTTGCGCTTAAGGCAGCAAAATGTTAAATTTCGTTTAGCCCCATTATGCACGAACACCCTGACATAAAATGCAGTTCGAGTCAGTGTAACGCGCCTGCGACCAGGCATGTCCGTTTTGGCAACCGGACCTTTGGCGTGCAGGACATCCTGCCGGCTCCGGATCAGAACTATACAGTGCTCCACCGCAATCTCTGCGAAAAACACCTTGTTGACATCCGCGACCAATATTTGGACGTTCGCGATTTCGAAATAGGCGGCTGCCCAAGCTGTCGGCGATAATTTTTTCCCGCAATGTATGCGATATTACATTGACTCGATAAGTTCGGGGTTATTCTGTGTCTACACTGTAGACGCGAGAGATTTGCGCGGGGGAAACGAGTAGTGTTCCAAAAGGAACACTACCGCGCTCTTTTTACCGGATCGATCGACCAGGATTTTCGAGTCGCTCTCGCAAGCGTCCGTTTAGCTAGAATATTTTAGCCGTTAAGTACTCCGGCGTACATTAACCGTCGGATAGTTGATTTAACCTATCTCTGACTCATAGTTTCCTTTCATACTGGCACTTTGGTGCATTCAAAGGTGTTCTTCTGCCGGAAGGGCACCTTTTTTTTGATCTGTTCACCGATTCGGAGCGTTAAAGCGCCGATGAAAAGTGAGGAGAACTTTATTAATATCGTTACAGGATATAGACTTTTGTCATACTTTCGAACTAAAACATGCGAAACAGCGGGAACCAAAAAAACCTGTCGGACGAGTCGCTGGAATCTCAGAAGGAATCGCGGCCCGAACTGGCTCCCGACTATGGCCAGGTAACCCAATGGATCGGAGGCAAGCCGGTTCGTTTAAGCTATGTCGCTTCCGAAGTGCTGAAGGCCGCGGAACAAAAACTGCAAGAAACGGTCGGCATGTTGAAGCAGAAAGTCGCTCTGATCGAATTATCGAATGACCCGCTATTCGCCTGGGATCCGCAATCAGGCATTGTTGACTGGAACAAGGGGGCGGAGCGACTGTATGGCTACTCTCGTCATGAGGCAATTGGCAGGGTAACCCACGAACTCCTTGGTTCGATCCATCAGGCAGGATTTGAAGACTTTGAAAAACAGCTATACCGCGACCGTGAATGGTTCGGCGAGGTTCACCACATTGCCAAAGACGGACAGGAATTGATCGTCGAAAGCCGACAGCAATTGATCGAATACGACGGACGTATGCTGGTTCTCGAAAGCAACCGCGACATTACCGAACGTAAGCGATCCGAAGGACTGCTTGAACGTTACCGGCTTCTCTCGGAAGGATCACGCGACGCGATCTGGTTTTTGACACGGGATTCGCGGTTCGCTGAAGTAAACCAGGCGGCGATCGACCTTTACGGCTACTCTCGTGAAGAATTCCTTAATATGAGTATGAAGGATATTCGCGATCCGTCCACGCTTCTGGATTTTGAGCAGCAGTTCAGGCTGGCCGACGAAAAAGGTATTCATTTTGAAACCTGGCACGTTCGAAAGGACGGCACCGTTTTCCCCGTAGATGTGAATGCTAACGGAGCCGATTTCGACGGCCAGCGCCTCGTCCTCGCGATTGTCCGCGATATTAGCGACAGGAAGAAAAGCGATGCCGCATTGCGAGCTTCTGAAGAGCGCCGAAAACTCGCCCAGGAAGCTGGCCGCGTTGGTATTTGGGACTGGGACGCTCAGACAAATCGCACGTACTGGTCTGAGACAATGTGGTCTTTTTACGACGAGAAGCCCTCGAATATCAACCCGGACGAGGCGTACTGGAGTTCCCACCTGCACCCAAGTGACCGCGAACGGGTCAAGTTGAACATAACGCAGACGCTCGAATCGAACGCGATGCGGTTTCATGATGAATTTCGGATCGTCAAAAAAAATGGTCATGTAAGGTGGTTGGAAACGAGCGCAAATATCGATCGCGACGCTGACGGCAAGGCAATCAGGATGTACGGCGTCAATCTCGATGTAACAGATCGAAAAGACACGGAAGAACGCCTCCGCCTGAGTGAGAACCAGCTTAGATTGGTCACAAACGCTGTCCCGGCACTGATCTCATACGTTGACAGCAACGAACGGTACCGGTTCGTTAACCATCAGTTCACCGATTGGTTTGGTATCCCAACGGAGGAGATCGTGGGACAAAAGGTTCGCGATATCTTCGGCTCACAGGCCTATCGCGCTTTGAAGCCAAAGATCAATGAAGCTCTTGCAGGCAAGCAGGTAGCATTTGAAACAGCATTGACATACAAAGCGATAGGGACAAGGTACGTCCATATTTCTTACATGCCGGATATCGGCGTCGACGGCACCGTTTATGGCTATTACGGCCTTACAAACGACCTCACTGACCTCAAACGTTCGCAGGACCTGCTGAGATCGACGGAAGAGCGGATGGCCCTGATGGTCGAAAATGTTGCGGATTATGCCATTTTTTCCATGGACACGGACGGCCGGGTCGATAGCTGGAATACAGGCGCCGAGATCATCTTTGGTTACGAACCGGCCGAGATTATTGGCAGATCGTGTGACATATTGTTTACGCCGGAGGATATTTCACGCGGCGTCTTTATTAAGGAGATGCGCACCGCTCGGCAGACGGGCAGAGCCTCGGATGATCGCTGGCTCATCAGAAAGGATGGTACAAGATTCTTTTCCAACGGGGTGATGATGCCACTTAGGGTTGGGAACGATTTAACGGGCTTTGCGAAGATAGCAACCGATCTGACTGAAAAACAACGTCGGGCGGAAGAATTGCAGCGAGCGCACGATCAACTGGAACTTCGAGTAGAGGAACGTACTCGGGAACTCGCCGAATCGAATCTCGCTCTTGTGCAGGAAATGGAGGTGCGCGAGATCGCGGAACGCCAGCGGATCGACCTTCTGGGCAGGCTGGTGACAGGCCAGGAAATCGAACGCCGCCGTATCGCGCGCGACATCCATGACCAGCTCGGTCAGCGGTTGACCGCCCTCCGCCTCAAGATCGCCTCCCTAAAGGAAATATCTACCGGCCACGAAGAGATCGCATTGAGAGTCGAGCGTTTGCAGGATATCGGCGAAAGGCTTGATGCTGAAGTCAGCTTCCTCGCATGGGAGCTTAGGCCGACTGCTCTGGACGATCTGGGCCTTGTCGATGCGGTTGGAGCTTTTGTGAACGAATGGTCCAGACACTATGGAATATCAGCGGATTTTCACTCTGCCGGACTTCCGAAAGCCAGATTGAATCACGATACCGAAACTCACCTCTATCGCATCACGCAAGAGGCCCTAAACAACGTTCTCAAGCACGCGAATGCGAAACTCGTAACAGTTATGCTTGAAAAACGCGACAGTGACGTGATCCTGATCATCGAAGATAACGGAAGAGGTTTCAACGTCAATGCTAAGCAGCCCTCGGCAGAATCCGATATGGGATTAGGCCTCATCGGAATGCGTGAACGAGCCATTCTCGCCGGGGGAGAATTGGAAATTGAGTCTTCTCCCGGAAAAGGCGCGACCATATTTGTACGGGTTCCTATTTCAAACTGACACTTGTTAAGAATGGCCGAGAAACTGCGAGTACTAATTGCCGAGGATCATCAGACAGTCCGTGAAGGGGTCAGACTCTTGGTTGATTCCCAGCCGGATATGGAGGTGATCGGTGAAGCAGGCGACGGCGAGATCGCCATAAAAGAGGCAATCCGACTCGGGCCGGACATTCTGGTGATGGATATCTCCATGCCAACGCTAAATGGCCTAAAAGCTACAAAAAGACTTCGTTCGGTCATCCCAAATATCAGGATATTGATCCTAACGCGCCATACGGACGACGGCTATTTGCAGCAATTGCTCGGAGCCGGAGCAAACGGATACGTTCTAAAACAAAGTGCCCCAACCGAACTTATAAGCGCGATCCGCACTATTGCTGCCGGAAATGCCTACCTCGATCCAGCTCTTACTCGAAAGGTAATGGGTGGATATGTCAACCGGGCGACTTCCCTGCGCGGCGAAACCAAGGGCGATCTTTCGGACCGGGAATCTGAGGTCCTTCGTCTGATCGCTTTCGGCTACAGCAACAAAGAGATCGGTGCAAAACTTGATCTAAGCGTCAAAACCATCGAAGCCCACAAGGCCAACGCCATGCGAAAACTCGGCATCTCCAGCCGCATCGACATCGTAAAATACGCTATTCTCCAGAATTGGCTTCAAGATAATTGATTCCAGTTGAATGTAGCATCGGCGGTTGGTAAACGCATCGTTTACCCAAAATCTGTTTGGCGTCTGCTACTGGCTACTGCCTTAAGGGTTTTCCCCTAGAAAAGTTTCTCATCTTCCCTATATTTCCGGTTTCGGTTCCTTGGCATACTCAATACATCGGATAGGCTTGGTAGTCGCAAGTGATGGAGCGGCAAACAAAAAGGGGTCGCCTGTCCGATAAATTCAAGGGGTAAGGCAAGGGACTGGCGAAGTCCCTTGCCCGCAACTTTCAACAATCAAGAGTTGAAGGCTTTTCACAAAGAAAAAAGTGCTCGGCGGAAATTTTCCTTCAGACGCTTGATGTTTCCAGCCGCTCACGAAATTTTTATAAAGGGGGTAAATCAAAATGGATTTCAGAGATTCTGGAACTCAGTATTTTGGCAGCGATGACGTGTACGGCGGATCAAAGGTCGCTACTCCTCGCTTTCGCAACACTTCGGACATCGAAACGGTACCGGCCAATTCGATCCTTCAGTCCTTACCGGCTGAAATGAGCAGATTGCTTGCTCCTTCTCTTAGACCCGTCGTTTTACGGAAAGAGGAGTTCATTTACCAGGAAGACGACCGGCTCGACTTCGTTTACTTTCCAGTGACCGCTGTCGTTTCGGAATTTAAGATGCTGGAGGACGGCCGCATGGTCGAGATCGCCGTTACCGGAAACGAGGGAGCAATTGGCCTTTCGTCGATGTTCTCGAATTCGCACACAGCGCAGAATTGCACGCAGGTTTCGCAGGCCGGAACCGCGAAAAGACTCGACGCGATCACCTTTGAACGGCTTCTCCGCTCCAACGAAATGCTCAGGACGGGCCTCAATAAATTCGTCGACCTTTACATCCGTCAGATCTCGCAAAAAGCGATCTGCAATATGTATCATTCGGTCAAAGAACGGCTCTGTACCTGGCTATTGATGGTTCAGGACCGCTGTGGACGCAACACACTCAGCCTTACGCACGAGCAGATCGCCCGAACACTAGGAGTTTATCGCCCAAGCATCACCTGCATCGCTCAGGAACTGCGTGCGATGAAACTTATCAATTATTCTCGTGGCGGTATTTCCATCTGTAGCCGCGAGCGTGTCAAGAAATCGGCTTGCACATGCTATCTGGAACTTAGTCATGCTTGAATTTTTCAACACTTTGTCGGCTGTCGTACCGATCGACAGCGGTGGGTCAAGTTAGGATAGACTTGACCCTGGCGGGAGAACCGTTTCACACCTTGAACATCCACACCAAAAAATGTTCGCACGGTTTTCCCGCCTATTTTCGCCTCCACGGCGAACGTCGATGAGATCGAAATCCATCTAATTGGTCTGACCAATCTAATCATATCGCCTTGATAAATATCAGTTCCATGCCGACCTGACCGCTCCATCAGGTAATTTTTTTCACAACGCGATAAAGCGGTTAACCTGCCTAAAATCGCGGAAACCCAGTAATTCTATTGGGTGTGCGTAGCTTTTCCCCTTTAATATTTCGGCTTTTCGCTTGACCTACGACTATTTTGATGTAATATGTCAAATGTTCTAACAAATTCTGAGAGATCGTGAGCTTAAATTAGCGCTATGCAGCGACAGCTTGGTGTATTCGGGGATGATTTGCCTTTCTTATACGCTCTAACGGTCATCCTCGTGAATTTATGTTAAGTAATTTAACAATATGCGTAAGATAAATCCTCGTGATTTCAAACTCGCAACCCGCGGCACCTCGCGCGGGATAAACAAGCAGATCGCCCTGACGCTGATCCGAGCGCACCAGCCTGTTTCGCGGGCCGATATTGCGCGTTTGATGGATACGAACCGGGCGAATGTCACATTCCTGGTGAACGAATTGCTGGAGGAAAACCTTGTTCGCGAGGGCTCTCAGGGCATCGAAAAAGTTCGGGGCCGCAAGCCGACGTATTTGTATCTCAATTCACAAAAAAGCTGTGCGGTCGCCGTCGATGTTCGAGCGTCGCGGACATACATGATGATCACCGATTCGATCGGACGGCAGCTTGGCGAGATCGTGAGTTTTGCAACGGCACTTGAACCCGACAAGTTTATTGACTCTCTAGGCGTCGAGGTACGAAGGGCCTTGAAAGAGATCGCTGCCGACGCAACCTGTAGTGGTATCGGGCTTGTCATTCCGGGTGTTCTCGACCGGGCGAACGGCATCGTTCTGCACGCCCCGACTCTGCGTTGGAGGAATGTAAATCTATTGCAGCCGCTACAGCGAGAATTCGACGGTATCGAGGTTCACCTTGAAAACTCGGGCAAAGCGTGTGCCCTGTCGCAGGTCTGGACGCCGCTGAGCGACGGCCCGGCTCTGAACGATCTGGTATTCGTCAGCGTTTCCGACGGTGTTGGCGTCGGGCTCGTGATCAATGGCGAGGTCGTCCGCGGAAAGCATAACACCGCCGGTGAATTCGGACACGTTCCGCTCAGTATTGACGGCCCAAAATGCTCCTGCGGAGCAAGCGGCTGCTGGGAAGCGTACATTTCAAACCCCGCAACGCTCTCACGCTATTTCGGGAGGAATGTGACGACACGCGGCCCGCAGGATATGGGAATCGCGAATTTCACGATCGAAGACCTAATAATCAGAGCCCGCGGCAACGATGCCAAGGCTCTGACCACTATTAATTCGACGGCTCGCTATCTTGGCCTCGGCATCGCTTCGATCATCAACGCTCTCGATCCTTCGCGGGTCTATATCGGCGGTGAGATCACAGAAGCGTGGGATCTGATCGAACAGCAGGTTCGCGATGCGATCATGGAGAGGACTTTGACGGCCGAGCTTGGCCGCGTCTCTATCGGGATCGTTCCGACGAGCGAATACCCGAGGCTTCGCGGTGCGGCCGCATTGGTGACAGCCCCGGCCTTTGCGGCCCCGAAGGTGGCTTAGAAGAACGGCACGAACCGACACGTTCATTTTTCTCTTTGCCAAGGTTTTATGCAGTTTAGAAATACCGCGACATATTATCGACTACTCGCCTGCCTCGCCGCGATCGGACTGACAGGCTTTCAGGTGTACACCCAAACAGTGAAAACGTCTGAGATCCAGGGCGAAGGACGCGAGTTTTTTGCCCGCGAGATCGCGGCTCATTTTGGTAATATCAAATCGCTGCAAACGCCACCGGATCGCGTTTTTGATGCTCTTACGGTTGGCGATTTTTCGTGGGGCAGCTTCGCGAGAGCACTTGCCGCCCAGGCAGATGTCGGCGGAAACCGCATGATCGCGGGAAAAGATACGGCACGTGCGGTCGCCGAGATCGGGTTGATCGAGTCCCGGCTGGGCAGTAAATCTTTTTCACAGCTTTACTCAACCCTCGCATTGCGGCATTACGGCACGGATCTCTCGAAAAACGTCGTCTGGCAGAGCATGAGCGAGAGCGAGCAAAAGGAGTGGAATTCCCTGCTCGACCCGGCCAGGTTTTACGATCCGAAAACGCGAAAGGTCATCAACCTGCCCGAAAATTACCTTGGCGTCGCCGCCCGCGTCGCAGCGATGAGCTATCAGATGGGCGTGCTGAAAGACCGCTCGTTTCTGGATTCGGTTGTCGAAACCGCGGCCAAGCAATTCACCGACGGAGCGATCTACGCCGACGATAGCCCGCCGACCGGACGCTATGATCGTTACTCGAACGAATACGCCCGATTCTGCTGGGACGCCGCCGAGATCGCTGGCCGACAAGACATTACCGCTAAGCTCAACAACACGCTCAAGATCCAGATGAAGCTGTGGTGGGACCTCGTCTCGCCCGAAGGCTACGGCTACAACTGGGGCCGCAGCCAGGGCCTCGTGAGCTATCTCGACACGATGGAGATCGTGGCATTCCTAGGCAAACATCCCGAGTTTCGCCCGGCTCCGATCATGGAACTTGCTGCTCTGTACAATCAGGCGTGGCGTTGGATCCGTGCGGATTATAGTGACACGACGCACATGTTTCGCGTCTTCGATTACGGCCGCGGAAACTACTCTTATATCAACCCCACGCGCGAATGGCAGCAAACCGGAACGGGATTAGGCAAGATCATCATGGCTCACGCCGAGTTCATGCCGGTCCTCGAAAAAGAAGGCATTACGAGTTTTCCTGGTAAGCCAGCACTTCCGAATGTCGCAAGATTTGAGTTCTTTGCCAAAGGTGAAAAGCAGGAAGGCGTCTGGCTCTTTCGCGATGGCAAACTGCGATTTGCCCTGCCGATAACGGTCGGCACCAAGCCCGCGATCGCGGATTATCTTCCGGCTCCATTCGGAATATCGGGATTTGCGGCACCGGTCGAGGAGGTTTATCCATCCTTTGTTCCTTTCTTAACACTAGCCGATAAGAGAGTTTATGCGGCATCCGACGGAGCCGATTCCATCACGCCGGGACCCGACGGGCGTTCGCTCAAATTCACGAACACAAAATGGGCACAGATCGGCAGCAAATCGGGTGAGAGATTCGATACGGGACTCAAGAGCGAAGTCGAATTCACCATCAAAAACGGCGTACTCACCCGCCGCGAAACGGTCACGGCTGCCCGCGACGTCGAGATCAAGGAATGGAAATTCGTGTTTCCATCAACTGCAACTTCCACAAAGGAGACGGCGAAAAATGGCGAGCGAATTTTCGACCTCGAAGGACGCGAAGGCCACACGACTGTAACGTTTAGACTAAATGACGGACAGGATATTCGCGTTTTTGCCGCCGGTGACGGTAAACTCAGCAAAGGCGTTCTTGGAGCAATTCCGCTCCACCTTGTCGCCGAAAAAGCTAATATCAAACTCGTCGCAGGCCAGAAGATAAGCTGGGAAATTAGCGTCGAGCCTAAATAATTGAAGGGAAATCACCGAATTTTATGATCGCAAACGAAGCAAAACTGTCAGCGTTGGTCACCGATTGGAGCAAAGTCGCGGTCACCGAGCCGACTCCGGGAATTAAACGCCAAATGGTCGTCGGCCAAAATGTGATGATGTGCCGCTTTACCTTCGAGCCTTTTCTGGTTACGGCAGAACACACGCATCCGCACGAACAGATGACGCTGGTCATCAAAGGAAAAGTCAGATTTTTTATCGATGGCGTTGAGAACATAGTCTCAGCCGGCGACGTGCTACATTTCCCGCCGCACAATCGCCACGGTGCGACGATGATGGACGAAGAGGTCGTTCTGATCGACATCTTTTCGCCCATTCGCGAAGATTTTTTGAAATAAGGCTGGTTCGTTTTTGTGTTTGATCGTTGTTTTGCGGTCAATCCGCTGACGGCTCGACGAGGTAAAGGTCGCGTCCCGCTCTTTCGACGATCAGGGTGTCGGGGTCGTCTGCGTAATCGCCCGCATCAAAGGTTTTGTAGTCGAGGAAGTCGAGATTCACTCGGCGGCACGTTTCGGCATCGACCTGGGACGCGAGAACGATGCGATATTTGGGAACGAACCGCCCGTCGCTTCCCTTTCGCCCGGCGTACGAAACGTGGGCGAGATGGGCCGCGACACAGAGATTCGCTTGCAGTTCGCCCGATTCGGCGACCAGATCTTTGATATTTTCGATCGGAGCATAACCGCCAAACCGCTCGATGTCGTGGCCGTGAGTTTCGGAGATACACCTCAGCTTTGGAGCGTAGATCAGCAGCTCGCCACCGGGTTCGATGACCGCACCGAGCCGATAACTCGCTTTTCCGCCGAGCCAGAGATCTTCGTAATGCTCATCGAGCAGAGCGACGACGCGTTTGTACCGGCGGCCGGTGTATTTGATGTGAACGTGACGGCTGACCTCTGCCGCACGACGCAGCGACGGGCGATAGTCACCGCCGAAAACCGCGTGAGTTTGCAGGCGGTCTTCGTTCGTTCGGGAGATCACTGACGTAAACGTAATGACGTTTGCGGTTATTCGATCGGCCGCGGCCTCGATCATGTGACGTGTCGGAGTTTCGATACGGCCGATTATCTTTTCGATGGTTGCGAGTGCTGCAAGCCAGTGTGTTTTGTGAGTTAGCTGAGCACCGGCAATACCGGGAAAGAAATATTTCGCACCGCCGGCAAAACCCGCGACCTCGTGCGGAACCGTCGCACCGAAGATCAGGATCACGTCATAAACGCCGGGAGCGGCAAGACGGTTGACGGCAAGCGGAATCGATTCGTTGAACAAGCCGCCAGTGATTCGGCTGACCTCATCAGCAGGAAGTTCGCCGATGTTAACCAGATCCTCGGGCGTGTCCCAGCGGTGGTCGTAGATCTGGCCGAGATTTGGGATATCCGCATAGCTTTCGGCACCGATCTTTGTTAATTTTTCCGCCTCGGTCATCGGTGAATGCGTTCCCTGGGCAACGAGAGCATCGAGCTGGGTAACGCCGTTTGCGGCTAAAGACGCTGCGGCCTGCGGGAAGAGAATATGAGTATTGTCGTCACGCGTTTTATCCGGAACGATCGCGAGCACACGCGAGCCGGCGGGAACGCCGCTCAAGGCATCCTCAACGATCCGACGCATTTCGTCGGCGGTCAAGTCGCTTTCGGGCGAGCCGCTTCCGGTTATAAAAGGTTCTTTTTCGTATGATGAAATCATTGAACAACTAATTCTATCGCAAAAAGCTCGTCTGAGCCGTCACCGTTTTAATAAACCTATGTACAGCAAAACCTACTACGCAACCGACCCTCAATCTTTGGCCGGAACCTCGAATGAAGACCTGCGGTCGAGATATCTGATAGATGACCTATTCGCTGACGGCGAGGTTCGGCTCAATTATCTGCATTACGAACGCTTCGTCATCGGTGGAGCTGCGCCGACAAGTGCACCGGTTTCGCTGCCGCTTCAGACCGAGCCCGCGTCAGTAAAAGATCATCCATACCTCGAACGCCGCGAGATGGGAGCAATCAACGTCGGTACATCGCAGGGATCGATCACGGTCGACGGTGTTCGTTACGATCTGGCTCCAAAAGACGGGCTTTACATTCCAATGGGCTCGAAGGATGTCACGTTCAAATCGGTCGATGCGGCAAATCCTACGCGATTCTATCTCGCCTCCACACCGGCTCACGCTCGGTTTGAGATAAAACACATTTCGATCGATCAGGCAGTTCCGCTTGAGCTCGGATCGACCGAGACGGCAAACGAACGCACGGTTTATCAGTATGTCGTTCCCGCGGTTTGCCCTTCTTCGCAGTTGCTGCTCGGCTTGACCGTGATGAAGCACGGCAGCGTTTGGAATACGTGCCCGCCGCACCTTCACGATCGCCGTTCGGAGGTTTATTTCTATTTCGACCTCAAGGAAAAGCAGCGGATCATGCATTTTATGGGCGAGCCTGACAGCATGCGGCACATTGTCATGGACAACAATCAGTCGGTCGTTTCGCCGCCGTGGTCGATCCACATGGGCGTCGGCACGACAAATTACGCGTTCATCTGGGCGATGGGTGGTGAGAATCTCGATTACACGGACATGAACGTGCTCGACATCTGTCAGCTTAGGTAAATTGCTAGAATTCGGGCCGATTTCTGTAAAAGGCCCTTCATCATGAACAAGATAAAGGATATGAAACTCAGATCTTTAAGCCTTCTGTTTGCAGTATTTTCAGTCGCCGCAAACACATTTAGCCAGAATACAGACATTTTCAAGCGGAAAAGCATCGAAGCCAAAATGATGTCCGTAACCCGCTGGCAGCTCGCAAATCCCAAACACGAACTGTACGACTGGACGAACGGTGCTTTCTACGCGGGCGTTTTCGCCGCCTACGAAACGACCAAATCGCCTGAGATCATGACCGCTCTGATGGCGATGGGTGAGAAGAACGGTTGGAAACCCGGCCCTCGTTTTGACCATGCCGACGACATCGTCATCAACCAGACATATCTGGATATCTATCGTCTGAAAAAAGACAAAAAGATGCTCGAGCCGACGATCGATGTCGCCGAACGCCTCAAAAAAGAAACCGGCAACGAGGTCAAGAAGCACGGCATAACGTGGTGGTGGTGCGATGCTCTATTTATGGCTCCGCCGACGCTCGCGAAACTTGCGAAGATCACCGGCAACAAATCGTATCTCGACCTAAACGACCGCCTTTTCCAAGAAACGTACGATCGCCTCTATAACAAGGACGAAGATCTCTACGCGCGCGACGCCTCTTATCTGATCGCCGCCGATGGTACAGGAAAACGCGAGGCGAACGGCAAAAAGATCTTCTGGAGTCGCGGAAACGGCTGGGTTCTCGGCGGGCTTGTTCGCCTGCTACAGGAACTTCCGAAGGATCACGCCAAACGCGAATTCTACCTGACACAGTACAAAGAAATGGCGGCAAAGATCCTGACGCTTCAACAGAGCGACGGCCTGTGGCGTTCGAGTTTGCTCGATCCGGATTCGTTCCCTGGCGGTGAGGCAAGCGGTTCGGGCTTTCATGCGTATGCATTGGCCTGGGGAATAAACAAAAAGGTCCTCGACCGCAGCAAATATCTACCCATCGTCAAAAAAGCCTGGATCGGACTTAATACGCTCGTTCACGAAGACGGCAAGGTCGGTTGGACGCAACCGATCGGAGCTGATCCGCGGCGGAATTTTACGGCAGAAAGTTGGGAAGTTTACGGTGCCGGGGCATTTTTGCTAGCGGGATCCGAGGTTATCAAACTCAAGCTATAGGTAACTGATCAAAGCGGTTAATCGAAAGAAATGATCGATCATTGGGTTTCAAATCACAGAATTCGCTTGCGTATAAATACGGTGTGTGATAATAAGTTAACGTTAACTTATTTCAGGTACGCCGTCTTAATACAAAGCATGCTGAAGAAAAAGCAAGTAACTCTTAGCGATATCGCCGCTCGCAGCGGCGTGGCCGCGATGACGGTTTCACGCGTAGTGAACGGGAATGGCTACGTGAGCGACGAAACCCGCAAACGCGTTCAGAAAGCTGTCGCTGAGATGAATTACCGCCGCAACGGCCTCGCGCGCAACCTCAAGCGTCAGCGGACGGAAACCGTCGGCCTGGTGCTTGGAGATCTGTCGAATCCGTATTCGACGGAACTCGCCAACGCGGTCCGCGAGAGCCTTTCGTTTCGCGGCTACAACCTGTTTATCTGCATTAGTGAGCATAGTGCGAAGGAAGATATAGCGGCATTCGAATCTCTCGTTGATCACAACGTCGACGGCATCATCGTAGCGACGCGGGCCAATCAGGAAGGCGACGCGCGGCTCGCGAGCATTGCGAACAGCAATCTGCCGATCGTCGTCGTGGGGCGTGATTTTCAGCACGATTCGGTTGATTACGTATCCGCTGACAACTTCACCGGCGGCTTCGAAGCGACGCAGCATCTGATCGATCTGGGTCACAAACGCATAGCTTTCATAGGGGCCGGATTTGAAAATCGCAGCAGCCTGAAACGCCTGCAAGGTTATTTGAAAGCGCTCGACGCACACGGAATTCCGGTAGATGAACGCCTGATAACGGGCCGCAAGGAATCGATTTCGGACGTGCCCGGTTACTCCACCGAAAAGATCGGGTACGAGGGAATGAAGCGTCTGCTTTCCCTGCCAAATCCGCCAACTGCGGTTTTTGCAAGAAACGATTTCACGGCGGTTGGGGCGATGTCAGCAATAAAGGAAGCGGGCCTTTCGATACCCAAAGACATAGCGATCGTCGGTTTTGACGACACGCCACTGGCCATCCATACGATGCCGGCGCTGACGACCGTCCGTCAGCCGATGCGGCTACAGGGTCAACTTGCAGCCGAGATGCTGCTGAAGCGAATTTCCAACGAAAGGGTGATCGACCGCGAAGAAAGGATCCTTGACTGCGAGCTGATAGTTCGCGAATCGACCGTCGCTCAGCCAGCATAGCTCCGAAATGTGGGAGCTTAATGCCGAAAAATTATATGGCGATATCTGATAACGTTAACAGACGCAATCAACAGCAAAATGTCGATCATTTTGCTCACCAATAATTGGTCTTACCAATATTGAAAACCAGGCGAATGGGCAAAATATTTTGTGACTTTCAGTCAGGAACCACAGATGTAGGAAGTTAGTATTTTTAACGATCGATCTATGGAGAATATCTCGGACAATTCCGAGCTTCGACCGCAAGGGTTCAAGCTTCCCGGTCTGCGGTGGATGATCATCGGGCTCGTTTTTCTGGCAACCCTGATCAACTACATCGATCGGCTGACGATTTCGGTGCTTGCTCCGCTGATCACGAAGGATCTTAACCTCTCGAATACCGAATTCGGCGGTATCGCGACATGGTTTTTGTTGGCGTACACGGTTAGCCAGAGCCTTTCCGGAAAACTCTACGACCGCGTCGGGATTAAGAAGGGGTTTACGGTTTCGATCATCGTCTGGTCGGTCGCCGCGATGTCACACGCGTTTGCATCCGGCATACGTAGCCTCAGCACCTTTCGCTTTATCCTCGGCCTTGGCGAAGCGGGTAACTGGCCCGGCGCCGCGAAAACCGTTGCCGTCTGGTTCCCCGCCCGTCAGCGAGCGTTGGGAATGGCGATCTTTAACAGCGGTGCGGCAATTGGGTCGATCGTTGCTCCGCCGGTAATCGTTGGGCTAACAGCGTATTTCGGGCATTGGCAGCAAACGTTCGTCGTAACTGGGATGCTCGGGTTTCTCTGGCTCATTTTGTGGTGGATCGTTTACGACACGCCCGAAAACCATAAATGGCTGACCGCTGCCGAATACAAGATCATCATCGAGGACGAGGCCGAAACCACAAGCCGCAAACAGTCGGACAATGTGGATGCCGATTCGTCGGTTGCGTCTTCGACGATTCCGGTTGCCGAGCCTGCTAAAGCTCTCGGTTGGTTCGAGTTGCTGAGATATCGCCAGACCTGGGCGATAGTTATTTCGCGGTGCCTTGTCGATCCGGTCTGGTGGCTCTACATAACGTGGCTGCCGCTGTATTTGAGTCAGGTTCATGGGTTTGACCTGAAACAGATCGGTTTGTTCGCCTGGGTTCCCTATGTCGCGGCGGATGCGGGCAGTTTGTTTGGCGGATGGCTTTCCGGGTATTTGATCGGGCGGGGTTGGTCGGTGAATAAGGCCCGAAAGGCGGTGATCATTTTCGCCGCCGGATTGATGCCCGCCGGAATACTTGCAGCGTTTACACCGGACGCGATGATGGCACTTGGGCTGATCGGCGTTGTGTTATTTGGCTTTCAGGTTTGGATCAATAACGTTCAGACGCTGCCAAGCGATTTCTTCCCTTCGAATGCTGTTGGTTCTGTTGCGGGGCTTGGTGGAACTGGAGCAGGTATTGGCTCGATGATATTTATTTTCACGACCGGCTGGGTGGTCGATCATTTTTCGTACACGCCGATCCTCGTCACGGCAGGAATTTTGGCTCCGGTCGGCACGCTCTTGCTTTGCCTGCTGGCTGGACGCATCGAAAAGATAAAACTTCAACAGATCTAAGGAGACTAATGATCAATTATGGACAATTTCTTTGATTTTACTGGCAAAGTCGTACTCGTCACGGGTGCGTCAAGCGGCATCGGCCGCGCCACCGCCGAACTTTTCGGCCGCTGCGGAGCATCGGTCGCACTTACATATCACAAAAACGGAGCAGGAGCCGAAGAAGCGGTCAACGCGATATCGGCCTACAGCAACACAAGCACCGGTTCGGGTTCAGGGACAGCCGTTGGAACCGCGACCGCACGCGCGATGGCCATTCAGGTCGATGTCACCAAAGACGGTGAGATCACCCGCATGGTCCGCGAGGTCGAAGCAGGTCTCGGCCCGGTCGACATTCTCGTCAACAACGCCGGCTCTCTGGTCGAACGTCTTAAAACGCTCGATCTGACCGAATCACGTTGGGACGAGGTCATGAACCTAAACTCCACGAGTGCATTTTTCGCCGCCAAAGCCGTCATTCCTAAGATGCTTGAAAAAGGCTCAGGCGTGATCATCAATGTTACTTCGATCGCCGGCCGCAATGGCGGAGCACCGGGCTCGATCCACTATTCATCCGCAAAGGCAGCTTTGCTCACAATGACCAAGGGGCTCGCAAAAGAGTTTGCGAGAGACGGCATCCGCGTTAACGCGGTTTCGCCCGGCGTGATAGACACGCCATACCACGAAACGTTTACCACTGCTGAAGTCATGCAGAATCTGCGCAACACGATCCCGATGGGCCGCGAAGGCCGTCCGTCGGAAGTTGCCAGCGTGATCGCATTTCTGGCGTCTGATGCCGCGAGCTATCTCTGCGGCGAGACGATAGAGATCAACGGCGGTCTTTTAATGGACTAGATTTTAAGGAGAATTAAAGAAATGAAACAGTTAAGCCGAGTTTTGACTTCGACAAAAAAGACTACTGGTCTGATGCGGAATTTAGGAATTTTTATACTCCTCACGGTTCTGCTTGCTATCCCAATGGCGGTGGCGGCACAGAGTACGACGGCGACGGTCGTCGGGACGATCACCGATCCGGGCGGAGCTCAGGTGCCAAACGCGAGTATCACGGCTCGTAATGCCGATACGGGGCTGACACGAACGGTCGTTTCCGGCGAAGACGGCAGCTACCGGATCGAGTTCCTTCCGGTAGGAAACTACGTCGTCGAGGTAACCGCGACGTCCGGTTTCAAGAAGGCCTTTCGCGGCGGCATCGTCCTGCAGGTCAATGATACTGCCAAGGTCGATATCGCCCTCGAGGTCGGATCGGTCAACGAAGCCGTCACCATCACCGGCGGAGCGGCCGAGATCAATACCAGCAATGCCGAGCTTGGCCGCACGATCGAGACCAGGGAAATCGAGAACCTGCCGCTCGTCGAACGCAACATCTACGCCCTGCTCGACCTGACGCCCGGCGTGCAGTCGAACAACAGCGGCGTTGCGACGGCTTCGGCCGCGACCAACAACCTGACACTCGGCTTTCCTGAACAGCGAACACTGATCAACGGCGGTACCGACGGCGGTACGGGTTCGGTCAACTACTTCCTCGACGGCGGAACGAACATGACCAACCTCCGCAATACCGGAAACAGCACACCAAGCCCCGATGCTATTCAGGAATTCAGGGTTCAGACGAATAGCTACAACGCCGAATACGGCCGATTCGCGAGCGGCATCATCAACGTTTTGACCAAGTCGGGCACTAACCAGTTTCACGGCTCGCTCTACGAATTCACGCGTAATGAAAAGTTCAATGCAAACGAATGGGGTTCGCTGGTAGCGAGGCCGCCGTATAAACGTAATCAATTCGGTGGCACAATCGGCGGGCCTATCAAGAGAGATAAGACCTTCTTCTTCTTTTCATATTCCGGCCTTCGCCAGCTCACCAACACGTTTCTTTCCGGAGCTGTCATACCAACGGCTCTGGAACGGGCAGGTAACTTTACTGCCTCGGCGACCAAGCCAAAGGATCCAGCCACAGGCCTCGATTTCGTCTGCAACGGCGTAACACATGTGATGTGCGCGAACCGCATCGACCCGGTCGCGAAGAAGATCATTGACACGTACATCCCAACCTCAAATATCACCAATGCCAACGGCTCGCCCGGTTATCAGGGCAACGTGCCGAATCCATTTGATACCAATGAATACCTTGTTAAGGTCGATCATCAGCTTAATGAGCCGCACCGTCTGTCTGCCTCGTATTTTACAACCGCTGGCATCACGACCGTTTTTCCCGGAAGCGGCAACCTTCCATGGGCCACGCAGAATTTCAAATGGCGGCAGCACAACTTCAATGCAAGCGACGTCTGGATCCTCGGGCCTGACAAGATCAATCAGCTCTGGATCACCTACGGCCGCAACTTCGGCGGACGGCTCAATGTGCCGAGCACCTCGCTGAGAGATCTCGGCTCGTCGTTCAGCCCGCAGGGCACTCCGTCGCTGCCGCAGATCACGGTCACCGGCTACTTTTCACTCACCAACGCCATCGGCGGCCCGAGAGCCGGCACGAACCTCTATGCGATGCGTGACATTTTCAGCTGGAACACAGGCCGCCACTCGCTCAAGCTCGGCGGCGAACTCTCGCTCAACAAGGACGTGCAGGAAACGCTGCTCAACAATTACGGCGTATTCACCTTTAATGCGTCAACAGCGTTCAATACGACGAACCTTACAACCAACGCGTTTGGCAACTTCCTACTCGGTATCCCAAGCAACATCACTCAGGATTCTCCGGTGACGGCTTACACCGACACCTGGTACGGCGCCCTGTTCGTACAAGACGATTTCCGCGTACACCCGCGTCTGACGGTCAACCTGGGACTCCGCTGGGATGTCCAGACACCGCCGACCGATCCTGAAAATCGCGTGGCCAACTACATTCCGGGCAAGCAATCGACGGTCAGGCCCAATGCTCCTCCAGGGATCCTGTTCTACGGTGACGAAGGCGTCGAACGCGGCGGCATTCCGACGAGCTGGACGCATTTTTCGCCGCGTTTCGGTATCGCCTGGGACCCTAAGGGTGACGGCAAAACGTCGATCCGAGCCGCTGTCGGCGGATTCTACGGCAGCATCTCGGGCAATGAATGGAATACGCAGACCAACACGCAGCCATTCTCCACACGTCTGACCTTCTCGAACATCAATCCGCGAACGACACCAGCCGGCGTACCTATCGGCGCATCTCTGAGCAATCCGTACAACGCTTTTGTCGGCGGACCCCCTTTCCCATATAACGGGACGTTTCTAAACGGGGGCGGAGCATTTGCGGTGGCTCAGAACTTCGGATGGCCTCAAACGCTGCAAATGAACGTATCGCTACAGCGTCAGATTGCCAAGGACCTGACTCTCGGGGCAGCATACGTCGGCACGCTGAGCGGCGGACTGCCGTTCGGCCGTGATATCAACTATCCGGTCCTGACCCCGACAGCGACGTCAGTCGGTTCAAACATCCTATCGCGGCGTCCAAACCCGCTCTTTGGGGCGGTCACGCTTCTCCAGTCAGATCAGCATGCCAGCTATCATGCGATGCAATTGACCAGTGCATACCGGATGGCAAAACGCTTTACGATGAACGCCTACTACACGTTCAGCAAAACCCTGAGCAGTGTTCAGCTTCACAACAACACGACGCAGGGGCTCGCTCAGAACTACAGCCGGCTCGACCTGGAAAAGGGGCGTGCCGATACTGACCAGCGTCATGTCTTCAGCATGAGCATAAACTTCCAGCCCGATTACTACGAGGGTTCGAACAAGGTGCTCAGTGCTATCCTGAACGGTTGGAGCATTTCGCCGATCGTGAAGATGCGCAGCGGACGGCCTTTCACGGTCACCAACGCCAACGTTGACGCCAATCTTGACGGCGTGACCAACGACCGTGCCCAGCTCATCGGCGACCCGCACATCGACAACCCGACTGCGGCTCGATGGTTCAACACAGCGGCCTTTGCCCGAAACCTCGTGGTGACCGGCGTCGCCACCAACGGCACCGCGGCCCGCAACCTGCTTACCGGCCCCGGTTTCCAGTCGGTCGACCTCGGGCTGTCACGCGACTTCCGATTCGGCGAGCGCATCAAAGTGCGTTTTCGCGCGGAGGGTACGAATATCTTCAACAACGTCAACTACGACCAGCCCAACGCGTCCGTCCCCGCCGCTGGAACAACGTCGACCACCTTCGGCGTCATCTCCGGTGCCGGTGCCATGCGCAAACTCCAGTTCGGTGCCAGATTGACGTTTTAACCTTCACGTTTGACTGTCGAAGGCCGACCCCGGGGT